>NZ_QLIR01000012.1 GCF_003428155.1 Fastidiosibacter lacustris
TCAGTATAATCATCAAAGGACTCATCAAGGCAAAATGTGTTGTGGCAGAACACCAATAGCAACTTTTACTGATGGGAAAACGCACTGGCAAGAGAAGGTTGAATTGCTCAACCATATCTGACAAAAACCGCGTTTGAAAAACAGGCAACTGTCAGGTCAAGTCTAAACTTATACACATCAACACCACTGACTTTTTCTTGATATATTTTTTGACAGCCATAAGCTTGGAGCTTTTCTATTTGTATATCTAATGATTGTTCTTTAGTAGATACTCGCGCATAACCAATCAATGACATTTACTTAGCTCCAAAATTATAATGCTCATGGTTATTAGTGTTTTTAAGAATCATTAATTTTTCTAAGATATACTCAGGCGCTAAATCAAGTTCTTCTTGAACGTGTTGCTCACTATCTCTAACTCGCCAATATACGGTATCGAGTAAACCATATCTGATAAAATTATCCTCTTCCTTTAAAAAGGAGAATTTTGGCTTGTTTACTATGGGCGAAAAATCAGCAACACCTTTCACACCATTATCAAACTCTAACCACATTAAATAGTCTTTTATATAATCCGCTGAATCAATCCTAAGCATAATTGCACCTCTAATCTAATTGATAGTTATTCCACGTGTCGATTAAATAACTTTTATTATCTAGTACCCAGCCTTTCAATAAGGCCTTATCTTTAACTTTAAGATTACCTTGAAGAATATTGCCAGTACTTATTTCTAATATCGCAACACAATCATGCTTTTTGTAGACATGAATGTGTGGTGGGTTATGGTCATCAAAAAACATTCTTATATAATAACCAAATATTTCGGCAATGGTTGGCATAATCCTAAAACCTTTTAAATTATTCTAGATTTTTATTTTAGACTATCATTTTCAGACTAGTCAATTAATGTGGTCCCACTTTGAGCGATAAAAGCGGGTCCGAGTGATTATAAAAGCGAGCCCTAACACATATCTGACAAAAACTGCGTTTGAAAAATAGGCAACTGTCAGGTCAAGTCTAAACTTATACAAATTAGCAAAGTTTTTCTTTGTATTTTCCTGTTTTTATTGAATAGTAAGAACGCCTAGATATATCATGTTTATCCATAATAGCTTGGACACTTAAATCTGTACCTATATCTTCTAATACTGCTGCTGCTTTTTCCATTGATAGCGTTGATGGTCTGCCAAACTTTACACCATTTTTCTTTGCTTGCTTAATTCCATCCATTTGCCTTTCTTTCCTTAATGATTGCTCAAACTCAGCAAATGAAGCGAGCATCTGGAACATTAGTTTGCCTTGAGGTGTTTTTGTATCAATATTTTGATCAATGACAACAAAATTAACTTCTTTTACTTCCAATAACTCGACTATTTGACCAAGATGCAATGCAGAACGAGCCACCCTATCCAATCTTGTTACGACTAAAGTGTCACACTCTCTAACATAGTCTAAGCATTTTGCTAATTCTGGTCTGTTCTGATCTAATCCTGACAGTTTTTCTTTGTATATTTTGTCGCACCCATAAGCCTTTAACTTAGATAACTGCACATCTAAATTTTGCCCCGCTGAAGATACTCGAGCGTAACCTATAAACTGGCTTTTATGTGATGCCAATAATTTATCTGCTGTCATGCCTGAGATTCCAATCTTTCAAATAAATCCGACATCACATTGCTAAGCTTATCAATATCTACACTTGTTAGGGTTCCAAGTTTTTTTAAGATATTATCTTGCTCTATCGTAGCAATCAAAGGTTTAAGCATTGATGGCTTGGGTAAACCAGCTTGTTTCCATTGACATAGCACACACTCACCATAGCCCAGTGGCATTTTTATTTGACTTGTAATTGCCATTAAAATTATATCTCGCCTTTCATTCTGATAAGATTGTTTGCTTACAACCACCGCAGGTCGCCTTTTAGAAGCTCGTAGATTGGTAAATGGAAATGGCACCAATATAACATCGCCAACATTATAAATTGTTATAGATTTCATCTTCGTCATTATCCCATACACCTTTAAAACTAGATTCAGACATTGCAGAAAAGTCTTTACGTAATTTTTGATTAGTATCTTTTTGTTGAAGAAAATCTATAAAGTTTTCAACTTCTGAAAAATATTTAGCTGGCAAATGATTAAGTTTTTGGTTAATCAAATGAATTTGCTTTGGTTGCATAACAAACCCCTTAAAGTTTTGATACATTTAATTATGGACTACATTTTGAGAAACGTCAAATAAAGGTTTGTAAATAGTTACGTAAGGTATACTTTTTGGGAAATTTGAAAGGATTATAATTTCAGTTACGCGCGTAACTATTTTTTGTTTGTATGCTCTTCATAGTAATGGGATACAATTTTATCTATCACTTCACCCTTTCTTCGAAAATTTAAAGCTTTCTTCAACTCCCCAATTTTCTCTAAAGTGTCTCCATTCAGCCAATCGGAAAATTGAACTTTTCCAGATTCTTTTAAAGCTTCCCTGATTTTTCTTTGACTTTTTTTAAGTGTTTCTAATCTATCAGACATTGCTTTACCCAAAATATTGAATCATTAATTTTTCAAGATCATTTATAAACACATCATAGTTATCTTTAGCTATAATATTGTTGTCTAAATTAATTCTTCTTCCTGAAATACGAGCTAAAATTTTATCATTGCTTTTTATCGTTTTTTCTTTATTTTCCACACTCTCTTTTTTATTTAAAATTTTATCGACTTCTTGCTTAATTCTTTTTTCACCATATCCAAATTTAATCTTATCAGCTATAGCTATTAATGCTTTGTGGTATTTGTCGCCTTTGTTTGCTAGCGAAACAATTTCAATTGATGTCCGTGATGATACTTTACTCATATCATTAATAGCATTAACTATATCACTTGGTATCCTTGAAAAGGATATAAAATTCTTAATAGACGAGAGTGTTAAACCTACTTTGTGTGCTAAATCATCCTGTGTTATTTTTTCTGAATTTAAAATATTTGAATAGAAAATACCTTTTGAATAGTCAGATACACTTTCTTTTCTATTTTCATCTACAACACAAGCAATTGCATCACGGAATGAAAATTCTTTAACAATAGCTTCAACTTTTATATTTATGCTTTTACAAGCAAGCCATCTACGATAACCAGCGATTACAACGTATTTTGCTTCTTTGTTAGATTGGGCTTTAAATACATCATTTTGATTAGTTATTACTATTGGCTGAGCTTGTCCATTATTTTTTATACTGTAGGCGAGTTCTTCTATATTCCCTAGCTCAAATTCTTTTCTGTCTCTATATTCCCAGTTATCAATTTGACTTGTCTCAATAACTTCAACAGAACCAGCATAGCCCATAGCGCTTTTAGCATCTGCTAACCTTTCCACTATAACTTTATTTTCAGTTTCGGACTTTAAACTAAATCCATTATTTTTTTTACTCATATTAAAATCTCCAGAAAGTTACGCGCGTAACTTTTAATTTATATATTCTATAACTTCTTTTGCCAAACTTTTGAATTCTCTGTGTGAATCACTATCTGGCTGGTATTCTCCAACCCATAAACCATGAAATTGTGCTTCCATAACACAAGACTTTAAAGTTATATTAGTTTTAAATCCATTAAGCTCTGAAATCGAGCTTATTAATTCTTGAGATAAATTATGCCGTTTTTGTGTTCTTACTGCTAATAATCTATAAGGTTTCCTGCATTCATCTGCAATTTCCATAGATTTAATTAAGGCTTTTTGGTCACTTAGACTAGGTGAAGATGGAATAATAACAAAGTCACTTGCCAAAGTTGCTTTAAAAGCTTCTCCTTGAAAATTTGGTGGCGTATCAATAATAATAAAATCATACTCATTTCTTAACTGATTAATCATTTCTTTTGGAGAGTCTTCACACAATAATGTATCAACATCAAAGTTAGATATTCCAGTAGCCATACCCTGCTCTTTCCAACCTAATGCATCAGGCTTATCTTTATCAATATCTACAATTACAACTTTATAGTTAAAATCTTTAGCTAGCGACCACGCTAAGTTTACACTTGTTGCTGTTTTCCCTGCTCCACCTTTTCCTGAAATAACAGCTATAACTTTAGACATAATTAATACTCCATTAATGAAACACAAAAATATTATATTATCTTTATAATTACTAGTCAACTATTTAAATATAAAGTTACGCGCGTAACTTTTTACTAAACCAAATCCGCAATAGCCACTCTAAGCATCATGATTTCTTTTTCTACCAGTCCTTTAGTTTGCTCGCTCGCTTCCATCAATTCTGATTTTTTCGCTTCTAACTCTGCTTTAAGCTTTGCAATCCTTTCTTCCTTGCTAGCAACTTCTAGTTCATCAACAAAAGACTTAATCTTACTGTAGTTTAAAATATCGCCCTTAAATCTAAGTGTTAAGTAATATGGCGACATACTTTCTAAATCTTCATACTGAGCTACAACATCTTTCAAGCATCTAAGCATATCAATCTCTAGTTCATCAGTAATTTTTTCTTTAACTTCATGTCTTGATAGTAAAACAAGTATTTGCTGTTCATTTTTATTTATATATGAATCAAAACTATTAAACCTTTCCATTTTTTGAGCTTTTCGAGCTTGTGTTGATTCCTCTACTGCATCCATTGTTGCTTTTATTTCTTGAGAACCAGAATTATTGCTTGCATTTTCAATACAAGAAACAAGGTAACCACTAATATTATTGATTTCTCTGCCTTTTTGTATTTCGCCTAATAGCTTTTCAATTCCTAACTTACAAGCGTCCACACCATAGTTAGAAATATACTCTAAAACTTTCTTTTTAGGTATACCGTAGGCATGAAGTTGCGCTGATACAATTAGTGTTTGACCATCAAGTTTTATAATTGCTTTTTCTGATACTATTGAATTTTTATCTACTTTATCAGTATATAATGATTCTAGTTTTTCACTAAAAATAGATTTTTCACCAAACTCAAATACAATTGTAGTAACTTTTCTTCCTGTTTTAATCTCCTCTAAGTTAACATATATATCAGTCTCATTTATTTCACCTATTATTTTATGTAGCACAGCTTTTTTAAACATTGAATAATTTGTACTGTAGACATTATGTAGACCAACTCTAGTTTTATAATCCTCAACCGCTAATTTTAATTCATCTTTTTTTTTGTATTGATTAAGCCTCAACTTTAGAATGATGTATGTATCAAAAGTATAATTATTTTTAAACTTAAGTACATCTGATATTTTAATTCGTGTGTAATGACAAAAAACTAATAAGTAAGGAAAAACTTTTTTGTCTATCTCAACTTCTATACATCCAACAGTATCATTATATTTAAATTCTTCAAACCAACTTCGCTGTATATATGATTTTTTATTTAAAATATCATCAAGATTCGGTAAAGTTGCTATGGAAGATTTTAATCCCTCGGTTATTTTTCTAATATCTCTAGCAAAATGTGCTTTTGTGATTCCAGTTAACGAAATAATGTCATCTTTAGAGAGCTTAAGATTCCTAGATAAATGCCCAAGATCAACACTCTCAATATCTTCATTAGTCAATTCTTTTGATGTTATCTTTATTTTCTCTCGATAATAGTGTGATAGTATATATACAAACACCTTTATTTGATTGACATTCCATGTACTATGACCTCTTATCTCAGATAGTAAAGATGGGATGTAAGCCTGCATTTTATCTAGATCAATTTCCTGATTATTAATCATCATTCTCATAAATTTATAAATCCACAACTACTCTTAACTATAATTTCTCATACTCTTAACTATAATTTTTATTTAACTAAATGTAAATATATATATTTTATTTTTAGTTTATCTCACCATTCTTTTAGTTTATCTCACCATTCTTTTAGTTTATCTCACCATTCTTTTAGTTTATCTCACCATTCTTTTAGTTTATCTCACCATTCTTTTAGTTTATCTCACCATTCTTTTAGTTTATCTCACCATTCTTTTAGTTTATCTCACCATTCTTTTAGTTTATCTCACCATTCTTTTAGTTTATCTCACCATTCTTTTAGTTTATCTTACCATTTAGTTACTTTTATAAATATAATCAAACCTCTATAATCTCCTTATATAATAAGGTGTACAGCAAATAATAGCTAAAGCTAATTAATTAAGCTTTTAAGTTAGATTGTTTTATATTCAGCGTTTTGCAATCTATCTAATGGATAAATAATATAATAGATCAATCTATCTAAGATAGATTGATTTTTTCTTTATTACACTCTGTATCTTGAATATTTGATAAGCGTGTATATATGAAAAAGGGAATTTACTTTTCTTTCGATAAAGTAGGTGGTATTGAAAGATTAATTGAAGAAAAACCTACAGCGGCGAGAATATTCCTATTTCTATCAAAATATAGTAATGACGATAATGTAGTTGTTGCCTTAAGCTCTGTCTTAGAAACTGCTTTAAAAAAGACAAGACCATATTTAGCTAAGTGTGTTAAGTATCTAAAAGATAACGGATATTTAGCAGTAATAAACTCAGGGCAAACATCAGTATACATTTTTAATAATGATATATTGATTTCAAATAAGTACGATAATGAATATAAAAATATTGAAGTGTTAAATGCAACCTTGTTTTTATCGCCAAAAGAGTCAATAGCCAAAAATAAACAACGTCAAACCTTCAATGAAAAGGTCTAAGTAGAATGAGAATAATAAAAATCATCACTATCTATACTTTAATTTTACCAACAATTATTTTAGCCTATGATTTGTCGCAAAAAACTCAAGCAGATCAAATAATACGATTAAGTAAGGAAGATGGTGTATATCACCCTAAATTAAAAATAAAAGGAATCGATAATAAACAAAGCAAACGTAATGTATATCAAAATGAGTATGGTGTTGTTGTTATTGTCTCCAACCAAAGCTTAATTAAAATATTACATAAAGCTAATGACTTAGCATACCAAAACCCTAAATTTCGTCCAACAACAACTCCTCATATTACTATAGTTCAAGGGGTGTACAAAGGCGATAAATTTATTCAGTTACAAAAAGCAGTTAAATCAATTGCTGAACATACGTTTCCATATGTAGTTACGATGCAAAACAGCTTCACTAAAGGTGGCGGTGGAAATACATTTCTCAATGTATCTGATGGCAAATATTTTTTTGACAGATTAACAACCTATATGACGAATAAAGTTCAACCAGATGCACCAATGAAGCAAACACTTGACGATATTGAAGCTGGAGTTGCAGATTTAAAAGAGATGCATGTTGGTGGAGCATGGAGAGATTTTAATTTGCCATATAATAATAATCCTCATATTACAGTTGTGTACGGTAAGAATGATCCAAGTTTACTGAGGAACCTAAATGAAATTATTCAACCACAATCACTATCATTCATAGCAAAAGCAATATCTATTTATCAAATAGATGAAGTTGGCAATTTATATGGTAAGCCATTATATCAAGTAAACTTTAACTTAGAGCCATGATTAAAGAGTTAGAAACAAAAGGCGCTTTGCATTATCAGATGTTCAACGAATGTCGGAAATAAACTCATGCGAAGAAGTTATGAGATTTTTTCCGAAGATATACACATTTGAGGATACATTAAACTTTGTTAAAAATGTGATAAAAAAGTATGAAAATAATGACTTAGCGGTATATGCTTGTGTATCTAAATCAAACAATACTTTTATTGGTTCTGTTGGGATTACATATCATAATTTTAAATCTTTTTTTACGCCATGTTATGAGGTCGGTTGGAGGCTTGATAAACAATATTGGAACGAAGGGTATGCTACCGAAGCAGCTAAGGGTGTCCTAAATTATGGATTGATCGAATTATGTATCGATGAGATTGTTTCTTATTCGCCAGTTATAAACACAGGATCAATAAGGGTAATGCAGAAAATAGGTATGAAGTTTTATCAAGAATACTTCAATCATACGTTGTGGGATAAAAATAGCCCGCTATCAAAACATATTTTGTATAGAATAACCCGCGAAGAGTATTTGCGAGATTTGAAAAAATAAATAGAGATATTAAGCAAACTTAAAATGATTAACCAGACACAGCTAAAGCAAATAAATAAACAACAAAATGGCTGAATGTGTAATGTAAGCTTGATTTTCAAAGGATAGTTTTGTAGTTTTGCGGTTAGAGAATTTAGTATGTATGAAAATCGACACTAAAAATCGGTTGAATGATGCGTAAAGTAGTGACTTATATTGAAAGATAGTGCCTTTTTTTGCAATAAAAAATATATGACTGATAACAAATTGGTGCTGTATTTCTGTACTATTTTTTTAGCCATTGCACTTTACATAGACCTGTCATCCTTGTATAAGGATAAAAAATATGAATTTTTCCAACAACAAGCTACAATAGATGAAAATTTACAGTATCTTCAAAGTGGTTATGTTCATCTAATTGATCAATTGACCGAAGCGATTGTACAGAATAAAAAGCAGAAAAATCCTTCTGAGGAAGTGATATTACAAACCATCAGAAAGTATTACGCGACTTTAGAAAAAATAAGTGCTGAATGGGTCAATATTGTCTGGTATGACGGAAATGATTCAATGTTTATTAATCAACTTGGAATTGCTAATTATCGCAATAAAAGCAAGGTTAATAACCTTTTTAGTTACTGCAAACCTCTAATTTACTTAGATAATACTATTAATGGCAGAGTCTGTATTGAAGTTAGTTTCAACGCATTAGAAAATTACCTTTCAGCGTTATTGTCTGAGGATGTATTATTGTTTGAAGACCACTATGCGGTAGAAAGGCATTATGATAAGAAAGTTTTTACAATCCAATTTTTAAATAAAACAACGTGGGTATTAGTGCCTGATAAACCAATATTTTCGCAATTTAATATCGCAAAGTATGTTTATTTCTTTATCGGCAGTAGTATTGTGGTGCTGATAATTAGAAGACATAAACGTCAATTAATGCGTCAACACAAAAAGCATCAACGAGTTGTCAAAGCGTTTGCGGATGAAAAAGGATTGTATTGTCAATTATTGCAGTATCACCATGGTGCCAATTATTGTGATTTTATTGACCGATATAGGATTGATTCATTGGTTAACGCTTTTGATCAAGAGATACGTTCTTTGAATTTAAACGTTGTTACTTCTATTGATGAAGCGGTCTACCAACATCAATTTAATATTTTTGCATTGCAAACTTTGCTGTTGCATTTTATAGGAGAAGCAATTTCTAATATACAGAAAAAGGGTGAAATTAGTATTAAGCTTGATGTGGAAAATGATAATTATATTCATTGTGTTTATTCTGATAATTGTTATGTTTTTGCTGAAGAAAACCGATTTAGTGGCAAAGAAGTGACGCAATCAGATTATTTTCATTACTTTAAACTCACTAATCAACAGATCATTTGCTTTATAGAAAAGCATTATATTGAAATTGTTACAGAAGTATCAAAGTATCAGGGAAAGCAGATACTGATAAAGTTACCTTTGAATCAAACGACCAAAGAATATAATGTTGTAGCTATGTTTGATAAGGAAGAATTATGAAGATGCTGCAAAAAGTACCAATAGTGCTATTTTTAATATTTAAAACTTTTTCGATTTGTTTTGCGGATATTGCTTTAATGGTAAATGTCCCGATGGCTAACAATCTGTTTGTTGGTAGAGATGATTATTTAACAAATATGCACACTTATTTATTAAAGCACAACATAATCACACTGTATGGCTCTGGTGGTATTGGTAAAACACAAATTGCAAAGCAGTATACTTATAGATATCACAATGATTATGAGATTGTGTGGTGGATTAAATCAAACGAAGATTTGACGAAACAGATTCAGTTGATGATAGAAAAATGGAATGAATCTGCTTCTGTTGAAAATAAGATCATCCTCAGCAAGCAAATTGAGGTTGATCTAAAACATCTTCAGGAAGTTATTCAATCATCTCAATATCATTGGCTGATTATTTTAGATGATTATGATAAAAATTTAATTGTATTAGAAAAATTTGTTGCACAGATTGCTAAAATGGCTCAAGTTAAGCTAATTTTGACCAATCGTGACGGAACCGTAATTTTAGGTGATCATAAAATGAATATTAAGCAATTTACTCGAAAGGAATCGTTGGAGTATTTAAAGCAATTTTCTAATCCAGAGAATAGGGATGATCTAATCAGTCATCAGATGTTGGCGGAATTACTTAGTGATTATCCTTTGTCAATAGCGTCTGCTTTTGCCTACATAGAAACGTTGCCCATCACGGTGAAAGATTATATAGGATTATATAAGAGTTGTGTTGGTGATATTAAGAAAATAGAGGGAGATGTCGTTTCACGTCTTGGTAAAAACTATGTTGATCGGTATGGGATGACATTACAGACAACCGTTAACATTTCATTAGAAAAAATAAGTCAAGATTATCCTTTGGCGATCGAGATATTAAAATTGATGACACTGGTTGATAATAAAAGCATTCCTGAAGATTTACTTCTGAACTATTTATCTATTGATAAGGTAAAATATAGCGAGGCAATACATATTTTGATGGCATATGGTTTAATTGAGTATTCTGATAGTAAAGCATCTTTTAGATGTCATGATGAGCTTCATAGAGCGTTTAATTTTTACTTTGATGAGAATGAGTTAAAGTATTTATTGCCTAAGATTATTGCTAGTATTAATTCATTACTTTCAGAAGATATTTTCTATCTAAATGTGTTTATAGCGAAGCAGCGAAGTTTTATTAAGCACATTGAGAAATTGTATCAGCATGCGCAACGGTTTGGCTTTGTTAATAATGAGTTAATTCGATTAAAGACTAAACAATTGGAATTTGTACTGACTAATCAGCGAGATAAGCAAGCAGCAAATAAGGTGATAAATGAAATAACTCAGTTAATAGCGAAACTTGAAGATCAGAAAAGTAAGGTAGATAGTTTGGTTAAGGCAAGATTTTTATTAATGCAGAGTACCTATACAGACTGGATGTTAGCAGATTATAAGCTTTCAACACAGCAAGCAAAAGAAGCTGAGTATTTAATTGAACAAATTCATTCGCAGTCGATTAATAGAGAAAAATTAATGTTGGCAACAAGACTGTCTCAGGTGTATGCATATCAGGGTGATTATAATAAAGCATTAATCTATGTTGCTAAAGGTGAAGATATTATTGCTAAAGATAAGTCAGCAAATATAGCTTTTTTAACCATTTTAATGGCTTCAAAATCAATAGGTTATTACCATCAGGGAGATTTTAAAAAAGCGGCAGATATTGAAAAAACAGCTACCGAGTCGGCATCTTCTAATGACAGTAATAACATGGTATATCAAAAAGGGAATGTGTTTGCCATTCCTTTATTACTTGATAAATATCGTATGATGATTAAGGCAAAAGAATCGCTAAACGAGAGTTTAACGAAATTAACTGAAATGGAACACGATATTATCTCATTTTATGGAGAGCATAATTATTTTCTGAATAAGCTGTATTTTGCTAAAGCAGATTGTCTTTTTGCACTGGGTGAGTTTACTGAAGCCAATATTTATATAGACAAAGTATTACCACATATTCAAGGTGATGATATATCGAATGCTAAAATTAACCCTATTATTGTGATACAGGCAATTAAGCTAAAAGGCGATATACTGAGAAGCTTAGGCAATTATGTTGAAGCAGAGTCTTATTATCTGTACGCAGAAAGATTATCAAATAAATATTTCACCTATAAAGCAGTACAGGATATTAGTGATTTATATATCAGCATGGTTATCAACAAATTAGATAGATATGATATTCATGGCGCGTTAGCGTATAAACGCAAGCATGATAAGCTTTTTGGAAAGCAGCATTCGGGTTATTATAAAATTACTTTGTATTTAAAGGAAAAAAGCTCAGATGGACAGTAATAGTGATTATTTAGCAGGTTTTTTTATACTATTTAGAAATATTGCTTAATAATCCATTCTGCAAAAACCTGATCAGGTGAATTTAGTTTTTTTGAGAGAGAAAATTCATAAATTTCGCTGATGGCTTTTACAGAAGTTTTGGTATCTATAAAAGGAATATTTTTTTCTTTAACTATTTTGTCATAAACTTCGACACATTGTAAAAAATACTTTTTATGCCATTCTAATTTCAGGTCAATTTTGCTTGAGGTATCACGTAAAGATGGGAAAACTTGGTAGTTTAATTTTTCTTCTCCTATAATTTCTTCAATAGAAACATGAAAAAATCTGGCTAATGGAATTAACGTTTGAACTTTGGGAATACCTCTAGCCATGGTAAGTTGATGCAGAGTATTTGGTAAAATACCTGTTGCATCAGCTAATTCGCTGATAGTAATACCTCTTTCGATAATGAGTCTTTTTAAAATGACGGCAAACTTTTTGGTGAGAGTGTTGACTTCAAGAGGTTTTATTTCAGGTTCTTTTTGTGCAGACATTATTTGAATATCTATATTTTATCATGAGCTATAAAATAGCAAAAAATGTGTTTAAAAACAAATTAAAAAGAATTATGCAAAAAAGTTGTTTACATACAAATTAATTGTTAATACAATAAATTAATGTTATTTTATAATTTGTTTAACTATTGATGTTTAAACTTAGAAGATGGGTTTCAACTTTGCTGATAAAATTTTAGCGGAAAAAGACTTATGTTATCTAGGCAGTAATTGAAAAGCATATCGTTTAGCCAGCATTGTTAAAGTTAAGATTTAATTAAATGACTAAAAATTTACAAGAAGGACTTCACCGAAAGTTTGGCGACTAGAGAGTGAAGCCCTAAGAAAGAACTGATCAAAGATCAGCAGGTCAATATTAGACGAGATTTGCTTATTCGTAAATAGGTCTATCCGATTCGCTTTTCTTTATTTCAGTCAAATGAACCTGTTTAACAACGAGAATAAAGGAGTGTTTTGTGCTAACAAAAAACATCCAGCTTCGTGCAAAGGTACATCGACCATTGCGTCAATATTGCCTGGATCACGATACAACGATTACGGATGCTATCAGTGAGATTGTTGGCAAGTATTTGATTAGCAAGGGTTATACGCTGGCTGATCCAAGAAAGTTAAGCGGTGATTTTAAACAGAGCAAATAAGTTTATATCCAGTTTTGAACTGGTCGGTTTATCACACCGTCAACCTGATCACTCTATAGCGGTCAGGTAAAAGTGAGCTTGCAATTATTAGCACTAACAATAATGCAAAAAATAGAACAACCGCTGTGATATGATGTTGGGAAAGTAACAAGTACCGTCAAATCAGCCTAAAGCGTTAAACGCGTGACTAAAGTCGAGGCTCATCTAGCAAGTTGCCCAAATGGAGTGGGGGATTTTTTTATCATTAAATATATCAATGTGCATTGATTATATAGGCTCAGTGTTCATTAGTGTATTTAATGAAAAGGAGAGAGACAGGATGATTTTAAAATTCAATAAATCAAAACTCAAGTTAATTCAGTCACATAAAACCTATACTGGAGCAAGTGAAGAATATAATAGTGATAAGATCAATTGCAAAGCAAAAGAGCTAATGAATACCAATCCCAACATCACAAGACAAAGCGCTTATGATAAAGCCAGACAAATTTGCAACAAAGGCAAAAATATAGGTAAAAAGATTAAGCTTGCTATTCATGACGAAACAGTGCGCAGCTTAGCACTTGCCTATAAGAGGACTAAGGGGATGTCAAATCGACAAGCTTATCGTCAGGCATGTAGGCAGCTAGCAATAAATTGATAATTCTAAACAACTTTTAGCAAACACAAATATCCTTAACTAATTGTCCTTATAAATCGTATTTAGTGGGGGCTGACAACAATCAGGCACTTTAAGCTATTTGTGTTTGTAAAATTATAATATTAGGGAAGTTAATCAAGTCAATAAGGTCATTAAAGCCATTCAATTAAGCACAGTTATTGTTTTTTACAAAAAACCATTTGATAGCGGTAGCTGTTCTTAATGTGGGGTTTTTGTTTTAAATCAAGAGGTCAATAATTATGGACGGTGAAGACGTTACTGAAAGTGAAGAAGCAGAAAAAATTGAAATTGAGTTTAAAGCAGCTCAACAGCTGTTTGAGTAAGGCTATACTCTAAAAATTTAAACACTCTACAGTGAGGTAATAAAGTGAGGTAATTATGTCCAAATCATTAGATAAAGTGAAAAAAGGTTGGAAAACCTACCGCAAGTACGAAAATAAAGCATCGGTACCGATTTTTCTGTTTTTTAAGCTTGTGTTGATTGTATCTGTTTTATTTTATGTGACCCCTAGCGCAAGTGATAAAAGCTATTTTATTGCGTTTGTTGTACTGGTTGTCGTGGTGATATCCTCATGTATTGGCGTATGGGTAAAAAAGAAAAATCAATATAATCGCAAGGATAAGTAGCAGCTAAGGTACAGTATTTACTGCGCTTATTTTCTTTATTTTTAAATATATTTTATTTTTTTAGTTTTTAGTTAATTCAATATTCATTCAATCTAAGGAATCATCATGAGAATATTTAAACCTATTGGCTTTTGTCGTGCTATGCATAGGGTAGCAGTGATCTCGCTTTTTGCTTTTGGCAGTGTAACGATTCATCCGTTGTATGCGGCAAGCTATCGGCTGGAGCCAATTAATGATTTAAGCAGTTATTATCAAGCAAACGATCATCAAGATTATTATGGTGATGATCCTCATGGTAAAAATGATAAATCGTTTTTAGGTGGCACCTTTAATTACTCAATACCACAGGCATCATTAGCTCATTCAAGCAAAAGTAGCGGTCATTATGGTTTTGGTGTGTTTGGCGGACAGGCATTTTATTTGAATCAAAAGAATCTATTGGGGTATCAAATTGGCTTAAATGCCAATGCCAAATCGAGTTTTGCACAATTTGGGACGTTAAACAGACAGGTCAACGTGTCATTGTATGATCTTTACCTGCTTGGACAATATCATTTTGCGGTTAGTAACACATTTTTAGTGGGAATATCGGTGGGGGCTGGGTACGTCTACGGTTGGGTTGAAAACAATCCAGCCATAGGCTACTTTGGTCGATTTGAACCGATTGTTGGGGCGCAAATGGCGTGGTCAATCACAAATCAGGTTGCGTTGAATGCAAGCTACTTGCATTACTTTGGTGTTGCTAGTGATCGAGCTTATCAGTCGCGTCAGGCTTCACCATCAATCGATCGCATCAGTATCGGGGTGAGTTATGTATTCTAAAAAGCATTCGATATTAGGCGATAGCAACTTACGTTGGCGGTGGATCTCATCGTTTATTGGTATTGCAATAGCGATTATGGTTTTAGTTTTTTTAATGTTGATGACAGGCTGTGCCAGTCAAACCAAGCCGTTACCGATTTATAAACAAGTTGAAGTGCCAACGGTTAAAGCCTATCAGGAGAAAGTCAATCATGTACAAAATTATGTGTATCGTGCAGATCATTCGGCACGTTTTAAGTCGTTAAGTGAATCAATGAGTGAAAAAAGAGGGGATATGAAGATGCAAATACAATTTTAATCAGAAGCATCGATTATTCATTCAGACATTAAAGGTAATGAATTAGGTAGAAAAAAATAAACCAAAATTAAAAAATCAAACAAAGAGGATAAACCATTATGAATCATCAAATTTTTAATCTTACAACCGAAATAGACGTAAAAACAAAAGCAGAGGCAGGAACAAAAAACAGCCAATGGCGTGTGTTTTCTCAGCACTTTATTGAACAGAGTAAATTATGGTTGGTAGCACTGTGTTTTGTCATGGTGGTGATGATGCTGATGACTGGATTCAGTTATGCTGGTAATAAGGAAATTATAGTACAAATTGATACGGTGACAGGTCCTGCTTCCTGGATTCAGAAGATGTTTGCTGTAGGGGCATTAGTTTCTGGCTTGATTGTCATGTTTGTGCAAAAGCATATTGTGTTAGGTATTGGTATTATTGGTTCGGTGTGGGGTGCTTTAGCCGTTTATAACGCTGGTTTATTTTAACTGATCTTAACAAGAGGTATTGAGGATGGATCGCTCAGAACAAGGCGATTTTTATCGCGTATCTAAATTTCTGAATCAACCACGGCGTATTTTAGGCTGTACGATGGATGAGTTTATTCCTGCATTTACAGCTATTTTGGTGGGCTTGTTTTTATCGTGGTTATTAAGCTCACTTATTTTTGCAGGCACGTGGGTGTTTACCATTAAATATCTCAAAAGCAAATATGGCGCTTCCTTTTTAATGGTAGGGATTTATTGGTACACGAGCGCGACCATTTCACGCAACTTTTTCCCGAAAACGCCACCCTCTGACTATAAGTATTGGTTGAGTTAGTTTGTTTGATTACGCTCATCTTTTTTATTTTTTAATTAGCGCATAACAACAGACATATTGAACAATAATTTTCTTGGGTATAACGAGGATAAGGCATGGAATATCAACAGTATCAAGGTTCATTAGCACATTTTAAAAAAATGAACCGTTATTTAACCATTGTGCTTTTGGCAATGGCAGTGGCTTTAGTTGGGATGAGCATTGCAGTCTATCGTGCGATTGGACACAAATCAGTGGTATTGATGCCACCTGTTTTAACCCAGCAGATGACCATTTCAGATGTCATGCCTGATGCGGCTTACTTGCAGCAAATGGGGTTGTTTTTGGTGAGTTTGCGTTTAAACATCACCCCAAGCAATATTGACAATCATTTTAAAACCTTTTTAACGCATGTTAATTCAAGCATCTATGGACAAGTGTCAGTTGAATTAGATGAGGAAATCAAGGCGGTACAGCGTGGACGGATTACCTCAGCGTTTTACCCACGAGAACAATTAATTAATCCGCATGACTTATCGGTCAAAATCACGGGGCGCTTGGATAAATATGTCGGTAATCGACAGATATCCAGTAAAGATCAAACGTATCTTTTAACTTTTGATTACAACCAAGGTCATCTATCTATCATTGATTATTATCGTTTAGAGAGTAATCAAGATAAGGCAACAAAAAAATAAAGCTATAAAAAGAGGATGTCTCATGGCGATTAACAAGATTGTATTAGGCTTATTGGTGACGGTAAGTGGCATTAGTATTATGTATGCAAATATCATCGATAAAACCGATGCAATGGTTATCCCCCTTAAAAACAATCAAACGGTGGTAGTGCAGTTATCCAATAGTGACCCCAATCGTTTGTTTGTAGAGAATGACAAAATCAACAATGCCAATTGTTTACAGGGTTTTTGTGGGGTGAGTTACGACCCTTCAGGTAGTGTGTATTTAACGTTAGGAGAAGCAGCACGCTATTCTTCTGGGTTTAGTATTTTCTTATCGACCGAATCCGGGCGGCATTTTACGGTGATTGGGATGCCAGAGCGTGCAGTCGGGAAAACCGTTGAGTTTAGTATTTCAGGTGGTAGCAGTGTTAAAGCGCGTGAATTTGAGAAGAAAACGCCTTATCAGGAAATGTTAGTACAGATTATTACCATGATGATTAATTATCGTGATGGTGAGCCGCTAACCGATGGTTGGAGCGTGGTTGATCTTCCTAATGATCAAAAGGATAAAAACAATAAAAACAAGCAAAAGGTTGAACCCGATCAACAAGGCTTACTGATTCAACCTGTACAGATTTTTAGTGGTGGCATATTTCAGGGGATTGTTTATGCGGTAAAGAACACGGCAAATACACCAGCCAACTTAAGCACTAAAGCGTTTTATCAGCGCAGCATGGTCGCAGGTGCCTTGTCACATAAGGTACTAAAGCAAGGTGAGGTTGGGTATTTTTATGGCGTGATTCAATCAGAGCAAGATAATCCATAACACCAGTGTGTTAAACGTCTAACTATTCAAAAGCGAAAAAAGCGAAAAAAGGAAAAGTGCGCCAGTAATCTATGAGGTAAGCCATGCTAAGTAAATTAAAACAGTTAAGACTATTACAAAAAACACAAGAAACACAAAAAATAAAACGATCAAATAAAGGAAAGGAAGAAAACGAAGAAAAGCAAGAGAGCCGTCAGACGATACAATCTAAGCACGATGATAGCGGCAGTTACGGTGACGATATTGATGCAGTCGATTCGGCAGACAACCCCAACCAAGATCGCCGAAAGGTGATTATTCTGGTGGTTGTGAGCATTGTTGTTGGATTCGTATTTTATGCGGCGTATTCTTTTTTGTTTTCAACACCAGAGCGCGCTCATCAGGTGAGTAAGGCTAAAGCAAAAGATCACTTTATTAAAGTAAAAGATCGCACCTTTACCGAAGAGGATAACACCTCTGCCTTATCTGCTCAGCAGGCGACTATTGATGAATTACAAAAGCAATTACGTATCATCTCAATCAAAAGTGACGAGTTGGGTCAATCACAGATAAAACAGCAAGCGCAATGGGATAAGCAAAGGATTGAGTTGCAAGCGCAATTAAACGATGCCCTTAAAAAGGTGGCAGACTATCAGACAGTGGCACCATCCCATATAAGCTCGGAGCTTACCAACACCCCATCTCAACCGAAAGGACAGCGACTAGATGGTACACACAGTCAATCAAGTAAAGAGAGTGAACAAAAGAATCAAAACAATCAAAACAATCAAAACAATCAAAACAATCAAAACAATCAAAAAAATGCGCAAGCGTTAGGTTTACCACAACCTTATTACCCTTCGGTGACCGCAGGAGAGATTCCAGTGATGCAGCACTTTAACAATCCGTTTATTGAGGCTGAACGTGCAAACAAAGCCCAAGCCGCGGCAGACAATCACTACAAACGCACGTGGAAGAACTTTGTGCCAACAGGGACGTTTTGTCGGGCGACTTTATTAGGTGGTGCTGATGCGAATGCTGGCGTTGATTCACAAGGGGATAGCTCCCCGATTATTTTTAAGGTAGATAACAATTGTATCTTACCTAATGGCAAGCATTCTCAGCTTAAGGGCGCATTTATTACGGCTTCGGTTTATGGTCGGATTTCATCTGAACGTGGCATTGTGCGTTTGGATAATATTTCGTTGGTACGTAAAGACGGCAGTATTTTGGATATCCCTGTTGAGGGAACAGCCTTTGATGTGGGTGGAAAGAATGGTATCCGTGGGATCCCTGTGCTTAAAAATGGCAAGATTATTCAAATGTCGGGTCTATCAGGATTCTTATCAGGCGTTGGTGGGGCAATCAATCAGTCATCAACTACCACCAGTGTCTCACCGTTGGGTGCTACACAGAGTATTGATCCGAGTAAAGTGCTGCAAGCGGGCTTAGGGCAAGGTGGTCAGACGGCATTAGCTAAGGTTGCTGATTATTACCTGAAATTAGCTGAGCAGTATTCCCCGATTATTCAGTTAAATGCGGGATCAATTGTTGATATTGTTTTTTTAAAGGGCTTCCCGATTGAAGATGAGAAAATGATGCAGCGTTATGAGGCAGCGGTCAATAGCGCACGTGAGCAAAAGCAAAATGGGCAAAATGGACAACCTTTGCAGCAAATGCTTCAGGCACCGACAAATCCGCTGATGCAGAATGTGCCGAAACCTTATAGTCAGTCGCACGGTCATTCGATGTTAACAGGGGGAGCGCCTAGCTTGTCCTATAACCAACGCTTTAATAAAACGATGCAAGATAAATTAGGGGCATACTAACATGGTCACAACAATGTTTAGAAAATTGAAAACAAGTGCACTGATACTGCTAGGATTATCGAGCGTATTGTTATCAGGTTGTGCGGTGATGAGTAATGATTTTGATTGTACCAAAGTAGGTGGTATTCACGGTTGTGCTTCATTGGATCAGGTGTATCAGATGAGCAACCAAGGTCAGTTGCCTGATCAAATAAATCAAACAAATCAAACAAATCAGATCAATACATCATCACTTAACCACGGTGGGTCTGTTAATGCGGCAGGAAGTAGGTTCTCAGCACCTAGTCAGAGCGCGTTAAGTGGTTATAGCAACGCAATTCCTAATATTGGGCAACCTGTGCGTTTTGGCGATAAGATTCAGCAAGTGACGATTTTCCCTTATCAGGATAGTGCAGGAAATTATCATGAAGCCAGTATCGTGTATACGGTACTGAAAAAATCACACTGGATTGATTATCCGGTGTCGCAAATTCAAACCGATGATAGTGAGGTGTAATCATGGGGTTTCTGTCATCAATTACTTCTAAATCAAATAAATCAAATAAAGTAAATAAAAGAGATAACAACAATAAAAATAAAGATGTGATCAAACAGATGATGCAACAGCAATCGCCTAACATGCCGATGTTTCACCATGAATTACCTTACCGTTATTTTGATAGAGAGCATAAGATTTTTATCAATGAGCATCAAGGCGATCTTATGGATAAACTCAAAGGCAATATGGGCAATAAAGTTGGGTTTGGTTTTGCGCACGAAATATCGCCTTTATCAGGCAGCTCTCCTTCGGTTGCAGAAAGTTTAAATGAAATGATTTGCAAGAAATTACCAACAGGTAAAAAGTGGGCGTATCAGTTTGTGCTAACGGCTGATCGTAAAGTCTCTGAAATGATTGAAACCAATCGTGAGATACATGCTAAAAATGGTGGGATGTATGAGAAGCTGGCACAGTATCAAGCAGATATGGCGAATAAAGCGTTAACTGATGGCTTTAATCATGGATTTGGTAAAGGGGCGCGATTTGACTTAAAAAACTATCGTTCGTATTTTTTTGTGAATACGGTTGAAGATAACTTAAAAAAGCTACTGGAAGTCAAAGAAGAAACTGAGAATGATTTATCAGCGATTGGTACCAGCTTTCGTGATATGGATGCTGAGGATTTGATTGCCTATGTTGAGGGGATGGTCAATCACAACACGACTGAAACGACCCTGCCACGGATTAACTATAATCCGTATGAAGAATTAAGCCAGCAAGTCTATGATCGCACCACGCAAATCAATGCGTCCAATCCACGTTTTATCGATATTACTTTTCATGATGCAACAACGCATGACATCAATCAACCGATAAAAACACGTGTGGTTTGTTTGACCTTGAAGAAATTACCCAGTGAAATTTATCATTGGCATTTACCGAAATATTTATCGTCTTTTAAAGCGATGGGTGCTGCGCTTGCTTGTCCTTTTATGTGGTCACTGAATTTCCAGATTGAGAGTAAAGCCACCTCTGAAAAAGAGGTTAATGGTAAGATTACCAGTTTAAATCGGGCAAAACAATCAGGGCTGGGGCGCTTTATGCCTTTTTTAGAGGATGAATTGGAAGAGAATATGGAAGCACAACGCGGGTTGGCCGGGGATATTTATCGGTTGTGTAATTTCTCAGTCGATTTGATTTTGTACACCAATTATCAAAACTGGCGGGCAGATGTATCGCGCGCGATGAATCTATTTCGTGATGGGTTAGAACTTTTTCATCCGATCAGGATGCAGAATCAGGTATTTTTATCGTGTTTACCCTTTATGTATACACGTCTTTCTGATGATCGTAAAGTATCGGCAACCAGACATCGTGCCAAATCATCGAACATTGCCAATATGGCACCGATGATTGGTGATTATAAAGGCGCTTATGATCAGAGTAAGTCAAGTCCTTATCGAGGCTTATCGTACGGGTTGTTAACGCCGACACGTACCAATCAGATTGCGTATTTTAGTCCCTTTATTATGGGCACGGACTCTTACAATATTGTGATTGCGGGATCAATGGGATCGGGTAAATCGGTCTTGGGGCAATCGATTATTTTAGACTTGTTGTCAAATAATGGGTTGGTTTTTGCCTTAGATAAAGGCGGTTCTTATCGGGATATGTGTCGGGCGATTGGTGGGCAGATGATTCATGCGGCGAGTTTACATTTAAACCCTTTTTCGCATTTGGACTATGAAGCGATGCAGCGTGATCCTGATTTAGTTAATGATCCTGATATCTCGATTGAAGCAATCTTCTTAAACTCGTTATCGATGATTACCGAATTGTACGCGATGATTGGGCGACCGAATGAGATCGTGACTGACTTTGAGAAAAACTTTTTAAATGGTTGTGTGACACGTGCCTATGCCAAAAAGCAAACGAACACCTTAGTTGATGATGTGGTCGCAGAGATTGCATCCGAATTACACGCTGAACAGGAGAAAGGGTTACCCTTTGATCGCAGAAAAGCTGACTGGATTGATTATTTATACAAATATACTAGCCAAGGGTCATCACCTGAGGTATTTAATAAACCCTCTATGCTTGATCCGAAAGCGAATTTTATCTGTATCGAAACAGAGGGAGTGCCCGCGCATTTAAAAAACCCTGTGACGATGGCATTAACGATTGATATTGATCATCGGATTATCTTATCGGAAAGCGCACGTCCTAAAGGATTTGTGATTGAAGAAGTTGGGGCAATCCTTAAGAATCTTAATTCAGACGCTTTGCGCCAAAAGATTGAGGAGGGCGCTGCCACCTATCGCAAGAAAGGGGCAACGTTAATCACGATCACACAGGAAGTTGAAGAGTTTTTTCATTCACCGTTATTGCAGGTGATCTATAACAAATCGGAGCTTAAAATGATTATGCGTCAAGGAGATAGTTTTGCGGCGTTTGCCAAAGAAAAAGAATTGTTCGATACCGCTGATATTGAACAGATTAAGCGCTTTAAGAAATCCTCGGAAGCGATGTTTTCGACATTTTTGCTTAAAAATGGCAATGCCACGTCAATCCATCATTTCTATCTTGATCCGTATTCCAAGGTGTTAACCTCAACCAAACCAGAAGATATGGCAGCGATTAAAGCGTATCGTAAGCAAGGCTATAGCATAGGCGAGGCTGTGGAGCAGGTGATGTGGGATTACTATGGTGAGGAAGCCCAAGCGTTAATGGATTATCGTCAACATCAAGCGAATGCTGCGCTTAAGATTCAGGCTATTGATTGATCCTGTGGATTGGGATGGTCTTATGACAGCCGCGCCGTGTTGCGTCAATAAAAGTAAAAAAGCAAAAAAAGTAAAAAAAGTAAAATAAAAAAAAGAGGGGTAACGTATGTTTGACCTGATCTATCGGGGATTACAAGTAGTTTTGTTGCTGATGTTATCGATTATGTTGAGTGTAACATTTATCAAGCTGACAACACCGCCACCGATAAAGATGGTGAGTGTTGATGTGTCCAGCATGATCAAAACCTTTGCCAAAGAAAGTAGCAAATTAAACTTAACTGAGCATCAACAAAAGGATTTATCACGTGATTTTGCCGATGCATTAACCCGCGTCAATCAGGCGTATGGTAAAAAACATCATGCGATTGTGTTAGTCAGTGGGGCGGTGGTTGCGGGTGTCGAGGATGTGACGTCTGAGATTCAGGCGCAGGTTTTTAATCAAATTGATTTTAAGATAGAGTGAGGATTGTTATGTTAAAGAAAATAAGTATTTTGTTCATAGGTCTTTGGTGTCTTAATCCTATGGCATTTGCAAATAAAATAAATGAAAGCGGGGAAGAGCAATTTGCCAAAACCTATGCGTGTTTTTTAGATAAATATTCCAAAGACAGCAGGTTAATACAATCACTTATTCAGCCTGAGTCTGAAGATAGCCAGATGAATGCCAATGCGCTCATTCAAAAATATGGTAAAGAAAAATACGAATTAAGCATTAGTGCGTTAGTTGATTATTATGCACAGTGCCAAGGGCTTTTGGTTAGACATAACGTGCGCTCAGATGTGATTAAAAATGAAGATCAGTGCTGGCTATCCATGATGGCAAAAGATAAAAGAGTTTTAAAACCAATGTTTCTATTTTTCTTTCCAAGTATATTTAATTCAGAAGAAGTGAGTGATTTTTTCACTTTAACCTCGAAAGAAGCAATACAAGAGAATGCTATAGCGATGTTTGAGATTGCGCAGAAGTGTAATCATTCGTCAACATAAGACTGTAAGCTGCGGAGAGTGTTTTAAACTTTCCGCATTCTAACTGTTGTTTTTTATCATCATTTACTTTTTTTGCGTTATCACATTGTTCTTTGTGATAGGCAATGGCTTCTTGCATATTGCTAAATGCAATTGCATTAGAAATGTTAGTAAGCAATATCAATGTTAATAATGTTTTCATAGCACAATAAAGAGATAGAAATGATTAAATTAGATAAAATTATATCGTTGCTGCTCAGACTATACAAGCTGGTTATTACTAGCCTTACGGTCTTGTTATTAATCAGCGGCATAAGCTTTGGCAAGAACTTAGGACAATATGGTCATGTATACGAAATA
Source organism: Fastidiosibacter lacustris (assembly GCF_003428155.1). GTDB lineage: Bacteria > Pseudomonadota > Gammaproteobacteria > Francisellales > Francisellaceae > Caedibacter > Caedibacter lacustris. The sequence continues at coordinate 24,190 of NZ_QLIR01000012.1, forward strand.
CTTGAGCAGAATATGCTGGACTTTATTCATGATCGATTACTGTATTTACAGGAAACAGGTGAGCTTGCCAAACTAGAAAGTGAGGCAAAGGCACGTGTTAAAGCCTCTATTTTGCGACCCAAACCGGTGCGTCTGGGGACGACAACTGATCCGAAAGTATTTTACTATACGCCAATGTATACCTTGCCACAGGATGTTTACGATGGCAAAGGCAATATCCTTTATCATAAAGGCACACGCTTTAACTCGATGGATAGTAGCACGTATCCTGAGCCTTTGCGTCAATATCATTTTGTACTACCGAAATGGCAAGGGCATTTCATCTTTTTTAATGGTGATGACATGCAACAGGTTAATTGGCTCAATAAAACCCTTGTTGAGATGAATGCCAAAAAGCAAAGTTATAAACTGGTGATGACCGGTGGAAATTTAAAAGACACGATAGCCGCAGTAAACACACGCGTTTACTTTGATCAATATGGCAAATTAAGTGATCAATTTGGCATTAAGCATGTGCCAAGCATGGTATCTCAGGAAAATAACCAGTTCAAAATTCAATCGTTTAATGTGGCTCATGAGTCATTGAAATTAGCGGTTAATCACAAAGTAGACGAACGAAATGAGCAAGCGGATCAAGTAGATCAAGTAGACAAAAACAGTTAAAAACACTCAGAGATAAAAAATAAGTAAATGGAAAAAAAATAAAAAGATGGTGAGATATGTTAGGCAAATGGATGCAGTTGATCAAAACAACAATAATCAAAATAGGATTGGGTTGTTGCTTGGCATTGTTGGTGCAGCAAAGCTATAGTGCAACAGGCACTTGCACAGGGCGTTTTGTTAACCCAATTACCGATATATCATGGGCAAGTATTTTCCCGATGACGATTGGTAAAGTGCCTGTTATTGCCAGTGCTTTAGGTTTACCTGATACGCCCAATCCGACCTCTCCTGTTGTGGGGTGTAATTTACCCCCTCCATTATTTTATCGTATTGGGATCACGATTGGTTATTGGGAGCCTTATGCGCTAACGGATGTGACACGTATTCCCTATTGCATGGTCAATATGGGCTTTGAAATGCCATTGGGATTAAATATGCAGCAAATAGGCGGGGCAGCGACTGGGGGTACGGAAGTGGCATCAGCAGGGGGCAGACAAGACACGAATGCGCAGTTTTTTCATGTACATTGGTATAAATACCCTATTATTTACTGGTTGCAACTGATCCAATCGGCGGCGTGTATGGCAACGGACAACTATGATATTTTATACATGAGTGAACTTGATCCATTATGGGATGATGACTTATTAGCCTTTTATTTAAACCCAGAAGCGATTTTATTTGGCAATCCAGTGATACAATTAGCCTGTATTGCCGAATCGGTATTAACCTCGGCTAATGTGGCATTGCCTTTGGATGTGCTATTTTGGTGCGCGGGCTCACAAGGCTCAATGTATCCGTTAACCGGCACTGTATCCAGTGCGTTTTCAGATGCGTCCAATGCGGTACTATTAACTGAGCGCATGAATTATAAATTGCACCGTGAGGGATTGGTGTTAGAAACCGTGCCTGAATGGCCTGCGATCTGTTATCAGTATTATGCGCCGATATTACCCAAATCACGTTATCGTTATCAATACACCAATGTCGTGCCAGAGCCGTATATTTCACACCCTTATACAACGACAACAATGATTTCAGAAGCGGGTAAAAACAATATTGTGACGGGTGACAATTTTGGGTTTTTAAACTTCAAAAAACGCAATTGTGTGTTTTTATAGTACATGATTTAAGGAGATAGACATGGCATTAACCAACAAGATAACTGTTTCTAACACAAGCAATTTACCCTATGCCATTGTGATTGGCTATATGGCGATTATGATTGTCGTCATGACTGTGATTGTCAGCCTGTCGATCAAGGAAGCTGAAAAGAAAAGCGTGCGTGAAGCAGCGCTTAGGGCAAGTATTGATGATCACTTTGCCAAAACGCGAGCTGAATTTGATAAGCAATTTGAACAAATCAGGCGTGATCGCGGTAGATGGGGAGGTTGATAATGTATGCAAATAGTATAAGAGTAAAGAGAGTAGAAAAAATAACGTCACTTTTGTGTTTCTTGATTTGTCAGTTTAGTTTGCTTGGTGTATCTCAGCATTCTTATGCCACTGAAAATGTAAGCCAACCAACGTACTCACAACAAGATATTGAAGCGTTAAACCAATCTGCACAACAAAAAGCGCAAAGCTATCAAACTCAAGCATTACAACTTAATGAGCAGGCATTAGCAACAAGCAAGCAACATGAAGATGCCGCACGTCAAACGGCTGAAATGGGCAAAGAAAAGTGGCTTGAAGCGATGGCAAAGCTTAAAAACCAGTACATTGATGATAAACAATTAGCGGCGATGCAAAAGCAGTATCATGGTTTATTGATTTTTGCGTCATTATGGATGCCAGAAGCCTCATTAAAAGCACTCGTTAAGCAAGCCGATCAAGTCGGGGCACCCATTATTATTCAAGGCTTATATAAAAACAGTTTTCAACTGACTGCCGATAAAATATTTGATCTGGTGAAGCCCGAAAAAGCTGAAAAAGAGGGTGGCAAATATCAAGGTGGCATTGTGATTGATCCGAATTGGTTCAAAATGTATGGGATTACTAAGGTGCCTGCCTTTGTCATCACCCATCAGTTTAATGCCTGCTTAGGTGGCAAAGATTGCAAGGTGGCAGATTATGATATATTGACGGGCAATATATCGGCTCAAGATGCATTAACTGTCTTTAAGCGTAAAGGGCAGCGGCAGTTTCAAGCCGTGGTTGAGCAGTTTTTATCTTTGACGGATCAAGCTGATCACAGGTAGTTTTTACCTTTTTTATCTTTTTTTACGTTGATTATGGTCTAATTTTCATCATTGGATTTTGCCGTTTTATTTTTTTATGGGGGTTGCTCAGCATGAGGGGTATTCATTATACGATGTGGTGTGCGGTAACATGGCTTTTTTGTATTACGACCATCGCTGTTGTCACAGCAAATGAGATGCAACAACACTTTGATAATTATTCGACTGACTATCAGGATGTTGCAAAAAACATGATTACATCAGGTCAGCTTAATAGCAAGATCAATGCACAGGATTATACCAAAGATGATATCAATGCTATTGCTGTCAAGGGTTATTACGATAATCCTGATGCCATGACAGAAGATAGTAAAAAAGCGTATAGAGAAAATACAAACACCCAAGCATTAAGTGATTTGCAGATCAATGGCAAACAAAAGATTGACCCAAATAATCCTGCATACAAAAAAGCGGCTGAAACCCAAGCGAATGCCGATAAAATCTTACATGAAACAATCGGTTCAGGTTATCAATGCACAGAAGTGTCAATGGGTTGCACTACAGAAACAACGGTTAAAACCTGTCAGCAATCGAATCATCAGAATTTATCCTGTTATCTTTTGCCAAAAATTGAAGTGATTGACGTGCCCTATCTAACGCAAGATACTTTTACTGGACAACTAGCGAACATTGCAGGGGCTGTAGGCTATATCGTTGTACCTGAAAAGGGCACCATTATATCTGCGCATATACAGTTAAATAATTATGGACATAATATTTGGACATGTAAACGTAATTATTGGGGATTAGTCTCAGGCGATAGAACCAATACATTTTGGCCTGACTGTGGTGGCGGAACCGATGGATTTGGTGCGGGCTTTAGTGTCGGTCATATTAGTATTCCCGTAGCGTCTCAGCAAAGTGTTCCTTTTGAGCTTAAGTGTGACCCTGGTCGTTTGGGTATTCGCCATTGTGGAACGGTTGGTTCAGCATGGCGACAATGGACAATCGTCATGAATGTGACGCGATATAAGAAAGAAGCGCATGTCACATGGCAAGATACCTGTACCAACTTACAAACCAGTGCTTGCGTTAAAACTTCAGAAGTCTGCACAGAAGGTGGGGGAACGCGCCATATCAGTGGTATTGATGTGACGTTAGATTGCTGGCGTTATGACTTAACCTATTCCTGTGGTTATAACAAAGTCGATTCATGCAAACCTTTTGCGGATAAGTGCAATTATGTTTCTCAACGTTGTATCGAACAAGACAGTGGGTTTTGTTTAACCTATGAGAAAACCTATCATTGTATCCAAGAGGATTGCGCTCACAAAGAATTGCGTTGTGGCGATCCAAATTCCATTCTCTTCACGCAAAAAATAGCGCATGGCACGGCAAATGGTTTTGGCAAAGCCGTTGCAGGGTTTGCGGGTGTTTCTGCCGCAGGGAATGATTTAAATAAAACCCAAGATCAGTTGCAAATATTTAAAGGGAAACCCAATGACTGTGGTGAAGCAGGATTGGGGCTTTATGATTGCTGTGATGGCGGTGGCAATATGCTACACCGCTGTTCAGAAACTGAAAAAGCATTAAAAGAAGCTCGTGATAAAAACTTAGCGACTTATGTGGGGCGTTATTGTGCTAAAAAAGCGTTAGGCGTTTGTCTTGTCTATCATCAATCATGGTGTATGTTTGAATCGAAACTGACACGGATTATTCAAGAACAGGGGCGAGCAGGACAGCTTCGCCTATCATTTGGTGACGGTGAGAATCCCAATTGCTCAGGGTTAACCCCTGAACAGTTGCAACAGATTAATTTTGAGCAAATTGATTTTAGTGAGATTTATGCTGATTTGTCGGTGCATAGCCCCAGTGATCAATCGATTGAAGAGGCAATGAGCAATAAGTTCAAAACGAATAAGGAAACACCGCAGTATATGAAAAAGAAGACTGAAGAAGCACAAGATCAGCCATTGAAAGATGAGGACATTAAATACCAAGGTGTATAGCATGCAGAAAGTTAAAAACGTCAAAGACATTAAAGAGATCAAAAAAATAAAAAAAATAAAAAAACTGGCAAAAGTAAAAAGCCTGTTTTTAGTAAGCATTTCGTTTATGGTTTTTTTCTTTAGTACCGCATCACATGCTGCTTATCGCGCCCAAGGATGGAGCTGGTATAACGCTGCTATTGTCGATTATACGGACGATGATGAGCAACCAAAAAAAGAAAAACAACCAAAAGAAGTAACTGTGACGACACAATTGCCAATGTCGTATTCCCAGCAGTTGGCGGATTTTCAGGCGTATTATCAAGAGGTTTATGACAAAGCATTGATTACACAAAACGTTGAAGATGTCGCTTATGCTGCTCGGCTCAATCAATGGATGATCGAGCAATCTAAAGGCTATGGACGTGCATACAAAGAAGCGTTATTAAAATACCCTGAATTATCGCATGAGTTGAAATTCCCAACGGCACAAGTGGCGCGTCAAGTGGCTTATCAGGAAGAGAAGAAAGAACAAAGTCGGGCAATTGAAACCTTATCCAAACAGTATGGTTTATTCTATTTTTATCGTGGTGGCAATGCGTATGATCAAGCGATGGCTGAGTCTGTTCAGGATTTAGCGAATCAATATAAGATTTCATTAATTGGTTTTCCTGTTGATGGACAAGCGTTAGCCGTCATTAAAAATAATCATGCTCACACTAACCAGATGCAGACTGTAGGAGTTAAAGCCTTGCCAGCATTGTTTTTGGTTGACCCTATTCATAAAAAATCACATCCCCTAGCGTATGGTTTTATTGCTCAAGATGATGTGAAAAAGCATTACGTTGATATTGCCACAAACTTTGGGCGGGAGGAAATATAATGTTATTTTTATTATTTTCATTATTTTTTTTGTTTCTATTCTTTTTATTCTTTTTATTAACGACACTATCTAGCCAGTTCAGACAATTAAAAAGCGTAAACCGTTCTGTTGTCGGTGTTTTAAAACGCCTGATAGGTATGTCTGCACTATTGGGATTAGTCTCAATTAGTTGGGCAAATTTATCCACTGATAGTGTCTTTTTAAAAACCCAGTCAGCACGCCATACTCAATCTGTGAATAGCCAGAATATGCAGCAAACATCTTCTGACGTGATGATTGCTAAGCAGCAACCACGACAGATAGATAAAGCATTACAAGTAGATGGAGTAAACGAGGTAAAAGAGGTAAAAGAAAGTAAAGAGGCTAAAGCAAAGACATTGATTGGGCAATTGGCACAGTCAGGCTATGCCTTGATATTTTTCTTTCACTCTAGCTGTGGGCATTGTCATCAGTTTGCACCGATCGTAAAGTCGGTATCTACTAAGTATGGGTTTTATGTGTTTGACTTTAGTTTTGACAACCAAGGATTGCCAAGTTTCCCCACCCCTGCAACAGTGACCCAAGCAATTTACCGCGCCTATTACGGCAATGCTAAGCCATTTTATCCTGTGCTGATTTTACAAAACGTCAACACGATGGAATTTTATGTGGTGGCACAAGGGAACATTCCAGAGAGGTTATTAGAGCAACATCTGAATCAATATGCTAAGGAGTTGTTACGTGATCATTCTCTCTAAATTATTTTATCGTTTTTATACATTTTATAAACAAATAAAGCGTAAACGCTCAAATCATTTTGTTATTGTTTTGATTGCTTTGATGCGTTGGAGTATATTATCTTTCACGATGAGCCATTTGGCTTATGCTAGCTTTGCTGAAAGTTTAAATACCTACGCCAATGAAATTGGTTATGCCAATGTCACAGGTGCCACTGCGGCAATGACGCAATCAGGTGGGCATTTTTCAGCAGGCAGTGGTTACATTGCCACACCTGTTAAACAAATTCAGCTTGCTCATGTGCAAATGCCTAATATCAGTGCCAGTTGTTCAGGGATTGATTGGACAGTCGGTGGCATGAGTTTTATCAACTCTGAAAAATTAACACAGTTTGGGCAAGCCATTGTACAAAGTGCAGTACCTTTTTCGATTGATTTAGCCTTGCAAACATGGGCACCACAAATCGCAGCGCTTAAAGGTAAGTTTGAAGCGATTGCCAATGCAATTAATAATTTAAACATTAGTTCCTGTCAGGCAGCCCAACTGGCTGTTGGTGCAGTGTCAGGGTCATTTATGGAGGGTAAGGGTAAGGAATATCTGTGCCAATCCTATAAGGCGCAAAATAGTCGTGCATCGGGTTGGCTTGCCAGTCAGCAAGGCTGTAGTAACACGGCCGATGCCGCAGCAGCGAATCAGGCAGCTAAAAATGATCCTAACCTTGATCATTTGATTAAGCAAGACCGTAATATTGTGTGGTATCAACTGATGAAAAATGACTTTTTACAAAAAAATCCTGAGGTGGCTGAATACTTAATGTCGATGACAGGCACCATTATTTATCCACCTATAGATAGCAGTGGACAGATGAAACCTGATCGTCGATCGCCTTTGATGATTGACAGTAAAACCGCAGGCTTTAACGAGTTGTTATTTGGCACCAGCACCAATAGCAAAATAGACGTGTATCGATGTGATGATCGTAACCAAGAAAAATGCCGAAATCCAAGCACTGTAAAACTCAATATTCCTAAAAATAAGGCATTAGTACCTAAAATCACCACGATATTAGAAAGCATGGGGCAGAAGTTTATCAATGATACCAAGTTATCCTCCGAGGAAGAAAACTTAATCAATGCGGTTAACTTTCCGTTACTTGCCATTATTCACGCAGAAATTCGCGCAGGATGGGTGCCTGAGTATAACCTCTATGCCGATATTGTCAGTCGTATTGTGCTATCAAGTTATATTGGGCAAATTATCCATCAAGCGATGGCTGCGATTATTCATAATCCATCAGCATCCTCGGATGAAGACTTTAAATGGATTCGTGAGAATCTACAGAATGCACAACGCTTAATCGTGGGGCAATATCAAACACAAGCATATCGTGCTTTGCAACAGAAATCAGAAATGGTGATGCGTGGCATACAGGTTCAACATTCTGTGGTCGGTGATCTCTCGGCACAGACAAAACAAAATTACGCTTTTACTACTTTTTAGCACTTTTACTCTGTTTGGAGGGATACAATGTTAGATATTTGGGTTACATCACAATCGGGTGTGATGAAAACGGTACTTGATGGTATTGCTGCCTTTTTTAATCAAAATGGTGGTGAGCTATTATTATACTTGGTGACAGCCGTTGGCTTTTTGGTGGTATTGTTAAAATACCTTGAAAAGCCCGATGTCAAACAAGCCTTAACGTGGTTTATTATTGTGGCTGTTATTCCTGTCACTTTAATTAATCCTCGTGAAAAAGTCACCATTCATGATACAACAAGCACGTTAGAACAGCATGCAGTTGACAATGTGCCTTTAGGCTTAGCCTATCCGTTATCGATTATCACCAGTGTGATGTATAGTGTGACCAAAACGCTTGAAGATGCAATGCATGTTCCTACGGATATTGCCTATGCCACCACAGGGATGATTTATGCGTCAAAGCTCTTTAAAGAGATGAAGAGTGTTCAGCCTGACCCTGATTTAATGAGCCAATGGTCACAGTTTATCTATATGTGTATTGACCCTAATGTTCGTGTGCGTCATCGCTATACGTATAAACAGTTATTTGATGCACCTGATATGATGAGCTTTTTGAAAAGTAACACCAAGGATGGCTCGAATCATATTTACGTACCGAAAGTTAAAAAAGCAACGTCTACAACGAGTCCCAATGACATTTTTGCGCCAAAGGATGAAACATCATCTACTAATCCCAAAGATGACTGGGTTGGATGTAAAACAGCGCTGACACGTTTAGAGGAAGCTTATAAGCATTCTATGGCATGGAACTTTAAAACGATGGGCGCACTTGACCCATTAGATAAGGTTAAAGATGCCACGGCCATTGAAAAAGATATCCAAGGGGTGTATGGGTATTTTTATAAACTATCAGGTACATCACAGGAAATGATGATGCAGAATCTCATGATTAATGCGACTAAAAACGGATTAAGCAATATTGCTGCACAAAAAAATCAGATGGCTGCGGGATTAAACTATGCGCAAACGCAAAATGAAATGAACTCAACCAGTACATGGGCAACGATAGGCATGATGGCGCAGGAATATACCCCTATGGTGCAAACCATTCTGTTAATGCTAATGTGCTGTGCGTTTATTCCGATGATTTACATCGCAATGTTTCCGACCTTTACCTATAGCGTCTTGAGTAAATATATAGGAAGTTTGCTATGGATAACCAGTTGGGGTGTGTTCTATGTGTTTATCAACTTTATCATGACAGCATTTATGAAGTATCGGCTAAATGCCTTTACCGATATTTATGGCGGTATTACGATGTCGAACATTGATGCCGTGGCAAGTTTAACCAGTCGTTATGTGACGTTAACAGGGTCATTCCTTATTTTTACGCCTTACTTAGCACGATTGGTCGTATTGGGGGCTGCCAACACGATAAGTGGCTTGGTAACGTCAATCTCATCAGGCATTACCTCGAATGCACAAGCATCAGCCAGAGGGGTTGCCACAGGTGACTATAATTTGTTTAGCACGAATGTTGCCAATCACAGTGCTAATAATGCCAGTTTCAACAAACATAACTTTGATCGTGAGGATCGCTTTGGCAATGAATCACGATCCAACTTGCAAGGCGGGATTGAAAGTGTTGATGCGATGGGCAATCGATATCGCGATAACCGTGTATCTAATTTAGCCACGCAGATTTCCAAAAACGAAGCAATCACAGCAGGACTAAATGAGGGCTTTAACAGCCACCTATCCAATGCCTATTCAGAAAGTCAGCAGGCACAACAGTCTTGGAATACTACTTTAAGCAGACTGGCAAGTGTTAATGATAATGAGGTAATGCGACAGTCAAGGCAAGCCAGTCAAGGAAATACTGAGAATATGTCGACTGATCAGGCGTATGCGAATATGGTTGATTATGCGCATAGGTTTGGAAAGGATGAGATTAAATCATTTATAAATGGAATAGCTTTGCAAGAGGGTGGGAGCGTTTCATTTGGTGGCAAAATACCATTTACTAAAATTGGTGCAGAGGGGCATGCAAGCTTAAACTTTAATCAGTCATGGAGCAATGCAACCAATAACACATCGTCGATGAGTGCAGCCGACCAAGAAACTTTTAGAAAGTCTTACAACAAATTAATTCAAGCTTCACAATCTGAAATTGCCAGCGTAGAATCGCATTTCGGTGTTGATAAAAGCAATTCGATACAATCAAGTCTTACTGAAACCGAAACGCATAGTCAAAATGCAGCCAATGAGTATCGTTTGGCAATGGATTATCAAAAAGCAGCTAACTATGCTGAAACGAATGGCTCATCGGTGAATTACAATGATATACCTCAGTTTGAGTCATGGTTAAATAAAAAGGTAGGTTCTGATCAAGCAAGCTATTATCTCAATAGCCCACAACAGCAAGGCAGTGCTGAGTTTAAAAATCTCGTGCATAACTATCAGCAAGATTCAGCAGATCAGTTTAAACAAGAGTTTCTTGCTAACAAAGCGCAAATTGAGTCATCGACAGGTGCACAAATTCAACATAATTCTGATGTAAAAGTTGCTGGTTTAAGTGATATTAATAGCGCCTACCAAACCAATAACAATAAGGTGGCTAATCAGTACGGTCAAAGCAAATCTGGTTTTGAAAATTGCGTTAATGATATGGATCAGAATGTTGCCAACAAAGCGGTTAGAGAAACTTTGGGGCAATATGGGTTGAAAGGCAATACCTTTAGCGCTGACAATCCATCAAGCTTTAATCGGCAAATGGTTATTCCACCGAAGATGAATATATCCGTGGATGCGCAAGGTCAGGATTTACGTTCAAGGGCGGATGCTTTGAAGTCGGAGGTGATGAATAACAAAATGACTAACTTAGAACGCGCAAAACGTGATCCGAATATAAAAAATAATCCAATGATGCCCATTTGGCTGCAATAGTGTCAGGATTGAAGCTTAAAATGCTTAGACATAAATTGTTTTATGGCAGGCATACCTGCTTTATAAGCACAATAGTATGATGCAATAATACAGGAAATAAGAAATATAAAGAATATTGGAGCAAATGCGTAAGCGGTTTGTACAGCAGTTCTTACATCTGTCAAAAAGATGTTAGCTAGAATAATTGCTAAAACAACAGTGAGCATGGCAAGTAATATAAAAGCAATATATCCAAATGCCCATTTTTTCTGTTCTTCCGTAAAAGTCAGCTTATCTTCTTCAGCTTTAACCACTTTGACTGCAACTGGTTCTTGGGAGGATTGTCTTTCTTCTTTCATAAAATCCATCATTTCTTTTGCCAATTCAGGATTTGTTTCAGCTATTTTTAATAATCTTTCTTTTTGATTGTCATTCATTGTCAAACTCCCTTTAAATATCAGTTTTGCTTGCAGCAACTTAGCATATTTATAGGATTATTTCAACAACAATCAATGACAAGTCAAATAGTCAAATAGCTAATCATTTGTTTCAACCAACCACAAAAGGACGATAAAAAGTGAAAAAATCACACATCATTAAAACAACCACAAGCTTAACTCTGGCAGTGACTCTTCTAACGCTCAGTGGCTGTGCTGCAATTTCAACAGCGATTAAAAACAGACATTTAAAAGTCGAATCAAAAATGTCTGATAGCATATTTTTGGAGCCAGTAGCGGATAATGAAAAAACCATTTATGTGCAAGTCAAAAGCACATTAAGTGAAAACTTTGATGGCTTAAAAGAAAAACTAATCCAAGATTTTCAACAAAATGGCTGGACAGTAGTTAATGATCTTGCCAAAGCACATGATATGGTACAGATTAATGTGTTACAAATGTGGCAAGCGAAAAATCAAGCCTCCGCTTGGGGTGCGCTTAACAGTGGCTTTGGTGGAGATATTTTAACAGGTGGTTTAATGGGATTAGCCACGGGCTATGCGACAGGTTCAGTGGGCGCAGGTATTGGTGTCGGTGCAATAGCATCTGGCGTGTCATTTTTGACAAATTCACTTATTGAAAATGTATATTTCTCAATGATCAGTGATATTCAGGTATCGGTTAGAGCTAAAGACGGACAGGTCACACAAACAACGCAATCAAGTCTATCACAAGGCACGCAAAGTAAGGTATCACAAACCTATCAGCAATCATCTGATTGGATCAGGTATCGCACACGGATTGTGTCAGTAGCAAATCAAGTCAATTTAAAGTTTGAAGAAGCTAAGCCTGAGCTACAGGCACAAGTAGCAAAACAAGTCAGTGGTATATGGGGGTAAGAAACAATGATCCCTAAAAAAATAAAGTCGTTTATCCGCGGCACGCAGATATTTTTTTATAATTTAGCGATGTTTTTTCAGAGCATGAAGCGTATTGGGCTATGGGCAATTGTCGTCTATATCTGCCTATTTATTGTTTTAATGTTTATATTGACGACCAAGGCAGATGTTAAAACCTTAGCGATGCAAATATGGTCAAATATGCTTAATGCTATTGGGTTTGGTGAAGTTGTTGTTGCTAATGATGCCGTTAATGGCAGCTCGTATACTGCGGCAAGAATTGCTCATGATCCCATTGATCAGGTCTATTTTACACGCGCCTTACAACGATTTATCACACATGCCATTATTTCGGCGTTGATTGGTGGTTTTTTATATTTGCTTGCAATGGCATTTTTTATCCGTGCGTTTGTTAAAAAGGGCGATAAAAACAGTCTTGATCAGTTTGTATCAGGTACATTTTTAGCTAAGCAGGAGAAGCAAACGATTAAGTCAGTCAACCAGTCTAAAGAGGGGGCAGGTGATATTATGATTGCAAATAAACTGCCATTGCCTAGACTCTCAGAGCGACAGGGCATTTTGATTCATGGTTCAATTGGTACAGGTAAAACGCAAGTGATTATGTATTTATTGGATGAGATTAGACGTGCTGGTGATGTGGCTATTGTTTACGATAAAGAATGTACTCTCAAGCCCTATTTTTTTAATGAAGCGACCGATAAAGAGTTAAACCCCTTATCGGTATTGTGTGAAAATTGGGATATTTGGAAAGAGTGTAAAACACCGATTGAAATGGGGGCTTTAGCCACCTATTTAATGCCAAAAGCAGTCCAAGGTAGCGACCCCTTTTGGGTCGATGCAGCACGTACTATTTTTGCCAGCGTGGCATGGAAGATGCGTCATCAGCCCGATAGAAATGTCATCAAGTTGCTTCAAGTTTTATTAACCACCTCATTAGATGAGTTGCGTGGCATATTAAAGGGTACAGAAGCAGAAAACTTAGTGTCCAAAGATATTGAAAAAACAGCTATTTCGATCCGTGCGGTGATGGCTACCTATACCAAATCATTACGATTTTTAGAGGGCTTAAATAAAGATGAATTAAAAAAATCAAACAAAGTAAGAAAAGCAAAAAAATCAAAAGAACCGTTTGCGATTTGTGACTGGATACAAGAGCAGGCTACCAATCAGACTCAGCAAAAAGGCTGGCTGTTTGTAACCTCACGTGCTAATTTTCATGCAGAGATTAAACCACTCATTTCTGCATGGTTAGGCATGGCACTCAAATCGATTCAATCGTTACAACCAAATTCAAGCAGACGCGTCTGGGTGATTATGGATGAAAAAGCGAGTTTAAATCGACTGGAGGGCTTTTCTGATATTGCTGCGGATATTCGAAAGTTTGGCGGCTGTGTGGTATTAGGATTGCAAAGTCATTCGCAAGTCAATTTTATCTATGGGCGTGATGAGGCAACTGCAATTACTGATAATATGAACACCAGTGTTTATTTTAGATCACCGAAAAAGCAAGTGGCTGAATGGGTATCGCAAGACTTGGGTGAGCATGTTTTAGAAGAAATCAGGGAAAGTCAGTCCTATGGTCCCAATACGATACGTGATGGGAATACCATAGCCAGACAACGTGTCACCAGAAGAACGGTCGATACTGGCACTATTATGAACCTTGAAAATTTAAACTGTTATGTGCGATTAGCTGGGAATCATCCGATTACCAGATTGACTATTGATTATAAGGAGCGTAAACCATTATTGGAACAACCGCTGATAGAACGCGCCATTGATTATGATGCGATTGAAAAGGTCGCAATGGAAGCCTTGAAAGCGGAAAGCAATCCTGAGCGTGATGAGGCAGTTAAGGTCGAGCAGAAAGTTAATCAAGTCAATGATAAGGTTGGGCGTAATGCCAACGTTGTAGATGGAATGGAAACAGAAGATCATCAAGCACATCAAGTTAAAAAACAGGAAAGCACATACATATTTCATCAGTTATGATATGGCGATTGTAGAGCAAATGATTATTATTGTTCAACAGGCATTATCTTGTATTAGAAACAGCAATGTAAGGCTTGTATTTAAAGGCATTGCAGTATATTTTATCAATACAAACTCAAAAGGAGTGATCAAATGGCTAAGAAAAAAGACATTAAAAGTTATAAAAAAGATGAATTTGTGAGTTTAGTTGCAGAAAAAATGAATACAACCAAAGACACGGCTAATAGATCAGTTGATGCCTTTATTGAAGCGGTCACAGATATTGTCAAAAACGGTGATTCGGTTAATTTCATTGGCTTTGGCAAGTTTAGTGTGGGTGAACGTGCAGCGTGAAGACAAAGAAACGAAGTAAAAGCCATACGAGCCATAAAAGCAGTGGAAGCAATCGCAACAAAAGGAATAAAAGGAATGATCTTTTCGAGTTTTCAAGCGCACTTGATTTGATGTTAGCGGGACATGATCAGGTGATTGGCTCAGATTTTATTATGCGTAAGCGTGACACGTTAAATGCTGACATTGGTCATTTAAACCCAGATGACTTAAATACTTACGACCAAGCTTATATTGAACGCTTAATTCACTGTCAAGCTAAGGAATGTCTTACCATTCCAACGGATGTTGAGTTGCAGCGTTTGTCTAATGAATATACGAAACAGCGAGAGGTTTTATCTGCTTATCATGATGAAGTCGTTGATATTATGATCGATTATGACACCGAAGCTGCTAAAGAGTTGGGTAATTTTGACCCCTACATTGATAAAGTGGTCATTCGTAATCAAGCTGAAATGAATTTTTTCTATGACTATATTACCTTGTATCGAACAGTAAAAAATAAACGTGTGATTATTGACTGGAGAGAAGCTCACCCTGATGCAGTTAATCAGAACAATAGGCAGGTTGTTACAGCACTTGAACAGGCGCGGTTTGCCATATTGCGATTAGATGAGAATTTAGCACATGGCGGTATTAGAGTTACAGATATGATTACCCAGAAAGAAAGCTTATTAATTGATAAAGCACTCAATCGTTCACGTAAAGAGGGTATGTTTTTTATTTGCTCATTATTAACAATGGGTAAATATGTGATGACAAGTGGTGGCGGTGTTCCTGTTGACCCCAAAGCCGCTGCGGGTAAATCTGCGCTAAGTCTGTCTCAACCTTATTTGGCACAATTACGTAATGCGCAATCAGTTATTGATGAAAATGTGCTGCAATGTGTCCGTAAGATATATGGACTTTGTTTGCGTGGTGGTGCCTTAAGTCATATTACGGTTCATTAAGTCGATGACTGAGCAAACGAAACCACTACCGACAGCGCATGATGTCTTTTTTAAAGCCAACCTTGCCGAAAAAAGTAAGGCAAAAGCATTACTGAAACAAATCTACTCAAAGGAGTTGGTAAGCAAGCTTGATTTAAAACATTTAAAGCACGTTCCGACTGAGTTTATACAACACAACTTGCGTAAAGTGGTCGGTGATGTGCTGTATATGACTAAGCTGAACGGCAAAGATGCTTATGTTTACGTCCTTTTTGAACATCAGTCAAGCAGTGATGAATTAATGGCATTTAGGCTGTTGTTGTATGTGGTGCAGATCATGCAACAGCATTTGCAACAGGGGCATGATAAGTTACCTATTATTTTGCCTGCCGTTATATACCACGGCAAAGAGTCACCTTATCCTTATTCGACTGACTTGATGGACTGCTTTGCGGATAAGGAAATAGCCCAAGAATATATGTTCAAGTCATTTAATTTGCTTGACTTAACGATCATGAGTGATGATGACTTAGGCAAATTTGATGCTAATTTAGTCTTTGAATATATGCTTAAACACAGTCGGGATAACCTAACAGATAAGTTGATAAAATGGCTGTTACAGTACCCACATCAAGCGATTTATTTCATAAAATCTGGCAATAATCTGTTAAATCAAGTATTCTCATATATAGAAAGTCGCGATGATGTTGACAGTGAAGCGATAGACAAATTAATCGGTGTCATTAATGATAATACAGGTGGTGAGTTTATGAATTACTTACAAAGGCGAGAACAAAAGGCAGAACAACAAGGTGCGATTTTAAAGGCACAAGATACTGCGAAAACTATGCTTATTGATGGTTTAGATGATAGTGTCGTTATCAAATATACTGGACTTGACCTTGATACTGTCCTTAAACTCAAAAAAGAAATTAGCACTAAGACAAAACACTAGATTTAAATATTTGGTACAAAAATCTCGCTTTGGATTGATATTCAAATAAATTCTTTGAGCTAAATTGCCTATCCCCGCAGCAAGCTACGGGGTATTTCGGCAATTTTCCTACGGAACCGCTCAAAGTGACCTTCTCCATTCGCAGCAGAGCTGCGGGGAATTAAACCCCACGGAGATTAAAAACAACTCTCGTGTGATAAGGGGTAATGTGTCAATTTTTTGATTTAAATTTATTGAAAATCCTTATTTAAAAGCATCCGTAAAATACTTACAAAACCATGAGTAAGATAGCAAAGCAAGCGATATGTATAAGTAGACTTTGAAGTCCAATGGAACGAAAATGTACGCTAAGAAACTTTCTGATGGTTTTCTATTGCTCTGGGAGGATTTTAGTCCATTCGTGTAAAAAGCAATCAGAAAAATGATCTATTGCTCTCCCCAAGTAATGTGAAGTAATTAAACAATGTATATGTATACTTCAAAATTTATGCTATAGCTAGTCTGGCTGTTAATAATACAATATACGAAAGTTATCACTAAAAATACCTTGCCTGGAAGAACCCCCAGAAATGGGGATCGTTTTTTGTTCAGTGCGCCGTAATTTTAAAACTTGAAGAAAACAGTAACATTGAACTTTTTTAGATTGAATAATAGTCAAATAACAACGCAGACACATAAAAACGCGCATAAATTAGATTTAACCGTATTTTTTATTGATTTTGAACGATTGCATTATCGTATTACAGATAATTGAACAGCGCTTAAATATGAAAGCTGAATTTTTAACCAGAATTGCTAAAAAAATGAATTTTTAGACTGATTTTGAAAATTTAAGGAGAAATACGCCTGCGCTATAAGCTGAAAACGTTAATTTTTTTAAAAAAAATTGCATATTCCTGTTCACCATAAGGGAGCCAGTCCATGAAGCTAAAACTTAACATACAACGTGATATTCACGATAAAATAAAGCTTCAAGGCAGTAAACTTATACTACCAATGCACTTTGATGTTGTCGAGGTTTATAAAGATGTACCCTTATTTGAGCCAGACGATAGCAAGCAGATTGTCACTATCCATTATCATGTGGATGATGATTTATATGCAGCCGTGTATTTTTACTTTGACGATGGCAGTTATGCCAGACTGGTATGGCGGTATGGAGCAAGTGACAAAAATACAAGGTAATGTTTTAAATAGCACCTCAGGTATCGCTTATGAGGTATAGGCTAGAAAGCAATTTTCAAATTACTATAACCAGTTTACTGACGTATTCCGACTGAACTATAGGTTCCCTGCAAAGCCCTCCAATTTTCCCTGTTTTGAAAAAATAAAATCACTCAATGCCATATACAGTAACGCTTGTAGTGAAAATCAATGTTTCTCTAAAATAAGTTTCGTCAAGGTGCTTTTATCGAGTGGGAGGTGAGATGATGAGAAAGCGACCTTGACTAACTGTGGCTAAGTATAGTCTAGCAAATATTAAAGCAACTTAATTAGCAAGTATTTTTACCTTTTTTATTATTTTTTCACATTACATTCATTGATCGCAAAAAAGCAAAAAATAGACGAATAACGCAATAACACAGGAGAAGAAACTATGATGTCAATTGGCGTTGTCAGTTCAGGCAGCAATGTACACAAGTATTTCATCGACAAAGATAATTACTATTTAACCGATAAGTCTGAGTTAAAAGAAGCGGCAACTTGGTATGGCAAAGGCGCTGAATTACTGGGCATTAAAGGTGAGCAAGTCGATGAAAAGTTATTTTTAGATTTACTTCACGGCAGATTACCTAACGGTGAGCAAGTTGGCATTATGCGTGATGGTTCTTTCAAACATCGCCCTGCAACGGACATTACGTTTTCAGCACCTAAATCGTTATCTATTATGGGTTTGGTTGCAGGTGATACACGCTTGATTGAAGTCCATAACAAAGCTGTTGAAAAAGCATTAGGCAAGATTGAAGCTTTGTATGCTGAAGCACGTATTACTGAAAATGGCATCACAAGCTATGAAAAAACTGGGAACTTAACCATTGCCGCCTTTCGTCACACCTCATCTCGTGAAAAAGACCCGCAACTGCATACGCATGGCGTTACGATGAATTTTACGCAAAGAGAAGATGGGCAATGGCGTGCGCTATCTTCCCGTCAAAAAAATGATGTACAGCATCTTGAAAATGGCTTTAGAGAAATGCTTTATGCCAATCAGCATTACTTGGGCATGATTTATAATAGTGAAATTGCTAAAGGCACCGTTGAATGCGGTTATGAAATCAAAGTCAAAGATCAATATGGCAACTTTGATATTGTTGGATTGTCACAAGACTATCTTGAAAGCCAATCTAAACGCAGAACACAGATTCTCAATAAGCTTGAAGAAAAAGGACTTAACGGTGCTAAAGCTGCACAAAATGCTTGCTTAGACAGCCGTATTGCTAAAAGTGATATTTCACCTGATGAATTAAAAGCTGCATGGATTGAAGATGCCAAAGCACAAGGGGTCAGCCTTGGTAAAGTGTTTATGGAATCTATAAACAACCTTGAGCAAGATGCAAAAGAAGAAAAGGAAGCAGAAAAGGCAAAAGAAACCAATAGCACTAAAAATAATACGCCGAATGACCAACTACCGTCAAAAGCTTATGTCACCAGTGACCTACAAACACACTCACATAACGCCAAAGAAGCCATTAGTGATGCGGTTGCTCATTTATCTCAATATGGCGTGCAGATAAAGCATGGGGATATTATTCGCCAAGCCTTTGTTTTTTCAGCCGGACTGGTTGAGCATGATCATTTAGAAGCGG
The DNA here is from genome assembly GCF_003428155.1 of Fastidiosibacter lacustris. Taxonomy (GTDB): domain Bacteria; phylum Pseudomonadota; class Gammaproteobacteria; order Francisellales; family Francisellaceae; genus Caedibacter; species Caedibacter lacustris. The sequence continues at coordinate 43,398 of NZ_QLIR01000012.1, forward strand.
TATTGTCGGATAAGCTTAAAACAGGTGAGCTTATTGGGCGTGAGCATCAATACTATACGACAGATCAATTAGTAAAAGTCGAAAAAGATTTCATGCAGTTTGCTAAAGCATCAATGGTAAGTGCATGGTCGGTTAACCTTAATCGTTCTGGGTTAGAAGCCTCATTATTTAACCATAAAGACCGCTTGCAATTGATTGATGTTAAAGGCTTGCGCAATGAAGCAAAACTGATTGACGGACTGGTTAAAACGGCTGAGAACAACGGTTTAAATGTCTATGTATTGCATCAAAACTATTCACGCTTAAATAGGCTTAAAGAAGATGTTAAACGTGATGGATCAAGCTTATGGAAAGCCTTTAAAAACCATTTTAAGCATGACTTACTGCAAACCGTTGGTAAGTTTGAGCATGATTATACGCAAAAGCTTAATAATCCTTTTTTTTCTTTTGCTCAATTAAGCCATAAGCAGGACTTAATTATTGTCGCGGATAGCCAAAAACTTGGCATTAAAGACGTTGAACGCTTAAATACATTAGCCGAAAAAGGGAAAGCTAAGATTGCCTTTTTAAATAATACCGAATCAACCCTTGGCTTTAGTGCGGGCAATCCAATGAAGCTATTAAAAGAGTCTGGTGTTAATCAGTTAAGATCACAAAGCATTTCCAAGAACACGCTAGTAGAAGTGGCAAGCTTCAGTGAAGCACACAAAGCTTTAGCATATCATTATGTTGGTTTAGATAATGAAGCTAAAAAAAATACGCCGATTGTGGCTTTTACCAATAAAGCACAAGCAGAAATCACTGGTGAGATTCGTGATCACTTGAAAGAAAATGGCGAGCTTTCCTTACAGGAAAATCACTACCAAACACTATCAACCAGTCGCTTAAGTGACATTGAAAAAACCAAAACGCAATGCTATCAACTTGGTGATAGCGTGACACTGAATCCGTTTGCCCAAGCTGAAGAAAATGGAAAAAGTAAAAGAAGTGAAAAAGGTGAAAAAAATGGCGAAAAGCACAAACAGCAAAGTTATCTTGTGACGGGTATAGATCGCGACAATCAAGCTTTACACTTAACGAATCGTCACGGTGAGTCAATACAATTGTCACTGAAAAAAGAAGATTTATTTCATGCTGATGGCAGCTTTAAAGTTAATTTTGAAGCCAATAAAAGCAAAACAATGGCAATTGCTGTCGGTGAAACCCTACGAGCCACCCGTAATCTTTATCTGGATTATCAGGCGGATTCAATAGATAACAGTAGTAAAAGTGATAAAAGTGGTCAAAGCGGTGAAAGTAATAAGGATAGCAAAGTTGAAACCGTCAAAACAGTTAAAATTGATAAAAACAGCACCTTTAAAGTGCAGTCCATTGCTGAAAATGGTATCCATATTCAGCACGACAATAAAACCATTTTTGTAGCCAATGAAAAGCTGCAAAGAAGTTTCATTGAGCATGGCTATGTCATTAAACCACATCAGTTAAGCAAGGATACTGATAGTGTTTTAACTGCGCTTTCAAGTTATCAGGTCAATCAAAATAACATTGGTGAGATTGCTGAGTTTGCGAAAAAAGTCACCCTTTTTACCGATAATCCAGAAAAAAGCACCCAAGCTTTAAACGCACAGCAAGTTTCATGGTTGGCATTAGATGTCGCCAGTGGCAAAGCACAAAGCTACAACCCGATTGTACGAACAGAAGAAGCCATCAGAAAAGACTTAGAGGTGGTGGCTAAAGCCTTATCTGGTGATGACAAAACCAAAGCAGATACGGCCGTTTCTTATGGTATTGCGAAACTGGCTGAGCGTGAGGCAGGCTTTCAACTGAATGACTTACTCAAAGAGTCGATGAAATATGCCCTTGGCTCGGTATCGCTTGAGGATATTGAAAAAATCATTGCTGATAAATCCAAGCAAGGTGATTTGTTGGTTACAGGACAAACAGTCACAACAGCTTATGCCTATCAGTTAGAGAAAAATATTATTCAAACGGTTAAAGACAATCACGCCAGTGTTGCACCTATTTACGACAAAGTACCTACTTTGAGCCAGGAGATAAGTTTCACCCAAGGACAAAAAGATGCGGTGAGCTTAGCCTTAACCACCAATGATCGTTTTATTGGGGTGCAAGGGCTTGCCGGTACAGGAAAAACCACGATGATGAAAGAGTTGAAACAACATGCTGAAAAGGCAGGATTCAATATCATTGGTATTGCGCCAACACATAAGGCAGTGCAAATGCTTGATGAGTCTATCAATAAAGAAGTGACTGGTAGTCGCTTTGAAAAAGCGGGGATTCCGGTGATTACTGCACATAGTTTTATTAATAAAACAAATACAACACATGATGGACACGATACGAACAAGATAGATAACAGCAAAACCCTGTTTATTATTGATGAATCATCGATGTTGGGTAATCGGATTTATCATGATATTCAAAAGAAAATTGTTAGTCTCAATGCCAGAGGCATCTTCTCAGGCGATATTAAGCAACAGGTGGCGATTGAAAGCGGGAAACCGCAAGAGTTAAGCATGAATAACGGCTTAAAATATGCCTCAATGAATGAAATTGTGCGCCAAAACCCTAACCCACAATTAAAAATGTCGGCTGTATTAGCAGCAGATAAACAACCGGCTAAAGCATTAATCAATCTTGAAAGTATTAATCCTTTTGATCATATTCAGCGTAAGGATTTTTACAGTAGCGAGCCAATTTCTTTTATTGAAGTTGGTGCCGCAAAGGATGGTCAAGGCAAAGTATTACTAGATGACAATGGCAAACCCTCGTTAACTAATCTATATGATGTAATTGCTAAGGATGTATTAACACGCATACCAGAACAGCGCGAAAATACCATTGTGGTTGCTTCAACGCATAAAGATCGCCATGAGATAGATCAACGTATTCGCCAAGGACTCATTAATGATGATCACATTAAAAATGAAGTCAATGCAACTCGTTTAATGTCAAAAAACATTGATCAAGCAGATATGTTACATGCTAAAAACTATGAGGTTGGTGACATACTACGCTTTGAAAGAGGTTACTCAGTTGCCAAAAAAGGGGATTACATGCAAGTGATTGGTATTGATGAAAGCCAAAATAAACTCAATGTGATAAACATCGGTGATGGCAATAACTACAGTATCAATCCTGCCAGTATTGCCTTAAAAGCCGATATGAGTGTTTATAAAGAACTAGAAGTACAACTTGGTGTTGGTGATCGCATCCGACTACGCCAAAGTGACCCTAAGCGTGGTTGGGTCGGTGGTGCTGAGTATAAAGTCAGTGCCATTGAAGATGGTAAGGCTTATTTAACTTATTTACATCACACGAATGCACAGAATAATAAGCATAATGAAAATAACACGCATACTCATAACCTCACCATTCATCTTACGGATAAAAAAGATCAGCTTTGGGATTACGCTTATACCAATACAACCTATAGTGCCCAAGGCGCTACGTCCAAATATTTTATTGGGTTAGCCGATGAAAATTATCGTTCGATGTATATTCAGCTAACACGCGCAAGCATGCAAGCAACGATATACACAGCGAACAAAGTAAAGCTCCTCAATGGCTTAGAAGATGCTAGACGGCAACTGCAAGCTGATAAACTATCCGCTTATGAGATGCTGCATCAAAGCCATCAACAAAAAGAAATTGAAAAAAATGAAACAATTAAAACAATTAAAATAACAAAAGGTGCCTACAATAAGCAACATCAAATCAGCAATACTAATGTAAGTGTCGATGGAAAGGGCATACCTATTGCTAAAACACGAGATAAAACAGGGTATACTGCTAAAGAAAAAATAGAAAAACCAGTTTTAGCTGATGATATTAAGCCACTTTTACGCCAGAGAATGGAGGAGTTAGCGATAAGCTTATTGGGTGAACCTAACAAAGCACTCTCAAATCAAACCCAGTTACGGTTTGGTAAAAATGGCAGTTTAACGGTGAATTTAGAAAAGGCACAATGGTTCTCACATGAAACTGGCAAGGGTGGCAATCCCTTTGATCTCATCAAACATGAGCTGAATTTTAGTGACTTCAAGGATGTCTTGGACTATGCCAAAAAGTTTGTCAATTACACGCCAGATATGCAGTATATTGAAGTTAAACCTAAGCCTACTGAGCAAATCAATCTTGAAGATGAAAAACGACAAGAGAGAAAAGAGAAACAAGAGCAAATGAAAGCATTAGGTGATAGGTTATATCAGCAGTCTGTACCCATTAAAGGCACACTTGGTGAAAAGTATCTAGCAGAATGTAGAGGATTATCATGCTATGAAAATGCAGATATTCGTTTTGTAAATTCGATCTCTGGCATCGACAAAACAACTGGTAATAGAATCTATACCCCTGCTATTTTATCAGTTGCTAAAGATGATAAAGATGCGCTTCACCATGTGCAAGTAATTCGATTAAATCAAGATGGCAGCAAAAATAAAGACGTTAAAATCACCAAACAAACTTATGGTAAAATGGATGGCTTTGCTGTGGATTTAAACACCAAAGCCGATAAGTCTGTCACCTATCTTGCCGAGGGTGTTGAAACAGGATTATCCATTCTTAATATTCATAAAAATGCACACGTTTTAGCCGTTTTAGGGAAGTCAAATTTTGCAAATATAAATACAGATAAGCTTGCTGATAAGATAGTTATTTGCCTTGATAATGATTTTAAAGGGAAAGATACATTTAATAATGAGCAGAAATTATCAGATCATATTAAATCTATAAAAAGAAACTGTGAACAAATAAATGCGTTAGCTAACCACTTCAAAAGTTACGGAAAAGAGGTACGTTTTATATTACCAGATAGAGATAAATTTGACTTTAATGATGTATTAAATCAACAAGGATATGCTGAACTTAGCAGACAAGTAAATCAGCTAATAACAGAAAAAGACTTTAGTAAAATAACGAATAAGTATATTGAAATAAAATTAAATCACATCAATGACGAGATGAGTAAGCACATTAAGTCAATAAAAAATGAATATGAAAAATCAATTATGCAACATCCTAGTTTAAATCATTTAAACTCATGTCACGATAAGGGCTTATTAATAAATGAGACTATTAATAAATCGAATATTTATAAAGATACACTGCTATCAGATCAACGAATAATGGATGCAAAGAAACGTCTTGATAGTCAATTACAAAATCAAATTCGACATGACCAGATTGAAAATATCGTTGGCAAAATAGATAAAGTAGATAAAATAAATAAGATAGATAAAACACCTAATGCAAAACATCAGGAAACGCTAAAATCACAATCAGTTAATAAGGAAATTGAGCGATAGCTATCACTACATTTTCTATATTTTACTATATTTCACTATAAAAATCCAAAGTAATAATATTTGTCTTTACTTTAATCTCCCTTTATTTCCCACTTTTCCCTTTCAAATAAGCTGATGTTTTGTTTTCAATCATCGTTATCAATGTATCGGCATCAAAGAATTTACCTGTTGTTTTAGTTTTATCAAAGACACAGCGTATAATCTCTTTAACCACTTCGTTGGTTTCAATGGCATATTTCACACTATCATCTACTGCAAGATCATCTGATGACTTATCTAGCGATGATTTATGCACTCTTAATCCTAAATCAAGCATATCAAGCGCAAAGTTAGCCGTTGATTTACTACTGCTTTTGGCATGTTTTTCTAATTCTTCATAGACATTAGCGCCTATATCTAATTTCATTTCCATTGGTTTTTATCCTCTTCAATTGGAATAGTTTTCATGTTATTTCTATCATTTGAAACATAAATATTTTTATATTCTTCACCTTGAATCTGTCCACATTTTTTCACTGTTTCATCTAGAGAAATGGCGAATATTTTCTTGGCAATCTCGGTATCATTTATCTTGCCTAAAAGACATTTCGTGCTTATTTGTGCTGCATGAACAAGGTGAGGTATCATAATATTTATTTGCTCTGTTAACTTTACTAAATGATTAATGTCATCAGAAATAACAACGTTTTTACCTTGTTTTTCTTCCTTTTTTTCCAATATTTTTTCGCGAATTAAATGCTTAATTGCCAAACCCAATGATGGCTCATTGTTACTTTTTAATAATGCGTTGTCATATGCCAATTTGGTTAGATACTTTTCTTCGGTTTCAGATAACCTTAATGAGGTTGGGTATTGTTTTGATTCCATAAGGCGTTTTTGCTTGATTTTTATGTAGTGCATTGTAGCGCATATAAAGTGGACTTGCTAGCTATTTGTATCACATTTTACTACTTATAACGGTTTTATAAGGCTAGTCTCTGTATTAAATTGTGCTACAATCAGGCTAATGAGTATATCCCTTGTACTACAATGTAGTTTTTACATATAAATACTTTACTCTGATGCCAAGAGATGCTTATAAATAAAGGCTTCTCTATGTATTATTTTTTGCTACAAGATAATCAGGAGTATTTTTAATGATTTTATATTCGCTAAAAAAAGCCAAAAGCCTTTATTTACAAGACTTTGAATAAGCCTTTTTAGGCAACACTCGATTGCGTGGTGTGTGGCAGGGTCAGGGAGGTCGTGTCGAGGATACCTTGGATTTAATGTAATGATTATGATAATCGTTATCGTACAGTGTGCGTATGAAAATTGAGCAGACAATCCTATGCCGTTTGAATGGAAATTGACATTTTAAGCCTATACCTTTTAAAAAGATGGAATAAAATTAAAGGACAATAAAAACAAGATAAAATCGGTTTGATTTTTTAAAAAAATATTATTTTTCTATGTAACTTTTTCATATTGATCATTTACATTAATATTCAAAAGAAAACTAAAAACTTTTACGCAACATTTAACAGCTTCCATATAATCATCATCTGTTAAAAGTGAAAGCCAACTTTCAATATATTTTTCATGATTTTTTATCTCGCCATTAATACCAAAATGCTTTAATAAAATGGTGCTGCTGATCTCAGCAATTAACTCTTCTTTTGCATAAGACTTTTTGCATGAAAAATTTATTTCTCGATTTAATCTGCTTGGATGCAATGTCCAATGCGCTAACTCATGCAAAAGCGTTGCCTGATAGTCTGCCTCAGTTCTAAAATATTTTGGGCTTGGCAGCCTTATTTCGTCTAACTCTGGTGAGTAATAAGCTTGACCAATGTCATGATGAACAATTTTTGGATTGTGTGCATTAATCAAGCTTTCGATACCACTATCAGTTTTTATTTCCTGATCAACATCTTTTAAGGTTGTTTGCGTTAAATTAAAAACGCGGTACATTTTAGGGCATATAGCAGTATATTTGTATTTATCACCCGCTTTAACTTTAACTAAATGACCATTGTTTTTATATTCATAATCAGTTTTCGCGTCACCTTCCTTTTTGTAAGTTGTAAAGAAAAAGACTTCTTCCGATTTTTCACCTTTACGCACACTCCCACCAAGTTCATTTATTTGTTTGAAAGTAAACCATTGATTAGACTTGTATTTATTTTCAAGTTGCGAAAATAATAATTGCAAAACGTTAACGCCGTTATATAGTTTTGATTGACTATTAACAGGCAATAACTGACTTCCTGAGCGATCAAAATTATCTACCCAAACGTCTGCGCCTTTTTTGATATTTTCTTTAATCTTTTGAGCAATAGACAAAACATAATCCTGATATGTTGTTTTTACTGTTTTTGAAGTTTTTAAAGTGCTATATTTTTTTACTTTTGTTGTAGTCATCGTATTATCTCCATTGTTGTGTTGATAACACCTTTTGCAACAAGCCTTAAAAAATTAAATGCAAGGGTGCCGCAGGCACTTGCGTAGCCCTTGCATTTGAATTTTGGCTTGTTAAAAAAGAAAATATTACTAGGCTATCACGCTGTAAGCGTGATTCCTTTTTGTCGGCGTTGTTTATTTTTTGAGATTTCAGGAAAGAACTTTAAAGGGATTGAGATAAAAAAATTATGATAAATATTTTAAGCCATTCTCATCAACGAGATTAATTAGTTTTAAGATAGCACCCTTAGCTTGTCGCGTGCCCTGCTCAAGACTTTTAACCATTGCTGGACTGATATTAAGAAATTTAGCAAATACCGCTTGGCTGACGTTTTGACGTTCTCTAATTGCTTTTATATCATCGCCTGTATATTCGTATACTGTTGGCGTTTCAACTTCGGTTAATTCGCGCAGGGTTGTTTTGTCAATAATACCACTGGTGTATAGATCATTTGACAAGTCGTTTATGGTTTCTCTTATGCTGCTCATCATATCACCTTAAATAGTTTTTTATCTGCGATTAACGTTTGCACATCACTATCACTTAATGACAGTAATATGCTAGACAACTTTTTAAAGTCCACAAGCTCGCGCTTTGTGAAGTTTTCTTTTTCATTCTTTTTAAAGCAATGCACCCAGTAACATACAACGCCATCACTAAAAACAATAATGGTTCGACTGCTGCCGCTTTTGCCTTTATTGTCTGTCGCTACTCTAAGCTTATATAAGCTGCCACCTAATGCATATCTTTGCTTACCCAAGTCATCTAGTGAAGCAAAGTAATTTAATGTTTCTTTTAAATCTGCATCGCTAATATGTTTTGATTCACTTGCAAACTTTTTTATTTTATAATTTTTCATGCTTAAAATAGTTGGCTGTATGTTACATAGTATTATAATACACTGGCTTACCATGTCAATAAAACAATAAAGCAAAAAATTAAAAATAATGATATAAACATAAGGAAGTAAATAACATGCCAAGCATTACAAAACCATCTGCACCCAGTTATATGACGCTACCTAAAAAAGTTAGAATCACCGAGGAAACTTACTTTAAAATGCTAGAGTATCTGGATTGGAATCAATCGCTTGATGGCGAAAACGATATTGATTTTTTAATTGAGGAATCCATTAAAATTGCACTCGAATCTGATAAAGATTTTAAGCGTAGAAATAAAGTGAAGAAAACAGCAGCGGTTAAGGAAGAAGCGACTGCATAATGCAGTCTAATAACTCACTTAATAGCGATACTCAGGGATGCGTTCGATTTCGTTATCAATGCGATACGTCATATCATCACAGTAAACATTTTCTAGCTTCTTAATCGTTGCATGCTCCAGTATCTCATACCGGCATTCATTAGATGTCGTAAACTTCGGCGGGTATTCACTAAACAACACTTCATAGGTGTCACTGCCAAAACAGTAACGGATATATACATAACCATCTAAATGCCTTGCATTGACTTTAAACATCAGTGTCGTTTCATCTAGGCGCTTAAAGTCATGCGCACCCCAACTCCAAACCAAGGTTCTTCCGCCTGTAAATAATTGCTGTATGATTGTGTTTACGTAATAGTTTTTATCATTCATGGTTGTGCTCCTTTTGTAGCTTGCTTTTGGTTGTTTTTATTATTTTTATTTTTTCGCTTTGTGGTCGAGAAAGTTTTTGATAACCCATTTATTCCATATTGTGCAAATTAACAAACATTGACTATGATTAATCTATGCGCTTGAGCGGTTGAAACGAGGCGTTTTTATTAATTTTATTTGGTATTCTCTTGCTCAGGTGTATAACCTTTATAAAACACATAAACTGCCCAATTGACCATAACCGCATTAAAAGCTAATATTCGTGCAAAACAATATTGAGTAACACAATTACCATGCGTAATGACGAAAAGAAAATCATGGCTATTGACGCCAAAGTTAAAGCCCTCCGTGCTAAAAACACCGATGACATGATACTTTTAACCGAAATGATTGATGAGATGCTAATTTTTAGAGAAACTATGAAAAATACTAAACCAGAGCAACTAAATGCCTACTGTCAGAAATATACCAACTTTTTCTACTTTGCAAAACTACTGGACAATCTTGCAGACAAACTCGCCAGCGCTAAAGCCTAAAATTTCCTGTTTTACGACCACGATCGTGGTTAAAAAACGGAAAATCAGAAATTTAAATCTATTGCCCATCACTAAAATACGCATCAATGCCTTTCTGTACTAGCTGATATTCAAACCCTTTATTCAGCAAATATTTTAAAAGCTTTTGCTTCTTGCCATAATCGGTTTTGCCTTTAATCAAAGGATACTTAGCACTGATTCTGCGTAGAACATTGTTAAACTGCTGTACTTCGTCAACGACAACTAACTTGTCAATCATGCTTTGTGGTATCGCTTTCTTTTTGAGCTTATCAATCAATGCACCTGTTGATATATCTTGGTTACTTTCAATGATACGCCTTGCTTTGTTTTCTAATAGCATATCGTTGGTTATATTGGCGTTGTCTAGAGTCATTGTGGCATCCCTTTTACATCTTTATTATTCTTTTTATCCTGTTCTGCCTTCTCTCTTCCTTAATTACCTCGGCTTCTGGTATCTGATTAAATGCAAATTTCACCTGCGCATTACTTAATATATTAGTTAGGTTAGCCGTATCTATTCGATTAACTTTTATATCTTCAGACTTGCAAAATTCCCCATTGTTATCAATCCCAATGATTATGTAGCGGCGTTCACTTTCATTGAGCGTGTTGGCTAATGATATAATATCCTTAAACAAGTCACCCTGTTTTTTTGAATCCTTAGAATACCATTCACGCTTAAAATCATGGCGTTCACTTTCTCTTTTAGATTCAATTAACGGGATTATATCTTTACGTACTTCAATATATTTAGGTGTTGCTTGCAACTCTATCTTGTCTGCATCTTCTGGTTTTAGCTCTAGTTTAGAATGTTTTATTAATACGTTTAGTAAAGCAGTCCCTTTTATTTCTAAAATATGATGGGTATTTAAGGATAAGCAGTATTTTTTATCTTTACTAAATTCAAAGCTAAGGTTGTTTAATATATCAGACTCTCCAGCCTTGGAAAAATCATCCTCAAGGAGATTGTCAATTTTATGAAATATGCTTATTTTGACAACTATCTCACCCTTCCTATCGCTATAGTGGCTCTGCACAATTCCAATATAGCCTTTAAGACTTAGTATCAAGTTGAAGCTCCGGAACACAAAGACAAATTTTTGAGCTGTTCAAAACAGTGTCATTTTGAATTCTATTTTCCATGTATTTTAATTCGATAAAACTCGCTTCAATATCACTATCAAAATCATCATTTACAACTAAAATAAAACTATCCATAAATACCATTAACCTTTTATGTTCCAGCTTCCGATATAGATATGCATACAAGCGACCAATAATAAAAATTCTCTGGTTTGTTCTGTGAATTTATTGCTTAGCATCACTGTTTTTCTACGGCTGATATGCTTTGCTCAAATTCTACAGATAATTACAAGCTTATCAAACGCTCACTCCTTGTGACATCAATAAATTTTCACTGCGCACTGATAAACTTGCTTATTTTGAGGTATTACACTACTTTAGTCATTGGTAAAACATATATAACCAAAGGAGTAACATTATATGAAATACCTAAGCCCTATCGCACTTATATTAATTATCATCGGTGGCTTAAACTGGCTGCTCGTTGGTTTGTTCAATTTCAATCTCGTCCATGCCATTTTTGGCAAACTGGGCTTTGTTGAAAACATCATCTACATTATCGTAGGTATTGCGGCTTTAATTTGCATTCCCATGCTCAAGAAATGCTGCCCAAAATCATCTTGCAACAAGGACTAATCAACATTGTGGGAAATCAATTTACTGATAACTTTTGCGCCGCAGTTGAAAACACAACAGGGCAGACAATTGCGGATTTTTTAACACAATGCGCCAATCAAGGCTTGACCTACACAGAAGTTGGTGAGCTTTTTGGTTACAAGCAGAATACGGTTAGAAAATGGTGCAGACGATGCAATGTCTCGCTATACAATGAAAGCAGTCTTAAAGCGCTAAACTCACCCGTTAAAAAAGCAGCCATTGAGCAATTACTTGATGACATCAAAATCAAATCCCTTAGCTGCTCAAATGTACTGTATAAAGCTTGGTGAAAATCATGCAGCGCTTGGAAACAGAAACCAAGTTTTATGAGATAATCGTTAATCAGGATTTATTAGGCGACATAGTTTTAATTTGCTATTTTGGCGGAAAAAACAGCCATCGCCATCAGTCAAAAACGATCAAGTTAGATTCGTTTTTACAATACTGTAAAGCGTATAAAAAAATTATCACTACCCGATTGAAACATGGGTATTGGTTTATCCATCATTCACCGCAAGACTTTTAAAATGCAGGCGATACAGCTTTGTGCTATGATGTTTTAAGCCAAAATAATACCGCTAATTTTCAATGACTAGAAAAAATAATTGGAAAACACCCATCCCATTATCGCATATATCAGCAAAGCAAGCTGATTATCCGCTTGATGCTTTACCTGATATTATCAAAGATGCTATCCAGTCTTATGCCGAGTACGGGCAGCAACCCATTCCATTATTAGCTAATAGCGCCCTGTCTAATGTCTCACTAAGCTGCCAAGGGCTAGCCAATGTTGCACGTGATGATGTGCTGACCAGCCCTGTCTCCATGTACTTTATTACGGTTGCATCCAGTGGTGAGCGTAAAACGGCGGCTGATAAAGTCTTTAGCAAAGGTGTTGAGGATTGGCAAAATAAGACAACGAAAACCATGATGCCAGAATATACGCGCATCAAAAATGAATACACTACTTGGTCAATCAAGCGCAAAGGATTGCTAATGATGATTAGACGTTTAGCTACTCAAGGTTATGAAACAGATCAATATGATGGTTACTATGATCAAGTAATGCTTGAAGAACCAGAAATACCTTTATTGCCTAAACTTAAATATGAGGACATCACCGCAGAAGCTTTAAGCGAAAACTTAGCAAAGGAATATCCAAGCACAAGTATTTGGTCAGACGAGGCAGGCATTTCCTTATCAAGCCCAAGTATGCAAAAAGACAACACAAAGTTTGTTGCCTTACTAAACCGGCTATGGGATGCGCAACCCATAGCCGTACATCGTAAAACAACCGGTGATCTATTCATCAAAGATCGGCGGTTTACACTGAACCTAATGATGCAACCACTATTGTTAGAACAAATGCTCAAAAAAGGTGATGGCATTAATAGAAACAGTGGTTTTCTTGCACGAACCTTATTAGCTTACCCTACTTCAACAATGGGCAATCGATATTACAAAGAGCCATTCAAGAACGTCACTGAACATCTTGATAAATTTCACAGGCGCATTAAAACCTGTCTGAGCAACACTCAGCCAGTTGATAAATACGGTTTTGGATACATTCCAACGCTTATCTTTAGCAAAACAGCTAAAGAAGCATGGGTGAAATACTTTAATTATATTGAAACCGCTATCGCCAACGAATACCACTGGCAATCAATCCATGACTTGGCATCTAAAGCCAGTGAGAATATTGCAAGGCTAGCTGCCCTATTCCATTTATTTACAGGTAAACAAGGCACTGAAATATCTGCTGAACACATCGAGTCTGCTTATCAGATTATCGAATGGCATTTAAATGAAGCTAAACGCATCTTTGGAGAAACCAAACTGACACAGGTTGAGCACGATGCCAAGTTAATAATTGACGCCATCATCTCAAAGAATATTGTTGAAACCACTTCACGCGAGATTTTACGTGTCACACCCGTCCGTGACAAAAGCAGACGAGATCAAGCAATTAAGCTACTTGAGAAGTCGAATTACCTTATTTCAACGCCAGATGCTAAGCGCACAAAGATCATCTTTCACCCAACGCTATTCAAAACCTCTGTGACAGTTTGACAATTGTGACAATAACAATATAAACCTTATAATTCTATAGTTTTATAATCCTATAATTATCAAATAAGATCATGACAATAGTTCAAATCACTTTGACAATGCCACAATCAAGGTCATTATGCAACCATCTTAAATTGATTCGTGATTTTAGTTTGACTTACCCACTTCTTAATAGTAGAAATGCAACAATCATAATGAATAGCCGTTAAGCATGGCAGCAAAGCAAAAGAAAAAGCGTAATAAGAAATATACACCTAAACGCCACATAGGGTGGATTGGTTATGGCTATATCGAATACGGCAATTATGGCTGTTACTTTGAGGTAAGGTTTGACCACCTTAACAAAGAGATCAGGAAAGATGATGATTTTGGTGGGTTTGTAATTGATGTTTTGGACGAATTTGCAAAAGAGGATGGCATCACATCAGAAGCCACCAATCTGAAAATGTTGAGTTGGATTGAGTGGTGCAAGTAGTTCTAGCTCGCCTTTAAGGTTATCGTATAATCTAAGCCAGCAGTATATAGTTGATCTTCCAAAAGACGAGAAATAAAGAACTCTTTAGGATGTTTTAGATACTCAGCAAACTTTAAAGCAAGCTCAACATCCACCTTACGCTCACCACTTTCAATATTGCATAGGTATTGTCGACTTATACCAATAGAGCGAGCCATTTCAGCCTGAGAAACATTTTCACACATGCGTAACGACTTTACCATATCACCAAAATATAGATGTCCTGTTATTTCAGATATAGCCTGAGATGCACTTAATTTATTTTCACTAATATTCATGTTTGTTTACCTCTATTATCTCAAGATAGCTAACTTCAATTCTGCCGTTTTCATGTTCAACATAAAAAGCACGGTACGCTTTGTTTAAACGAATTGACCGCTGTCCAGTTCTGTCACCTTTTAACGGTTCATCATGGTATGAGCTTATTTGTCTAACCTCTATAACACCATATTGCTCAACCATCAAAACCCACGTATTTAGCTTATCAATTATATGCCTTGGTATTTTTCTTAGCGATTTTGCCACTTTCCTGTCAATTATAACTTTGTTTATATTCATCTAACTAAAGCATAGTAACTGATATAAATATAATTGTATCCTGATTTGGATACTTTTACAAATGTTGATGTCAACTTAGACTGTAACCCCTTGATGTCAGGCAACATCAATATATCTGTCAGATTTAAGTTGGTATTTGCTTTAGTTGGCACTTTGAAATCAATATCAAAGGGCAAGCTTGACAGCATCTACACCTTCAAGCTGCGATAGGGTTAACAGGTGTATGTTTCTGTTTTGCGTTCCATAAATCGTAGGCTAATTGTAAGTTTAACCAAAATTCAGCCTCCATATTAAACGCTTCAGCAAATGCTAAAGCAGTATCAGCAGTAATTCCTCGCTTGCCATTTACAATTTCGTTAATCCTTGCATATGTCCACCCTAAATGTTTTGCAAATTTTGACTGCGTTATCCCCATTGGTTCCAAAAAGTCTTTCAAAAGAATTTCACCGGCATGGGTTGGTTGTCTTGTGGTTGGAAGTCTCATTTTATCACTCCTCAATGGTAATCAACAATATCAACGTCTACCGCACTATTCTTAACCAACTTGAATATAATACGATACTGATTATTAATCCGTATTGACCAACAATCTGACAGCTTGCCCTTTAGTTTTTCCAATTTATTATTTGGCGGCACATTCAAGTCTTCAATCTTAGTGACAGCATTTAGCTGATCCAATTTTCTAACTGCAAGTGAATGTAGATTTGTTGGAAGCTTTCTAGAATATCTAGTAGATACTCCATTAAACACATCTTCAGCCATCTTACTATTAAAATTCTTAATCAAAGCTCGATATCACTTGGTGTTTTTTAAATTATATATCGATATGCAATATATGTCAATCTCTGATCTGATATAACTCCCATAAAACTATAGTTTGGTGGGAGCATACATCCACAGCCAACGTGCACCTTTGTGTGACTCGTTAAATGTCTGCATAAAATTCTTTTGTTATAGCCACTTGATCTAAATACACACGACAATTTTAAATACTTTAAAACACTCCCACAAAGTTGTTCCATTTTTATTTTTGTGTCATAATTGATTTCTATATATTTTATGGAGCAAATGCGTTTTAATTATGATTTATGGATATGCACGAGTGTCAACTCAAGATCAAAACCTTGATATGCAAATTGAATCACTCAACAAGTATCACTGTGACGAAATTATCACAGAAAAGAAAAGTGGCACTTCGCTAGAGCGCCCTGCTTTCAAGAAACTACTTGATACCTTGCGAAAAGATGACACGCTTATCGTGTATAAACTCGATCGCATCAGCAGATCAACCAAGCATATGATTACGCTATCAGATCACTTTAAATCTAAACAAATTAAGTTTGTATCTATCAAAGATCAGATTGACACTGCCACGCCAATGGGTGAATTCTTCTTTACGGTAACAACGGCACTAGGACAACTTGAGCGCGACATTTTAAGCATGCGTGTCAAGGATGGGATTGAAGCTGCTAAAAACCGTGGTGTTAAGTGTGGGCGACAACCAGGAATGACCTTAGAAAACAAAAGAAAATGTGCTTATGCTTATGACATTATTACAAAGCTTAAAAAAAATGATAAGACATCAGTCGCTCAAATTCTTAAAGATCAAGGCATTGCACGCAACACCTATTATCGCTATGTGAATGGGTATAAACAAAAATCGCCTGAAACTCAGGGCGAGTTGTTTTAATTTGTATTAGTCTAGATATAATCTGACACTCATCTTGACTTAGATGAGGTTGCCTGTTTTGATAAACGTGAAAGAAAACAAATCAAAAACAGGAGCAACCTCATGTTGGATACTAATAGTAAATTAATCAAAAATAAAGTCGGCTTGTTAAATTTAGCAGAGGAACTAGGCAATATTTCCAAAGCATGTAAGGTAATGGGTTTCTCACGAGAGACCTTTTATCGTTATCAAGAAGCGGTAA
This sequence comes from Fastidiosibacter lacustris, assembly GCF_003428155.1. Lineage (GTDB taxonomy): Bacteria > Pseudomonadota > Gammaproteobacteria > Francisellales > Francisellaceae > Caedibacter > Caedibacter lacustris. Next base: position 60,128 of record NZ_QLIR01000012.1, read on the forward strand.
AAGATCGTGGTATTGAAGCTTTACTGGATAAAAACAGACGTGTGCCTAATTTCAAAAATCGCGTTGATAAAGTGATTGAAAAAGCAGTTGTTGAATATGCACCGTCATATTAAAGGAATAAAACTTGCCTAAGCTAAAACTTTGCACCGTCATGAATAATTGAATTCTTTAAGTTGATAAGGTATTTTAGGCATCAAATTTAATAAAGGTACAAGCAATCAGCTCAACAAATACAATTTATAACAACATTCCTTTTGTTAAAAAGAAAATTAATTAATAGAATGAAATAGCAAGCATAAATTATTTGCGATAAAGGTTAATTTATGAATAAACTTAGAAAAAGATTATATCTGATTATAATTTGCATATGTGGCATAAGCTTTAATGCCTTTGCTTCATCAAATATTGACGTAGCTTCAGTTCAAGTTGTTAATTTAACTGATAACATTATGATTAGAGATTATGCTAAAGAAATAATTGACAAAAATAACATCCCCTATAAAACCATAGCCGAATTATATAATCAAATCATTAGCAATAGGAACGATTTATTATTCCGTTATGATGGTAAATCCTTAATTTCTGCTAGTCAAAAATATCAAGATGATAAACTAATAACTGTTAGAATCATTAAAAAAACAAAGGTTATCGAGGGAGTTTCTATTGAGTATGATGAAAAATAAATTAAAGCATAAGAGTCTATTTTTGATGACTATTACTACTACCATTGTTCATTCAGCAAATGCAATTGCATTAAACACTAAATCAGAAGATAAATATGGTGTATTCTTCTGTACAAGAGACTTATCACAAGAATTGTATGAGCAAATTGAAAAAGGGAAAATAGCTTCATCTATATTCTTATCAACATCTTCCTCATCTGCTATAGCTTCTAGCTTACTCAGTTCATTATCTTTTAAAATTATTCTTCCTGCTAGCATTGCTTCAGGTGCAGGGGTTGCTTATTTATCGACTAACTTTGTTCATGATTGGTATAAAAAAGGGTTTTACCAAAAAGTAACAGAGAGTTTGAATTCTATTAGTAGTGTAAGCATGAGTGGACTTCATAATAATTATGTTAACGTAAATGACACAGTTCTGATGGGTAATACTTATAGACATTGTTCCGTTCTATTAGCTCAATACAATGATGAACAAGAAGGTCGTATTCGCTTAAAAAGTTTTGATACAAAGGGTTTTTTTCAAGATGAAAAAGGCTCTTCTCCCTTGTATGGAAACCAAAATACGGCGGTAGATAGAAATGACCTTTTGGATAGTTCTACTGTATGTACGTTAGTAAAAAAAGCAAAAGACAAAAGAGAATATTTTAATTTAAGAGCTGAAATTTTTGACTTTTTCTCTTTTGAAACAGATAAAGGTTACAGTTTGACAGAACGAAACTGTTGTACTGTCACGTATAATGCTGTGAAAAAAATAGACGGTAATACAAATGTAATCGACAATTCAAGCTTTAATCATGGAATTGGTATGCCTCATGATAAATCTTGGTTTTCATTTTTAGCTGCATCGCTAGAAGATGAGAAAAATGAAAAAACAACAGATGATTTATAAGATCAATATCAACCCAACTTTTTTATTAACCTTAACTTTTTATCAACGCTATACCTACCATTATACTGACAGGCTGTGTCTTAGACTACTTGGGGTTCTGTTGCTCTGGCACGACTTTGGTCCATTCGTCTATTTATTAAACAAAATATCTTGCTTAAATATAACCACTAAGAATGTTGATACCGTAATTGGCGTTTATTGATGTAGTTGTTAAGGTGGTCGAGTAAGCCAGAGGAACTTCCCCTCTAACTTCTCACGGAACCGTACGTGACAGTCTCCTGTCATACGGCTCTTATTGTACAACCTTTTGTTGGCTCAATTGCCAATGTGTATAAAGATTGGGCTGCCTCGCTCTTACTCCTGCCAACCACTCTCTTGCCTTAGCTTTACTTGTTTTGAGCTTTTTAAATTTCCTTTTTGCCCATCTCACTAAAGCATAATCAAGTTGATTAGCTATTTTATACGTTGAGGATTTTTGATACTTTCCATAGTAGTTTATCCATCCTCTCGTTTTAGAATTGATAAGTTCAGCAATACTTTCCAGAGATTGATTTGACCAAAGCTGCATTTTCCAACCTTTTATCTGATCACTGATTTTCCCTTGAGCTTTCTTGCTCATTGCTGGATTAAAACCAACAAAGAAATTCCCTCTCTTTGCTTTGACCAATCGAGGTCGGAAAGTGTATCCCAGAAAATCAAACTGCTGGTTCACATAACTTCCACTACGCTTACCATCTTTACAGTATACAATTTTTGATTTTTCTGGGTGTAGTTTTAGTGTACATGCTTCAAGTCTGGCTTCAAGAGCCTTTTTGAGCCGTTCAGCTTCTGATTGGAATCTACAATGGTAGATGGCATCATCTGCATACCGCTCAAATGTGACCATTGGAAAGTTCTTTTTCACCCATCTGTCTAAAGCATAATGAAGAAATAGATTGGCAAGTATTGGACTGATCACACCACCTTGCGGTGTTCCTGATAAGTTCTGTACACATTTGCCATCAATTTCAACTGGCGCTTTAAGCCAACGTTGTATATAGAGGATAACCCACTTACACTTGATATGCTTGCATACTGCTTTCATTAACAAGTCATGATCAATGTTGTCGAAAAATCCTTGGATGTCTATATCAACAACCCAATCATATTGCCAACATCGTTGCCTTGCCAAGCCAACCGCATCAAGCGCTGATTTCCCAGGTCTATAACCGTAAGAGTCATTATCAAAGTGAACCTCTAACTCAGGTTCGATCATGATTTTAACAACCATCTGAGCTATCCTATCTGATACCGTAGGAATTCCTAGCGGTCTGGTTTTACCATCCCCCTTGGGAATCTCTACCCGTTTAACCGCAGGTGGAAAGTAGCTTCCAGAAGACATTCTATTCCATATTTTGAATAAATTTCCCGATAGATTTCTATCAAACTCGCTCAGAGATTGATCATCCACCCCTGCTGCGCCTTTGTTTGCTTTGACTCTTTTATACGCTTCCCAAACAGTGTGCTTAGGAATATCAAAAGGTTTTGTTGATGTCAAATTCATTCCTCCCATGTTATGGTTGACTCATTTTCACAACGGTACAATGTAACCCCTTCGCTCCATTCCCATTACAGGAATTTCAACACTACTACGAGTTACTCCGCCCCTGTGCTCTGCTTTGGTACTTTCATCCTTATGGGGCTACCACTTCAGATTTTTCCCTTGTCATCAGAACGACAGGTTCCCAAGTTCCTGCTAAAAGCCTAAGATAAGCTCATGCCACCTCAATACCCGATGCCGCTCAGTCAGTAAATAGCTAACTTCTGAGCTTATCCCAATGCTCCACTACCCATTGGTTTTGACATCATGAAAATTGCTAACGATACGTCATCAATGGTTCACTTTCATTCATCTTCTTATCTCATACCTGACATATATTTATGCCTTTTCCTCAACGCTCACTACCATAACTCTTTATTACAGCAGCTTGAGGTGGTTTGAAGCCTGTAGCTATATACCGACTTCGGGAGACCTACTCCCATCTTCTAACAAGCATGGTGTTTACACACCTTCTTGGCACACTAATGGACTGCAAACTTAAATGCTTTTTTATTTTATCTTTCTTGATATTATGTTGGTCAAATTATAATAAACAAGTTTAACGTAAAATTTAGGACAGATAGTCTGAAAACTATATTGCTTCTTGACACTTAGCAAATCTCGTTCTGTTGCAAACT
>NZ_QLIR01000013.1 GCF_003428155.1 Fastidiosibacter lacustris
CTCAATGAAATTAAAATCTACATCCTAACTCCATCTCCATTACACTAACTACAATCCACAAAATCTATCGCTCAAAGTATTCAAGTATCTACACTTCATATCTCTTTCAAACATCCTTTAAAACCCTTATCCAGAGCCCTCTCACCAAACACTCTCAGTGACAACGAGTCGCCATTATACACACACATCAATTCCCCGCAAGCGCTTTTTTTAACTTTTTTTTAATTTTGTTTAATCGTGTTTGAAAAATCGTCATACAGCTGTTTTCATTTTTACTTTGTTTAAAAACTTCCATACAATACAGGCATTTGATTTTCCATACTAACTTATAACGTTATGACTCTAAACCACCCTTTTGTTATTGACGCACTGCAAACGATTTCTTTGGAAATAGAAAGTCTATGTCACCTAAAACAATATATTGATGATAACTTTATTAAGGCCTGTGAAACAATACTTAAATGCAAGGGGCGTGTAATCATCATTGGTATGGGCAAATCTGGTCACATTGCCTCTAAAATTGCAGCCACCCTAGCCAGTACAGGGACCCCTTCCTTTTTTGTTCACCCAGCTGAAGCAGGTCACGGCGATTTCGGCATGATTACCAAAGAAGACATCGTCATTGGTATCTCTAACTCAGGCTCCACTCCTGAATTAACTGCACTAATTCCTATGATTAAGCGTTTACATATTCCTCTTATTTCAATTTCAAGCAAAACTCATTCACCACTTGCACAAGCTGCTGATATTTCATTAAACCTAGGGGTTACCAAGGAAGCATGTCCACACAACCTTGCACCAACCTCAAGCACAACCGCAGCACTCGTACTTGGAGACGCGCTTGCAATTGCTTTATTAAATGCCAAAAACTTTACTGCTGAAGACTTTGCTATTTCTCACCCTAGCGGTTCATTAGGAAAACGTTTATTCCTCAAAGTTTCAGATCTGATGAAAGTAGGAAAAAACCTTCCAATTGTTGACCCTTCAAGTGGACTTGAAGATGCTATCTTAGAAATAAGCAGCAAAGGTTTGGGTATGTGTTTAATTTCTCAAGATGGCAAAAAGCTGCAAGGCATCTTTACCGATGGCGATTTACGGCGTGTTTTTCAACATTCTTTATATCAAAAAGATATTCCCATCTCCGAGGTCATGAGCAAAAATCCCAAAACGATCCATCAACACGCAATGGCAACTGAAGCACTTGAACTGATGAACCAGTTAAAAATTACAACGCTCGCTGCCGTTGATGATGATCAACATATTGCTGGAGTGATACATATGCACGACCTTATCCGTGAAGGTATAGCATAAGCAGAGTTACATCGCTACTATATCAAGCCTTATTTTACAGGTCGTCATATGCGGACGCTATGCTTACTTTTCCTGTATTTTTGAGGTATATGTGATTCTCTAAATTTTCTAAAGGAAAAATTAACGTTTGATAGCCTTTTATTACTTCTGTTGGCACTAACGGGAAATTGAGATAACCTGCACTAAAAGTTCACAACTTTCAAATAGATGAGTATAATAAGCAAAACCACTACAACCATAGCGACATCAATCATTATCAACCAGAAACTTACCTGCTGGTCATACTGATAAATAATCAGATTCTATAAGGTCTAACTTATACACCCTAGCATTTCGAATGCGAGGACTCATCTCATCAGTAATAATACCTTCATATGTGTTTTGAATATTCCTGTAAAGATAATATGGTCAATCCCAGCTACCAAAATCACAGGAGCATTAAAGTAGCATCTGTATTACGTGTTGCATAAAGCATAGGCCTGTTTAACGTCAGTTCGGCATAAATGTTTACTCTAGACGGTATCTCTAGAGATGTGATAAACAAACAACCTCGGAAATAATTATGCGGGTTAAAAAGACCAATTAGTTGATCGTATTGTAAACATTTATGCTGAACTGAAGTTAAGAAAATAGAAACGTGTAAGAATATGATTTATTCAAGTACTTAAAACCTTAAAGGTAATTTTGTCTTAAGAAAATCAGCCACTAAAACAAAAAAACCTCACTTATCCTCCGAATTGTTAATAGAAATCAAACAAACACTTGACCACAAATGCAAAGGCAGTGGAGGTTGCCCGAGTTAGTAATACAAGGAGTGTTATAATTGTAAAAGAACAAGCCAAAACCAAAGAAACTTTGTGACGCCATTTGTCTTTAAAAGTGAAAGACATTACAATGCTAGACTTAGATACTCTAAAAGTTCATGATTAGGTAGGACATGACAATCATTATTTGGTGCTTGCTGTTGTTTGGCGTGTTTTTAAATGCGTGCGCACAGCTATTTTTGAAATTTGGCATGGAGCGTATTGGTACATTTAGTTTTACACTTGCTAACGTTTGGCCAATTGGTTGGAAAGTAGCAACAAACTATTTTGTCATTTTAGGATTAGCGTGTTATGTCATAAGTGTAATCGTGTGGCTTATGGTTTTATCTCGCGTGCCGGTTGGACTAGCTTATCCAATGGTTTCAATTGGTTATATTATCACGGCCATAGCAGGATACTTTTTATTAGGGGAGCCATTAACTGCAACACGCATAGCGGGTATTTTTGTAATTATTTTGGGTGTTTATTTGGTTGCAAAACCATAGATAGAAAGTGGCCAAGTGTTTGTAAAAAAAAAACGAGATAAAAAATGAGAGAAACCTTTTTACCGTTTGCCAAGCCAAGCTTGTCAGAAGAAGCAATTTCAGAGGTGGTTGATAGCTTACGCTCAGGCTGGTTGACCACAGGTCCTAAGCTTAAAAAATTTGAAGCCATGCTGCGGGAATATCATAAGGTACAGTATGCGCTATGTCTAAGCTCTGCCACAGCGGGGTTACAGTTAGCTTTAATGGCATTAGAGCTCAAACCGGGTGATGAAGTTATTACCACACCGATGACCTTTGCAGCGACTTTAAATGTGATCGAAATCGTTGGTGCAACAGTCAAACTTGTTGATGTTGATAGAGGAACTTACAATATTGACATCAATAACATTGAGGCGGCAATTACGGATAAAACTCGCGTAATCATGCCAGTGCATTTTGCAGGACTCCCTGTTGATTTAGATCCAATTTATTCATTAGCTCAAAAGTATAATTTAACCGTTATAGAGGATGCAGCACATTCAATTGGAGCTGAATATAAAGGGCGAAAAATTGGTAGTTTCGGTGATATACAGGTCTTTAGTTTTCATCCAAATAAAAATATGACCACTGGTGAAGGTGGCTGTGTGGTAACAAGAGATAATGATGTTGCTAAACATATTTCGTTAACGCGCTTTCATGGAATGGATCGTGAAGCCTGGAATCGTTTTGGCAAAGAAGGTAGTGCCCATTATCAAATTGTCTATCCTGGCTATAAATACAATATGATGGATTTACAAGCCGCCCTTGGTCTTCATCAATTACCATTTTTAGATGTATTTATTGAAAAACGTACTAAGCTAGTCAAGCGTTATTACCGAAAGCTTGCTGGTTTTGATCCACTTATTTTGCCTAAGCAACCTCAATATGTGCATAAACATGCGTGGCACTTATTTGCACCAACTTTAAATTCAGATGTTGCCAAAATCTCACGTGATGAGTTCATGAGCAAATTAAAACAGATGAATATTGGCTGTAGTGTTCATTATGAAGCTGTACATTTATATCCCTATTACGCTAATAAATATGGGTTCAAGAAAGGTGATTTTCCAAATGCAGAAGCCATTGGTGAAAATGTAGTTAGTTTACCTTTGTTTCCTGACATGACAGAGCGTGAACAAGATGATGTTTTAGAAGCTTTATATACAATATTTAATTAAAGTCGAAGGAGAAGCGCGATGATAAAACCCTATTTAAGTGTAGTTATTCCAATATATAACGAGGAGGAAGTGCTACCAACGTTGTTTTCGCGCTTATTTTCAGCATTGGATAGCATTGGTAAAAGCTATGAGGTGATTTTTACCAATGATGGCAGTAAAGATAAATCAATAGAGCTACTCCGTAAAATACATAGTGAACGACCATCTCAGGTAAAAGTGATTAACTTTAATCGTAACTTTGGTCAGCATATGGCAATTATGGCGGGCTTTGAACATGTCGATGGAGAAGTAATTGTTACGATGGATGCTGATTTACAAAACTATCCTGAAGACATTCCTTTATTGCTTGAAAAGATTGATCAAGGACATGATGTAGTTGGCGGTTATCGTATGGATCGCCAAGATAAAAAATGGCGTCTATTTGTATCTAAATTGCATAACTTATTACGCTTAAAACTAACCGGTATCGATATGGTGGATGAAGGTTGTATGTTAAGAGCCTATACGCGTGAAGTAATTGATCGTGTGGTTGCCACAGGCGAAAATTCTACTTTCTTGCCAGCATTGGCACATAGTTTTTCATCTAACCCAACTGATGTAGGGGTACGTCATGCTGCTCGCACAGAAGGCAAATCAAACTACAATCTATATAAACTTATTCGCTATAATTTCGACTTTTTTGCTAACTTTTCAAAAGCACCACTTGAATTTTTCACAATATCAGGACTCCTTGTTTCACTTTTAAGTATCTTGCTTTTTGTTTACTTGATTATAAAGCGTTTGATTGTAGGACCTGATGCGGATGGAGTGTTTACGCTTTTTGCGATCATGTACTTTTTAATTGGTATACTCTTGATGGGACTTGGTATCATTGGCGAATATATCGGGCGAATTTATGAGGAAGTACGTAAACGCCCTCGCTTCATTATTAAGGAATACTTAATGCCAAAATCTGATCCAGCTGAAGAAAAATCAATTTCTTTAAAAAATGAGCACGAATAAACAAGCAAAAATACTGTTAAATAAAGCAAGGTAGAATAAATGTCGACAAAGTTATTAGTTTTAGGTGTCAATGGTTTTATTGGCAGTAGTATGGTAGAAAAAATCTTGAAAGAAACGGATTGGGAAATTTATGGTATGGATTTATCCGATCATAAAGTTAAGGCATTTCTTGGTCATTCACGTCTACATTTTGTTAAAGACAATGTGTTAGAGAATATGCCATGGGTGGAAGAGCATATCAAAAAGTGTGATGTAATTTTTCCATTAGTTGCTGTTGCAAATCCTGCATTGTATGTGTCTGATCCATTATTTGTTTATAAACTAGATTATGAATCAAATATCGATATCGTTAAGCTTTGTGTTAAGCATAAAAAGCATCTTGTTTTTCCATCTACCTCTGAGGTTTATGGTATGAGTAAAGATATTCCTTTTGATGAAGAGACAAGCTCGTTAGTAACTGGTCCAATCAATAAACAACGTTGGATTTATTCTTGTGTTAAGCAGCTTTTAGATCGTGTAATTTATGCCTATGGTATGCAAGAAAACTTAAATTATACCCTATTTAGACCATTTAATTGGATTGGACCCAAGCAGGATGAAATCAAGTCATCCCAAAAAGGTAGTGCTCGTGTATTGGCACAATTCGTTTCGAATATTATTGATGGTAAAGATTTACAACTTGTCGATGGAGGGAATCAACGTCGTTGTTTTACCTATATCGATGATGGGATCGATGCTTTGATTAAGATTGTAAAAAAACGTAATAATGAAGCACATAGACGTATTTTTAACATTGGCAATCCAGATAATGAGTATTCGATTAAAGTATTGGCAGAAATGACTATAGAAGCAATGAAGCGTTATCCTGAATATAAGGCACTTGCAGCATCAGTAAAAATCACTGCCACAACCGCAGGTAATTATTATGGGAATGGTTATCAGGATGTCGAGCGCCGTGTACCTTCAATTAAAAATGCAAGAAAATACCTTGATTGGTCACCAAAAGTATCAATGGAAGAAGCGTTACAAAGAACGTTGGATTACCATTTGGGCTAACGAAAAAGAAAGTCTCTTAGAATTTTTAATATTAACGATCGCGTTATTATGCAGTTAAGAAATTGGATACGTCTCAACTCAAAACCATCTCAAGCTAATGGGGCAACTTTAAAACTTAACGATAACAAATCGCAAGAGGTGCGTGATCTGAAAACCATTCATCCGTGTAGATGTATTCACTTATAACCTTTTCTTTCAAACAAGGTGAAATAAATTGATAATCGATGCGCCAACCCACATTTTTAGCACGTGCTTGACCGCGATTTGACCACCAGGTATATTGATCAGGTTTTTGGTTAATAACCCTAAATGCATCTACCCAACCAATGTTGTTAAAAACATGATCAAGCCAAGCACGTTCTTCAGGTAGTACACCTGATGTTTGTTGGTTTTGCTTCCAGTTTTTAATGTCAATTTCTTTATGAACGATATTAATGTCACCACAGATAATAAAAGGCTTTTTTTGATTAATCTGTGTGATAAGTATATCTTGGTATTTGTTCAAAAAATCCATCTTATAAGCTTGGCGCTCATCACCACTAGACCCAGAAGGTATATAAATTGAAGCAATACTTAAATTGTCATAGTCAAATTGGATATAACGCCCTTCATCATCAGCCCAATCAATACCAAGTTGCTGAATGACCTTATTAGGTTTACGTTTGGCATAGATAGCTACACCACTGTAACCTTTTTTGATCGCATCCGTAAAAGCATAATGGTAACCTTTAGGAAAATAAATTGACTCATTTGCTAGTTGGTGGAATTGAGCTTTAGTTTCTTGGATACATAAGAAATCAGCATCTTGGTAATTGAACCAGTTTAAAAAGCCTTTTCTGATAGCAGAACGGATACCATTAGCATTAAATGATATTACTTTCATATTTCTGTCCCCAAATAAAACAAAAAAGCCCGCAATGCGAGCTATAAATAAGTGAATATTCAACTATTTACTTGTGTTTTCCTTGGAGTCGTAACTGTCTTCTACTTTTTTATCAGTATCTGCTTTTTCAGTTTTAATTAGTTCAACTTTAAAACTTAATACTTGGTTCGGTCCGATTTGTGGTGGTGCCATTTCACCATAAGCTTGTGCTGGCGCACAGTATAAGATAACTGTAGAACCAACTGGAATTTGACTAAGTGCATCTGTCCAGCATGGAATAACTTGATTTAAGGGGAAAGTAACAGACTTACCTGCCTTCTCAGAACTGTCAAACACTTTACCTAGAAGCTCGCCTTTGACAAGCTTAGCAGCAGCATCTTTAGTATCTTTAGCGTAGTCAGTAGCAGGAGTAGTACCAGTATAATTAACAGTCACTACATCAGTTTTAGAAGGAATTTCACCTTTACCTTTAGTAATAATTTGATAATAAATACCATCAGCAGCTTTCTTGACGGTTGCCATTTTAGCAATGTCAGCCATAAACGTATCAGATGTTTTTAAGTTTGCTTCACTTTCAGCTTTCATTTTAGCTTGTGCTTTTTCAATCATTTCCATTTGGAAAGCTTGCATGGTTTCTTTAGATTTGTCTTCACTAATTTTCGACTCTTTTCCAGATAAACCAGCTTTTAATCCTAAGTTAAGATCTTTGATATTCAACTTAATGTCTTGAGATTTAAAGCCTTTACCCATTTCATAACCGATGATATAACTAACATCATCCATATCGACTTTAGCGAGTTCAGCTTTCTTTTCAGCAACTGGCTTGTTTTTTGTTGCAGAGTTTGCGACTTGATCAGCAGCATAAGTTGTCATCGAACCAGCTAGAAACATTGCAGTTGTTAAAGCAATAATTTTTTTCATACTATCTCCTTAAAAAATTTATCAGCGCTTTTAAAATTAAATTATTAGGACAACACATCCTAGGAATTGCTTTAGCAGAAGTCAATAAGTGTATGCACCAAAAGTGTGCAAAATTCCTGAGATTTCAGATAGCAGAAAGTCTGTAAAATGGTTTGTGATGAGTATACAATGTTAGCATTGATTTTTGTGGAGATAGTAATGGCAAAAAACACAACGGTGCTTGTTATCTTGGATGGTTGGGGATATCGTGAAGAAAACAAACATAACGCAATTAATAATGCAAACAAACCAAACTGGAATAATATTTGGCAGCATTCAACACACACCTTAATTAATGCATCCGGATTAATGGTTGGCTTACCTCAAGGGCAAATGGGTAATTCTGAAGTAGGACACATCAATATCGGTTCAGGAAGAGTGGTATATCAAGAGTTAACGCGGATTGATAAAGCAATTGAAGATAAATCTTTTTATCACAATAAGGTATTGAATTACACAGTAAGTTCAGCTGTTATGGCAAATAAAGCTGTTCATATTATGGGATTGTTATCACCAGGTGGCGTTCACTCACACGAAAGTCATATTCAAGCAATGGTGAAACTTGCTGAACAAAAAGGTGCTAAAAAAGTATATGTTCATGCTTTTTTAGATGGTAGGGACATGCCACCACGCTCAGCTGAGTTATCGATTAAAAAGATGGACAAATTGTTATCAGATTTAGGTGTGGGTTATATTGCCACAATCAGTGGACGTTACTTCGCTATGGATCGTGATAACCGTTGGGATAGAGTGGAGAAAGCTTACAATGCAATAATTAATGGTCAGGCAGAATTTTACGCAAATAGTGCGCAGGCAGCATTAGAGATGGCATACTATCGCAATGAAAGTGATGAATTTGTACAGCCCACAGCCATTCAAAAAAATAAGCATAAAGTAACGATTGAAGATGGTGATACAGTTATTTTTATGAATTTCAGAGCAGATCGTGCAAGGCAAATGAGTTATGCTTTTACAGATGAGTATTTTGTAGGGTTTGTGCGTAAACGCTTTCCAAAAACTCATTTTGTAAGCTTAACAAAATATGCCGACGATATTAAGGCGTCAGTTGCCTTTGAGTCTGAAAAGTTAACACATATACTAGGAGATGTGCTAGAGCAAAAGGGACTTACCCAATTGCGCATTGCTGAGACAGAAAAATATGCACATGTGACCTTTTTCTTTAATGGAGGTCAAGAACGACCCTTTAAAGGAGAAGATCGTATTTTAGTACCATCCCCAAAAGTGGCAACCTATGACCTTAAGCCTGAAATGAGTGCTTATGAAGTTACTGATAAGTTAGTTAGTGCTATCAAATCCCAAAAGTATGATGTGATTATTTGTAACTACGCCAATTCAGATATGGTTGGACACACTGGCAATTACGATGCCACAGTAAAAGCTATTGAAGCTTTAGATATTTGCTTAGGGCAGGTATCACAAGCAGTTAAAGAAATAAATGGTAACTTGTTTATCACAGCTGATCATGGTAATGCTGATCAAATGGTTGATCCTGAAACGGGCAAAATACATACTGCGCATACTACTAATCCTGTTCCTTTTATTTATCAAGGTAGACACCATGCGGAAGTTACAATTAAAGAAGGGAAATTATCGGATATTGCACCTACGATTTTAGCGGTAATGGGGATTACTCAACCAAAAGAGATGACTGGCAGAGCAATTTTTAAGTTTGCAAATTGAGTAAAGGGTAGAGAAATGATTGATCCAAAACTATTAAGAAGCAATATTGTACAAACGGCTCAAAAGTTGGCAACAAGAGGTTATATACTCGATATCTCAGCATTTAATGCACTAGAAGAAGAGCGAAAAACCATTCAGCAAAGAACTCAAGACTTACAAGCACAGCGCAATGTAGCATCAAAAAAAATCGGTATGCTTAAAGCACAAAAACAAGATGCAAGTGAGTTACTAGAAGAAGTAGCAAATTTAGGTGATGAGCTAAAAACGTCAGAAGAAGCATTAAAAATACTGCAACATAAAATCACAGCAATCATCGCGGAAATGCCAAATTTACCAGCAGATGACACTCCAATCGGTAATAATGAAACACAAAACATTGAAATCAGAAAATGGGGGGAACCAAGAGGATTTGATTTTGAGATTAAAGACCATGTGGACCTTGGTGAGCGAATAGGTGGTATGGACTTTCAGATGGCATCAAAGTTAACTGGTAGCCGTTTTGTGGTTATGCGTAAGGAAATTGCTCACTTACAACGAGCTTTGACACAGTTTATGATTGATTTGCATATTAGTGAACATGGTTATACGGAGGTTTACGTTCCTTATCTTGTTAATAAAGAGTCTTTATTTGGCACAGGTCAGCTTCCTAAATTCTCAGAAGATTTGTTTCATATTCAAGGGCAATTCCCATTTAGCTTGATTCCAACAGCAGAAGTACCAATTACCAATATGGTGCGCGATGAAATTATCGATGGTGAATGCTTACCACTTAAGTTTGTTGGACATACGCCCTGCTTTAGAAGTGAAGCTGGCTCATATGGGCGTGACACACGTGGACTTATTCGCCAACATCAGTTTGAAAAAGTTGAGTTAGTACAAATTGTCGCTCCAGAACAAGGCTTACATGCTCTTGAAGAGTTAACTTCACATGCAGAAACGGTATTACAAAAATTAGAACTCCCTTATCGCGTGCTTGCGCTATGTACAGGAGATATGAGCTTTTGTGCACGCAAAACCTATGACTTAGAAGTGTGGATTCCGTCACAAAATATCTATCGTGAAATTTCTTCATGTAGTTGGTGTGGAGATTTTCAGGCTCGACGAATGCAGGCAAGATTTAAATTAAAAGATATGACTAAGCCAGAGCTTTTGCATACTTTAAATGGTTCAGGACTTGCCGTTGGACGCACATTAGTTGCTGTGCTTGAGAACTATCAACAAAAAGATGGCTCAGTGGTTGTACCAGAAGTACTGCGTAAATATATGGGTGGATTACACGTTATTAAGGGATAATACGAGATCTTCGACAATAGATCTTTGTGTATGGACCTTATGCTGGATCTAACAACAGTCATTATTTTGTTAATAATTTCCTGCAAGACACAGCGTGTTACAATTGCATGTGATAATGTACAAATGCTGGGATGCACGTCATAGTACAAACATTTATAGCTAAACGCTGGAAACACTTTTTATTGTGTTTGTATGCTTAGTTTTAAATTAACTCATGTTACAATGAGCTTAATTTTGTTAAGAATGAGTCTCATTTGTTTGATGAAGAATGTGGCAATTGTTTATTTTAGTGGTTATGGTCATACCAAAAAGATAGCAGAGCATATTAAAATTGGCATTGAACAAAGTACAAAAGTATATGCAAGCTTAATAAATGTGGATGAGTTACAAGATGTGGATGCATTAAATGACTATGAAGCGATTGTTTTTGGTGCGCCAACTTATATGGGTTCTGTGCCTTATCAATTTAAGAAATTTATGGATGATGCTTCTAAAGTATGGCTTAAGAAGGCGTGGAAAGATAAACTTGCCGCGGGATTCACCAATTCTGGTGCTTTAAGTGGTGATAAATTTAACGTTTTGATGCAGCTTTGCACCTTTGCTTGCCAACATGGCATGCTTTGGTTATCGCTAGGTATTGACAATACTTCAGGACAAAATGAGTTTAGTACAGGTCATATCGAGGCACTAAATCGCATGGGAGGATCTTTGGGACTCATGACACAATCTGAAAATGACTCACCAGAAGTAACCCCTCCAATTGGAGATAAGCGTACGGCTGAATTATTTGGACAACGTATTGCACATTATGTAATAAAACTATAGTCAAATACTTAATATTTTTTAGCCATGCTTGTTGTTGTTTGCTTTGCATAAAGTAGCTACCATACTAGTATTGAACAGCATATTGGTTTTGAGATGGTTGACTCATGTTTTGGTATCAGGGTTGTTTCTGTACAAAACCACCTCTTGATTTTAAGAACCAGAAAAAAATTAGAAAGGTTAACCCAAAATAAGGTAACGAAGGATATAAAGCATGAATGATCATACAACTGCATTCAAAGTGTTGGAAAATTATGGGAATTTAGTTATTAGAACTGTACCAATGCCATCTGATTGTAATCATGGTGGCACTATTTTTGGTGGTTGGATACTCAGTCAAATAGACATAGGCGCAAGCCTTGCGGCAATTCATTACAGTAGTGGGCGTGTTGTTACGAAGGCTGTAGAAAAGGTTACCTTTATTAAACCTATCCACGTTCATAACCAAGTTGATATTTATGCAAAATTATCAAAAGTTGGTAACACTTCTGTAACTTTCGATGTTTATGTTTTTGTAAGTAGTCGAACAAGTATAAATGAATTAGCGGTTACTGCTAATATTGTTTTTGTGAGAATTGATGATAACCACAAACCTATAGGCATATCAAAACTAAAGAAAGAAAGTAACTAACAGTACTCAGTAACAAGGAGCCTTTTGAAAAATACTACTTTGCTTAATACAAACTTTTTGTAGAATACTTTCAATTGCACATGAAATTTCTTCTTTTATTTGCGTTTTGCGGCATTTGTATTCAATTACGTTGTTTTCAAGGCCACGCTCACCGATAATAAGCTGATGCGGAATACCAATTAAATCCGCATCAGCAAACATAATCCCCGCGCGTTCTTTGCGATCATCAAACAAAACCTCAAAACCTGCTGCTCTTAGATCATTATACAATTTGTTTGCCTCTTCAAATACGCGTCCTGATTTGTGCATATTCATAGGAATGATAACAATATCGTATGGGGCAATCTCTCGTGGCCAGATAATTCCATTTTCATCATGTGATTGTTCGATAGCAGCAGCAATTACGCGTGAAATACCAAAGCCGTAACATCCCATAATCAAATCTTGCTTTTTGCCATTTTCATCTAAAATGCTTGCATTCATTACTTTGGAATAATGCTCGCCTAATTGAAAAATATGACCCACTTCAATGCCATTTGTTTGCTGTAACCTACCATTCCCATCAGGAGAGAGATCTCCTATCACAACGTTACGAATATCTTCTACCACATAATCGTTGACGTCGCGTTGCCAATTTGCGCCAAATAAGTGAAAACCATCTTCATTTGCACCACAAACAAAATCGCTTAACATAGCCGCGCTATAATCAACGATAACAGTAATAGGCGAGTTAACAGGACCAAGTGAACCTGTAGTTGCACCATATACATGCTGGATATCAGCATCAGTTGCAAAATTAAAAGGTGCCGTGATTTGCGGAAGTTTGCTTACTTTAATTTCATTGAGATCATGATCGCCACAGAGCACTAAAGCAAAGAATTTGTTACGGCTATCCTTTATCACGATTGTTTTAACTACTTGTGCTGCTGAAATAGAAAAAGCTTCGCATAGTTGAGTGATTGTTTTTAAATTTGGTGTCGCTTTTTTTGTTAACTCTTCTGCTGACTTTGCTCGCTTTGTTAAATCTGGCTTTAAATATTCTGCCATTTCAATATTTGCCGCATAATCGCTTTGATCACTATAGCAGACAATATCTTCACCCACTCTAGCTAGTACCTGAAACTCATGAGTCTTACTTCCTCCAATGGCACCTGCATCGGCATTAACGACACGAAACTCAAGGTTAATACGCTTCAAGATATTGCAGTAAGCAGCGTGCATTTTTTGATAAGTTTCCTCTAGGCATTTATAGCTATTGTGAAAAGAATAGGCATCTTTCATAATAAACTCACGTGCACGCATAACCCCAAAGCGTGGACGAATTTCATCACGAAACTTAGTTTGTATTTGGTAGAGATTAAGAGGGAGTTGCTTATAGCTTTTGATTTCTTTGCGGGCAATATCAACAATAGGTTCTTCGTGTGTAGGACCATAGCAGAAATCACGATTATGACGATCTTGCATTTTCAAAAGCTCAGGACCAAATTTTTGCCAACGATGCGTTTCTTGTAAAAGCTCCGCAGGTAAGATACTCGGCATTAAAATCTCACTAGCGCCTGCTTTGTTCATTTCTTCACGAATAATGGTTTGTACTTTTTGTAGTACTTTCACGCCGGTGGGTAACCATTGGTAAATCCCCGAAGCAAGTCTACGAATTAAACCTGCTCTTAACATGTATTGATGGCTAATCAATTCAGCATCTTTAGGTATTTCTTTCTCGGTTGCAAGTAGGGTTTGTGAGACTCTCATAATTGATTTGTCAAAAAGGCAATAAGTATGCTTACGTTAGCTGGTTTTATGGTTTGGTTCAAGGGTATTTTCAGAATTTGTCGATTTTGGTTTATTGGTAAATAGCAAGTTGCGTAAGAAGGTATATAACACCATGAGAAGTGGTGCAAGATATACCCAATAAATGGCATGTCCTTTGACAATAATGCTGAAGTTATTGAAATAAAAAACGATCGTTAGCGTTGCAATAAAGGCAATGCAGGAAAGAAAGAAAATAGTATCGGCAACATAGCGTAGCTTTTGTTTCATGGTGAAACCTCCTGAATTAATTGGAAAATACTTTACTTCAGAATAAATGGGTAATTTATGTCTAGCATTTTAAAGATTAAAAATAGACTAGAAAGTAAAATTACAGCAGGCGTGCAAAAAAGTTAATACTGAATTATTTTTGGAATTTTTGGTTGTGATATACAAAACAACAATCTGTCTTATACGTACGAAATGTGATTGTGTCTAGGCATAATTATTCAGATAGATCAATTTAAACAATATAATCATTTACAAAAATAAAAAAAACGCAACCAAAAAAAACTTAATAGCTATAGCGAAAAACATTAAAATTATGTAAATAAACGTTATGGAATATGTTTAGTAATGGGTTATATAAAATGAACCAAACAAGGAAAATAATATTTTTGTTAGTAGCATTGGGAGGTGGTTTTTTCTATCATCAAACTTCTGCAAATCAGACTACAATCATCAAAGAAAAGCCTAGTGACTTTATCAATATTAAGAGTGTTATACCAACTATTCAAGTATCAGTAAGATATTATACTGATAATAATTTTGTTGGAAGAAGAATAAAAGGTTATGAGACTCCCGTGTGTCTTTTAACAAAAAAAGCCACTTTAGCACTTAAAAAAGTTCAAGATCAACTCCTTCCAATGGGGCTTTCATTAAAAGTGTATGATTGCTATCGACCTCAAACTGCTGTTAATGATTTTGCTGATTGGGCAGAAAACCTTAATGAAACACAAATGAGAACCGAATATTATCCAACAGTAGATAAATCTAATTTATTCAAAGAGGGATATATCGATTATCACTCTGGTCATAGTAGAGGAAGTACAGTGGATTTGACTATAATTCCGTTAGATTCAAAAATCCCCATATACGATCCTAAGAAAAAACAAGCTCCTTGTACCTCAGCTCAACATTTACGTTCACCTGATAATAGTTTAGATTTTGGAACAGGTTTTGATTGTTTCAGTCCAATGTCTCATCCTAGCTATCAAAATTTGTCTCCTCAAATTAAAGCAAATAGACTATTACTTCGTACGCTTATGATAGAGGCAGGATTTAAACCACTAGAAACAGAATGGTGGCATTTCACGTTAAAAGAGGAACCTTATCCAAAGATCTATTTTGATTTCCCTGTTCAATAGCACTCTTACATATTTAGATTAATTACAGTGCTTCACCAAGCTTGAACATTGGAATATACATGCTAACAACTAAGAAACCTACAATACAGCCAAGTACAATCATGATAACAGGTTCAAGTGCACTGCTTAAATTGGTAACCAACACATCAACATCCTCTTCGTAAATTTTAGCAATATTTGCCAGCATCTCTTCTATTTGACCAGACTCTTCACCAACAGAAATCATCTGTAACATCATCCCTGGGAAAGCCCCCGTTTCAGAAGCAGCATATAGCATCGAACGCCCTTTTGAAACTTCATCACGAATAAATAACGTCGCTTTTTCATATTTGGTATTCCCTGTAGCGTTGGCAACAGTAGTTAAAGCATCAAGCAAAGGCATTCCTGCTGCGGAAGTCGTCTCTAATGTACGTGCAAACCTTGCCAATGAAGACTTTTGGATCACCTTACCGATAACAGGCAACTTCAATAGCAAATAGTCTTGCCAAACATTGATTTTCGGATAACGTTTCTTGGAAAATTTAAATCCAACTATGAATACAATAATAAACGAAACAAGCACCCACCAATATTTCTGGCTAAATTCGGATAAATCAATGGTGATCTTGGTGATCTTTGGCAAGGGTGTTCCCGATGATATAAAAATATTGGCAAAAGCAGGCACTGCATAATTCAGTAAAATCCAAGTCACTAAAATAGCAACGCCAATCACCATCGCTGGATATGTTAAGGCTTTTTTCACCTTTTTTTTGATAGTGTGCAACGATTCCCTGTGGCTAGCAACACGATCTAACATAACGTCTAAAGTCCCAGATTCCTCTCCCACTGCACATAAGCTACAGAATAATTTATCGAAATACTTAGGGTGATTGCGTAATGTATCACTAAAGTAATTACCACTTTCAACACTTTGTTTAATCTGAATTAACAGTTTTTTAAAGCTTTTGTTATTGCTTGATTCCATAATAGTGTCAAGCGCACGAATAATAGGAACACCAGCTTGCGACATTGTAGCAAGCTGACGTGAAAAAAGGGTGACCTCTTCACTTTTAATCCGTTGTGGAAAAAGTTCGAGTGGTTGTTTTTTGATTTTTAAAACCTTAAATCCATTGCGTTCAACTTGAGCCTTGGCAAGATCAATATTAATGGCTTCAATAATACCGTTAGTTTTGATATTCCGCTTATCATAACCTGTCCATAGAAAAGTTTTTTTCTTTAATTTAACACCTGCCTTCATGATTATAACCCTTTATTGCATTTTATTTTTAACCTAGGTTGAGGTCACACGATGCGCTTCTTCTATCGAAGTAATGCCGTGAACAACTTTTATTAAAGCAGATTGCTGTAAGTTATCGATACCTTCACGTTGTGCTTGCTCAGCTAGTGTTAGTGTGCTTCGCCCTTCAACAATCAAGCGACTCATGGCCAAACTCAGTGGCATCACTTCGTAAATAGCAATACGTCCTCTATAACCTTTAAAGCAACGTGTACAACCATTAGGATTACTGCGATAAGCAGTAAAGTCTTTTTCAAGATGTTGTGGGCGAATACCCATATCAAGCAGTAACTGACGTGTAACATCAGGGGCTGGTCTTTTGCAATGGGGACAAAGTTTTCTAGCCAAGCGTTGAGCAATGATGAGTGAGACTGAAGAAATAATATTATAATGCGGGATTCCCATATCTAATAAGCGATTAAGGGTTTCAGGAGCACTATTAGTATGAATGGTTGATAGCACTAAATGACCTGTTTGTGCAGCTTTAATTGCTATATCAGCCGTTTCGAAGTCTCGAATCTCACCGATCATGATAATATCAGGATCTTGACGTAAAAATGCTTTCAAGGCACGTGCAAAAGTCAAACCTTGTTTGTTATTGATTTGCACTTGATTGATACCATTGACGTTAATCTCGACTGGATCTTCTGCAGTTGAGATATTTTTTTCTACCGTGTTGATGATATGTAAGCCTGTATAAAGCGTTATCGTTTTACCACTTCCAGTTGGTCCTGTAACGAGAATCATACCCTGAGATTGGTTAAGCGCAGATAAATAGATCTTTTGTTGATGAGACTCAAGACCAAGTTTATCTATACTCAAATATGTCTTGGCTTGATCAAGAATCCTAAGTACAATTTTTTCACCAAAAGCAGTTGGACAAACACTGACTCTAAAATCAATCACATGTGTTTTTGAAATTTTGAGTTTAAAGCGCCCATCTTGTGGAATGCGTCTCTCAGCAATATTTAGCTGAGCCATAATCTTGATTCTAGAGGCCGTACGGGCAGAGATTTTAAGTGGTGGAAAAGCAATTTCCTGTAACATCCCATCGATACGGTAGCGAATGCGAAAATTCGTAGCGTAAGGTTCAAAGTGAATATCTGATGCACCTTTATTGATAGCATCAACAATAATTTTATTAACGTACTTGATAACGGGTTCATCATTATCGCCAAAATCATCGTCTTCTTTAAACTCATCCCCTTCGACAATATCAAGGTCAATTTCTTCAAGCTCCATACCTTCAAGAGTTTTAAGCGCATCATCAGTTGTATTTTCTGTGACCTCTTTAATTAATTTACTCAACATGCCTTCTTCAACGATGACTTGCTCGATATCCAAATTGCTAAAGAAACGATATTCTCTTATTGCATTTAAATTTAATGGGTCACTAGTGGCCAATAATAGCATTTTTTTATGCTTATACAGCGGCAAGCAATGACATTCGGTGATTAATCGTTCATTTAGATACTTGCGCGGGAAGAATTCCAAGTCATAAGCATTTAAATCAAATAAAGTAAGATTGAAAAATTTAGCAGCTTCAATCGCAAACAATTTACTATCTAGTAACTTATTGCTGACCAAATGACTAATCAGGCGCTCATCTGCTTTATCGGCAGCCTTGATTACTTCATCAAGCACCTCACTTGCAATAAGATTTTGACTCAATAGAAAACTACTAATTCCGTGCTGACTCATAGGTATTATCAATGGTCCATTTATGCTTCAGTATAGGCATAAACTATCGAATTTTCTATGTAAATTTAAGAAGATATACCAAGCCCAGGGATATCTCGAATTATTTTGTGGTAGTGGGCAAAGTTACTTTTGAGTTAGCCAAACAAAATAAGCTTGCGCCACCAAGCCTTGTTATGAATGTTTTTTTCAACTTTTTCACGTTTAATAGCTAACGATGTCCTTAAGTCATTCGGAGTTAAACGATGGGAAGCAAAATCATTGTTGGTTAATGGTGCTTGTGCACTTTTAAAAGCAGCATCAATCAGTTCAGAACAAAACCATTTATTATGGTCATTCAACCAATTACGTCGCCAAAGCCCAAGTCCTAAAGCAGAAATATAGTCATATTTTTTACCCCACTGTCTAATAAGAAAATCAATTAAAGCCGCTTTTTGCTGATCGTTAATTTGAGTCACCCATGTTTCAAGCACATCTTGTGATTTTCTTAGCTTCTCATACGAACGTTTATAGACACCGAGTGAGCCGCTACTACTATAGCATTCACCATCGATTTGTACTTCAACATGCGAAAAATGAGAGCGCGTTACCCAGCGAATACCATAACTTATTGCGCGATAGCTGTATCCAAAATAAATATATATTGTGTGCATGATGACACACACTCCTATACTGCCTGTCCTTGATGTAAGGAGTATAGCAAAAATAGTTTGTGAGCGATAAAATAAACTTTACTTTTGCTTGTCAGAGATATTCGAAAATTGAATTAACATGTGATTGCCTTGTGCTTCATTGACTAATATACGCGTGACGTACTTCTCACCTATAATCTCAATGCTATCAATAGCTTTATTTAAAGGTGAGTCAATGGGTTTTAAGCCCAAGTGCCAATTATTATTACATTCGATAAAGTAGATATCAAAATATTGTTTTAATGCTTCTGTATTGCCTTTAAAAATCGATAAAAAAATATGGGTAAAAGAAAATACAATCGGTTGTTCTTTTTTAGTAATGACCATTGCCTGTTTCCCTTCAATTGATTGTTGAATTTTATCTTCTGTGATCATCAGTATTGATTTAAAGGGTTTTTGTTGCAACCATTGTAAACCATCAGTTTTGGAAAGATGGAAAACACCACTGGAAATAAGTGGCTTTGATAAAAGCTTCATATAACGTGTTTGGGTAAAATCACCATAAACATTATCAATTTTAGCCTGGGCATTTTGCACTTTCATAAAAGCAACTTCATTTTTCGCAGATAAAGGATGATAAAAAATACTGTTTTTGCTTGCAGCCAAGCTCCCATTAAAGAAAAAAATAAAAATTAAAGTAGGGAAAGTGATATGTATACGGAATTGCATGTTAAAAACTCTTTATTTTTTCGATTAAACACAAGGGTGAAACAAATTGTAGTTGTTGGGTTTTAAGATCAATAGCAAGTTGAGTAGTATGTCCCTTGGTGAGTTTTTGTTGGCTTGATTTATCGACAATAAGATAGGCAATTTTCAGGCGATTCTGATACTCAATAATACTACTTACAACTTGAATAGTTTGCCCAAATACAGCAGGTCGAATATATTTAATCTGTAAATCGACGATTGGCCACATATAACCACTTGCTGCCATATCATTATAGTTATAACCTATTTCATTCAAAAGTTCGCATCGAGCGACTTCAAAGTACTTTACATAATGACCATGCCAAGCAATATGTAAGCTATCAATATCATAAAATGGAACACGTATCTCAGTTAAATGTGAAATGGTTTTGCTACTGATCATTCCTACCCCAAAAGTCAAAAAAATTGAACCATTGTGTTGGATATTGTATGCAATGCCAAGCAATAAAATCACTATATTGTTGTGCATATTGGTTTAATATAAGCTGGCGATTGTGACGAGGAAGCTTAATGCTTTGAGCAAATGACTCAAAAACAACATTAAAACGCTTTTTTTGTTTTAAGCATAGCATCGTATAGACCGGTGCTTGTAAAATTGCTGAAAGTATGAAAGGTCCTTGTGGCAAAATGCACTTTTCACCTAAAAACTCAACCCAAATAGTGTGATTAGGATGATTAACAGAGATGCGATCACAGGCTATGATAATAAACTCACCTTGGTCAATTTTTTGTTGTAACTGAATGGCAAAAACAAGATCGATATGCTCAATTGAAATTAAACTCAATTGCGAATCAGCGTTAACTTGGGTCAACAACGTATTGAATTTCTGAGCATGCTGATTAAAGATTAAGGCATTAACTTTAAGTTTAGGTATCAAACCAGACAATGCGCGCATCACTTCAATATTGCCTAGGTGCGCACTAAAAATAATAGCCCCTTGTTTTTTATTAACCAGATCAAGTAAAAGCTCACGATTTGGAAAGTGTAAGTCATGACGCGTGATGATTTTATTCCATACTGCAACCTTGTCAATTAAGCTTTTACCAAAACTCATAAAATGGCGAAAAGGCTGTGGTTTTATGACTATATTTTTTTGTGCAGCGTAACGTTGTAAATGTATAAAATATTGCCAAGAAGCTTTACGCGCACCACGTGAAAAAAGATAGAAATAAACTATAGCAGGGAACATCAATACATAAGTTACCCGTCTACCAAGCAGTTTAAAACAGATAAGCATGAATTTAAGTCCTATTATGCTTCCTTTTTCAGGTAACTTTGACCAGTGTTTATGCTGGCTACGACCTTGATTATTTGTCATGTCTATTTATTAATTTTTTTAGATGGAGGCGTGGCATATAGTAAAACATCGCAAAAAAAAGTCGAGTATGCAACCATGAGATCCGAACGTTATCTTTCCATAGACGAAAGTGAGATTGCCCAGATTTAGGGTAGTTAATTTGCGTTGGAATATATTTCACATCAATCGCTTGCCAATAAGCTTTTACCATGATTTCAATATCAAACTCCATTCGCCTACCAGATACTTTTGGTAATACGCTTTGTAAAGGATTTAAGGGGTAGATGCGAAAGCCACACATTGATTCAACAAGTCTTGTGCTCCACGTTTCAATCGCCACCCAAAAGTTAGTGATTTTGCGACCGTGTAAGCGAGCTTTAGGCACACTTTTATCATAAATTGACTTGCCAGAAATAAGGCTATTGGGGTGATATTGAAATAGTGTCAGAAACTTTGATAAGTCGTTTAAATCATGTTGGTGATCGGCATCGACTTGAATTGCATGTGTATAGTGATGATGATACAAATACTGAAAGCCATTCATAATCGCTGCACCTTTGCCAGAGTTAAGTGCCAACGAAATAGACTTGACCCATGAGTATTGCTGGCATATATGGTTAATTACGGCTTTGGTTTTTTGATCACTACCATCATCAACAATTAAGCAATTGATACCATAAACTGCAAGCTCAGAAACAACACTCACAAGTGTCTCACCATGATTATAAATTGGAATAAGAAAACAAGGTTTGGTCATAACTGGATTTTTCCACTTGAATAGCGATTTTGATCATCATCAGTATATTCAAATTGCAGCTGATGTTCAGATAATTCTATCTGCAAATTGAGCACCTTATTAGGTAAAATCACTTGGCTGAATTTAAGCTGCGGGATATGACGTACTTGCTTCTTGTCAAGCATTAAAAAACAAGAGCTAAACTCAATAACAAAATCTGTTTGGGCAATCCCTGGCAAAATAGGATTATCGGTAAAATGACCTTTAAAAAAAATCAATTTTTCATCAAACAGCAGCTTAAGCTTCACAACTGAAGACTTTTGTCGTTTTTCAATTGAATGTTCAAGAATTTCAGGATAGCGCATGAATTTCCTTAATATGTACTTTTAACAGCATCACAAAACGCTTTAATTTTGGCATGAGACTTAATGCCTTTTTGCGACTCAACACCGCCGCTGACATCAACCGCATAGGGTTGAATTTCAGCAATCGCATGAGTTACATTTTCAACCGTTAATCCACCTGCTAAAATGATACTGTTTCGCATTTCGTTAGGAATGATTGACCAATCAAATGTTTTACCTAAGCCACCATAGAAATTTCGATCATAAGCATCTAGCAATATGGCACGCGCGTTTTGATAATATTGTTTAGCTTTGTTGAGCGTTAAGCGGTCCTCAATGCGTAAAGCGCGTATATATGGAAACTGAAAACTGTTACAAAATTCAAGTTGTTCGTCACCATGGAATTGAATCATACTAATACCAGCTGCAATTGCAGTTTTAATTTCATCTGGCATAGCATTAACGAAGAGTCCACAAATCGTCACAAAAGGTGGTAGCTTTTGAATAATTTTATGTGCCTCATTAATAGTAATAAAGCGAGGTGATTTGGTATAAAAAACAAAGCCTAATCCTTCGACTCCACATTCAAGCGCAAAAAGGGCATCTTCAAGGTTACGGATACCACAAATTTTAATTTTAGTTCTATGCATGCCTTACTACGCCATAAAGTTAATTAAGGCCGCTGCTACCATAGATGCAGTTGCTACACTCACACCCGCTGTGGCAAGTAAGCGATCAACCTTGTCCAGGTGATACTTTTTACGTGTTTGCACTTCTAAAGCGTCATCACTTTCGGCAATCTCGCTTAATATGGAGATGTATTGTGGAAATAAGGGTGGCTCATTAAATTCACCCGCTTCAAACCCTTCTGCCCAATAGTTATGTTCAATCGTGTTTACTGGAAAAGGGTTAAGTGTTTCTGACTTGTTTTTTTTGCCATGGACGTAACCAAACATCCAAATTTTTTCAAGCTCATCCAATGTATCTACTTGTGCAGATAAAATAAGCTTTAAGCGTGAGTCAATTTCATTTGTGTGCATAAAAACTTCATGTTCTATAACTAAAGTTAGTTGAGTATACCATAGCTTTAGCATCTATCCACTAACTGTGTTTTATTCGTTAAATAGAACTACTAAAATTTTTTATATATCAATAATTAAATCATTTTACAGGTTTCCTTAAGTTTGTATTTTACGTGCTTTTATCTTCTTTTTTCTAGGCGAGGCTATCTACGTTTGACAATGCTGGGGATATAGGCTTAAATATGCCACATTAATTTTAGCTACCCGCACTCAACGGGGTTTAAGTCACTTTATAAAACTTAAGGTCTATTTAGTTTAGAGTGATATTTTTTATAAATTTTAGAGTGCGATAATCATGGAGAACAACATGTCTGAAACTGCAATCTTAACCCTTCCAGATAAAAATTTATTGCTAGAGCTACCTATTTATACCCCTGTTTTAGGACAACAAACTGTTGACGTTTCTTCTTTAGTTAAAGAAGGCTTATTTACCTACGACCCAGGATTTTTATCCACAGCAGCATGCTGGTCAAAAATCACCTATATCAATGGTGGTAAAGGCGTTTTATTACACCGTGGTTATCCTATTGAGCAGTGGGTTGAAAAATCTCATTATATGAATTTATGCTATGCACTTTTAAATGATAAACTTGCCTTAACAAATGAAATTACTGAATTTTCAACTCGAATTCTAAATGATATGCCTGTATGCACACACATTCAAGAGACCATCAAAGCTTTTCCACAAGATGTGCATCCAATGGCACCACTTATGGCAGCGGTAAGTGTAATGGCAGGTGAAAACCAAAAAACGATGAATAAAAAAGATCTTACTCAGCAAACTCAAATGGCTGAAAAACTGATTGCTCAAATGCCAACTATCGTTGCAATGACTTACCGTCATCGCAACGGGTTGCCGTTTATGGCACCCAAAAAATCGCTTTCTTACGCTGAGAACTTCTTATACATGATGTTTGCAGATAGTGAAAATTACCAACCTGATTCAATTGCCGCACGTGCGATGGATACAATTTTTATTCTGCATGCAGATCACGAACAAAATGCGTCCACATCAACCGTGCGCCTTGCTGGTTCAACTGGCACTGATCCATATGCTGCTATTGTTGCTGGTATTGCCGCCCTTTGGGGACCTGCACATGGTGGTGCAAACGAAGCCGTTGTCAAAATGCTTGAACAAATCGGTGATGTAAGTAATATTGATAAGTTTATTGAACGCGCTAAAAACAAAGATGATTCTTTTAGATTAATGGGCTTTGGTCATCGTGTATATAAAAATACTGATCCACGTGCCATTGCTATGAAAAAAGCCTGTGAAAGTATTTTAAATCAACTGGGCGATAGCGATAATCCACTATTGGTGATTGCTAAAAAATTAGAGGAAATCGCACTTAATGATAGGTACTTTATCGATAGGAAGCTTTTCCCTAATGTTGATTTCTACTCTGGTATTATCTTAAAAACACTACACATTCCAACTTATATGTATACGTCTATTTTTGCCTTAGCTCGCGCATCTGGCTGGATAGCTCAATACCTTGAGATGTACAATGATCCAAAAATGAAAATTGGTCGTCCACGCCAGCTATATATCGGCGAAGCACAAAGAAATCTTCCTTAATTTCAATATAATAACTTGCTACTAAATTAAATAACAATCACCACCCATATCAATTATCATAATATATTGCCCATTTAAGGGATAAGGCACTAAAGCATATACTAAAAAAGACTTTCACTTGCTTTTAAGGAATTGACGAATCCGTATAATTAAGTACCATACGACAATACCGATAATAGCAACTGAAATAAATGGATGGTCCTCTACAATTTGTGGAACAAAGGATAATGTGCTTGGAACACACACCTCTGTAATCAGTCTTTCAACCGCAAAAACCATATTTGCATAAAACCCTATGACTAGAAAAAGCCAAACCTTAAATTTCATATTTGCCCTAAATCAAGCTGTTTTGATGACACAGGCGATTGTATCACAATCTTGTGAGAGATTAACCACAATCACATACACTTTTTCTTAATTATGGATAGATAATAGCTTAAAAATGACCTTAAAGCATTATTTTTCTGATTCTTTAACAGCCAATACAGAACTGAAATAATATGAATTTATTGTAAGAAGCATTCAACTTAATGATTAAAACAAGTATTTATCTTTAATTGACTTAATTTGGTCACGCACTTCACCTGCTTGCTCAAATTCTAAATTACGGGCATGCTCTTTCATCACACGCTCAAGTTTTTTAACAAGACTCAAGGCTTCTTTAACTCCTAGCACCTCATCTAATAGGAGATCTTTGACTTTCTTACGCATACTACTTTCAGCTGTTTTCTTGTTTATTTCAGGAGAGAACCCCAGCATATCACTAACACCTTTACGAATAGTCGTTGGTATTATATTGTGCTGTTGATTGTATGCTTGCTGCTTATTACGCCGTCGCTGCGTTTCTTCCATTGCACGCTGCATTGAGCATGTAATCACATCAGCATAGAGAATGGCTTTGCCAGATACGTTTCTTGCCGTGCGTCCTATGGTTTGAATCAATGAGCGTTCTGAACGCAAAAATCCTTCTTTATCAGCATCAAAGATGAGTACTGTACTAACTTCAGGCATATCTAAACCTTCACGCAATAAATTAATTCCAACTAAAACATCGAAAACTCCTATTCGTAGATCGCGAATAATTTCAACTCTCTCAACCGTATCTACATCCGCATGTAAATAGCGCACATTTATGCCATGCTCGGCTAAATAATCGGTTAGATCCTCTGCCATGCGCTTAGTCAAGGTCGTAATCAGTATACGCTCGCCTTGAACAACTGCCTTATTGATTTCTGATAACGCATCTTCTACTTGAATCGCAACAGGTCGTACTTCAACCGTAGGATCCAATAAACCCGTTGGGCGCACCACTTGCTCAACAATATTTTGCTGATGCTTTTGTTCATAATCCGCAGGTGTTGCTGAGACATATATCGCCTGTCGCACTAAAGCTTCAAATTCATGAAATTTTAACGGTCGATTATCTAAGGCTGATGGTAATCGAAAACCATAATTTACCAAATTTTCCTTACGTGAGCGATCACCTTTATACATGCCACCAAATTGTGGAATTGTCACATGTGACTCATCGATTACAATAAAAGCATTTTCAGGTAAATAATCCAATAGCGTCGGTGGGGGTTCCCCTGACGCACGCCCTGAGAGTAAACGCGAGTAATTTTCAATCCCCGTGCAATAACCCAATTCATTGATCATTTCTATGTCATAAAGTGTACGTTGTTCAATTCTTTGTGCTTCAATCAAACGATTTTCCTTTTGAAAATAGGCAATACGCTCTCTTAGCTCTTCTTTTATTTCTTCAACCATACTCTTTTGTCTGTCTTTTGAACTGACATAGTGTGTACCTGGAAAAATCGTTGTTCGATAGACTGAATGAATTTTCTTGCCTGTTAGCGGATCAATAATCGTTAAGCTCTCAATTTCATCATCAAATAATTCAACACGCACGGCTTCTTTATCTGAATCCGCTGGGAAAATATCGATCACCTCGCCTCGCACACGATAAGTTCCACGCGTAAAATCCATATCACTACGCTGATACTGCATATCGCTCAAACGCCTTAAAATACTACGTTGATCAATTTCCACCCCCAATTTTAAATGCAATAACATTTGCATATATTGCTCAGGATCACCTAATCCATATATAGCTGAAACTGTTGCGACAATAATCACATCTTGACGCTCCAAGATTGACTTAGTTGCCGACAAGCGCATTTGCTCAACATGTTCATTGATTGATGAGTCTTTTTCAATATAGGTATCTGATGTTGCAACATAGGCTTCTGGCTGATAATAGTCATAATATGACACAAAGTACTCCACAGCATTATGGGGAAAAAACTGTCTCATTTCAGCATAAAGCTGAGCAGCTAATGTTTTATTGTGTGCCAAAATCAAAGTAGGTCGCTGTACATTTTGAATAACATTCGCAATGGTATAGGTTTTACCTGAACCGGTTACCCCTAACAACGTTTGGTGCCTCAAACCATTTTGTAACCCTTTTGTTAATGAGGCAATCGCTTTAGGTTGATCACCAGCAGGTGGATAAGTTGCTACTAATTTAAATACTTTTTTTATATCTTCTTCCATTCTTTCGTACCATTACAATCTAATTAATCATATTAAACAGATCATAATAAACACATTAGTAAGTATTTTATAGCTTCCTGAGCTTGGATTACCAAGCTTTTACATTTTTGTCATTTTATTGATTAAAAAATCATCATGGCGATTTGATTACATTATTTCAGTATTTTTTACATTAAAAAAACGTTTTTCTCCATATAGAAAAATGCAATAAATAACTATGCTAAAAATACCAAAAGGGAAAATAAGGATATTTATCATGAGTCACATAGAAAAATTCATCTACGCTACAGCTGAAGCACGTTACGAAAATGCAAGAAAAGACCCAACTGATCAACCACGCTTTACATTAAGTATTGTTACAGAAGAAGTCGAACGTGGCTTAATTGAAGCAACTCTTGCTTATACTGGCTTTCATCTTACTAATACCGCTGAAGTGTTAGGTATTAGCAGTGCTACGCTCAAAGCCAAAATTAAAAAATATGGTATATTCATGTTAGACTTCTCAAGCTAAATAATATTCGCTGCTTTACAGAGGCTCATTATTATGGATAGTGTTTTATTTTGTCATAAAAATATGTAAGATATTCAATCAAAAATGGCGAAAATTGATGTATGTTGCAGGAATTGCAACTCAATAAAAACAGTTAAAGCAGGTAAAAACCAATTGAAATCTAGTCCAAGTGGTGCGCAAAGGTACCGTTGCCTAGATTGTGGCAAATACTTTCAACTTGAATATAAAGCACTAGGTCGGCTGCCCAAGATAAAAGAAAGAATTATTGATATGTGTAGCAATAGTAGTGGTATACGAGATACAGCACGTGTTTTAAAAGTTAGCACAAAAACCGTGATTAATACGATAAAAAAAGCCTGTAGATTGTTGAAATGTAACTGGAACTTATTAATGAATATAAGCTCAGTTGTTGTGATGCCACTTATGCTTGAGCTTGATGAGTAATGGTCATATTTTGGAAACAAAAAGAACCAACGATAGCTTTGGTTAGCTATCTGCCATAAGATAAGTCAAATTGTTGCCTATTATTTTGGTAAGCGTACGCATGAAAGCTCTGAATTACTTTTTATGAAAAGCATGGCAACGATGCTCAAGCGCTTGGTAGAAGCAAAGCAATATAGTCACAAGTCCAAACGTCCTGGCTTACCAATTTATCTTATTGGCGTTTTTACAGATAAACAAGAAATGTCAACGGCTTTAGAGTAAAAAAGTAGATTAAACCTTGACCCTTTTAGAACAAAACAATCTGGCAAAACGAGTTGATCGCTTGCTTTTCCCTGTTATCATAGGTTTGATACGTTTTACATACGAGGAAAAATAGTGGTGCTTAAGCGTAGTAAAAAAGCTAATACTCCAAAAATAGATAAAAAGGCAACTAAACAAGCTGCTAACCAGGCAAAGCCTAAAAAAGAAATTAATCAATTATTAGTCGATCGTTTACGTATTGCATGGTTGATACTAATGGGGGCTATTGCCTTGTTTTTACTATTATCACTCTTTTCATACAACAGTAGCGATCCAGGCTGGACAATCGTTCAATCACAACTTCATATTTACAACTATGCTGGTATTGTTGGTGCCTACACCGCCAATGTTATTTTAGCTATTTGTGGTGTATTTGGCTTTCTGATCCCATTTATTCTGGTATATGGTGTATGGCAGCTATTTTTGGAACACAAAAATTTTTCTGAAAGTAGTACACTTTTGATGCTTGCTCGCTTTGTTGGCATCATTTTACTAATTGGTTCTGGTAGTGGTATCGCCGAAATTACATTATCTGTTTTTACCGTTTATATGCCTGAAGGCTCAGGAGGTATTCTAGGTCAAGAAGTTGCAAAATATACGGTTTTATATCTTAGCACCACAGGTGGTGTATTTGCATTAATTGCTGCATTTGCACT
Organism: Fastidiosibacter lacustris; assembly: GCF_003428155.1. GTDB lineage: Bacteria > Pseudomonadota > Gammaproteobacteria > Francisellales > Francisellaceae > Caedibacter > Caedibacter lacustris. The sequence continues at coordinate 29,215 of NZ_QLIR01000013.1, forward strand.
TGGCTTAACTTTATTCTCGGGTGGTTTTTGGCTAAGGTCTATTGCGGCACTTATTCGCTTTTTAGCATTACAGATTAAAAATTTTTTCACCTCTACACCCGAAGAAAAAGCACAAAAAGCAAAAGAACGTGCTCAAAGAAAAATAGAAAAAGAAGTCTTAAGAGCTCAAAAGCAGGAACAAAAACAACTGCAAAAAGAGCAAAAGGAAGCTGACAAACAGCAAAAACTTGATAGCGATGATAATATCAACATTTTAGCATTCAACGACCCTAATCTGATCCAAGATGACCCTAAGATAGCGTTACCATACACACTACATGATAATCAATTCACCCTTGTTTCAAATTTGGACGATAATTTTTATGAGGAAGAAGAGCTACCTATTACCACCCCATCTATTACTAAACCCTCCAAATCTAAAAAAATAAAACATAAAACTGATAAAATCACAGGTCTCCCTTCTTTAGACCTTTTGGATGATCCCAAAAACCAAAAGGAGCAGATATCAAAAGAATTTTTACAAAAAATGGCAACCCTTGTTGAAGAAAAACTTGCCGACTTTGGTATTCAAGTCAAGGTTATTGCTAGCTATCCAGGTCCTGTAATTACGCGCTTTGAAATTGAACTTGCTCCTGGTGTTAAGGTGAGTAAGTTAAGCGGACTTGCTCAGGACTTGGCACGCTCACTTTCGGCGGCACGTGTGCGTGTGGTTGAAGTTATTCCAGGCAAACCTTATGTTGGTATTGAATTACCAAACCAAAAACGTGAAATCGTGCGCTTAAAAGAAGTGTTATCACATAAAAAATTCATCGACTCTAGCTCACCCCTTACGATGGGGCTTGGAGTGGATATTGCTGGGATTCCCGAAACCGTTAACCTTGCTAAAATGCCACATTTGCTTGTCGCTGGTACCACTGGATCAGGTAAATCAGTGGGTGTTAATGCGATGATTATTAGCATGTTATATAAATCTGCACCCGATGATCTGCGCTTTATTATGATCGATCCTAAGATGCTTGAGCTTTCTATTTACGAAGGCATTCCACATTTATTAACTCCTGTGGTAACTGATATGAACGAAGCAGCTAATGCACTTCGTTGGTGTGTGAAAGAAATGGATCGCCGTTATGAACTTATGGCAGCAGCAGGAGTTAGAAATATCGCAGGATTAAATGAGAAAATTCAAGAAGCTGAAAAATCAGGCGAATCAATAAAAGATCCACTATGGTTAAAACTTCGCCCAGATCCAAAAGAAGATGCACCAATACTTGAGAAACTACCTTACATTGTCGTGATTGCTGATGAGTTTGCCGATATGATGATGGTTGTTGGTAAAAAGGTTGAAGAGCTTATTGCGCGCTTAGCACAAAAAGCACGTGCCGCAGGAATTCACTTGATCCTTGCAACTCAACGTCCATCCGTCGACGTAGTCACAGGCTTAATCAAAGCAAACATCCCTACGCGAATTGCCTTTCAGGTCTCTTCAAAAATTGACTCTCGCACGATCTTAGATCAACAAGGTGCTGAGCAATTATTAGGTCATGGTGATATGCTTTATCTTCCACCTGGGTCTGGAGTGCCAACACGTGTTCATGGTGCTTTTGTTGATGATGACGAAGTACATCGCGTAGTAGGTGCTTGGAAAGAAATGGGTGAACCTGAATATATTGATGATATAACCGCAAGTGACGAAGAGGTTGAAGGTGGTGAAGTTGAAGGTGATAGTAATGATCCACTCTACGATGAGGCCGTTAAGATTGTGCTTGAGACACAACGCGCGTCGATCTCAAACATCCAACGACGCTTACGTATCGGTTATAACCGCTCCGCACGACTGATTGAAGAAATGGAAGTTGCGGGTATTGTGAGTGAAATGCAGTCTAATGGCATGCGTGAAGTTTTAATCAAAAGGTCATAACAATGAGGCAAAAATTTGAAAATATTCTCAAAGACACGCTCTTTATCATATTTAGCATTTTTGCTATTGATTTATGCTTTGCTAACAATAATACCGTCTCGCAGCCATCTGAGATAAATTATTCTGAACAAAGCCTTTTTGATAAACTTGCCAAGCTTAAAAACATGCACGCAAGCTTCAATCAAACTATACTTAACCCACAACAAAAGCTTAAACAACAAAGCCAAGGTGAACTTTGGGTCAGTAAACCTAGCTTCTTTAAATGGCAGGTGCTAAGCCCACAAAAACAAATGCTATTGTCCAACGGTAAACAACTTTGGAATTACGACGAAGAACTTGAACAAATCACTATTAACGAAGTTCCTAAAAGCATCTCTCAAGCACCTTATCTTCTACTTTTAACAGGTGATAGCAAAACACTTAATCAGCTTTTTACTATTGAACGACTTAACGATAACACCTATCGCTTAACGCCAAAAGTCAAAGATCAATCCTTAATAAAATACATCAATATGACTTTTAAAGGCAATATTCCTACACATATGGTTATTGAAACAGAAACTGGGCAATCTACCAACATTGAACTCTTAAATATATCAACTCAACTTATTCCTCAAAGTGTCTTTGAGTTCACACCTCCTCAAGGAGTTGATGTATTGGGATAACTTTATACTTTTATGTAAAATTAAGTGGTAAGTATAAAACCTATGTGTAATATATTCTTCACATAGAACAATCCTCAGAAAAAAGAACAAGGCTAAATGGTAAAAACGACATAAGCGAAAAACTTATATAAGTCAAGTTTCTTCTAAGGGAAATAAATGCACATATTAGAGAATATAAAACATATTGCTGAGTTACCTTTAAACACCCCTGTTAGTATATTTACTTTTGTATTACTCCTGATTATTGCAACTAAAATCATCTGCCATTACCTTCGTATTCCGAGCATTGTTGGTCTAATTGTTGCTGGTGTCATAGCAGGTCCCCATGCACTCAATATTCTTGATCAAAATTTGGCTGTAACTATTTTTGCAACAACTGGGCTTTTGTACATTATGTTTATGGCTGGTCTAGAATTAGAGATGAAGGAATTTAAGTTACACAAAAACAAAAGTTTGTTGTTTGGGACACTTACTTTCCTTATCCCGTTTTGTATTGGTTTTATAGTATTCCATTATGGCTTTGATTACAGCATAAGTGCTAGCATTCTAATTTCGATCATGTTCTCAACGCATACGCTTGTTGCTTATCCAATGGTGAGTATCAAAGGCTATGCTACGCGCCCAGCAGTGGCTATTGCCGTTGGTGGAACAATTATAACAGATACCTTAGTATTACTTATTTTAGCAATTATCACAGGCATACACCATGATAAAAATGATATTGCGATGTTTATTACCCTTATCTTTAGTTTTATTGTTTTTAGTTTTATTGCCTTTATCATCATTCCTTATATCGCTAAAAGGTTTTTCTATGCTTTTGCACGCAAAACAAGTCTCCACTACACTTTTGTACTATTAACCGTTTTTGTCCTTGCCGTTTTTGCCGAAATCATTGGCGTTGATGCCATTATTGGTGCATTTTTTGCAGGACTCGCCTTAAATCGTTTTGTAACCAAAAAGCAGAAATTAAAAACTGAGATTCATTTTATTGGTAATACACTTTTTATCCCTGTTTTCCTGATCAGCGTTGGTATGATTGTTAACTTGCACGTTCTCACAGACATCCATAATGTTGCTACCATAGCAATTACTTTGATTACTGTTGCATTGGTATCAAAATGGTTAGCAGCCAAACTTACTCAATGGTGCTTACGCTTGAGCACCATTGATGGCAAACTTATCTTTGGTTTAAGTAGTGCGCATGCAGCTGCAACGTTAGCCATCATTTTAGTGGGATATAAAACCGAAATTCTAGATAATGCCATTTTAAACAGTACAATTTTGTTGATTTTAGTTAGTTGCTTGGTCTCGTCAACCGTTACTGCAAGAACATTAAACCAATTTACGAAATAAGGATAACTTCATGTTAGCAGACTCTATTATAGATCAAATCGATACTAACTATCTGCAACAGGTACGCGAACATATTCATATGTATCCTGAGCTTGGTTTTGACGTGTATAATACAGCTACCTTTATTGCTTCTAAGCTTGAAAAATTAGGCTTAAGCGTGAAACGCAATATCGGTAAAACAGGATTAATTGCTGATTTAATCATCAATCCAAACTATAAAATGATCGCCCTACGCGCAGATATGGATGCTTTACCCATTCATGAGCAAAACAGCTGTAAGTATAGATCCACCATTGATGGCAAAGCCCATATGTGTGGACATGACGCACATTGTGCAATCGTTTTAACTACAGCACATACTCTAGTAAGAATAAAAAATCAGCTTAAAGTAAACATACGCTTTCTATTTCAACCTTCTGAGGAAGTGCTCCCAGGTGGAGCCTCGATCATGATTCAAGATGGCGCTCTTGATGGAGTATCTGAAATATATGGCATTCATGTATTGCCTACAATTGATGAAGGGAAGATCCAAATCTGCCAACCTGTTGCGCTATCGGGGGTTGATCTGTTTGATATCCATTTTTTAGGTAAAGGTGGACATGCTAGTACACCTTTTACCACTAATGATCCTATCATCATGGCAACACAATTTGTCAACCAAGTGCAAAGCATTGTCTCGCGTAACTTATCCAGCTTTGATCCGGCGGTTGTATCAGTCACTGCTCTAAACGCTGGTAGTGTTTATAATGTCATTACAGATAAAGCAGAACTTAAAGGCTGCATTCGTTATCTAAGCCAAGATGCTCGCGAAATTGTAAAAAAGCGACTCTATGAAATTGCTAATGGGATTGCCGTAACTTACGCTGGTAAAGTGGAAATACGCTATCATAATGGTTACCCTGAAACGCGTAATGATGGCACCTGCGCACAAAAATCATTTCAAGCTGCACAATCGGCACTTGGAAAAGGCAACGTTCTTGTTTCCAATATTCCTTGGATGGCATCTGAAGATTTCTCTTATTTTGCCCATAAGATCCCCGCTTGCTACGTATTTTTAGGCGTACGTAATGAGTCTCAAGGCTATACTTCTATGGTACATGAGCCAACTTTTGATCTAAGTCTCAACGCAATGGTTTATGGTGTAGTCTATTATTTAGCTTTGTGTTTGGGGCAATAGTTTCTATATATCATTAACATCCACGCTCGCACTCTTTGCCTTGATCTTTGGACTATGCCACACTACTTGCCTGAGCTTGCCCATGAGGAGCGGCATAGACAGACAGTTTTTACTGCATGATTTTCTGGTGGATAGGTTGCTACGTGGCCTGATATTTAAGTTGAGAAAAAAATACACTTTAGAAGATTTAAGTCAACAGTCAGATATATTGGCTTTTTTAAAACAACAAGAAAGCTCTAGGCGTAGTAATGGTGGTTTTGCACGTGTTCACATTCCAAATGCAAATTTAGGTGAAACAGGAGCAGAAGATTACCCGCGTTGTGGTACTGCGTTTGATTGGCTAGAAAGTCAATTTAAAAAAGAATCTCTGTTAAGTTTTGTTAATATACATAAGTTTAATGCAAACGCAATGACAGATACCGTTATTAAGATGCAGCAAAGTGTTCAAGATGTCTATAGTCACTTTTTTAACATGTCGGCAAGCTCACAAAATATCATGATGCAGAACTTGGCAATCAATGCCATGCGTGATGGTTGGGATAATGTCAAGATAAGTCGTAATCCTGCCGCGGCATCATTAAATTATGCAAAAACACAAAGTGAAATGTCTCGTACAGCTTCGTGGATTTCAGTCGGTGTTATGGCACAAGAGTATGTGCCTATGTTGCATACTATTTTAATGTTGATTGTTTGTTGTGCTTTCATTCCTGTGGTGTATATGTGCTTCTTTCCAGGGTTTTTCTTTAAACTCATTGGTAAATATATTGGTAGCTTCATTTGGTTAGGCACATGGCCTTTGTTTTTTGTTTTCATTAATTTCATTATGACAACAATCATGGCTGTACATTTAGCGGTGCAAGAAGGTGGCTTAGGTGGATTAACCTTATCGACCATTGATGGCGCAAGTGCATTGGCATGGCGATATACGGCATTGACTGGCTGGATGCTGATGTTTGTGCCATATTTATCAAGGATGCTGATTATGGGTGCAGGCGCTACGATGATGGGTGTTGCGACAAGTATGACTTCACAGTTGTCTACTGATGCTGAAAAAGGTGCAAGAGGATTAAGTGAGGGGAGTTTTGATTTAGCTAATACGACGGTTGCGCAACATCAAATGAATAATGTAACAGGTCATCAAACGATGCTACAACCGACAACGACTTATGGCGGTGAGCGTGAATCGTTAATGGCAGGAGGATCAAGAATGCAAACTGCTAACGGCATCACTTACAATAATGCTGGTGTTGTTGATCAACAGCCTTTTGATTTTAGAAGTGGGCAAACAGTGTCTACGGGCTTGTCGCAAACACAAGCAATGTATGAGAAGCTCGGTCAATCTGATGCCAAAGCATTTAATGAATCCTATCAAGCCGGTATTTCGGATATTAGCCAGCAAAATGTATCAAAAGCCTTAAAAGATCATATTGGTTCAACTAATAGTAGTGTATCAAGTGTACAGTTAGCTAAGGCGCTGTCGACAATGACGGATACTCATAATCGGTTTAGTCAGGATCAGATTAATAGTGCTATGGAAGGTTGGAGTAACGAACTGGGTGGGGAGGCTAAATTAGGTACTGGAGAGCTTTTTAAGTTTTTTTCTTTAAATGGTTACAAAAGGGCAGGATGGAACTCGAGTGGTTCAGATACCATCAATAATTCTGTCGGTTTAACTTTAGATCAAGCAAAAGCTTATCGTGAAGCACAAGACGTTGTCATGAGTGGAAGTAAAACTGATTTTGCCACGCTTGATAAAGTGATTGGCTTAGACAATGGTCAATCCCTACAAGCTAACTTTAACAAAGCAAAGGCTTATAGTGAATCTGCGCAACGCAACTTTGAGTTAGCAACACAAGCAGGTGAAGCGGCAAACTATGCCAAAAACAACGACTTTGGTTTTAGTCAAAATAAAATGCCTGATTTCAATAGCTATATTCACAATAATTATAAAGATCAGGCAACATCTTGGTTGGGTGATATAAGTAAGCAGAATGATCCACTGTTTAAGCAAGCACAAGCTGACTTTGTACAAGCCAATAGTGATGTTTATTTAGATTGGTACAAACAAAACGCTGAAAGCATTAATGCAAGAGGACAGACAAGCATTGATGGTTTATCGCATGATGTAGATCAAGGTAAAAATTTGGTACACCAATCTCGTGCCGATAATGATCAGACAGTCAAAAAAGGGCATACCATTATCCAAGCTGAACTTGAGCAAGGCATACATGAGCGAAGAGGAGAAACAATGCAATCAACAATGAGTAATTATGAGCGGTTACATCAAGCTACCTTAGCGGAAATGCGTAAGCTAGGATTAACGACTAACCAATCACTAGTGATTGATCAGCCTAAGAATCCATTTGATCTTGACCGACCAGATATGATTAAAATTGATCAAGTAAACAAACAAATCAATACTCAATCAGGAGGACTGCAAAATGACAAGGAATCGCTATCTAAAAATGTGCAAGCAAAAATAGATAAAGGTATTTCAATTATTCCAGATAGAGATGATGGTGCTTATGATATACAAAAACTTAATAATAATTCTGCTATTGAGAATAGTAAACTTGGAAAAGAGGCGTGGAATAATCTTTTCAAAAAATAGAGAGAACTCTATCTAAAGTGTTTCATCATGAATTGTTTTATAACTGGGAAACTTGCTTTATAGGCGCAAAACCAAAAAGAAGCAATACATATAAAAAAGGTAATACCTGTTGTTATAAAAGCTGTTTTTGCTTCTTCAAAACTTATTGTATGTATATTTGTTATAAAGTTGAAAACATGTAAAAAGATTGAAACTACTGCAATAGCAATAGCAATCACGGCAAAAATCGCATACTTCTTCTGCTCAGGCGTGATTTCTATTTTATCGTCTTCTGACTTCACCATTTTCACGGCAATGGGTTCTTGATTGTTTGATTTTTCAGTTTTGAAAATATCGATCATTTCCTTAGCCATTTCCTTAGCCAATTCAGGGTGAGTTTCAGCGATTTTTAATAGTCTTTCTTTTTGCTTATCATTCATAGCATTGTCCTTGTTTTTATTAACTTTTGCTCTTTGAGCAACCTAACATAAAATGGGGTAAAATACAATCATTGGCAATGATTAGCTAACCAAAAATTTCACTGTGCGACCCAAGCCTTGCGAGTTTTAAAATATCATCACCTTCTTTACGATAAACTAAAAGCAAATCAGGTTTTAAATGGCATTCTCGATAACCCTGCCAATTGCCGATTAGATCATGGTCGAGCAATTTAGGTTCAAGCGGGAGATCATTAGCCAGATAATTTAGAATCATGGGCAATATTTGACTGAGTTGAGTCCGATACTTGCCTTTTGACTCACGCTTGTAGTCTTTTTTGAATGTATTTGCTCGTTCAATCGTCCGCATTCAGATCATCCATTAATGCGTCAATGGATTGAAACTTTTTGCCTTTTCCAGACTCTAGTTCATTAATGGCATCAAGTGTTTTTTTATTTGGCAGTTTAATTTCAAAGGGCAATCGATGTTCATCCGCAACCCTGAGCATAAGTAAGCGAATAGCATCAGAAATAGACAGTCCCATTGCTTGCAATGCTTCGGCTGCTCTTTCTTTAGTATTCATGTCAATTCTTGCCCGTACATAGGTATTGTTTGTACTCATTACCGTCTCCAATGTGTACTTGTCTTTTAATTGTAGTCCATTTGTGACTACAAAGCAAATTTTCAACCAACCAATAAGGAAAAAAACATGAAAGAAAAGGGAAAAATCCTAAAATTATCAATAACTGCATCAATGGCAGCATCATTGTTAGCGCTTTCAGTCAAGACTAATTAATATAAGAAGTACATAAAGTAAATATCCAAAACCTTGCTTTGTGTTGCCTAGGTTTTAACTTATGAGATTGTTATAGCAAATCAAGAAAAATAAAGTAATGCTTCAGTTAGTATTGTATACTTTTTGCTTCTTGTACAAAGTCTATTGAATTGACATCATTATAACATATCTATATATCTAGTCATATGGATAAATTAAACGTCATAAGCGCCCTATTTGGCACTAAACCTCTGAAAATCAAACCGGACTAGGTGAAATGAATATTATAAACCTTCTGATAAAACTGCCAGAATTACGAATAATTGTTAATAAATAAGGAAAAACTATGCTTCAAATACTTTATGCACCACCAATACTCAGCATTTTGCTGCTAACTGCCTCAAATATATTTATGACTTTCGCATGGTACGGGCATCTTAAGTTTAAGACTGCACCATTATTTATAGTAATTTTGATAAGTTGGGGGATAGCGTTTTTTGAGTATTGCCTACAGGTTCCTGCCAATAGGATCGGGCATGGTCATTTTTCCGCCGTTGAACTGAAAACAATTCAGGAAGTAATTACATTACTTGTTTTTATGGCGTTTTCAGTTTTGTATTTGGGCGAGAATATACACTGGAACCATCTTGCAGGGTTTGCATTCATTGCGCTTGGCGCTTTCTTTATCTTTCATAAATGGGTGTGATGATGAAAAAGTCCCCCACAATGGGTAATGAATAAGAAATTAAGAACATATAAATATTTATGCTTTCATAATAGATTAGCATTACTATCGAGCTTTGTTAAGCCACGATTCTCCATGCACTTTTATCGGTAAGTAAAACTCTAAGTAGTTTATTATTTAAAGCATGGCTAGATTTATAACAGTTAAAGTAACCGATAATATGACCGCCAACATAAAAATCACCAATTGCATCTAAGAGTTTATGTTTAACGAATTCATCAGGATAACGAAGTCCTTCTGGATTGGCGATGCCGTCTTTCGTAATGCCAACTGCATTGTCAAGGGATGCTCCTTTGGCAAGGTTATTGGTATGCAAATACTCCAGTTGGTCGACAAAACCAAAAGTTCTTGCACGTGAAATACGTTCAATATAATCTTGTTGTTCTCCAGAGAATTCCACAACACAAGGTGTATTGGCAATAACAGGATGATCCCATTGAATTTCAAACCGATAATGAGTTGACTCTGTAGGTAATACTTCTGCAAATTTATCAGCTTCTTGGACTCGTACGGGTTTTAGCACTTTTATAGATTTACGTGCTTTGCTTTGTGCTTTTACTCCAACTTTTTTTAAGGCTTTAACGAATTCAATACTGCTGCCATCCATAACTGGAAGCTCAGGAGCATCAATTTCCACAATAATATTATCAACTCTAAATATACATAATGTCGACATTAAGTGCTCTATGGTTGAAATGCTGACATTTTTGTCATCTGGAGAAGCCAATAAAGTGCACATAATCGCTTCAGTAATATTAAAAGGCGTGATTTTAATCTCTTTGGCTGGGGTAAAATCGACACGTTTAAATATAATACCCATATCTGTGTCTGCAGGCAGTAAACGCATATTCACTTTTGTCCCTGAATGAATACCAATACCAGAAAGCATGATCACATCAGAAATTGTGTGTTGATACATATTTATGTCCATTTGCTATAACATGAAGCCATTATTGCTTATCCACCTATACTCAGCAACTCTAAGAAAGCATTAATATTGAATAAATTGATCGTCACTTTACTATAACTACGAAACCAAAGACTATAAAATAACTTGTAGTGGCTATAAAGTAAGGTGCTGCATTGTACTGAAATTCTTTACATGCTAGGGAATGAGAATTAGCATATACTATTTGTAGGTTTTATATTGAAAGTATAATAATGAACATCAGACCTCAATACCATTTTAGGCGATCAAAAGAAGGTAGGCTTTTGATTTGGGATGTTCGTAAGCTTATTACTCAAGCACAATCCCTTGATAAAAGGCTTGTGAAAATATCAGACCTCACAGAGGTGGATGAATGTTATTGGTATGAACCAGGCGGCGATCAACCAACGTGTAGAAGTGTTACAGAGCATGCAAAAATCATCCAAGAATCTGACCTAAATTACCCAATTATTTTGTGCCAACAGGGCAAGATAATGGATGGTATGCACAGAGTATGTAAAGCAATGATACTGGGGCATAAGATGATTTATGCCGTGCAGTTTAAATATTATATCGATCCTGATTATATCGATCTGGACCCCAAAGACCTAAATTATGATTAATGTATATATTGTTGATATAAACAAATTTGATTATGAAAAAACGAATCGTCTGCTTCCAAAAGCTATCAGGTATCAAGCAGAAAATTTTAAGCTAGAAAAGAAACGCAAGGAATATCTGGCATCTCAATGGCTAAGATACCATGTATTAAGTGAATACTTAGCATGCGATTGGAAATTACTGCAATTTAGTTATACCCAAAAGGGTCGTCCTTATCTTAGCGATTACCCAGAGCTTGACTTTAATATCAGCCATAGCAAACACTACGTGGTGATGGCACTTACAAAAGGGCAGCGTGTTGGGATAGATATTCAAACAATGAAAGAAAAGATAGATGTACTGAGTATTGCTAAACATTATTTCAGTGACTGTGAATATCAATGGCTTTGTCAATTAAACGAAGATCAACAACTTCAACGTTTCTATTGGTTATGGACGTATAAGGAAGCAAGCTTAAAACTTACAGGTGACGGTATTGCCAATGGGTTAAGTGAGTTTAAGTTTACGATGGGTAATAAAGAAGAGAAGCCTTTAGAGTTATTGCCTGAAGTAACAAAAAAACTTTTTTATTATTCAATGAAACTTGATCATGATACTTTGCTGTGTATCGCATATGAACAAAGTGCCGCAAAGTACACTATTTTGAGGCTTTGAAGAGTTATCGACGAATACTTGCCCCAATTGATTCTAAACGTTTTTGAAGGCTAGGATGGGTGGAAAACATATCATCCACATTGCCTGTGGAAAATTTAGCACTGGCTGGATCATAAAGATAAGACGCACGACGCATGCGCTCATTTGCATTATGCGCGTAGCTTTGTGCGCTTTGTGGCTCACTGTGATTTTGACTAATTTTAATCAACGCATTGGCCATTGGTTTATTATCGCGCATAAGCTCCACAGCTCCGGCATCAGCCATATATTCTCTTGTCCGACTTAAAAACAATGTCATAAGACTAGTAATAATCGGTAAGACAAATCGTAATAGCATGAGTAACATAAAGATAACCGTCATAATATTGCCACTATTGTTGTTATCGCGACGGTTGCGGTTCCCACCAAATAAAGTGGAATAAAATAAGAATTCAACCATAAACATCAACATGTTCGACAATACAATAGAGAACAAATTCAATTTGATGTCTTGGTTGCGAATGTGTGTTAATTCATGTGCCATCACCGCTTGTAGTTCATCACGAGTTAAGCGATTAGCCAAAGCTCGAGTAACTGCTACCATTGAGGATTTTTCTGAAAAACCCGACGCAAATGCGTTCATGTAATTTGCTTCAATCAAATAGACTCTCGGCATATACGACATGTTAGCTGCAATTTTCATCTCTTCGGTAACATTATAAATGCGTTGGCATAAGGGATCAGGATCGTTTGGATATATTTCTTTATATTGAGTGCCAGCGAGCATGATTTTGTCGTAATAGCTAAATGTTGCCATAAGCCAAACAAAAGCAATTACCGTTGAAATGATAGTTGCCCACGGTGTAAGCTTTAAACTTACAATCAAATAAGCAATATCACTTAAATCAACCATATGCCCGCTATAAGTTATGAGGCTGCTATATTGAACATAACGCCAAATTAGATCAATTAAAAAGCCCAACGCAAAAAAAATAATCAAAAAAAACGTGATGACGATATAAGATTTACGAGTATTCTTTTTGACGACCTCACGCCAATCAACGCTGTTGATATCAAGTGCAGCCATGCTTTTACAACTCAACTCGACTGTCTTCTAATACTTGACGTTTATCGTCACTGACCTGCCAATAAATAAAGTTTTCATCAAGCTTATTTTTAAACATGTTGACAACAATGCTGGCAATCATTGATTTTTTATGTGCATTGTATTTTTCAATACTGTCGTTAAAGGCTTGTTTTGAGAAGGCAAGCTTATTTTCAGTAGAGGTAATTTCCTCTTGCAATTGCATTACGTTTTGGTTTGCCTTTAAGTCTGGGTAGTTTTCAAATTGAACGTTTAGGCTACCAGCAATTCTTGAGATTTCATTTTCGGCAGCCATTCGAGTTTGAATATCGCCTTGTGCTTTAGCTTGATTAGATTGATTACGAAGTGCAGTAACATCTTTTAACGTTGTTTGCTCATAATTCATGTATTTTCTGACAACGTTGATGAGCGAGTCAAACACTTTGCCACGGCGATCAAGTTGGACATCGATTTGGCGTTCAGAGTTTTTCACTGCTTCAATTTCGGCGATGAGGCTGTTATAAGTCATTAAAACATAACCAAATATAACGGCTAAGATGACAATGATAATGATCATGGCAACCATGATGTAAGCTCCTATAAAAATATGATTGTTGTATATACCGATTCTAAACCTTTTACAACTTTTATGCTAAATCAGAAAAGGTGTAAAGTGTTTCATAATAGGGATGAATTATTCCCAAACAATCATAATTTGCCATTTATGCTGCTGGCATTCAAGCATAATGTGTTTCATAATGTGCTCTATTTTAGAAATAAGCTATTTGAGATATTACTATGCTTAATTCCATTGTGATAGAGCCTCAGAGTTCAGTAACTCATGTTGTGATTTGGTTACATGGTTTGGGGGCAGACGGGCATGATTTTGAGGCTGTTGTGCCAGAATTGAATTTGCCAACCTCTACCAATATTCGCTTTATTTTTCCACATGCCCCTGTTTTACCTATTACGATCAATATGGGTATGCAGATGCGTGCATGGTATGATATTAAGCAGATAGATGATATCAAACGAGACGTTGATATAAAAGGAATAGAAACGTCGTTGGTGCGTATTGAGTCAATTGTTAAGGAACAAATCGATCAAGGCATAACCGTAGAAAATATCATGTTGGCGGGCTTCTCACAAGGAGGAGTCATTGCTGCACTTGTGGCTTTAACCTCACCTTATTGTTTTACTGGTGTGATACTTTTGTCCACTTACTTACCAGATTGGGACTATTTTAAAACCAAAATTATAAAGAAAAATCAGAAAATGCCTTTCTTCATTGGTCATGGTGTGCAAGATCCGATTGTGCCATTTGCTGCGGGTGAGCTTGTAAATACAATATTAACAGAAGGAGGTTTTACCACGAATTTTCACCGCTATCAAATGGAGCATAGTGTTTGTTTACAGGAGATTAATGACATCAGTGAATTTATCAAGAAACGGTTTAGGTTAATAAATGGTAGCGCGTACTAAAATTACCATTGCCTCACGTGATAGTCAACTTGCAATTTGGCAGACACATTACGTAAAAGACCTGCTGAAAAAGGCGTATCCACACTTGGTATGTGACATTGTCACAATGAAAACCCAAGGCGATAAGATACTGGATCGACCGTTAAATGAGATAGGTGGTAAAGCCCTTTTTATGAAAGAGTTGGAAATTGCGATTGAACAAGGTAAGGCAGATATTGCTGTTCACTCTTTAAAAGATGTGCCATATGAGTTACCTAAAGGTTTTGCTTTAGGTGCATTCTGTGGACGTGAGAATCCGCAAGATGCTTTAGTATCAAATCACTATCAGCACTTGGACGCACTTCCACAAAAAGCAGTTGTTGGAACATCGAGTTTACGTCGTAAGGCACAACTGTTAGCATATCGTCCTGATTTAGATATTCGTGATTTGCGTGGCAATGTCCAAACTCGACTTAGGAAACTGGATGAAGGTCACTATGATGCAATTGTTTTAGCCGCAGCAGGGCTGATTCGCTTAGGCTTAGATGATCGAGTAAAACAGCTTATTCCAGTAGATACCTTGCTACCAGCAGTCGGTCAAGGAATTTTGGTCGTTGAGTATTTGCAACAAGATGACGAACTAAAAACACTTTTAACTGCAATTAATCATCAACCCAGTCAAATAATGGCCGAAGCAGAACGTAGCTTTAATATGCGTTTACAAGGTGGTTGCCATGTACCAATTGCAGCATTTTGTCAGTTATTAGATACAACAAGACTGAAATTAATGGCAATGGTGGCTAACAGTGGTGGTACAAGAGTCTTAAAACATTGCATAATAGGCCACGATCCTATAGCGCTTGGTATTGAATTGGCAGAGAAAATGATTGAATTGGGCGCTAAAAAAATATTGCTTAGTGATTGATTTAATTTTAAATCTAGATACTATTTGGTCAAATTTATTTGTCATTTTAAGAATATCAACTTTTCGATGAAACGTAAGAAGCTAAAAAAACTTTCTTGAAAAGGACGCCTTAAATAGTTGGTATAAGGCTTGGTAACTAAGATTGGGAAACTACCTGCTAAAATGCACGCAAGACAACCAGTTAATAGCCTATCATCGACAAGGGCAAGCTCACGAGGTTTGCAGTTTACCAGTTGTTGAATTTTAATAAGACCATCAGGATAGGGTTTTTTTGCAACATCATTGATAAAACGGATATTCGGGAAATTATTTGCAAAATATTCTGCTCGTTCAAGAGTTGGTTTATTTGAGAGGATAAAGACGTTTTTTTGACTATATTTTTGGGATAAAACTTTTAACCAATCAAAAATATGTTCATCTGGCAAAGGTTGTCCATGCGGAGCAAGAACGCCATCAAAATCAAGAGCTATATATTTAATGCCAAGCACTTTGAGCTTATTTGGGTTAAGTTGAGTCACTTGATCGATTTGGTGTTTATTCTGGCAAATGGCTTTTATTTTCTTTCGTTGTGAGATACTGTTTTTGATTGTAAAACTAAATCTTCCCATTATCATCATCCATTTGTTGTATGCGTAATGCTTTGTGTTTCCTGAATGGTAAGTGCCTTTTTATACAGTGCATTTTTCTTACCAGCAGTGAGCTCAACTGCAATCGCAACTGCCTTTTTAATTGGCAATTCCGCTAATAGTAGATGAAGCAACTTATCCTCATCAATTGTTGTTTGTGCTGTTTCAATAACACTTTGTCCTTCTATCAGTACCACAAATTCTCCTTTTACCAAATATGGGTCGGTTTGAAACTGTTGTAATATCTCGTGTGCCTTGCCACTTGAAAAGCGTTCAAATTGTTTGGTAAGCTCTTTTGCAATTACAATATTGTGCATAGGTAACACTGCCGCAATATCCTCTAGCGTTCCAACAATACGATGCGTGGACTCATAAAAAACGGTTGTGATTGTTGTCTGCTGTAGTGTTTTTAAGACACTTTTACGAGTACTACTTTTGGCAGGTAAAAAACCTTTGAATTGAAAACTATCTGTTGCTAAGCCTGCTACACAAAGAGCGGTGATTAATGCACTTACACCTGGAATAGGCGTGACTTTATAGCCACAAGCCTTGAGCTCTTTTATCAGGGTAAACCCAGGATCACTAATAAGAGGCGTGCCAGCATCACTTACAAGCAAGGTGATTTTGCCTAAATCCAAGTAGTGCATGAGTTGTTCTATACGCTTACTTTCATTATGCTCATGACAGGAAATTAAGGTCGGTGGCGTAATCCCATATTGCTCAAGTAGCTTTCGTGTCACACGTGTATCTTCAGCAAAGATGACTTCTGCTGCTTTGAGCGTTTCCAATGCACGCAAAGTAATATCTTGTAAGTTACCAATTGGTGTGGCAACGACGTAAAGTACACCGCATTCAATTTGATTTTTCATATTAAATGCTCAATTAATTTAGCAATGTCACCAGCACCTTGCACCAGTATAACATCATTTTCTGTTATGAGTTGGTCAAGCTTAACTTTTGCTTCCTCAATGCTTTCAACGTAAAAGCATTGTTTATGCTTCTTGCAAAGGGCATTAAATAAATCATGCGCTCCAGCACCTTCAATAGTAGCTTCACTTGCCGCATAGGTGCTCATCAAGATAACAATATCTGCTGTAGCTAAGCAGTCAATAAAATCATCAAATAAATCACGAGTACGAGTGTAGCGATGTGGTTGATATACATGAACTAATCGTCTGTTAGGAAAACGTTTCTCAATAGCTTCAAGTGTGCTATTAATCTCAACTGGATGATGTCCATAATCATCAATAATATCGACTTGTTTATGGTTTAAAGTGTGTTCATAATGGTCAAAACGACGATAGATGCCTGTAAAACTTGTAAGTGCTTTTTTTATGATTCCAAGGCTAATATTAAGCTTTAAGCATAGAGCAATCGCTGCAAGTGCATTTTCAACATTGTGTTTCCCTGGAAGTCGTAAACGAAAATCTTGAATCAATTGACCTTGATAACAGATATCAAAAATGGTTTGTTGGTTAAGTTGCCGATAATTTAAAGCATAAATATCCATGTTTGGATTAAAGCCATAATGGCGCACTTGCGGCTTTATAAATGAGATTTTGTTGATTAGACGCTTAGCATTTTCAGTATCGCTACCTATAAGGATCTCACCACTTATGGTGTCACGTGTCGCAAATTGTGCAAAGCTATTGATGAGTTCATCTATTTTATGATCATAGGTTTGCATGTGATCTAAATCAACATTACTGATAATCAAATGTTTGACATTGAGTTTAAGAAATGAAGCATCACTCTCATCTGCTTCTATGGTTACAAAGGGTGAATTGCTAGCGTACGCATGATATTTAAGATTATGAGCAATACCACCAATAAGATAACTTGGATTTAATTCAGCTTCCGACATAATATGAGCAATTAAACTCGTGATTGTTGTTTTACCATGTGTTCCAGTGATAGCGATAATTTCTGAGTAGTTCTTTATTAGAAACGCTAAAAATTCAGCACGATGATAAACTTTCATCCCTTTGGCAATTGCCTGTTGATATTCGGGATTATCTTTTGTCATTGCAGATGTATAAATAACTGCATCTGCATGAATAAGGTGATCAGCGTGATGCTCGATATGAATTTTTGCCCCTAATTGAATGAGCTTTTCTGTAATCTCTGAGGACTGAACATCTGAACCAGATACGCTATAACCTTTTTGTAAGCAAAAAATTGCCAAAGCCGACATACCAATGCCGCCAATGCCAATGAAATGGTAATGTGGTTTTATATGGGAGGTATTTATAATATTCATGATCGTAGTCAATATTTAAAATTGACGACTATCTTAATATAAGTTTGATTAAAAAGATTGGGGAGATTTGGCGTTTATGATTGAATCTTGTTTTGATAGCGTTGTGCAAATAACACTGGTAGTAAAAAGCTAAAGATAAAGCCAGGACCAATATCTAATATCCAAGAGTTAACTAAACAACCAACCGCAAAAGCAATAATAAATATGCGAGTGTTATTTCGCATCATAATTGGTAAATCTTTAGCGTAGTAAAATGCTGCTATTAACAACCAAACAAAAAGGGCTAATGCCCAAATGCCAGATTGTATTGCAAAGTATATATATTGATTATGTGGGTTATTAATGACTTGATAGTATTTTTTATCTTCTTGTGAGATTTCAGAATTAATAAAGTGCATACTACATTGAGTTTGTTCGCCTGTTCCACATCCATAGAAAATACGCTGAGGTTTATGTTCAAAAATACCCAAGGCAGTGTGGTAAAAACCTAGACGGATTCCTGCTGATGTTTCAGTCTCAGTTCCATTGTAATAGTTGATTGTGCTGTTATAAGCTTCAGTAACACGCATTTTGAAGCTAGGTGAGAAATGGTAAAAAGCGATAAAAATACTAGGGACAATAACAATAGCAGCAAGTACTCCTTTCCAGCGAAACTTCATTAAAAAACCTATAGCAAGAACTGAGAATTCAATTAAATATCCAGTTCGACTTGTGTTAAGTCCAAGCTCCGCACAAATAATAATAACGCCAAGAATTATAAAAAAGATACGTTTCTTTTTATTTTGACAGGTCAAAGCCATTGAAAATAGCATAAAGGCGGCAACAGCAAAAATAAATCCTGTGACAAAGTGTGATTGTGCAGCAGGGAACGTGGCTCCACTAAAAACAATCGCATTTTCAGGATTTAAAAAGTAATAGTTTATAAAGATAGCAACGACATTAAAAACAACACCGATAAAAAATGCTAATAGCAACTTATTGATTATCTGAGGGTTCTTATAACAAACATAAGCCACTACCCAAACAATCAGTAATTTATAGAACTTCCCAACCCATGTTAACGCTTCAGTAAAAGGGATACTGGAATAAAAGCAGCTTATAAAGGCAAGCAAAATAAAAGTAAGTGAAGGCCAAATATAAAAACGTTTAATGAGTTTTAATTTTGAATTATAATCGCCACTTAAACTAAATGTAAGCAATAAAGCTACTGCAAATACACTGGTTAAAGCCGTGGATATGGAGATTGATATACCTAAAAAAAAGACCAAGGTAAAGTAAATTTTATCCGTTAGATTAGTGCGTGTAATCGTGTTACTATTAACTCGCAAGATTTATTCCTTGTTTGGCATAAAAACATAGGGGATTATATACTTAGAAAGCGTTATAATTACAGCCAAAACTCACACAAATTTAATTTAGTATATGTTTTCTATTATCATCACAAGCTTTAACAGATTAGATTTGCTTAAACGTTCACTACATAGCGCATTACAACAAACATATAATGAACCATATGAAATTATTATTGTTGATGATGCGTCAAATGAAGCATATGAGGATTATATTTAGTGCTTGATAGATAGGAGAATTCACTATATCCGCTATTTAACTAACCAAGGTGTTTCTGCAGCAAGAAATACTGGTATAAAAGCTGCTAAAGGTGAGTATATTGCCTTTTTGGACGATGATGAATTACGTTCTTCGTATCTTAGCGAATGTGATTTGTATTTGCAAAAACATAGAAATCTTGATTTTTTATGGTGTGGAAAACAAAATAAACTCTATAAAGATGGTAATTTGTATAAGATAGAGCAGTTTATTTATAAGTTACCCGAGAAACTTGGGTAATACGACGTCCCAATGCTTAATTATTGGTCGAATAACTTGGGGTTTATGGTTAAAAAAAGCTTATTTGAGCAGATTGGCTACTAGATATAGAGATGACTATAGCAGAAGATATTGACCTTTTACTTAGAATGCTCGGCGTTGGGGCTCAATATGCTCCAATAGAGAAAATTTTGATAGATGTATATATTGACACATCAATAGTGAGCTTGAGTAGGCAGTTTAGTGCCACAAAGGGAGTATTTAGTTATCAAAAGATACTCACTAAAAACGCATCTTTTCTGAGGGAGAGTCGTCTTGCGTGGGAGCATTATGCTAAGTCACTTTTGTTTGCTTATTATCGGTTAAAGAATAAAAGTGCTGCGCGAACATTGTTTTGGCAAATGCTGTGTAGAAATCCTAGTATGCTTAAGTTAATACCACGTGTTTTGTGCTACGAGTTAAAGTGATGACAGTAAATTTTTATAATGTATGATCCTAAGTTTTAACACCAGTGAACAAGGAGATAAGTTTTTATAAATAAATTTTAATTGTATTAGTCTAGATATAATCTGACATTCATCTTGACTTAGATGAGGTTGCCTGTTTTGATAAACGTGAAACAAAATAAATCAAAAACAGGAGCAACCTCATGTTGGATACTAATAATAAATTCATC
>NZ_QLIR01000014.1 GCF_003428155.1 Fastidiosibacter lacustris
AGTTTGCAACAGAACGAGATTTGCTAAGTGTCAAGAAGCAATATAGTTTTCAGACTATCTGTCCTAAATTTTACGTTAAACTTGTTTATTATAATTTGACCAACATAATATCAAGAAAGATAAAATAGAGAACATTTACGTGCCAAAGTCTATTTTTTTAGATTATTCCATCGAAGTTCAAAATCAAAACGTAAAAGAATTATCAGAGGTACTTTGCTTTGACTTTAGATTTTTTTAAATATAGAGATGAACATAAAAATTTAAAAAATATAAAAGTGGTGACTAAAATTCACGATTGAAGCAGAAATATGAGAGAACAAGTTGAGAACACAAATGAAAAATAGTAACAAAAAAATATTAGTTTTAACTGTGCTTGGCTTTTTGTATAACGGTACATATGCTACATGCACTTTAAAAGAAATCAGCGGAGATTGGACGAAGACCTTAAGTTTTAGCTGTGATGAAGATATTGATCTGACACAACGAGCCATTGAGTTTACAATAGACCAAGGGAAAATAAATGCGGTTTGGGATCTCAGGGACAATACAGCTAAAAAGGAATTATCTGCACCAGTGACTATATCTCAAGATGAACGAAATATTAAGGTTCAGTATGGACAATATTGGTGGCCAGAAGAGGATGTAATATTACCTAAAGGTCATCTGGCAAGTTTTACTTTTTCATCTACAGAAAATAACTTAAATATTACTGAGTTCCACGTTCAGTCCTCACAACCAGAAGAAACAAGTCTGTTATTATTTGAGCAAGCAAACGATAGTCACACACTACCCAATGACACTGTAATTGAGCTTATGGAAAATGGGGTAATTGCGTATAGGGTTACTTGGAAATCAGTAAAAACACAAGGTTTAAACGTAACTCCCGGGAGATATAGCATTAGCGCATATGTTAAAAAGGATGATATACAGCAACCAGTTGCTATTGTTTCAGCCAATCCTGTGACAGCAGTTAAAAATAAATCGCAAATCGTGACGTTAAAGTATCAATTGCAAGATTCACAGTTAAAATTCAGCTTGTTGCATGAAAAACCACAAGGAATCAGTAACAACGTTGTTTCCGTGACAATAGAGGATAAAAATAGTGTAAGTGATAGCCAAACCTTAGATGTCCCTTGGGGTGCAGATAAGACGATTACATTGGCAAAAGATAAAACCTATCGGTTTAGTACAGAAGATATAACTGGCTCTATGAGCGTTTACCACTTTACATTTTCTCCAACTGAAGTAACTCTTGAAAATCCAAGCACCATTTACTCTGTGAGCATGAACGTTACAGAAACACCGATTATCACTTACCCTGTTTTTTATACAATCTCAGGATTACCAACAGGTAGCAAAACAACGTTGACATTAAGTCAGGCAGGCAAGGTAATTGATAAACAAGAGATTGAAGATACGCATGGTGAAGAACTAAAAGTGAATTTGCCAGTGGGTAGTTATGAAGTGGATGCTGCAAGTATCACGATAGGTGACTATCAATATAGCTTAAAACCGCAAACAGTAGTGATTCAGAATTGTCAAAGTTGTAATCACTTTGTCTTGCAATTTGATAAAAATGAAGCTCATCCATCTGTAAAGGGCTGGCCAAATTATATTGCTATGGGAGCTGTGACGGATGCCAATTTCCTAAATCCAACACAGTTTAGAGATCGACCTGTAGATGCAATTTTTAAATATGCAGGTGATGGCGGAAATGGTGACCCTGGTATGATTATTTATCCAATTTACACTCAAAACACCTATAAACTTGCGCAGGTGGTTACAGAGCAAAATAAGCGTGTAACTCGTCCTGTTATGGTGATTTATACTGCCGAAATGAGCGGGGGCACAAGTTTTAAAGATTTTGATAATAGTAAAAGTGAAGATGAGCTACAAAACCTGATTTTAACAAAGCATTTTATTAACTTAATGTTGGAAGCACAGACCATTCAAGCTGAAGGAAAGAAGTATGATCTGCCAGGATCAATTATATTAAACCCTGATCTTATGGGGATGATCCAGCAAATGTCTTTATATAAGGACTTGCTTGATCCAAATTCACCAACTTTTATAGATGTCAAAAACGCATTGCAGCAGGCTTATTGGTTCGTTACAACTGCGCATAATTGGACAATTATGTTGAATAACGGTAAGACACTGAATATTAACAACAAAACACCTGAAGGTTTTTTTCAAATTGCTGAAAATGGATCTCTTAAACCAGACGTTTATAGCCCATGGGACGTTAAAAAACCATGGGAAGAGAATGCTATTGAAATATTAAAAGATTATAAAGGTCAAACGGCGCAATTGCCAAACTTCAGCGATGACTTTAAAGGTTGGATCCAGGCTAGTAACTGGGTGATCAAAAACTTTGCTCCAGATATTAGCTTTGGGTGGCAAGAAAATGTCTGGAATGTGATAGGTGCAAATTGGTTGCATAAGGATTTAACAGAACAACAAGTAGAGGAAGTTATCAGTAATTCAACGATTAAATTGTGGCAGGATGCTGGCTTGTATACCGGAGCTTACAAACCAGATTTTTTGGTATTTGATAAATACGAGCGTAATCCAATACCAGGTGAAGTAGGTGCAGGATTTGTTTGGAATAGCCGTGACTGGAATAATTATCTAACTTATGTCAAACAATTATCAGAAGGTTTGGGTAAAGTGCCTGTAATGTTATGGCAATTGCCAGGAGGGCATTTACAGACGACAGAGGAGCTTGATCAAGGTACCCATGGGGCAACAGCGCCTGATTACTTCTTGGGTAATCCTGTGGTTAAAAAAGACTTAAGTAATCTACAAAGCTATATCAAAAATATTACTCTGCAAAAAGAGATTTATGATTGTGAACCAGCATGTCAATTGCCACAGTATTTATTGAGTAATGGTCAGATGATCAGCAATTATGATTGGTCGCGCGACAACATGGATAAAGCGCAACAAAGCCATGTATTTGCTATCCTATGGGGTGGCGGTAGTACCACTAGTGTCGGGACTTTCCCCATGGATGATGGTGGCTGGCTTGCCACTCAGATCAAACGATATTACAATAACCCACAACCGGTATGAAACTTGTAAAATCGTTATTTTAACCATGAATTCTGGGTGAATTATTTATTGGGATGAAGTTAAAAGAATTTAAACCATCTCTATAAATTAGACGATTTATAATTGCAATCGATAGTATCTATCGTTACAGCTAAAACGCCTAATTTTCTAAACTATCCTGGTTAAATATCTGTCGTAACGAGTACGTATAGCCTGCAAAATTTTTGAAACGGTAGCAAAAATAAAATAGAGTATTTTCACCTGCCTACAGTGTTGTCAGTCAAAACCACCTGAAAATAAAAATCCTGAGTTGGAAGTTTCACGTGACTTAATTTTATTTTGATGGTTTCATCTAATTCTACCGACTCCACTAATGTGAGTTTTTTGATTAGCGATAATGCGGGAATAAATATGGTGACACGATTCCCTTGTTGTTTTTCGATCACGATTGCCGCACCCTCCCAGCCACAATGTTGCATAAGGTAAACGCATTTCCAATGATTGTTACTAAACATTTCTGATTGACGTGCAGCCTTGATGCCAGATTCACTTTCACCAATACGCACCAAAATCTCTTCCTCTGAAAACAGTGTTTCACCTTTTAGAAAGCGGCGAAGTTGCTGATGAACAACCAGATCTAAATAACGCCTTAATGGGCTTGTAGCTTGAACGTAAGCAGATAATCCCATTCCTGCGTGACGATCAGCGACACTCTTATATTGACCTTTTTGTAGGCGTCTTCTTATGGCAAACATCTCGGATAACTTAACAGGCATTTGCTCTTCTGGAGTTAAATCATGCTCTGGCTGAGTTGAAAATGGTAATGGAATATTATGCATATCAGCAAATTTCGCTATAGCAACACCTGCCATAAGCATCGCATCACGCACGATATTACGACTTTTTAATATTTCAAGTTCCCTAATCTCAACTTTATATTCTCTCAACTGTAGTTTGACTTCAGGAAACTGTAGATCAACAGCGCCATGCTGATGACGATATTGATTGAAGGCTTTAGAAGCTTCAACAAAATATTGAAATGGTTTTTCTGTTAGTCTTGCTTCAGCTGCTGTATAACTTAGACGCTTGACCTTGATAGTCGATAATACCACTTCAATATCTTGAATTTCGCCATCTAACACTCTAAATCCAACAGAAAGCGCAGGTGAAAGTGGGTGTAACCCTAGTGCCAAGTTATGTGTTACTTGATGTGGTAGCATTGGTACAATCTTTTCTGGCAAATATAGATTAGTACCTCTGGCACGCGCTTCAATATCTATTTTACCATCGGGAGTGATTATTGCCGCAGGATCTGCAACGTGCACCCAAAACTTTTGATTGGTTTCATCAAAACTGATTGCATCATCTGGGTCATGGCTATCTTCATCATCAATAGCATAACTTTCCATATGGGTTAAATCTACTCTTGTTTCATCTTGAAGCTTAGGTAAATCAAACTTTGGCTCATCTAAACTTATGCCCATTCTGATTGGATATGGATTAAAAAACTCATTCCAATAATTTATTTCCAGTAATAATAGATGTGCATTTTGTTGATTTTCTTCTTTGTCTAAGAATTTAAAAAAACCGACAACTTAAACTTTGCCCTAGGGCAAAACTCACAATCTCTTTAAGGAAGGGTTCATCTTGAGTGAGATAGGTCTTCTGTTTTAACCGAGTGATAAAACTCTCTAAGGCTTGCGCTTTTTGTTTTTTCTTTTCTGCTTCTTTGATAATAGCAGCTATCGTTTCTTCATTATTGACAACGATTTCACCAGATTCTTCAGCAAAATGGACATTCTTTTGCACATGTTGCCATGTGGCATAAGCCGTAGCAGGTGTATACTCACCATAAATTAATTCGCTTAATTCTGGATAGCTTGTTTTTTCACCTTGTAATAAATTCCAGGCTTCAATTAACTCACCATCTCCTAATTCATCTGCAAGTACATCAAACTTCTTAAAACCACCATCATGTAGCAATAATAAATTTTTTTCGGGCAATTTTATGGTTTTTTCATTTTCTAACTGAATTTCGACTTTCTTATCTTGAAAACCAATCACTCTCGCTGGGTGATTTTTAAAAATTACTAAACTATCTATTTGCATTCTTAACTACATATCAGCTTGATGGATTAGGGCTATGGTATCAAAAAAGCGAATAAACAGGGATGATTGTTACTGATTTTTTTGGTTTAGAAAAAATCCCCAATCAGAATCGATAATTATACGATAAGGGCCCCAGGAAATTAAGCCTTCTCAGGATAGCTCTACAAGACTAAAATTAGCGAATAATATCATGACTTTCATTGGCAAAAATAGCACGTGCATGTAGCAAATATAGGATGATCGCCAGCACTGACAAAAGCAAAGCAAAGCTTAGCCATATCCAGAATATATTGGCACTTGATATAAAGGGGATAACGACAAATAAGGCAATGCCGCCTGTACATTTACCAATCAGATCAATAATGCTGATCCCTGTTGAGTGATATTGCTTATCGATGTTGCGTGCCACCAGAACGTTCACCAAATTAGTGGCATTGGATAGAAGACCGTTAAAGCTAGCATATAAAAATATAACAATAACAATCAAAGCAGTGCTGGAAGAGAAAAACAGTAATAAATACAAGGATGAGCTTGCTAAAAGGAGGCTAAGCACAATGGAGGGGATTAATGGTAGTTTTGTATAAATATATTTGCGAAATAGTATGGAATATAGATATTGTCCACATAAAGTAAATGAAAAAATAAGTGCCAAAACTAGAGGTTGTACTAAACCTGTATGGACAAAAAATGGCTGCCAATATTGATAAATAAACTGCATCATTCCTATACTAACGACCCCTGAGATGAGGAAAACTTTGCCTATATTACTGACTAAAAGATAACGAAATGCTGATACAAATATCATACGCGATGGTAATGGCTTTTCTTTATTTTCAGGCGCTCCAGCCTTCTCTTCAGGAAGTATGCAATAGAAAAGCGTCACTAAAATAAGACAAATAACGGTAATGATAAATACATAGGTTGATATCAGCGCACCAATGATGGAGGCAGTAGTAATAGATAAAAACACCATTTCAGAAGAGCGAATGATGTTGTTCATAAAGCGATAATCATGGCGCTTACTATTTAAATGCAGTAACCAAGCTTCATAACTGCCAGCATAGAACGCTAGTCCCATTCCATTAAAAATTTCACCTAAAATTACTTTATTAGAGGTTGGTTCTATTAGTAAGCTAAAATACATAATTTGGCACAAACACGCTATAATTAAAGCCTTTTTTCGACCATACCTATCGGCAACCATACCAGCAGGAATAGTGACAATGGTCGAAGTAATTAATTGTAAAGCCTTGGCTAAAGTAAACGCTTGTAGGGATACGCCATGCGCTAGAATGACTACAACGATAATCGCACCTGGTAAGGTGCGTGAAAAATTGAAGAGAGCATTATTGATGAGTAATGCAGGAAGTGTTTTTTTATCTAACACAGTCATTTAACATCCCACACAATGTTTGCCATATGTCTATGAGCTTATCCGAGAAGCCATATAATTTATATTCTATAATACACATGGTTCATCACTATAATATCTGTAATTTGAATATGTTACACACTTTTGGAATATCAACAAATGTTATTCATAAGCTTTATGTTGTCAGTCAAAAAAGCATATATAAGGAAGATGCTTGTTGATAAGTTTTTTTATATACTCATATTAAATATTGAAATTTCTTAGAGCTTGTCGCAAGCATAGCAACGGTAAGAGGCTCTAGCTATCACAAATTAAGGGTCAAAATGTCACAATCAAAACCAATTGTTTTAATTACTGGAGCAAGTGCAGGCTTTGGCGCAGCTATGGCAAAAAAATACAATGCCAATGGTCACCCAGTCATTTTAACCGCACGACGCTTTGACAGACTTAAGAAGTTAACACAAGAGCTAGATTCAAACTTTCCTATTCACATCGCTCAATTAGATGTTACGCAGAAGAATGATATTGAGCAGTTTATCAAAGCTTTACCTATGACGATGCGGAACATTGGGATTTTGATTAATAACGCAGGACTTGCTCTTGGTCTTTCAAGCTTTCAAAATGCTGATGAGCTTGATTTTGAAACGATGATCAACACCAATATTAAAGGGCTCATCTATATGACTAAACGCATTTTGCCATTTATGCTTAATAATAACATGGGTCATATTGTCAATATTGGCTCTATCGCTGCAAACTGGCCTTATCCTGGCGGTCATGTATACTGTGCAACCAAAGCTTTCGTCCAACAATTTTCACGCACACTTCGTTGTGATTTACAAGGTAAAAACATTCGCGTAAGTGAAATTGAACCAGGTATGTCACAAACCGAATTTTCTTTGGTGCGCTTTAAGGGTGACGAAGTCAAAGCAAATGAAGTTTACGCAGGAAACTCACCACTTATTGCTGAAGATATTGCAAACATTGTTTACTTTACCACGACTCTACCACCACATATCAATATCAACACGTTAGAGGTCATGCCAACTTGCCAAAGCTGGGCACCATTAAGTATCGTCAGTCAATCACTTTAAAGGAGGCTAATATGTGGAGCATTTTGTCACTTATTGTGGCACAGATGGTAACTGGGATAAATATTACAGGTTCTAAGTTTCTAGTGGCAAACCTACCTATTGTCGTGCTACTGGAAATTCGATTTGTTGTTGGTAGCCTAGTGTTGATGCTGTGTATGCCTTTTTTGCAACAAAAAAATAATCCACAAGATAAAATTTGCACTTTAGCCAAAAAGGATTGGTTTATTTTGATCATGCAAGCACTTTGTGCTGGAATGTTTTTTAACCTTCTTATGCTTTCTGGCATTCAGTTTACCACGGCTAGTATGGCAGGGCTTATTACTAGCACACTGCCAGCAATGATTATTATTCTATCATTCTTTATTTTTAAACAACGCATCACGCGTTTAAAAGCACTATGCATCATATTTGCTACCATTGGTTTAATTGCGATTAATGGCACAAATATCACGGCTAATGATTTCTCATCGTTATCGCTTATCGGTGACGGGATTATTTTGATCGCGATGCTTCCTGAAGCGTTATACTATGTGATCAGCAAATTCAAAAGTACAGAGCTATCTGCTGTAAAATCAGCATTTTTAATGAATATTATTAATGCCATTGCCATGGTCCCATTTTTGTTTTTTACCAATTGGTATGAATTAGTGGTACTTAGTTACATTGCTTATTTTGTATTGCTTTTAGTTTCTATCTCTTCAGCGCTGTTTTATTTGTTTTGGTTTATGGGATGTAATCAAGTCAGCGCGAGCACAGCTGGACTCGTTACAGCAGCAATGCCAATTTCAACCCTGCTACTATCATTTATTTTTTTAGACGAAAAAATTACTCTCATTCAAGGCGTTGGAACGTTGCTTATCCTTACCTCTATCATGCTTGGGGCAAGGAAAGGTTAACCGTGTTTAATAAACCTTCTAACACAAAAACATAACATGCTGCCGATTACCGTCAGTGCAATGAATAATAGTAGACCTAAAGCCATACTTGATTTGACTGACTCAGTATCCCCGGCAATAGTTACACACTGTGAAATAGCACCCGCCAGTTTGCCACCAATGCCAAGTGTTACCAACCATATGCCCATGTAGAGTGACACGTAATTCGGTGGCGCTAATTTAGTAATAAGCGATAAACCAATTGCAGAAAGCGATAGCTCACTAATTGCCATCACTAAAAATGCAATGATCATATAAGTTGCAGCCATACTACTATCTATTGGTGTAAGTTTGATGCCAATCCAAATAATTAAAAAGACCAACGCTAATGTCATAAAGCCAAAGTTAAATTTATCGATATCATGTATCGGTTTGCCTTTGTGATCAAAGTAGAGCCATATTTTCCCCATGAAAAAGCCAAAAATAAGCACTCCAGCTGCCTCAAAACTTAAAAACTGAGAAGTTAATATATTCCAGCCCAGAAAATGTGAATTTACGCCTTGCGAGATAAATAACAATATCGAAATAAATATTTGAAAAAACAGCGCCCAGTATAAAATGGAAAGCACAAAAAACACTAACAACACGATTACATTACGCCAATATTTTTTTTGTGCCGAAAATGTCATAATCACCAAACATCCGATTGCTGCAACAATAATTGCTACATTTGCAATAATGGGATTTTTTAAAATAATGAACACCATCACAAAATATCCGACCAAAATAACAGTTGTTTTAGCAATAATAGTTAAGTTTATTCTGACTTCTTTTATGTGTTTAACCAACAAGAAAAAACCAATAATCAGATTTATTAGCACCAAAATCGAAACAATTAAACTTGAATAAAACGGTGCTGCAAATCCATACGTGTCATTCAAATATGAAGCGATAAATAGCGCAGCAAAACCACCTGCATTAATACCAATGTAGAAGATATTAAATCCAAAATCACGCTGCCCTTCAGTGGCGCCTGTATGATCATAAAAGCGTCCAATAAAAGAGCTAATATTCGACTTGATTAATCCCGTACTAATTGAGATAAATGCAAGTCCAACAAATAGTAGATTTTCAGAACTTGCAATAGCAAGTATACAACTACCTGTAATCATGAATCCAACACCGAGTATTGCTGAGCGATAATAACTAATCAGTTTGTCAGCAATGTAGCCTCCCACTAAAGCAGAAATATATACCATGCTTAATACTGTTCCAACTAAAGAGGCGCTTGCTGCCTGTGGAAGATTAAATTTTTGGATTAAAAAGAAGATTAATAGTGATTGAATAACGTAGTAACTGTAGCGCTCTCCAAATTCAGTAAGGCTTGTGATGGTTAAAACGCTGGTTTGTCCTTTTAAAGTTTTCATTCAGTTTTCGACTAAATTTAAATTGCTTAAGCGTAGATTCGATAATAAAAGTATCGAAAAATCAAGAAAAAGTTTACTCTAAACGTAACTGCTCAGAAAATAATTCCCATCCCTTTTAAATAATTTGTTGTTAAATACTGTGTAAATTCAAATTCTCGTTACACATTTAGTAACAAATAAGTATGGTTACTTTTAAATCTTATTATGTTCTAATCTGAGCAAAATAGTGATTTTTTAGCAGCTTTCACTTAATTCAAGTTAAATTTAACACGTTAATTAATACAACTTGAAATTCAGATTAGACAATGGCACAGTGATAACTGTGTTTTGTAACCCTTTAGGATAATGATATGATTCTACGACAAATTATCGAATCCAAGGATAAAGAACTTTTATCTCTTCCAACTATCGACTCAAAGTACTTAGCTAAATCCAATAATAATTTTTTAACAGCTATCCATAAGGCGAAAGTTGCAATTATTGCGGAACTTAAAGCACGGTCCCCTTCAGAAGGGATAATTGACCCACACTATGATCTGATTAAGATTGCGACAGAATATGAACAAGGTGGTGCTTGTGCACTTTCTATTTTAACCGATAAGCCATTTTTTGGTGGGAGCTTTGAGGATATTCAAAGAGTAAGGCAAGTTACAAGTTTACCTATATTGTGTAAAGAGTTTATTATAGATGAAAAGCAGGTATATCATGCGCGTAAAAGTGGGGCTGATGCGTGTTTGTTAATCGTTCGTTGTTTAACAGCAGATAAACTAAAATTACTCATTGAATGTGTTGAATCTTTAAATATGACAGCACTTGTTGAAGTTTTTGATGAGCAAGAAACAAAAATGGCGCTTAACTGTGGGGCAACACTTATCGGTGTTAATAATCGTGATCTTGATAGTCTTGAGATGGATATGAACAACATTGCACGCTTAGCAAAAATCATACCTAACTATGTTACCCTATTGAGTCTATCAGGTGTTAAAACAGCAGAAGACTTATATTATTATGCGACAACCTATGATGGAGTACTTGCAGGCACGTTACTGATGAAAGCAAATGATAAGGTAGCGCTGTTACGTAGCGCTATTTATACACGTCCATAAAATGGTTAAGTTTAGTGCAAAAAGATAAAATAAAAAGGGAAAGGAAAGATATGTCAAACTTAAAGCGGAATTTGAAAGCACGCCATTTGATTATGATTGCATTGGGGGGATCTATTGGAACAGGGCTTTTTCTAGCCAGTGGCAGTGCGATTTATGAAGCGGGACCAGGTGGTGCAATGTTAGCTTACACCATCATCTCAATAATGGTTTATTTTTTAATGTGTAGTCTTGGAGAGATGGCAGCACATTCGCCAACAACAGGTACATTCTGTGAATATTCTAGCAAATATGTGAGTCCAGAATTTGGATTTGCTATGGGTTGGAATTATTGGTTTAACTGGGCGATTACTATTGCCGCTGAAATTATTGCCGCTTCATTTATTATGCAATATTGGTTTCCAAACGTGCATACTATCTATTGGAGTGTATTGTTCTTTGTATTGATATTTGGTCTTAATCTTCTGGCAGTCAAAGTTTATGGCGAAACGGAATATTGGCTTTCATTTATCAAAGTTGCATTTGTGATTATCTTCATTGTGGTTGGTATTCTGACTCTTGTTGGCGTCACGGGTATGGGAGGCTCTGTAGGCTTCGAAAATTGGCATATAGGTGATGCACCTTTTCATAATGGTGCAATTGGCTTTATGGCTGTGTTTTTGATTGCAGGGTTCTCATTTCAAGGTACAGAACTTGTTGGAGTGGCAGCAGGAGAAGCCGATAATCCACGCAGTTCTATTCCACAAGCGATTAAGCGCACTTTTTGGAGATTGGTGATTTTTTATATACTTGCAATTGGTATTATCAGTTTTTTAATTCCTTATACAAGCGAAATTCTGGTAAATAAAAACTCAGATATTGCAGTTAGTCCATTTACGATTGTTTTTAAAAATGCAGGGCTTACTTATGCGGCCACCATCATGAATGCTGTAATTTTGATTGCTATTTTGTCTGCTTGTAACGCAAGTATGTATTCAGCGACACGGATTATGTGGCATTTGGCACATACTAAACAAGCCCCGCGCTTATTTGCTTACATCAATCGTCAGGGTATTCCAGTAAATGCACTTTTGATTACCGGACTTATAGGCTGCTTTTTCTTTTTGACTTCCTTTTTAGAAAATGGAGCGGTGTTTATTTGGCTTGTTAATATTTCCTCTTTAGCAGGTTTTATTGCTTGGTTTGGCATTGCATTAAGCCATTATCGTTTTCGTCGCGCATATCTTATCCAAGGCTATGCACTAAAAGATTTACCCTATAAGTCAAAATGGTTCCCAATGGCACCCATTCTTGCCATGATTTTGATTGCCATCATTATTTTAGGACAGGAGTTTCATGACATCTTGACAGGTAATCTAACTTGGCAGAAATTTTTTGCCATCTATATTGGCTTTATTTTATTTCTAGTACTTTTGATCGGCTATAAACTCGTAAAGCATAGTAAACTTATTCCCCTGGCTAAGTGTGACGTGAAAGCGAAGAAACACTAAAGTATGTAGTAACAGCATTGATTGGCAGTAATGAGGTATAAATATTTTCTTTTAAGGATATATCAAAGAATATGAGCATATTAGCAAAGGTTATATAAAAGCTAAAAGTGATTTAGCTATATTACTATTGAGCATCTAGGTGCTGAAATCTTACTGTATGGCTTTATTCGTAACAGCCAATCACGAATGACAGTGAGAATTGAAGGTTATTGACAAGGAAATGGCGATCAAGATATTCATTTACACGTGCAAAAGCAACATTTATATGCTTTTGACTCAAAAATACAAAAGCGCTTAGATTTAGGTAAATATGTAATGATAAAGGTCGTTTAGGCATAAATACGCTTTTTAAATGTTTGACACTAAAATTTATGAGTGGTATATACTTAATTTTCATTACTCTAGGTAGAGTTTTACATTTATGAACTTTTCCACACAGTTAAAAGCGGCAACAATTGATAGTATTAAAGGGATTCTAACTAGCCGCAAGATGCTGGTGATGTTTTTATTAGGCTATTCTTCTGGTTTGCCTTTGATGTTAACCGCCTCATCTTTGCTGTTATGGTATAAAGAGGCAGGAATAAGCATTCAAGATATCGGTCTTTTGTCACTGGTGGCAATTCCATATACGATTAAATATCTGTGGTCACCTGTTATCGATCGTATAAGCTTTAAATATTTAGGACGCAGAAAAGGTTGGATATTGCTTATGCAGCTTATACTCATTTTTTGCGTATTCTTGTTGAGTCAATTCTCACCTTCCAGTTCCCCTGTTATGATTGCGATCATTGCATTGGCAATTTGTTTTTTTTCAGCAACTCAAGATATTGCTATAAATGCCTATCAAACAGAAATACTAAATGAAGATGAGAGAGCTTTAGGCAGTTCAGTATCAGTTTTGGGTTATCGTGTTGCAATGATGGTGACAGGTGCACTGTTATTGATAATAGTTGAGTATTTTGATAATAATTGGAATAAAGGGATGCAGGCGCTTATTCCTTTTTTTACCATAGGATTGCTAGGGACGCTATTGGCAAAAGAAGCTAAGGTGACAAATCAACCTAAAACATTCGTTGATGCAGTTATTCTGCCGTTTTATGATTTTTTCACTCGGCGTGGAATATGGGTGGCAACCGTAATGTTACTCATTATTGTTTTTTATAAATTTAGTGATGCTTTGGCATTTTCACTTAATACAGTTTTCTTTTCAGAGCTTGGGTTTGATAAAACTACTATTGCCGTTTCATATAAGTTTAACGCGCTTATATTTACTTTTATTGGTTTAGTTTTAGGTGGGATGCTTGCCAAAGGCTTTGGATTGTTTCGTACTTTTTTATGGTTGAGTGTGCTAATGGCGACTGCCAATTTAATGTATATGTGGCTTGCTCTTATTGGTAAAAGTTATTATTTGATGGTGCTATCTGTTGCCATTGAATACATGATTGGTGCAATGGGGACAGCTGTATTGGTTGCGATGATTATGAGCTTGGTCAATAAAAGTTTCTCGGCAACACAATTTGCTGTATTAAGCTCGATTGATTCGTTAGGAAGAGTGTTAGTAGGGCCAATGGCTGGATGGATTCAAACACATTGGGGGTGGTCAGCATTATTCTTTGTGAGTTTTGCTATTGGAATTGCAATCGCTTTCGGGATATGGCGAGCAAGAAGACAAATTATGTTAATGGCAAATTTACATGGCTAATTGTATTGACTGTTATGGTTGTGCATGTGTATTGATTTTTTTATTTGAAGCAGTTTAAGGGGGTAAGAGCGTTTAAGTCTACTTTGGAAGCTATAAAGTGAGTGATTTTGAAATTTGTTGCATTTGCATAGTGCTTAAGAACTGATAAACTTACACCTACAAATAGCTGTTTGTTGGTTTTAGCATTTGAAAATAAATGATGAAGATGAGTTAAAGCTTCCCGTTAAACTTCGTGATCACCAGGGAAACCTTATTATTATTTATATTTCATACGCTGATGAAGGGATCACATTTAGTTACCTTGAATCCTCAGCCACTTACCCTGAAGAGCTAAATATTCTTGGTTGGCTTGAATCTGTTACCAAAAAGAAGATACTACATTTCCCCAAAAATTTGGACTACATCTACGAAGAATGTGAGCAAAATCCAGAAAATATACTGAGCATTTTTTACCATTACTTTTCTGCCATTCGCTATTTGTGATAAGGGTGCCCTTGCAATATTGTCCATGCACGGTAAATTTGCTCTGCAAAAATGATGCGTACAATCGGGTGTGGGAAAGTCATTCTTGATAATGAGATTTTTTCTTGAGCCTGTGCTTTAATACATTGATCAAT
The DNA here is from genome assembly GCF_003428155.1 of Fastidiosibacter lacustris. Taxonomy (GTDB): domain Bacteria; phylum Pseudomonadota; class Gammaproteobacteria; order Francisellales; family Francisellaceae; genus Caedibacter; species Caedibacter lacustris. The sequence goes on from NZ_QLIR01000014.1 coordinate 14,844, forward strand.
ACCATCAGGACCACCGATGACAATTGCGACATTAGGCGTATGTTGCTGCCAGTTTTGAATTCTTTGTGCCAACTCTTCTGTACTTATTTGTTTAGATTGAACGTCTAATATTACTAAATGATCATTGTCATCAAATCTGGATAGTAGTGTTTTTGCTTCTTGCTCCAAGTATTTTGCAATGCTAGCGGTTTTAGTCCGCTTTGCAATAGGTAGCTCAATAAGCTGTAATTGAATCGTAGATCCTGATAGACGCCTACTATATTCATCAAAACCAGCCATGACCCATTTGGGCATTTTCTCGCCTAAAGCTAAGAGTTTTATTTTCATGGCTTTACTCGAGTAAAGCAAAGCAAATATGTATGTGAGAGTTCAGAGTTAAAGGTATAACCATCATAATCAAATGCCTTAAGTCCATCTATGGTGTTGATACGATGGTCAAGAATGAAACGTACCATACGCCCTCGTGCGCGTTTGGCAAAAAGTGCGATTGTTTGGTATTTATTCATATGGTGTTCTTTAAAATCGACTTCTAGCCACGTTGCATGAATTGCTTTCTGATCGATTACTTTACTATATTCATTTGAAGCTAGATTAACAATCACTTTGTGCTCACTGGTAGCAATAATTTCGTTTAACTTTGTAGTAAGTTTAGCGCGCCAAAAATCATATAACAGCAAGTTATCAATATAAAACTTTACTCCCATTTCTAAGCGATAGGCTTGAATTAAGTCAAGCGGACGAATAAGTCCATATAATCCTGAGATCATCAATACATGATTTTGTGCATAGTCGAGTTGGTTGGCAGTTAAACTTAACGTATCTAGCCCACGATATACATCGCCTGTAAAGGCAAAAAGTGCTTGCTTAGCATTCGCTTTAGTATAATTTTGGTTGTCAAAATTAACATACATATCAAATACCTTCTCGGCAAGCTTAGGCGATATTTTCATTAAGGTCTCAAATTGATCTGGAGAATAGTGTTTTAGCTTTTGCACAAGTTGTGTAATTTCATTTTTAAATAATACATCAGTTGCTTTATCCGTTGGTACGTTGTTGCTAAAATCCTGACTTTTAGCTGGTGAAATCAAGCTTAACATAATATTTCTTATTTAAAATAACCTTGGTGCACATTGTAACAGAATATACTTAGGTCTAAATAGGTGTAGCCTTTAGTTTTAGCCAAAAAAACTCATACCTTTTTCAGATCACAATTGTTACAATGTTGACGATTTTCAACGAACACCAACCTTCCTGTATGGCTATTTTTGTTATGGCAATAAGCATGATGTTGGTGCACAAAGACTTAATCAAAGAGGCGTAGAATGGATCGTAATTTAGCACTAGAAACCGTAAGAGTCACTGAAGCTGCAGCCCTATCTGCTTGGCGTCAAATGGGCAAAGGGGATGAAAAAGCCGCAGATCAAGTTGCAGTTGATGCCATGCGTCGTGCCTTAAATGGACTAGATATTAATGGTACGGTTGTTATTGGTGAGGGTGAGCGTGATGAGGCTCCTATGCTTTATATTGGTGAGAAAGTTGGTAAAGGTGGTCCTAAAGTTGATATTGCTTTAGATCCATTAGAGGGGACGACCATCACAGCAAAGGGTGGTCCTAATGCACTGGCGGTTATCGCTATGGCTGAAGATGGTGGTTTTTTAAATGCTCCAGATGTCTACATGGAGAAAATTGCAGTTGGTGGACATGGCTTACCAAAGGATATCATCGACATCAATGCAGAACCTGCTGAAAATCTAAAACGTTTAGCTGATTTTAAAGCTATCCCAATAGAAGCCTTAGTAGTGTGTATTTTGGAGCGTCCAAGACATGAAGAAATCATTCGCAAAGTGCGTGAGGCAGGTGCGCGTATTGCACTTATTGGTGATGGCGATGTTTCGGCTGTTATAGCTACAGCACAAGAAGACAGTGGTATTGATATGTATATGGGTGTAGGTGGCGCGCCTGAAGGGGTGTTAGCTGCTGCTGCCTTACGTTGTCTAGGTGGACAAATGCAGGGGAGATTAATTTTCAGAAATGATGATGAAAAAGCGCGTGCTAAAAAATGGGGCATTGCGGATCTGAATAAAATCTATCATTTAACCGACCTTGCTTCTGGTAATGTGCTTTTTGCAGCCACGGGTGTGACTGATGGTCAAATGTTAAAAGGTGTAAAACGCAAGGGTCAAATCGCAAAAACACATAGTTTGGTCATGCGCTCTGTTTCTGGTACGATTCGACATATTGAAGCGGAACATAACTTCAACTTTAAAAAAGGTTTTGAATATTTAGGTTGAGTCATAACAATATGCTGTCCTATCAACAACTTGCCATATTTACTGCGATTGCCGAGCATGGCAGTATCACTAAAGCATCAGAAGCGCTCAATTTAACACAGCCTGCATTAAGTAGTGCTTTGTCAGGATTAGAAGCGAAATTAGGCGTGAAACTTTTTGATCGTGTTGATCGTAAAATTGTACTTAACCATAATGGGGAGCGTCTTTATCCTCAAGCTGTTAAGCTTTTGGAAGAGGTAGCTAAAGTCCAAAGTTTTTTCTCTCATAACCAAGCGCTTTGTGGTAAGATCCGCATTGCTGCAAGCAACACCATTGGCAACTATGTTTTACCACCGCGTATGGCGAGTTTTAAAACCAAATACCCAAATGTGCAATTGATACTAACTATCTCTAATAGTGAGCAAGTTATTGAGCAAGTGATCCAGCATCAAGTTGAAATTGGATTCATAGAGACAAATTGTCTAAATAACCAAATCAACTCTTTCCCTTTTGCCCAGGATGAACTGGTTTTATTTGTGTCAAAACAACACCCATTAGTAGGTAAGAACAATGTGAGCATAATGGACTTAAAAGACTATCCATTTATTTTGCGTGAACGTGGCTCAGGCACAAGAGGCATTCTAGAGCAAAACTTCTTACCTTTAATGAACTATCAACTCAATATTTTTTTAGAACTTGGCAGTAGTGCAGCAGTATGCTTAGCGGTTAAGAATAGCCAAGCTATCGGTTGTATTTCACGTCATGCCTTAGTCGATCAACCTGAGTGTGTTATTTTAACATGTGATATGTTTGAGTTGAAACGTGATTTTCTTGTTGTTCAAAACAAGCGCACACATATTTCAGAGCTTACCGAAGAATGGTTGGACTGGGTTATTAATAAGTAAAATTAATGTGTCCAATAACTTTTAAAAAATTTAATTTATTTTTATTGTCAAATATACTATCAGTATATTAAATTGCTTAAAGGTGTATTATGAGACAACGTATTAAAACAATTTTAGAAAATACGCCAACTCCGATGGCAGGTTTGGCATTGGGTATATCAGGCTTAGGTTGGAGTGCTGAAAATGCACTTTCTACTCATCATACTTTGCAGATTACAAGCGCGGGAATAGCATTAATATTGATCCTAGTCGTAGCCAGTAAATTTATGCTCTGGCCACAAAAACTGCTTACTGACCTATCTCATCCTGTTATTGGTAGCGTTGTCCCTACATTTGCGATGACACTTATGATTATTTCTAATAGTATCGAATATTTCAATCATATTCTAGCTGAAATTGTATGGCTTATTGCAGTGATCATTCATTTGTTATTCTTAGCTACTTTTATCTTTCACAGAGCGAAAGTCTTTGAATTACATCACATGGTACCGTCATGGTTTGTACCACCAGTTGGGATTATTGTTGCTGACGTTGCTTTTCCAGGTGGGGTATTACAGCCATTGGCAATCACTTTGCTTTATTTCGGACTTGTTTGTTATGCAATTTTACTACCTGTAATGCTTTATCGCATTATTTTTTGTCATGAGATACCTGATGCGTCTAAACCAACTATTGCAATTTTTGCTGCACCTGCAAGTTTATCTTTAGCAGGTTACTTGACTGTTATCGAAGATCCTTCGCCAAATGTTGTTATCCTCCTTGTTGGTATTGCAATTCTCATGACTGCTTTAATTTACATTGCATTTATTAAACTCATGACGCTTCCTTTTAGCCCAGGCTTTTCAGCATTTACGTTCCCAATGGCCATTGGCTCAACAGCTTTATTTAAAACAGCACATTGGGCAGAAACCGTTATACATCTTCCACCAGAATACGTTGCCCAAATATATTACCTTGCTGTATTTGAGCTTATTATCGCCACACTTGTTATTGGGTTTGTTGCCCAGCAATATTTGTATCACTTAGTGTTGAAAAAATTCAATATAGGTGCTGTAAACAAGGTGAGTGGGATGAAAAAGAAGATTAACGCTTAGTTGCTAAAAAACTAAACGATTTTGATTTTATGTTATTTACTGATATGCTGATATAACTGCTGTTTGGTTGAGTTTAAATCCTGATGGATTAGTTATTATTTTATAATCTCCAGCTACTACTCCATCTGCTGCTATTGAAGTGATTTCGCCTAAATCTGCTAAAACTTTACCAATGGTTGCAATTGTAAAAGCTCCATATTCTGATTGTAATACTAAGCCATAGTTATTGACTGAATAGATGCGATAACGATTTGTAACTTTATCTTCATTTGTCGCTACTACTGTCTGTGGTTGTGGTAATTTTGCATTTATTACCGGAGCGCTACTAGAGATATGCTTAAGCTTAGCATCAATTTGCTTCATAAGCTCATCACTGACTTTATCTAAGTTTTTTGTCTGCTTTTGGATTTCATCAAGCTTCATCTGTATTTGTTGTAATTGCGTTACCGCCTCAGTATTGCCATTTAGAATCATCTGCTGTAAATCAGCAATTTTAGCATCTGTTGATTTACGCACTTGCTTTGCTTCTGCGTGTATGATGTCAGAGAGTGTATTGCGAATCTCTCCTGCTTGATCCTCAATATGTGTTTGTAAAACCTGTTGGTGTGCTAGGATATCTTTTTGATTCTTAATGATAAATATTTCAAAAATCAAAACACATATCATTGCTCCAATGCAAATAAACACAAGTTTCTTTTGTTGGGTTATCGGTACTTTTTTTGGCTGTTCATCATATATGTTATTGGTTGAATGATTATCCTGTGGTTTTTTATTCCATATTTTAAATAAATTCTTCATAGCATTAACGCGATTTTGTTTTGCAATTGATGTGCTAAGTATATATCACTCACAAACCATTTTGCAGTATTTCTTGTTCTGCCTAGTAATTAATAGTGATTTCTTATTTTTCTTGTTTATACTTTTAAGTTCCATGATTTGGAGAAAAACAACACAAGGATAATGATATGCCAAAATATAACGTTCTTATTCGATTACTGCATACACTTGTTGCGCTAGGAGTGATTTTACAAGTTATCGTTGGCTTTTTCTTTGATGATATGTTCAGTAAGCTTAACCCTGCATTTTTCATGACCATCCATAAATCTATAGGTTTAAGTTTATTCTTACTTATTGTGTTTTTAATCATTACGCGTATATTTTCCAATAAAATTCCCTATCCCAAAGAAATGCCCGTCATCCAGCGGATGCTTGCTAAATTGGTGCACTGGGGATTGTATTTGTGTATATTACTCATGTCATTGTCAGGTTTTATAGCATCACAACTCTTTCATAGCAAATGGCAATATTTTTATTGGTTTGATATCCCCAATTTCTTACCGAAAAATCCTGGGCTTGGACGTGAGATTTTTAGCTGGCACCCTTTTATTGCTATGATTTTATTGGTGCTTGTCATTTTGCACATATTAGCTGCACTTTCCCATCAGTTTATTGCTAAAGATAAAATCATGCAAAAAATGTTTTAATCTCTTAAAACCTCGTTGCTAATAAGGTTGATAACGCGTGAAGGTTTTGCTGCAATAAAATTTTGTTGTGGATGAATATAATCTAGCTGATCACCAAAATAATGTTGTACCTTATCATAGGAAGTGGCAGGCGGTTGATTGGATAGATTTGCGCTTGTTGAGATAATCGCGCATCCTAGTGTTATTGTTAGCTCCTTAAGTAGTGGATGATCTGTTAAACGTACCGCAATCGTACCAAAATCACCAGTTAACCAACGGTATTCATGTTTCACTGGTACTACCCATGTCGTTGGTTTATCTTGTCTTTGACTGAGTATTTCTAGCTGTTTTTCATTGAGCTTTTCGGTATCTATTAACGCTAATAAATGTGAAATGTCACCAGATAATACAATAAATCCTTTCTTTAAATCGCGCTGTTTCAACGCTATAACTTTTTCAACAGCCGCTTTTTGAATAATACAACTTAAGCCATAAACAGATTCTGTTGGTAATCCTAACACTTTACCATTTTTAAGCATTACGGCTATCTGTGCTAGGGTTTTATAAAATTTTTCAGTGCCCATGTGTTTTTTCCAAATTTGCCATTTAGGTTCATCAATGCTAACGTTGATTATTCTGATAATCAATATACAGATAAAATCTAGAGTAAAGGGTGTGGGTCTAGCAGGCAATAGATAAGGTCTTGGCAATGACAAGACGCATTTTTTAAAATTTATTCTTGCAATTTTTAGCATCAGCTCAATCTATTGCCAATACGTTTTTTAACCCAAACGCTAAGTGGGGAATTGTTTTATGTTGGAAATGAAGGGCACAACAATTTTGTGTGTGCGCAGAGGCGACGAAGTTGTTGTTGGTGGAGATGGTCAGGCGACATTAGGTAACACAGTTGCTAAGGATAACATTATTAAAGTGAGAAGGCTAAGTAATGGTAAAGTACTAACAGGTTTTGCTGGATCGACAGCAGATGCGTTTACCCTATTTGAAAAATTTGAACAGAAATTGGATTTTTATCAAGGCAATCTTGAACGAGCGTCGGTTGAAATGGTACGTGAATGGCGTTTGGATAGAATGATGAGTAAACTTGAGGCAATGATTATTGTCGCAGATGAAACAAAATCTTTACTGATCTCTGGTTCAGGAGACGTAATGGCTGCTGATGACAAAGGTATTTTGTCTATTGGTTCTGGTGCAGCATTTGCTAAAGCTGCAGCACATGCACTTGTTGATAATACAGATTTACCAGCTTACGAAATTGTGAAAAAGAGTTTAAATATTGCAGCAGATATTTGTATTTATACCAATCATAATTTAACAATTGAAAAATTGCCTAATAAAGCAAAAACATAGTAATTTAAATTTTTAGAGGATAGAAGTTATGTCGCAAATGACTCCAAAAGAAATTGTGAGTGAATTAGATCGATTTATTATCGGTCAAAAAGAGGCTAAGAAAGCAGTTGCCATTGCGCTTAGAAATCGTTGGCGCAGAATGCAGTTAGAAGAAGGGATGCGCCAAGAAGTGACACCCAAAAACATTTTAATGATTGGACCTACAGGGGTTGGGAAAACAGAAATTGCACGGCGCTTAGCAAGGCTTGCTAATGCTCCATTTATCAAAATTGAGGCGACAAAGTTTACTGAAGTAGGTTATGTTGGGAAAGACGTTGATTCTATTATACGGGATTTAGCAGATATTGCTATCAAGATGCTTCGTGAGCAAGAAAAAGCAAAAGTGGCGGTAAGAGCAGAAGAGCTTGCACGAGAGCGAATTTTGGATGCGCTATTGCCATCAGCAAGAGAAAGTAAAGTTGGCTTTGCCAACGAGCCAGTGGAAAGTGATAAAAAAATTGAAAGCACTACAAGGCAGCTGTTTAGAAAAAAGCTAGAAGCAGGTGAGTTGAATGATAAAGAAATAGAAATAGAAATTGCAACACCTACAATTGGTATGGAAATCATGGGACCTCCTGGCATGGAGGATATGACAAATCAACTACAAAGTATTTTTTCATCTATGGGAGGTGATCGTAAAACACGCAGGAAAGTCAAGGTTAAAGATGCGCTTAAATTATTGCAAGATGAAGAAGCTAGTAAGCTTGTTAATGAAGATGATGTTAAGCTTAAAGCGATTGAGGCTGTCGAGCAAAATGGTATTGTCTTTATTGATGAAATTGATAAAGTGTGTAGAAGATCAGATCAACGAGGTGCGGATGTTTCTCGTGAAGGTGTGCAGCGAGATTTATTACCACTGGTTGAAGGTTCAACGGTGTCAACAAAATATGGTATGATTAAGACAGACCATATTCTGTTTATTGGTTCGGGTGCCTTTCATGTTGCAAAACCTTCTGACTTGATTCCTGAATTACAAGGTCGGTTACCGATTCGTGTTGAGTTACGGTCATTAGAGGTTGAAGATTTTTTCCGAATCTTAACGGAGCCTGATTATTCATTGATTAAACAGTACATTGCGCTGTTAGCCACAGAAGGAGTTGAAGTGAGATTTGAGCAAGAAGCAATTGCGCGTATTGCTGAGATTTCCTATCGCGTCAATGAGGAGATAGAAAATATAGGAGCTAGACGCTTACATACTGTGCTTGAGCGTTTATTAGAAGAGATTTCGTTTGATGCTTCTGACCGTATGGAAAAAAATTTTGAGATTAACGCTAGTTATGTAGATGAGAAGCTTGGGGATCTGGTAAAAGATCGGGATTTAAGTCAATATATTTTGTAAAGTTACGTTGTGCCAATTACATAGTGGTGTTGTTATTAGTTTTTTCCCACACTTCAAAGTCAAAACTGCATTCATTTTTATCATCTTGTAGATAATGGCGTTGACCAATACGCTTAAAGAGCTTTTCATCCCATTGTGGAAAAAAAGTATCGGCTTTTTTTATGGTGTTGACTTTAGTAATATACAGTCTATCGACATACGGTAAGAAAGCTTGGTAAATTTCAGCACCGCCAATAATAAAAATTTCATACTGTGGTTTTTCGCGTACTAAATTCAGAAGATCATGGATGTCATGTATCACAGTACAGTTCTCTTGAGTATATTTTTTTTGCCGAGTGAGAATAATATTTTTGCGGTTGGGAAGTGCATGACCAATTGAATCAAAGGTTTTGCGTCCCATGACGATATAATTGTTTTGAGTGAGGACTTTGAAATTCTTTAAGTCATCGGTCAACTTCCATGGCAAGCTGTTTTTAATGCCTATACCTTGGTTTTGATCATAGGCAACAATAATAGATAGCATGATGAGCTAAACTCCCTAAGAATGTAAGAATTAAAGTTGGGTTATTGTAACGAATTTTAGTGGAAGAAGAAAAATTTTTGCACTTAAAATAGTCATAAAAACCTTTGATTTTCAGGTTTTTATGACTTTATAGACATAAAATAAATTATTCAAAAAAGTGCTTGACCGAGTTTGGGAAATCCGTTTTAATATGCGTCATTGGCCAGATAGCTCAGTCGGTAGAGCAGAGGACTGAAAATCCTCGTGTCGGCAGTTCGATTCTGCCTCTGGCCACCATTATCGATATTCGGAGCATAGCGCAGTTTGGTAGCGCATCTGGTTTGGGACCAGAGGGTCGGGGGTTCGAATCCCTCTGCTCCGACCATAGATTGGATACCGTCAATGGTGGAGAGAAAATGCGCCCGTAGCTCATCTGGATAGAGCATCGGCCTTCTAAGCCGAGGGTAGCAGGTTCGAATCCTGCCGGGCGTACCATGAAAAGAGTTTATGGTGGACGTAGCTCAGTTGGTAGAGCCCCGGATTGTGATTCCGGTTGTCGTGGGTTCAAGTCCCATCGTTCACCCCAGATATGCGGACGTGGCGAAATTGGTAGACGCACTGGATTTAGGTTCCAGCGGGTGACCGTGGGAGTTCGAGTCTCCCCGTCCGCACCAAATAATCATCTTATAACGTTTCAAATCATCTTAATACTAACCTTAAACCCTTACTTTACAAGGCTTTTCGATTTCATGACGTTTTATAACGTCTTATAGTGACTTACTTTTAATTGTCCCCTGTAGTGTCCCCTGTGCTATAATTTATCAATAAAAATTTCCAAATGTTGGATTTGGGGACACTTATGCAGCTGAATGATAGTAAAATAAAGGGTTTGAAGTATACAGGGAAAGAAAAGCTTTACAGCGATGGTAGAGGTAGCATGCTATATCTTCGTGTAAGGGAGGTTTCAAAATCTTTTCTGTTTAAATACAAGCTTTCAGGAAAGACCTATAAACTTAGTTTAGGGACTTACCCTGATTTGTCCTTAAAAAACGCAAGAGAAAAAGCAGCAGAGTACAGGGAGTTGCTATCTAATGGAGTTGACCCCAAAACTTATAAAGACAAACAAAAAACAGAACATGACAAGACGCTTGAGCATATCGCTGCCTATTGGTTAGACGTCAAGAAGAATGAGTTTTCTGCCAGTCACTACAAGCAAACCGTTAGCAGGCTAAACCGCTTTATTTTGCCAACCTTCGGTAAAAGGGATATTGACAAGATAGACGCGCCAGAAGTCGTTAGGTTTTTAAAAAATTTTGAAGTTGAAGGACACCTTGAGCAGCGAAATAAGGTTAAAAGTCATCTTAAGCAAATCTTTGCTTATGGCGTGGCTAGTGGTGTATGTTCTCATAATCCAGTAGCAGGCATTAGCCCCGTTTTAAAAGTATCAAAAGGCAAAAACTATGCGGCAGTAACCAAGCCTGAGGATATAGCCAGTTTATTGCGTGATATTGATAACTACCATGGCTTTTATACTACTGTTATGGCGTTAAAACTCGCCCCCTATGTGATGTTACGTCCAAGTGAATTGGCAAAGCTTGAATGGGAAGAAATACACGAAGATGAAAAGCAAATACATATTAAGCCTGAGCGCATGAAAATGCGTAAAGCTCATATAGTACCTTTGTCTAAACAAGCATGGGCTATTATTGAGCAAATGAAAGCATACTCTAGTAAAGGTGTGCACGTATTTCCAAGTGCAAAGAATCCACAAAAACCTATTGATATAAACTCGCTTAGATTAGCATTAAGGGCAATGGGTTATAAATATTCATCGAATAGTGCGGAGCCAATGCGAGAAGGAGAGAAGCCAAAGCATGATACTCATGGTTTTAGACATATGGCAAGCACGCGACTTTATGAGATGGCAAGTATGTATGGTTTTCATGGGGATATGATAGAGTTGCAACTAGCGCATGCAGAATCCAATAAAGTAAAAGCAGCTTATAATCATGCGCAATATATTAAAGAACGCACTAGAATGATGCAGATATGGGCGGATTACTTGGACAATCTAAGGGATGGTAAAAATGTGGTTAATCTATCTGATTTTAAAACTGGCTGAGAATAATACTAAATTTATATGGCTTTATCAGTTAGATTATCAGATGAATTGGTGAAACAAGCGCAAAGTGTAAGCGCTGTTATGTATCGCTCATGCGCAAAACAGATTGAGTACTGGGCAAGAATAGGGAAGATGGCAGAAGAGAATCCAGAACTAAGTTATGAATTTATTAGAGATACGTTAATTGCTAAGGCAGAATCTAATAATAATGATGTGAGCGATTATGAATTTGATAATTAAACAAACCAATAGCTTTAAAAAATCCATCAAAAAACTATCTAAACAAGATAAATTTTAATTAGATGACGAAGACATATCTAAGTCATTAATACCGAATAGTTGACCGTGTAAACTGGTGTTATGGTTGACTACCCACACTTTTAAAACTACACATTCCTAGATGGATTTGTATTAAAAATTTACAGCTAAACCAAGCAATATGTGCCTTACTCAGTTTAAGTTTATATCTAAATGTATCATAATATATCATACCGCCTTAAGCAGTGCCTAGGCTCGCTACCGAATAGCTGACTTTCCACCAGCGTGGCACTGTTTAATTAAGTGGATGCTTAGGAAGGTGAAATGAAGCCAATAAAAGAACTTTTATCAATACCATCTGAACTATCTTATCATGAACTTTTAGAACGTTGGCGTGAGCCTTTGGAACTTTGGGGATTCTCAGATAATAATGCAAAGGCTAAATATATCGCACAACTAATTAATAAGCACGGTTTAAAAGCATTCTTGACGCCATCTTACGATGGTAAAGAATACATATCAATTTCAATTAAATTAGGCAGCCAGGCAATTAATTATAGCGAATTGAGCATTAAAATAATAAAACACGCGTTGAGCAATTTAGCGCTTGTAAAATCACTACCTGTTAAGGGGTATAAAATCAATAGGTTTAAATTTATCGAAAGTGAAGCATGGCGTAATTTGTTTTTGCGATCCATAACAACTGTTCTATTTCCCATTGATGACGATATTGTTGACAAAATTGGTAACAAAACGCGTGGCGAAATTCTCTCGATTATCTCAAATGGTACCTATTGCACGGTATTATTAAACCATCCTCTTGAACTAAAAACTGTGCTTGTTCAAGATTACAATGGTTATTTGCAGTTGCAAGTTGGTGATGTCGTGGGCGCTGATTATATTATAACTACATATAAATGGAAAGATGTCATGGACGATGATTGTATTGTAGCTATATACAAAGAGTTATGGAATCCTGTACTTCTTGAACCAAAGATTGAAGCACCTGTATTTAAAGAGTCTCAGTTATATTTCAAGGGTGAAGACATTATAGCCTTTGAAGAAGCACAAATCAGGCAGAAAGAGAGTAACAAACGAGAAAACAATAATAAGGATAAGTCAAGCAAAGAAAAAGCACCAGAACCTACAAGCAATGGTGTCTTAAAGTGTGTTCAAAAACAACGAGAGTTAGCTTTGCAAACTGCCATAAATCTCGGGGCGATAAAAAAAAGCCATACAAAGGCAGAGATTCATAAAATATTAAAGCAAGCATCACCAGAGTTATTCACTATAGCAAGAACTACTTTTAATGACTTTTTTAAGAAGCAGCAGCTGTTTAACCTAAATTCTGGACGTAGAAGCATGGAAGACATAACCGAAAAATGCTAAATATAGAGTGACTTTCATTTTTTTTCAATATGACTGAAACCCTGATTTAATAAGGATGTAAATATGGGGTGATTGGTCGACTACCCCATATTAGCCCCCTTTTTCTTTTCCTTTTTTGTCTCTCATAATACACCCCAAGACTTGGCGCCAAGTCTTGTTAAATAGTGATTGTATAAAGTCTATTAAAAAGGGGAAACCATGAATTTAAATATTATTAAATTACCGTTGGTGGTTGAAAAAACAAGCCTTTCAACTGCATCCATATATCGATTAGCTAAAGTGGGTAAGTTTCCAGCTCCTGTAAAGCTAAGTGAGCGTTCAAGCGGCTGGCTTGAATCGGATGTAAATCAATGGATTGATAATCGCATTAAAGCACGTGATGGTAAATTGAGTAAAGGGGTGTAGGCATGTTAAGTAATGAAATTCAACTAAGTAAACGTCAATTAAGGACACTTGAAGAGTTGGCTTTAAAGGGTGAAGTGTCAAGGCTTGAGTTGAGTCGCTATGCGGGGTTAAATACACCTGAAACCATAAGCCAGTTACGTAAAAAGGGATGCATTATCCATATGGTTAGAAAACCCCGCGTTGACCATTATGGTGTGAAGGTTTACGCGGGGTTTTACAGCTTGGATAAAAGCCAGAAAGATGATGCTTGTAAGCTAGTAATTAAAAACAAGGAGGTGAAATGATGATTGATAATAAGTTTAATCAAAAAGTAAAAGGAAATCACATTGGTGATTCCCTGTTTACTTCCCGCCCCACAATGTTATACTGCGCTCGTTCGGGCGTAGTAACCTGCAAAAACAAGCGTAATCATGCGATAAATGGTATCAATATATTTTCATCTTGGCTACTTGTTTTTCAAGTTGTCGGGTGGTGGCGTAAATACAATACCCGTTTCATTATGGGAAATAGCGCCAGCCTTACTTGTTTGAGGTTACTAACCACCCGATTAATTTAGTAATACAAAACAAGGAATCAAATTATATGAATAATCTAAACCGTATAACGCGGCGTTCGTATTCTCATACTGGTGTAGAAGTACAAAGCCCGCGCTATACAGTCACTCATGAACCAACTGATAAAACCAACGACATCAGTCAATGCAATTGTATATCAATAGCCCCGTCTTGGTTTTGTGCTTTTAATCTGTTAAGCTTGCGAATGTTGGTCGTAGAAAGCCAGCAAAAACGTTCGGGCTTAGAAACCCAGATACTACCAAAACGCGGAGCTTATCAAACCGTTAAACTTGATATTCAAACGATTATATCTCATTTATGGCTAGTTATAGCTTCATGGTTTCATATAATCGGGTGGGCGCATCAATACAACACCTTTATGGGAATAATGCGCGCTGTTTCGTTTTGGGCAGTTTCTAACCACCCGATTTTTAAGGATAACCAAAACGGAGCTAAACCATGGTAGTAAAAACAATTATTTTCAATGACAAAAACATCACTATCCATTATATAAATGGTGATTACTATTTATCCATCGTTAAAATTATGGATGATTTAAACTTAGACTTTAACGACACCGTAAAAGCCTTAATGAAATCGTCATATTTACATATAACCGCCGATGACGTGACTATTAAATTATCTGAATTAAACAACTGGCTTAATACGATGGATAAAAGCAAACTAGATAATGGTTCTTTACTTTTTTTAGCTGAGTATCAATCGTCATTACTGAATATTATTAAGCATGAAATTAACCAACTATCACAAGCCTCTAAGCCAAAGCCTAAATATAATTTTCATATTTTCCAAGGTTCAGTAAGTACCAGAAAGCATAATGAATCAATTTATCTATCCGCAATGGATTTGTGTGAACATCTAGGAGTCAATAAAGAAGAAAATATCAATAGACTTATTAATGATGAAGATTTTAATGGCTTTTTACATTACTCAATCAATGGCTTATATATCAGTGAAATAATTGCGCAATGGTGGATTGGCAAGCTTACTGGTACACATAATCAAGTAAAGGGGGTTAGGCTATGAGGCTTGAAGAATATATGCTTAAATGCGGCTATACGCCCCCAAGTGTAATTAATCCAGATGGCTACAATCGATACCCCGCTCCAGACAAAGGAAAGGGTAATAAAGCAGGCTGGCTGATTGTTATTAGTGAAGAGTGTGCCGTTTTTGGTGATTGGGTGAGTCAAAGCAAATACGTATGGCATGCCAATATGGATAAGATGAGTCATACGGAAAGAACAGCAGCCTATGAGTGCGCTATACACCAGGCAGAAAGATTGAAGCTTGAGCTGCAACAGCAGCAAGAAGAAGTAGCACATCAATGCCAGTTCATTTTGAATAACTCAGAGAAGGCGCAAGATAGTCATGCTTATTTAGTCAAAAAAAGCGTTATTTCTTTTGGGCTTCATTGGGCTCCACACTTACAAGGCGTGGATAATGCGTTAATTGTCCCTATTTATGGTTTTGATGATGGTGCCAATACATTACTGCAATCGCTGCAAATAATCTCGCCTCAAGGAGACAAACGCTTTTTTAAGGGTGGACGAAAGAAGGCGGGATTCTATCCCTTGCAGGTAAGAGAAGGCAAAGATGTAAGGATATTAATTGCGGAGGGCTATGCAACAGCAGCAAGCTTGGCAATGGTTCAGCCAAACGATAGCGTTTATTGCGCTTTTGACGCGGGTAATTTAAAAGATGTTGCTTTATCCCTACGCAAGTACCACCCATTTAGTAAAATCGTTATATGCGCCGACAATGACCGCTTTAATGACAAAAACACCGGTGTGCTTGCTGCAAGAGACGCGGCTAACTCTGCCGATGCTGTTTGTATCGTCCCTAGGTTTGAAACGGAAGAAACAGGCACAGATTGGAATGATTGGCTAGTGCTAAGGGGATATATAGGAACAAAGGAGGTGCAATCATGAACCAGTTTAATGAACAAAGCAATCAAGCCAGTGCAAGCGACCTTGTAACAAATGAGCTTAAAGAACAGGGGATAATAACGCCGCAAATTGTACCAATTAAATACGGTGATTTTAAAAAACTAAACCTTAAAAGCGCGGAGTTCCTTTTATATCCAATCATTGAAGAACAGGGGTTAGCCATGATTTACGCTATGCGTGGGGTTGGCAAAACTCATGTAAGCTTAAATATTGCCTACGCCGTGGCAACGGGTGGAAGCTTTTTAAAATGGAAAGCCAGGCGCCCAGCTAAGGTCTTATTTATTGATGGGGAAATGCCAGCATATGCACTGCATGAACGGTTAAAGGTAATTGACCAAGGTAGAGGGTTTGCAGATGACAATTTAAATATTATCACCCCCGATTTGTTAAAGGATAAAATCCCGCCAGACTTGGCAACGTCTACAGGGTGGAAGGCTGTAGAAGCTGCTGTGAATGATGTGGATTTAATCATTGTTGATAATATCAGCACACTTTGCCGCAATGGTAGAGACAATGAGGCAGATAGCTGGATACCTGTTCAACATTGGGCACTTAAATGGCGTGCGCAAGGCAAAGCAATATTATTTATCCATCACTCCAATAAAAACGGCGACCAAAGGGGAACTAGTAAAAAAGAGGATGTGCTTAGCACAGTTATAAAGCTAGAACATGAAGAAGGTTATAGTGCAGAAGACGGCGCTGCCTTTAGGGTAAGCCATACCAAGTCAAGATTGTTTCATGGTGAGGACGCCAAACCGTTTAAAGCAGCACTAACAAGCAATGGCTGGGTATATGAAGATTGCGAAGCAGGAATCAAAGAAGAGGTGTGGGCACTCCATAATGATGGGATGAAGCAAGTTGATATTGCCAGAGAGCTTGGGCTTGAAAAATATCAAGTGACCAGAATCATTCAAAAGCATAAAAAATGTGATGGAATTTTAAGGACCGTATAATGGAGTGTTTGATTAAATTATATGCTAAATTTTGCCATGCTTTTTGTGAAATAATTAAAGTAACTTTCGCAATAGTTGCAGAGTTGCAGTCCCTTAGGGCGTTGCAACTTGCAACTTTTCAAAAAAGCGTGCAACTTTTCTTGCAACTGTATCAGGTAAAAAACATGCCTGAAACCCTTATTTTAAAAGGAAGTTGCAACTGCAACTTTTATTGCAACGAACTGCAACTGAATGATATTTGTGCTGCAACTTTTAGGGGTAAAAAAGTTGCAGTAATATTTCAATAATATGATCGTAAAATCTACACATTTTGCCATGGTAGGAGTGACAAAAAAATGATTAAATCACACGTCAAAAATGACGAGCAAAAAAACATCAATTCTGGAGGTGAAATCCTCGGAGATGTATCCGAAAAAACAACACCAAAAACACTGGTGGATTTAGTGCCATACGGAATAACTGTATTAGATGCTGCTTATGTTAAGCAACTGCTTGTTCATACCACTTGGTTTTCAAGGTATGAAGTTATCGAAAGGTATTGCCAAGTATGGGTAGATGAATATCACGCAACTGACTGCCTAATAAAGCGCGCGAACTTAGCCAGGCGCAAAGCTAACACTTGGATACGTCAATATTTAAATCAATAATGGAAAGGAGGTTTTAAAATGAATATCAAAAAATCACTCGTTTTTCTGGCGATACTTAAATTGCACCAAATCTAATGATTTTATAATTAAATAACCCGTTGAGAAAATCTACGTAATGTTGTTTATCTCCTAAGATCTTTTTTTATTGGGATAGCGCAAGCAAAACATGTTTTGGATCTTTTGATATTGCTTTTAGCAAAGCTTTAGCAGGTCCAGTAGGCTCTCTACGCCCTTGCTCCCAATTTCTTAGGGTTGGCAACTTCACATTAATCAATCTGGAGAATTTTGCCTGAGATAGCCCAGTTTTATTGCGAATCTCTTTTACTTTCATAGCATTTATTGTGAATTCTCGCGATGGAGAGCGCTCTCCATCTATGATTTCATTCATTTGTTGCATGCTTTCAACCAATCGATTAAAAAGTTTATTTTCCATCACTGCCACCTTTCATTTAACTGCCTTAATATTTTCTTTTGTTCTGGTGTCAAGTCATCTTGTTTGCCTTTTTGATAAATCAATAAAAGTCTTATCTGTGAATCAGGTAATACGTAATAGTATATAACTCTAACACCACCTTGTTTACCTTTACCTTTTGCTGACCACCTGACTTTTCTTAATCCACCAGTTTGTTGTATCACATCACCAATCAGAGGGTTTTCAGCCAAATAGGACTGAAATTCCGCATATTCATCATCACTAAGTAATGCCTTTACATCTTCAGTAAAAATATCCGTTTCAATAAAGATCAATTTCATACATCTAGCATTATCCACTTGTTATCGAGTTTATATCACGCTTAAAAGTAAGTCAATGGCGTATTAAATATTTATCATATAAAATCATTTAATGTGGGTCGAGAAATATTTATAGAGTCAATATAACTTTGATGCTATAGCATCCATAGCTATGCTTTACCATGGCACTTTAGATATGTAACAGCTGAAATCCAGCGGTTAGAATATGATCAAAATTTAACTCCTGAAATAAACGAGTTAAAATACTCTCAAGCTTGACTCCTGAATTTTCAGGAACGCGCGTAATGCCTACCTGTTATCAATTGTAATGACTGTGACTCCAGAGGTATGAGCTGCTTGCTGTCGCGTGACAATGTTTCCTTTGGCAACTGTCGGCATTTCCCCCTAATTATTATCCCCCGAACCTAAACCCTACAACTCAAAATTGCACACAGAAAGTATTTTTTGCGCGTCATACACCCGCTTGCTTTCAACCGTTCAAAAGTACCTTTTTAATGTATTGATTTACTGTTATTGATGTCATCCCAAGAAATAAAAGCATCAGCACTTAAATTAAAGCGCTTACTAAGCTTGGTAACTTGCTCTAAGGTTAGCTTGCGGTGACCGTTTAGAAATTTAGAAACATTTCCTTGATTGCCAAAGATATTTATAAGGTCTTTTTGCTTTAGGTTATATTCTGCCATTAAAAACTTAACCAATTTATTGGGTGTACTTAGTTCTGAAAGCTGTGGCAAGTGCATGTTTTCATAATCAGCAATATGTTGTTCTATTATCTCTAGAACAGGTAGATATTCGTGCTGAGTGTTATCTCCTATAAAGTCAGCCAACTCTATAGATAAATTTATCAGCTGGCTTAATTCGGTACTATTTTCTGGAGGTTTAAACCATGGTGCAACTATGCTAAGCGCCTGCTGTGTTTTTTTTGCTTCTAACATCGTTATATGTCTCCATTTACTAATTTCATCTGGTTTACACGTTTACTATATTCTGTATGAGTCCAAATTGCTCTGGTATATACTTTCTGCCTGTTATAATGAATAGTAGCAATCAGTCTGTAGGCATTGCCACCAATATTAAAAACCGTATATCTGCCTACTGAATCAACTGTTTTGTAACTGCTACGGTTGAAAAGATTGCAAGTCTAAACTACAATTTGTTTTGAGTTAGAAGCTATTTCATATAATTAACGGTAAATAATAACATGAAGAGTCAAGCACTAGTTAAAACAGATAATATCGTTTGGGCTAGATTACAAGCTGGGCTAAGTCGCTTTGAATTAGCAAAGAAATTATCTGTTAAAGAAAACAGAATAGAGGATTGGGAAAAAGGTAAAAGTTTTCCAACATTCAAGCAAGCTCAAAAACTAGCTGATTCTACTCATATTCCTTTTGGTTACTTGTATTTATCTAACCTACCTAATCAGGATATTAATATTCCCGACCTTCGTACAATGGCGGGGAAAAAGATTCTGGAACCATCAAGAGAGCTGAAAGATGTAGTAGCTAAAGTAGAGTTGAAACAAGAGTGGTATCGAGATTATTTACTGTCAACAGGAGCACAAGAGTTAAGCTTTGTAGGCTCATTCAGTGCTAAAGATAGTGTTTTAAGTATTGTGCAAGATATGCGGAAACATATAGGTGTTAAATCTTCAAATGCACTAAGTTGGGACGGTTATGAGCGTCAGCTAACAAAAAATATTGAATCTATAGGTGTTTTGGTCATGCGTAGTGGTGTAGTTGGCAATAATACGCATAGAGTATTAGATCCCCAAGAGTTTAGAGGGTTTGCAATAAGCGATAAAATAGCACCTGTTATTTTTATTAACGGAGCAGATGCGGCAACTGCCCGGTTATTTACTTTGATTCATGAACTTGCACACATATGGATAGGAAGCAGCGGAGTTTCTAATTTAGAGAATGATTCTTCAGAAGAAGAGAAATTTTGTAACTCTGTGGCAGGGGAATTTTTAGTTCCTCATCAAGATTTTATAGAACGTTGGAAAGCCAGTCCTAATAATGACGAAAAAATAAAAGAACTCGCTCGATATTATCAAGTAAGTGTAATGGTTATTATGATAAGAGCGTATCATTGTAAACTAATCGATTGGCAACAGTATTCGGAATATCGTGCTTTGGAAAAGCAGAAAGCTAAATCTAAAGTCAAAAATACCAATGGAGGTGATTTTTACAAAACCTCCAAAATAAAGAATGGTCTTGTGTTTTCAAGTACTGTCATATCTGAAGCTTTAAGTGGAAGAATGTTACTAAGAGATGCTGGTAAGCTGTTAGATATCAAACCAGAAAGATTTAAACGCTTTGCGATGGAATTAGAATAATGGATTATTTGCTCGACTCAAATACTTTTATTGAAGCTAAAAACAAGTATTATAGACCAACTATATTTTGTGAATATTGGCGTTGGCTATCCGATTCATACAAAGAGTTTGCGGTTGCAAGCATTGAGAGTGTTAAGGATGAATTGAAAGAGGGTAATGATTATTTAAGTGAATGGGCGGCAACAAACAATTTTTTCTTTTTGCCAGTAAGTGACATCGAGACACAGAGTAACTATATTCAAATAATTGATTCTATATACAAATCAGGATATAAGCGAGCGGCATGTGATGATTTTATCGAAGGAGCAGATCCATGGTTAATTGCAAAAGCAATGACATTAAAAGCTACTGTCGTGACACATGAAAGGCTTAACCTAAACTCAAAGAGAAAAGTTCTTATACCTAATATGTGTAGGGAATTTCAGGTTAGTTATATAGATACGTACGACCTATTGGAAACCTTGGAAGTAAAATTCTCTGTGGTGAAACGAGACGAATGACCTTTACCATCTATCACATTTAAGTGAAGCTGCCCTTTACATCTTGTCAGCGACAAGAACCATTTCAGGCTTACTGTATGACAGATTAGTCGTACCCACAAGGTAAAACTAAACTATTTTTATGTCTAAGCGCTTACCTAGAGCGCCTAATGCTTGTTCAATCAGCGATAGCGCAAATTAAACAGTCTGTCTAAATTTGATGGCGCAATCCCTATTTTATTGGCAATATCTGTCTTCTTAAGATTTGATGCAAGCCATTCGTTATAAAGATAAACTTTGGCAGCAAGTGCAGCAGGTAATGTAACAAAATCTGTGCCAATATTCTGAGGCACGGGAATTGGCTTTTTGTCTTCAATGTAGAAATCAAAAGCTGAGATAAGTGCATCAACAGCTTGGGTTTGTAAATCAGTTAAGCTATCAACGGTAGTAGCAGCCTCGGGCACATCAGGGAAGGTGACTAGGTATTCGCCGTTATCGTCTTTTTGAATATTCATGTTGTATTTCATCACACACCTCGCTTTATTTTAGATTCAAATCTTTTTTAATCTTCGCCACTAAACCTTTACCAATTTCTTTAGCACCATGGTCAGGGAAAACGGGATTCATTTTTTGAACAGCTATGTATTCCTACTCCAAGGGAATATCACGGGCAAGACATTAAAAGCATTCGATTACGCGAGCACATGAGTCAACCAGTTTTTGCCAGATGCCTAAATGTCAGTACAGAGGTTTTAAAAAAATGGGAGCAGGGAGTGAGAAAGCCTAGCGGTTCAGCATTAAAGCTATTAAATTTGATTGATAAAAATGGCATCAATATTCTACTGGTCTAGTTAATAGGCATCTGAAAAGGTACTTCCAGAGGTTTAAAAGCAAGCGGGTGTGATACGCGCAAAAAACACTTTCTCGCTACCAGTAAAAATACATTTCGTTTCGTTTTTGACACATATGTAAATGGAAAAAGTGATAAAAAAACGAAATCAATAGCGAAAAAATCATGAAGTAGGTTAAGCCCCAGACTTGGGGAGTGGCAGAATCCAGTCTTTCCCTTGTTTGTTTACATATTGGTCACACGCCAATAATGGCGGATGGGGAAAAAACAATGTGTTAGGGTATAACATAGCAATGCGGTGTATGGTACAAATTTGAACCTTGGTCAATTAAACCAGAGGCACATTGAGCTAAGTGTCCCCTGTAATGTCCCCACAGTAAAAGTTGAATTTTTGAAAGCCTTTTATATTAAGGCTTTTGTTACCTCTTTTTGTGTCTCCCCGTCGCAATTCACCATGCCATCTAGTTTTCCTTGTACTTTAAGTTTAAGTAATGCTTTCCAGCTGTCATCGCTACAGCTTTTGGGTTGCACTTTCGGTATGCACCATGCAGTCCATGTACCTTCATTTTGTGTTTGTAAACACTGGTTATAACCCTCAACTTGTAAGTAAGCAGGTGGCAGTACCGTTGCTATTTTCATTTGCACATCCTTTTTAATAGTTGAAGTAAGAACATCTTTTTGTGCTAATGTTACATAGGCACGCATGTTGACTTTTTTAGAGATTTGTATCCCTTTATTGTCTTCATTATTATCGCTTGATTGTTCAATTGCAGCATTATCTGTTCTCATGGACATCACTGCTTTATTTGCAAATGGGCTTTCATCTGCATTGTAGTTTATTGAACGGATAAAATAATGACTATTTGTTTTGTTGTTAAATGTATCGACATATTGCTCAATGGATTGATACATCTCAAGCATCATATTTTCTTTAGCTTGGTTAAGCTGATCTTGTGTTGGATTAAAGCTTATAACGTCAACTTTAAATCGACTGTTACTAGAGTTATTACTCTTTAATTCTTTCTGTAAGGTTTTAATTTGTTGATCAGTTAATCTAGCTTGGATTACAAGCTTAATATTTTGAGCACCACTATCGGCTTGTGATTCTTTTAGATCAATTACTTTCCAGTCAATTTTTGGTAGGATAGATGTAAGTCTCTGAATCGCTGATTGCTGAATAATTGAACTATCATCTTGCAATGCGGTAGCGTTAACGGTGATATTAACCAAAGCTGTTGTCGAGCTAACGATCATTTCAGACGTTTTAGTAAAGCTAATACTTGATTCAGGTTGTTCATTACCACTTGCATTGGCATTTATGCACATCAATATCGTTGTGCTTAATATCATTGCTTTTTTCATTTTTTTAACACCTTGATTATATTGATGTGCTTATCTTAACAAATTTTGATTTTTTGCAACCACCTAAATACAGCATTTTCTTGAAAAATCTACTTCCTTCTATCATACTCACAAAACATAAAGCGCGTTAAAAGGATTTTTAGATGTTTATTAAGAAAATTAAATTATTTACTCTTGTTGCAACACTTATCGGCGTAAGTGCTTGCACCCATAATGAATTTAATGTACTTCATGCCCCTGATGTCAACGCTCAACCTAAAACACCAGGATATTACAATCCTAATGAACATAATTATGCTATGCCACAAAATCAGCAACCTATCATTGAAAACCAATTTTATTGGAAAGACAATCATGACAAAACAGCTGTAGCACCTGATGAATAAGCTATATCAAGTTATTAAAAAGTATAATCATAGACATATGGTCATTCCAATAAATACCCATATTCCTTAATGATTTCATCAATGGATGCCTATGATCCATATATTTTTCGTTTCTTCAGTACAACAAATCTTGTTGAATTGGATTAAAATTTGGCAAGTAATTTGGTAGAAATAATGCCGTATGACTATTACACTCTAAAGTAGCTTGTATCTCTTTCTTTTTATGAAATGAGGCATTACCCATAATAACCATTGAACCCGGTTTAAGCTTTTTTATCAAATTCTCATCTAACCACTGATTAAACGATTGACTATGGGTTTTGAGCATTTTAGGATGCTATAATGAAGGTGAAGGAATCGTACTGGAAAGAGGGATTGTCTATGCAACAAAATAATAAAGTCACACTCACTATATTCTACACTTATGTTGCGCTATTAAGCTCAACTGATTTGATGCTGTTAACGGGAATGATTTGGTTTTCGTTAAAAGTGACAGGTAGTCCCATGTTGATTGGTATCTTGTTAAGCGTTTCGGTATTTTTACCATTTCTTGCTAAGAAATTTATATACCGCCAAAAACGTGATAAAACCCTGAAAAATATGGCCGTACAAAGAATATTAATCTATGCCATTATCATGTTATCGTCATTAGTATTTTCACAACATGATCTTTTAAATTTAATGATGTGGGGGATATTGTTAGGTCTGTCTAGTTTTATTACGAATTCAACGCTTGAGAAACATAATACGATAATAGCCATGTCAGGAAAACTTAAATATGAAATAGCAGCAAGACTTATGCAAACTATGGTGCAAATAGGAGCGTGTTTAGGAGCATTTTTAGGTGGAATTTTAATTTATTATTTGAACATTTTGTCGTTTGCACAAGTGATTAGCATCATTTCACTTTTGGCAACAATAAGTCTGTTGATTCTTTGGAAAGGAGAACATGAGCAGCTTCAAGCCTCAGAACACGAAAATAATGAGTCTAACGCTCTAAGCTCAACGGGACAATTTAGTAAATATACTGTGATGTCTTTAGTTGTGCTATCAGTAGGTGTGGGAATGATTGGTTTTCAGATTAGTTCATTTAATATCCTGATGCCTGTTGTATTTCAAAAAGTTTATATTTGGAATGCCGTCTATTTAGGAATAGCTTCTGCAGTAGCAGGTGTAGGATCCTTTTGTGCATCATTAGTTAGAAATCATAGTAAAATCGTTATTATATTTGCAATTATTTTGGCTGTCTGTGATTGGATTGCAGGATTGGCAGGCACTTTAGCTATTGTCATGGTTGCATGTTTTTTCATAGGATTTTCAATGAACTATTGCCGCATAGCCTTACGACAAGAACTGATGAAACTTCCAACAAACTCATCTGAGGCAGAAAAGATTGCTTCTTTTTCGACTGCAACATATATGTGTTTTCAAGGTGTATCACCGATTCTTGTTGCATTGATACTTTCTGCATTAAATGCCAATGACATCATTGCTTCTTATTTATTTGGTGTGATTGGTATTGTGGTCATGCTTGTAATTATATTATCTGTTTCATCCAAAACATTACTATTGGAATTGTATAATGAAGGAGCTAAAAATGCGTAATAACAATATTTTAATAGTAGATCCATTTTCGACGGGTGCGTTGTATGCAGATGCATTCACTGCACAAGGCTACGATGTATATTGTTTAATTTCCAATGAACAAGTACCAGCATATCTTATAGGTACACTAGACAAGGCAAAATATAAGCACTTATTCTACAGTTATGAGGAATGCGTTCGTTTTTTCAGCCAGCATGGTTTATATATTGCAGTTGCGGGTGGTGAAACGGGTGTTTATTTTGCCGACAAACTCAATTCATTATTCAAAATTAATGCCAATCAAGCTTCAAGCTCATCCATTAGAAGAGATAAATACTTGATGCAAATAGCATTGAAAGAAAATGATCTACGCCATATATGCTCCTACGAAATCCTGTCTCAAGATCAAGATCTCACTAAGTTTTTAAAATACAGTTCAATTAACAGTATAAATAGATGGATAATCAAACCACTTAACTCAGCTGGTTCAGATGGAGTGATTTCGTTTGATAGCGTTGAACATATCTATGCTTATTTGGCACAATATAATTGGCAGCGGGACACCGCTATTGGAGAGAAGTGTCGAGGGTTGGTATTACAAGAATTTATTGCAGGGGATGAATATGTGGTGGATTTGGTCAAAAGTGAGAGTAAGTATTTCATCGCATCGCTTTGCAAATATACTAAAGTGGGAGAAACAGGTCTAGTCTATCACTGCTTGGATATAATTGACCCATCGGATACGAAATATAATGATTTAGTACAATATGCCATTGAATGTGCTAATGCACTAGAGTTAGTAAAAGGTCCTATGCATATGGAGTTTATGAAAGATGATAAAGGATTTGTTATGATCGAAGCAGGTGCAAGATTGCACGGGGGTGTCGCACCTAGCTTTTTTAAATCATGCTATGAACCGCATTTGCTTGCATATGCCGTTGACAGTTTTTTAGGCAAAATGTTTGATTGTACTTATGCGACTAAACTACGTGAAGGAAGAATCGTTTTTTTACATGTTGATAGCGATGGGATTATGCCAATGTTTGAGGCGCAATATCTACCTAAATTCGAAAGCTTAACAAGTTATCAAGGGCATAAATGGTTTGTTCCAGAAGGAAAGCCTATTCCCAAAACAAAGAGCTTATTTGACTGCCCTGGTATTATTTGGCTTGCGCATAAAGATATTAATATCGTTAATGAGGATGAAAAAACAATACGAGATATGTTTTGTTTTAACAGTGTGACCATATAAGTTAACTAGAGTTAGAAAATAATTGTTATGATAGTATTACAAAAATGGGAGAGAACACTTTCAAATCGGTATTTTAAGTAATATGTTGACACCATTTGCTACAGGTCTAGTAAAGACTCACAGACTTATTAAAATAAAGTGGGAAGCTACCCCTATTAAATAAATAAGATTGCTGATGTTATTACCATTTCAGAAAGGAAAAATTAGTTTAATTACGCTATAATACGTAACATGATTTTTTATCACTAGCACAGGCAAAAGATGGAAGTTAAGTGTAGTGCATTCCCATATCCAAAAGAAAATGGTGGTGTTTTATTAATTGCTCTTATTGTCGTTGCTGTTGTGTCTATCCTGTCAGGTTCTATCCTTTATATGATTAAAATTAATGTAGTGCAAAATCGCGCAATTGAGAACGATCATAATGTCAGAAATACAGCATATTTATCTTTGAAATTTTCGTTAGCAACGAATGATTATCTATATACCAATATCCCTCCTGCAACTATTATTAGTAACTATAGCGCGGGTAATACAGAAGCCACTGTAACGAATACTGCTAAAAGCATTATCCCAGATAGCTTTGCCTTAAATAACGCCTCAGCTATGTTACAATATGATGTTAAGATGGACGTTACAACTCAAGCACAACATCAAGTAAGCTACCAAGCAATTGTTAACGCACCTAGCGAATATAGACAGATAAATGACTTAGTTCCTCAAGTAATACAAAATGTTAATATTCCCGTTGTAAACTTGACACAATTAAATAACAGGCAGAAAAATGCTAGTAATTCGATAAGTGTTGGTCCAGCAGGCTATATTGGAGCACTAACCGTTGATAATTCAGGTAGTGTACTAGGTGTTGGTAAAGAAGTTGTTTATTTTCCTTTTCCAACTACCACACCCGCAAGTTTTGCTTTGAAATTTCCTAACGACAATTCTTATCAATTAGAACAAGGTTGGCGTTTGGAAGATGGAGAATGTTATTGGAGTTTACTTATTTATGATGTAAGCGCAACGAATGTATGGCAAACTGAGATTACTTTATCTAGCTTAAAAAACCTTGCTACAGTCGATACATTTTCAACTTTACAATGGCATGAGATTATAAGTCAGTGGGATTTAGCGCCAGCAGAATATAATTTTCTTTTACAATATCCTAAAGGTAGTTATGTAACATTTGATGAGCAAATTTTTGTTTCCCTTCAGCCTATCAATACAGGAGTTAATGAGAATCCTTATAATAATCCAAATGATTGGCGGTTAGTGATTCCTGGAAATACTTATCCACAATGGAATACCAATGTGAATTATTATAAAGGGGATATTGTTACTTATAGTGGAATTAGATATGTAGCAACTAGTGATAATAATGTCAATCAAACGCCCCCTCCTAGTAACCGTTGGGAAGTGGCACAATTTAATGCAACTCCGTGGCAAGAACAAGTATACGATCCAGGTGAGTTTGTTACTTATAGTGGGTTTACCTTTGTTAATGTTCAAAAAAGCGGTAAAAATAGAAATCCACTTGATCAACCTGCTCGTTGGCGAATTGTAATTCAGAATAATAATCCATTGCCTTACAATGAAAATATATTTTATACCAAGGGTTTACGTATCAGTTATGATAATCAAGTTTTTGTGAATCTTAACTCTACTAGTAACAATCCTTATCAGAACAATCAAAATTGGTGGCGCATTTTTATTCCTGAAAATACAGCGTCCTCTTATAACAGTAATGTACGTTACTATAAAGGTGATACGATTATATTCATGGGGACAATATATTTTGCTGATATCAATTATAATAGCTCTATTAATCCTGGTGATCCTCCCCCAGGTAACGGTTGGACAAGTTTGCCTTAAGGAAGTTTTATGATTAAGCATATATTATATAGGAAGGTAGTATGGGTAGTGGCGTTAATTTTCAGTATGAATCGTATTTACTCAGCAATGTTACCTGCAGAAGAAACGATCATAGCTGCAAAACTCATTAATGCTCAAGATAATATTTATAGTATTGTATTAACAAAAGACTTATCTAATCAAATTGGTACTTGGTTATATGATAGTGTTGGTAATCAAGTCAGCCTTGAATATAACCTTGGAACATTCGTTAATATAAGTAATGCCTATATTTTACCAATTGACATAAACAGTAATCAAAATACACAACATGTATTATTGTTTTTATCTAGTGTCACTCAACTAGAAAAACTTTTACAAATAAACTTTAGTACAACGACTTTTGGGGTTGATTCATCTGTAGATATTACGCCAGGATCATTCCCTAGAGCACGAATGACTTATATGCCTTTGGTTATTCCTAATGGTACGGCAAATGCTTTTTTGGTATTACCTTATCAAAATAGTATTGATATTTATCTATATACACCTAGCTCAGGAACGTTAGAATTTGTCAGACAGATAAATTTTAGCGGAGAGACCATTAAGCGAATACTACCATTTAAAGGTTTCATCATTGTAATTTCTGAAGACGACACAACCCCCCCAATGGGTTCTGCACATTTTATTGCATTAGCTGTGGATACAGAGTTTGCGACATTTAATTTGGCAACAACGGCTGGAGTATATATTAGCTATGATCGAACACAGCAAAGGACTTTGCTAAAAACGACAGCTGATAGCGTTGGTATTGAAATTCAAAATGCACCTATGCCTTATGGTGTGATAGGCATGCAAATGGTTTAAAATTAGATCGAATTCTCAAATTGTTTCTATATCTAGAGTGTATTATAATGCCGGCACTCGGGGCGTAGCGCAGATTGGTAGCGCGTTAGCATGGGGTGCTAGAGGTCGTGGGTTCAAATCCCGCCGTCCCGACCAGTTATTTCTACAGCTGGACTTAGAGTGTGTCGTAAAACTTAGTTATTTTAGTTTAACACAAGGAAAATTCATATTAAGCTATAACTTAAATATAAATTAATGACAAGCAAAACGTTGAGCTTGGTGTGTTATTTGATCAAGTTGACAGTTTTATGACAAACTCTTAGGTTAATCAATAACGTTAACACCATTTGTTTCATTAGCGATTAATAAAACGTCTGCTGGATGAACTGCAAAAATACCATTACAAACAACGCCTGTAATTTGGTTGATTCGTTGCTCAATACGCAAAGGATTATCGATCATAAAGTTATGAATATCAAGAATAATGTTACCGTTATCAGTGATCACACCTTCTCTATATACAGGTTGCCCACCAATTTTCATTAATTCTTTGGCGACATAGCTACGCGCCATTGGAATAACTTCAACAGCTAAAGGAAATTTGCCCAACTGAGTGACGAGTTTACTTTGATCAATGATGCATACAAATTTATTACTGGCTACACGGCAAATTTTTTCGCGTGTTAAAGCTGCACCTCCACCTTTAATAAGCTCACGATGTTTATTTGCCTCATCGGCACCATCAATGTAAATGTCAACCTTGCTTGGATAGTTTAAATCAACGACTTCAAATCCATATGCTTTTAACTTTGAAGTAGTTGACTCAGAACTTGAAACAATCATTTCTACCTTTGCTTTGGCTTTAACCAGTTCATCGATGAAAAAATTAACTGTTGAGCCTGTACCAATACCAACCACCATACCTGGTTTGATGTATTCGATAGCAGCTTGAGCAGCACGTTGTTTTAATTCGTTTTGGTTCACTTTTTTGTTAAAAAACATAGTTTATATTATAAGCCAATATTTATGGTAGTTATTGTGGCATAGTTTAAGTTATGCAACAATTTCTTTAGCATGGCTTTTGTAGAATTTAGTTGACGTAAGAACAAACATAGAGCAAGTAATTATTTTACCTGCACAAACGTTTAAAGTTACGTATGGCCAAAATGCTTTATGGTGTTGATCAATAGTAATGGTGTTTTCTAAGTACTTATTTTAAAATTATTGCAATTTAAGCCAATCAGTATTTCTTCATGATTTCGACAAAAGCACTTACAATACGAGCGATTTATCTTAAAAAAATTCGTCAGTATTTTGAGCAAAAGCATGTTTTAGAGGTGGAGACGCCATTATCTTATCCTTATCCTGTAACGGATCCATATATTGATGCTTTTACTATCGAGACGCAATCAGGAATTCGTTTTTTGCAAACTTCCCCTGAATATGCAATGAAGCGTTTATTGGCAAATAGCTGTGGTAGCATTTACCAAATATGTAAAGCCTTTCGCAATGATCCAAAAGCACAATACCATAATCATGAATTTACGATGCTTGAGTGGTATAGAGTGGGCTTGGATGATGAGAAGTTAAGGCAAGAAATAATGGAAATGTTGTTGTTGCTTAAACCTAACGCTGTGATTCATAGCTTAAGTTATGGTGAAGTATTTATGAAGGTGTTAGATATAAATCCACATCAAGCACCTCAAGATCAATTACAAACGTTGGTCAAAGAAAAAATTGGAGACATCGTTGGTTTGGCTTCTCCCAATATGTTTGAATGCTTAGACTTATTGTTTAGTCATTGTATTGAACCGTGGCTTACACAATTTCAATTTGTGTTTATTTATAATTACCCAAAGATGCAAGCAGCACTTGCACGTGTGATGCCCGATAACTCAGGAGAGCTTGTTGCAAAGCGTTTTGAGCTTTTTTACCAAGGTGTCGAACTTGCCAATGGTTATTATGAATTAACAAATTATCAGGAGCAAAAGCGGCGCTTTGAAAATGATTTAAAGTCACGTGCAACGCTAGGAAAAATAGCAGTTCCCATCGACAATGATCTTCTTATGTGTTTAGATAATATTCCAGAGTGTTCTGGTGTAGCGCTTGGCTTAGATCGTTTGATCATGTGCTTGGAAGGGTTTAAGCGAATTGATGAGGTATTATATTGTTGATTATTATAACGTTGAGATCATAAGCAATCAAATATAGGCTATGTAAAAGCATAGTGTTTATTAAGTCGTATAACAAATTTAGAGTAGATAATATGAATAAACTAGAGCAGTTAAAGAAAATGACAAAAGTGGTTGCTGATACGGGTGACTTTGCTCAAATTGAGCAATATCAACCTGTAGATGCAACGACAAATCCAAGCCTATTACTCAATGCCGCTAAAATGTCTGAATATGCTTATGTCATTGATAAAGCACTTGCTAAAAGCAAGCATTTGTCGGGCAGATTACGCGTTGAAGAGGCAATGCTTGATCTGGCAGTTGGCTTTGGCGTTGAAATTTTAAAAATCATTCCAGGGCGTATCTCAACAGAAGTTGATGCGCGTTTATCTTTCGATAAGGAAGCAACGATTGAATATGCACAAAAGTTGGTGGCTAAGTATGCTGAGTATGGCATTGATAAGTCACGTGTTTTGATTAAAGTTGCTTCAACTTGGGAGGGGATTAAGGCAGCTGAAGTGCTAGAGCAAAAAGGTATTAATTGTAATTTGACCTTGATGTTTAATATCGTGCAAGCAATTGCTTGTGCGCAGGCAAAAGTCTTTTTGATTTCACCATTTGTGGGTCGTATTACCGATTGGTACATGAAAGAGCAAGCTACAGTAAACTTTCCAGATGTCAGTGAGGATAATGGCGTATTGTCTGTCAAAGAGATCTATAAACATTATAAGCTTCATGGCTATAAAACAATTATAATGGGAGCAAGTTTTAGACATATTGCTCAAGTGGAGGCTTTAGCAGGTTGTGATGCATTGACAATTGCCCCTAGTTTATTGCAACAATTGCAGCAAGATAATGGTGAACTAATACGCCATTTGTCTCCTGTTGAGCTCGCAAAAGAGTCAGATTATAAAATAAGCGAGGGGGATTTTAGGTGGATGATGAATGAAAGCCCAATGGCAACAGAAAAGCTTGCCGAAGGTATCCGTAAATTTGCGATTGATACGGTTAAGCTAGAGAAACTCATTGAGAATAAATTAGGACTTTAAGTTATGTCTAAGTCTTTATCGGTTAAAGTTGGCAACATTATCATTGGCGGGGGCGCGCCAGTTGTGGTTCAGTCGATGACAGATACAGCAACAGCAGACGTTGAAAAAACAGTTGCTCAAGTGTTGGCGCTCTACCATGCGGGTAGTGAACTGGTACGCATTACAGTTAATGATGATGAGGCAGCGCAAGCCGTTCCAGAAATTAAAAGGCAGCTATTAAAGCGTGATTGCGATGTGCCGTTGATAGGGGATTTTCATTATAATGGTCACAAGTTATTAGGAGACTTTCCAGAATGTGCTAAAGCGCTTGATAAATACCGAATTAACCCAGGCAACGTTGGATTTGGACGTAAAAAAGATACTCAATTTGCTGAAATTATTCAAAAAGCAATTGAGTATGATAAACCTGTGCGCATAGGAGTGAATTGGGGAAGTTTAGATCAAGTCTTGCTTGCTAAACTGATGGATCAAAACAGTCAATTAAAAGTGCCACTGTCATCGCGTGAGATTATGCACAAAGCTTTAATTGAATCGGCTTTACAAAGTGCAGAGTATGCACAAGAGCTGGGCTTGGCACCAAATAAAATTATTGTTTCATGTAAAGTCAGCGATGTTCAAGATTTGATTGAAGTTTATCAAAAGTTAGCAAGAAAATGCCGATACCCATTACATTTGGGATTAACTGAAGCGGGGATGGGAATTAAAGGTATAGTTGCCAGTAGTGTGAGCTTAGGTTATCTATTACAGCAAAATATTGGTGATACGATTCGAGTGTCTTTAACACCTGAACCAGGTGCACCTCGCACAAATGAGGTAAAAGTTTGTCGTGAGATTCTGCAAACAATCGGGCTACGTACTTTTACTCCTACAGTTTCATCTTGCCCTGGATGTGGACGCACAACCAGTAGCTTTTTTAGAGAGCTTGCTAACGATATTCAAAATTATTTAACAAACCAGATGCCTGTATGGAAAAATCATTATATTGGTGTTGAAAACATGAAAGTTGCGGTGATGGGTTGTATTGTCAATGGTCCAGGTGAGAGTAAGCACGCTAATATTGGCATAAGCTTACCTGGAACAGGAGAAGCACCTGTGGCACCTGTTTTTATTGATGGCAAAAAAGTACATACGTTACGAGGCAAGCATATCGCTCAGGAGTTTATGGCGATTGTTGATAAATATGTAAAAGAAAAGTACAGTGCTTAAAGAAAGCATTTGTATTGATATTACAGGTAGAAACCATATTGTAGTATTTAAAACTCTTTAATCATTGGAGCGGTTACGTTTGACCAACAACCTGTCCATCAAGGATTACGGCTTTGTACATTATTTTCTGCCAATTTAAGGCAATCCACATTTATTTTATCAAACTTAGCTGTATTAGTCTAGATATAATCTGACATTCATCTTGACTTAGATGAGGTTGCCTGTTTTGATAAACGTGAAACAAAATAAATCAAAAACAGGAGCAACCTCATGTTGGATACTAATAATAAATTCAT
>NZ_QLIR01000015.1 GCF_003428155.1 Fastidiosibacter lacustris
GTGTTGTTCAATTGAGCTTCATTCTCTACAGCTGTAGGGGTAATGCTACAGCCTGTTATTAGTAAAGCTCCAATCGCAAAAGGTAAAGCTTTTACAAGAAGGTTCCTTTTTTTATTAGTATGATTATTCATAGCGTTACTCCAGTGAATGATTTGTTCATAAGCTTAAGTGATAGTTAATTAGAAACTTAGACGAAGATTTTTAAAATGCAATATAATATATTGATAATGTACAGATAATATAAGCTAATAACTATAAATTGTTTCATAAGGATATGTAAAAAACTTACTATAGGATAGGGTGCAAAAACTCTTGATAGTAAGCAATTTAATTACTTTCAATAAAACTCTTCCTATATATGGTTTGGAGATATTTTGGAATTGCTGTATATTTAATGAGCTTGAACTATACTTTAACTATACAAGTATAAGAAAAGCATAAGGACAGTTGCAATGAACAGGCAAATGGGCCTCACAGTTTTTGCACTTGCAACATTTTTGAGTGGATGCAGCTTTCTTTTGCCATCCAAAAAGATTGAGCGTAATGACCAGTGGTCATCTTTTGATAGTATTCAACAGGTTTACGATAAAGTCACTCCAAATAAAACAAGTGTAAATGAGTTAAAAAATATGGGTTTTGATCCATACGCGGCCAATAATGTTAAGATTGAAAATTACTTAGATACACGTATTCGTTTTGACCCTTTGAGTACAGGTAAGAATATTCCTGCTCCTGTTGCCAAATGTTTAAGCATGTTTAAGCATTGCCAGGCATACGTTGTCAATGTCGATTACGACTATGAAAAACGTATTGGTAATGTCTTTCTTGATTTAACGAGTTTTCGTCGAGAAACAATGAAAGAAGGCTGGGGGTTTCAAGCAGTATTTATTATTCAAGATGAGCTTGTCGTCTATAAGCTATGGTCAGGTGAGCCTAAACGTAAAGCCTATATTGATGAGATTCGCCCATTGGGACCACTGCAAAGTTTAGATGATTTAATCACAGGAGCTGCTATTTCTTTCTAATATTATCGTGTTGCAATATATTTTAATGGCAATTTGAAGTAACTTTTGAAACTTTAGCAGTCGTTCCACAGTCTTTTAAACATGTTTGATTGAGCTCTAGTTTAAAGCATAGCTTTTGTGACAAACGCTTCATTATAATAACTAACATTGCCATATAAATAATAACTGCAAGTATCCAGCTCAATGCGTGCAAGGGGGCTATGGTCAATTGTGCTAATTGATAGGAGATAACAGCAGCTGTATAAGCAATTGAGGTGCTCCAGATAACAGATATTACTGCCCAACCACGTGTAGCTTCACGTGCCATAGCACCAATCACTGAAGCGCAAGGAACATAAAGTAGAACAAATAACATATAAGAAAATGCGGCAGCCAGAGAACCAAAAGCAATAATCATTGAACCCATCGCTGTTTTATCCATATTAGCATCACTTTCATTAGCTGAGAATGGATTAATAAAAGCACCAATGTTCATGTTTTTGAAACTATCAACAGTGTCGTACCAAGATACAGCAAGACCTTCCAAAAGGTCAAATGTTTCATCAGCTGTGGCGGCAAGACTCTGAGGTTTTTCCTGAGTATAAAGAGTATTTAATGTGCCAACAACAACTTCTTTGGCCAAGGTTCCTGTAAGTAAGCCTACAGTTGCTTGCCAGTTTTCTTCAGACACTCCCATTGGTTTCAGAATTGGTGTAATAGCACGTCCAGTTTCAGCAAGTATAGATTGTGGAGACCCTCCTGCTATAACTTGACCGTTTGTTTCAATACTATTGAGCGTTCCCACTAATACACAAATCGGGATAATCACCTTCCCTGCACGAAAAATAAAACGTTTTAAGCGATCCCAGCTATTGAAGCAAATGGTTTTAAGGTTAGGTAGATGATAGACAGGTAATTCCATAACAAAGGGGGTACTTTGACCGGTTAACAATGCAAATTTCACAACATAGCCTGTAACAATAGCACCAATAATTCCAGCGATGTAGAGACTAAATATAATAAAGGCACTATTATGCGGAAAGAACGCTGCGGCGAATACTGCAAAAATCGCTAAGCGTGCACCACAGGACATAAAGGGTGCCATCATGATTGTCATTAATCTATCACGACGTGTTTCAAGTGTTCGTGCAGCCATTACCGATGGCACATTACAGCCAAACCCAACAATCAAGGGCACAAAAGCCTTCCCTGGTAGTCCAATCGCTTGCATGAATCTATCCATGACATAAGCAGCACGCGCCATGTAACCAGAGTCTTCTAAAAAGGATAAAAATAAAAACATGCAACCAATTTGTGGAATAAAGGTTAAGACGGTATTAATACCTAAGCCTATCCCTTGTGCAATTACTGCAACAAGCCATAAAGGTAAGCCAAGGTATAAACTTAAATGGGTCATGCCTTCAATAAAAATTATATTTGATGTATTATCGAATAAAGGTTGTAAGGCACCACCAATAGTGATCGAAAACTCAAACATTAAGTACATTACAAATAAGAATATTGGGATACCAAGATATTTATTCATACATACTTTATCAATCAGTTCAGTGGTTTTATGGGGTGTAATTGCTTGAGTTTTACAGACTTTTTTGATGACGTTTTCAATTGCCTTATAGCGTGCAGTAGATAAAGCGATGTCAGTTTTCTGATCAAGTTTAAAGTATGCTTTTAATTGTTGTAAGCGCTCGTAAGTTATACCGTCAAATAGTGTTTTTAACAGGTAGTTATCTTCTGCTAACGATGTAGCAAGCCATAAATTGGGATAATCGTGAGTAAGCTCAGTCAAAGTATTGGTTAAAGCATTTATTTCGTTTGGGTAATACTGTTCCAATGTATAACAAGACGATGAGTGTGTTTGAAATAACGCACTTTTTAGCTCATCAATTCCTACTTTTTTACGACCAATGACTGGAACAACCATACAACCTAACGTTTCTTGAAGCTTTTGATAATTTATGACAATTCCTTTTTTATTTGCAACATCTATCATATTAATTGCTAAGATAACAGGAATTTCTGTCTCGATTAATTGCATGGTCAGATAGAGATTTCTCTCTAAATTTGATGCGTCAATGACGTTGATAATTGCATCTGGCTTATCTTCGACGATAAAGCGTGATGCAATTTGTTCATCAATTGAAGATTGATCGCTTGTGGTTAGTGTATAAATGCCAGGTAGATCAACGATTTCAAGGCGTTGATTATCAGATTCAATATAACCAACCTTTCTATCGACGGTAACACCACTCCAGTTACCTACTTTTTGTTTAAGCCCAGTTAAAGCATTAAAAAGAGTCGTTTTACCACAATTGGGATTACCTATGATTGCATATTTCATATTTTTTCAACCTGCATGAATAAAATTTCTGATTTGCGAAGTGAAACCGAAAAGTTTTTTATGGTAATGTGGTAAGGGTTACCAAACAGTGCTTTTTTAGCAATATAAAAGCTACCCCCTGGAATAAAACCAAGTGAGAGTAATTTTTGCATGTAGTTACGAGGGCAGTTGTCGTTAAATCCTAGGATTTTATAAGCCTGCTTGGTTTTAATAGTCATAATTATCGTGAATTGGTTAGCAAGTAGCTTGGCATTATAGCTATCAGTTGAGTTTGAGTCAACTCAATTGATAAGCATTATCATTTAAGTTTTGCAATGTCTGCAACTCGCTTGCCAAGTGCCTTGGCTAGGATGATTTCATCATTTGAAAGCGAGTTATTTGAATTGATCCCATCGTAATGACTTAAACCATAAGGAGTCCCCCCTGTTTGGGTATTTTGGAGTGAGGGTTCGCTATAAGGAATGCCAACGATTATCGCACCGTGATGCAAAAGTGGTAACATCATTGATAACAAGGTAGTTTCTTGTCCTCCATGTAAGCTAGCGGTAGATGTGAAGACAGCGGCAGGTTTATTGATGAGTGTCCCTTTAAACCATAAATCAGTCGTGCTATCAATAAAATATTTAAGGGGGGCTGCCATGTTTCCAAAGCGTGTAGGGCTACCTAAAATAATACCTGAACAGTTGATAAGGTCTTCTTTAGTGACGTAAATTGCACCTTCTTTGGGAATATCAGGCTCTGTTTTTTCACAGTTGCTAGAGATATTTGGCACTGTTCTAAGTTTTGCTTCTAAACCCGTTAGTTCAACACCTTGAGCGATCTTATGTGCCATTGCTTTTGTAGAGCCGCCCTGACTATAATAAAGAATTAAAATGTTCTGCATAAAGGATCCTTATGGCAAAGTTAATATGCCACTATAGTAAGCGATTTTTAAGTTTCTGGGTATGGGTGTTTAAAGCATATATGCAACAAAATTGCCTTGCCAAAGCATCGGTCTTAGCATTAACGAGTCTATTTGCCTTGGTGCCATTGTTAATGGTGTCAATTTCTATTTTAAGTATGTTACCTGTCTTTAAGAGTATGCAGGGTGACTTTCAGCAGTTTATTTTACAAAACATGCTGCCAAGTTCAGGTGAAGTAGTGAATGAATATTTAAAAATGTTCATGCAAAATCGTGCAGGGCTTCCAATTACTGCTGTGGTGGTATTGTTCTTTATCAGTATTATGATGATGCGTTCACTGGAAAAAGTACTCAACGACATCTGGCAGGTCAAAAAAGAGCGCCCCTTATCCCAAGCTTTTTTATTATATTGGGCGGTGTTGAGTTTGGGACCGTTACTGGTTGGTGCAAGTTTAGGTTTGAGTTCATATTTGCTGTCATGGCATTGGCTTAATGATGGTGTGAGCAGGTTTGTGAATTTTTTGCAGATTTTGCCATTTGTCTTTAATTTAATCGCATTTACGTTTATCTATCAGGTTGTGCCCTTCACGCGTGTGAAGCTTAAGCACGCCATATTAGGCGGCTTGTTGATGGCGCTTGTGTTTGATCTGGCTAAAAAAGCATTTGCTTGGTACGCGCTGAATTTGCCGACCTATGAGATGCTGTATGGTGCCCTGGCGATCATTCCGTTGTTTATCCTTTGGGTTGCCATTTCCTGGCAGTTATTGTTACTTGGTGCGATCGTTGTTCGCATGTTAAGTCTTGAGCCAGTCTTGCGCGGACAAGGAAAAGCCATGCGTTTTGAGCTTTCGATCAAAATTTTAAAAGTGCTTTATGAACAGCAAAAAAGCAAACGGGCTGTGAGTAAAAATGAGTTGATTAAAATTGGCTTAGATGTTGATTTAAACGCATTGGATGAGCTGCTAGCGCTACTGGTAAAACACCACTATGTCTGTATTACCCAAGAGCAAAAGTATGTGTTAAGCTGTGATCTTGCCACGGAAAAGCTCAATGTGCTCTATCAAAACCTGGCATGTTTTCTGAGTCTTAGTAAGGATGAAAATATTGAGCTAAGCTCGCTTAAGGCAGGCATGCACAAACAGATGGATTTAGCGCTAATTAACTTGGTTATTTGACTAAATAAGATACAGTTTGGTCAAAATAATCGGTTAACTTTTTTGTAGACACTGGCAGAAAAATCACTGGGTATTTCATTGACTGCAATAAGGATTCGCCATCAAAAGGAAGTCAGGTAATTGTCAGTTATTCTCCTTCCAGATTTCATCATCCCAAAGGTGGTCGCTCATACTTTTGATAATCTTGAGCGAATTGTGACCAGAGATGAGCCAACTTGGCTTATTGGTCCTGCGGCTGCTGAAATGTTAATCTTCTGGTTTAATTGACCTAATATGGGTGTTAGCTGTTGCCATTATTTTTCAGTTGATCGTTCTATGGGCAGCATATCGTTATTGTTGCCATAAGCATGTGCTATTTGGTGTTTAGAAGGAAGCTGTGGATGCTGGAAATATTAAGCTATCCGTAAAGCTGGATGAGTAAGTATAATACTCTCAACTATCTTGACAGTTGGGGGTATTTATAGTGCTTAATGTGATTTGGCGAAAGAGACAGTTTATGCCCTTTACCCAAATTTAGGTTATTTCTTAGATCTAGATGAAAAGCTAGAAGGTAAATTAAGTAGTGTGCAACAAATCATTAGTATGATACTCAAGTAACCCATTATTGACTTTATTTAATTTCGATCGGATCGATATCAACTGTGATTTTTACTTTTTTTCGTGTAGTTGCAATTTCATGTTTAATGGATTTAAGGAGTTTTTGCAAAGTTGAGCGGTTTTTTGCTGTGAGCATCAACATAAATCGATAATAACCTGCTTGTTTGATATTAATGGCTGGCAAAACAGGAGAAATGTCACATTTAAATTGATAGTGCAGGTTATAGTGAGATAAGCTGTGATAGAGTTTTTGCAAAGCATAAGTACACATTTCAGTTTTTGTGGCTTGTGCGTAGATGTATGCTTGATAGGAAAAGGGTGGGTAGTTTAAAAGTTTACGTGTTTCAAGTGCATGGTGCAAGAATTGCTCATAGTGTTTTTGTAAAATCAAATGCAAAATTGAGTTATCTGGTTGATAAGTTTGGATATAAACTTCTCCACTTTTATTACCACGCCCTGTTCTTCCTGCCACTTGCGTAATTAATTGCGCAGTTTTTTCAATAGCGTGGAAATCTTGACTATAAAACCCAGCATCAGCATTGATAACTCCAACCAGTGTGACATGCTGAAAGTCGTGTCCTTTGGTGATCATTTGCGTGCCAACAATAATATCGATATGGTTACTTTTGATATTGTTTAATTGTGCTTCAAGCTCACCTTTTCTTTGTGTTGAGCTGCGATCTAAGCGAGCAACGTTGGCATAAGGGAAAATATCCATAAGCTGGTCTTCTAGCTTTTCGGTACCATTACCAAAATCAATTAAATTATGTGATTTACAATTTGGGCATTCAGTAATGATTTCTTTTGCCTTTCCACAAAAATGACAGGCTAAGTGTTGGGGTTTTTTGTGCAAGGTATAAGGTTTTTGGCAGTGGTTACAGTTTGCACACCAACCACATGCTTGGCAAATAAGGCTATGTGCAAATCCACGCCGATTAATAAACAGCAATGCCTGTTCACCTTTAGCAATTACTTGTTGTATTTTATCGATCAATACTTGGCTTAAACCTAAGACAGTTTGTTGTTTTTGCATATTAATGATGTGTATCGTATTTTGTGTTTGATTAAGTGCTCGTTTTTTAAGAGAAATCAAATGATATTTATTAGAAATGGCATGATGATAGCTTTCCAGAGAGGGTGTACCACTACCCAAGAGTATTGGAACATTGAACTTTTGTGCTTTCATAATTGCAACGTCTCGCGCATGATAATTGGGTATGTTCTGCTGTTTGTAGGATGCATCATGTTCTTCATCTACAATAATCATTTTAAGCTTAGGCAAATCAAAAAACAGCCCAATTCTGGTGGCAATAATTATATTAATGTTCCCTTCCTTTGCATGAAGCCAAACATCTAACCGTGCTTGATCTGTTAG
Source organism: Fastidiosibacter lacustris (assembly GCF_003428155.1). Taxonomy (GTDB): domain Bacteria; phylum Pseudomonadota; class Gammaproteobacteria; order Francisellales; family Francisellaceae; genus Caedibacter; species Caedibacter lacustris. Next base: position 7,412 of record NZ_QLIR01000015.1, read on the forward strand.
TTGTGAATGAATAACAGCCATTGGTTGAGTCAATCTGTTTTGAAAGCGATTAAGCGTTTGTGGTGTGAGATTGATTTCAGGAACAAGAATCAAAACTTGCCCACCTTTTTCTACAATAGGTTTGATTGTTTCAATGTATATTTCCGTTTTTCCACTACCAGTTACACCATATAATAGTATTGTATTGAAATAATCTAAACGAGTAGAAATTGTTGAGACTATTTTTTGTTGTTCTGTTGTTAGTGTTTTAGGATACGTTTGTCGTTGTGTGTTATAAAACGGATTATATGGATACACGTATTTCTGAATGGCGCTTTTATTTAGTAAAGCTTTTAGTGTTTGTGGCAGAACTCCCAATTTAATGAGTTCACTATGGTTGAGAACTTGACGTTGCTTGAGTAATTCAATTAACTGATTTTGTTTGTGTGCATTTTTGGCAAGTTTAATATTAGAATTCGCTAATCTATATTCAATTACTTCAGAGTAAAAGGCTTGTTCTTTTTGTAGTAGAAGCTTAGGAATTGCCAATTTTAATGCCTGATAGAGTGAGCATTGGTAATAGGTTGAAAGCCAATTAATGAGCACGATGGTACGATTAGAAACGATGGCGTTACAATCAAGCACTTTGATCACTTGCTTTAGCTTATCCTTAGTAACGGCACAGTCAGGATTGATTTGGCTAATAATACCAATAAGCTTGCGCTTTCCTAAAGGAACTAAAACACGTGTATAAAGCACGGGATGAGAAAAAGGGTAAAGATAGTCCAGTCCATCCTCAAAAGGTCCTTGCACCAGTATTCGAACGATTATCATTGTAATACTGCTTTACGAAGGTTGATCACTTTTTTTCTGTAATCTTACGATGAACTACATTATTTGTTTGACCATCATAAATCCCTGTTACTATGTGTTGCTTTAATGTCATAAATTACTCCAGGCTTGAACTTTAGAGTGCTACAGTAATACAAAATAATGAAAATTCCAACTACAATAAGTATGCTATTTCTACAAGGATGCTGCTTTAAAAATTGTGATAGGAATACTCTTGATTAGATACTTAGAGTAAAATTTTAATGAGGTGATTCTAAAAATGCTTTCTAACTTTAAAATATCCTTTTGCTTATTTGCAATCTGAGGATGCTTCCCATAGAATAGGTCAACTTCAATCAAGGCGTTTTTTCATGATTCCAGCAAAATTGGTTTTACAGACAGGAGATGTATTCGAAGGTAAGGTTCCAGATTGGGTCAAAGGTATTAATTTTGGCGAAATTGTGTTCAATACTGGAATGGTAGGTTATACAGAAGTATTGACCGATCCATCTTATAAGGGGCAAATAGTTTGCTTTACATACCCTATGATTGGTAATTATGGTGTTGAAAACCAGGATCATTGGGAATCAGATCAAATTCATGCTGCCGGGATTATTGTGTCAGAATTGGCACCATTTTATGCACGTGTGCAAGGTGAGCACTCCTTGAAGGAGTGGTGTGAAAAATACAACACTCCCATTATTGCAGATGTCGATACGAGAGCGCTCACCAAAGTCTTACGCCAGCACGGTGTGGTTGCAGGAGCTATTGTTGTGGGCGATAATATGCCCATAAGCTATCCAGATATTAGCGATTTAGACTTAGTTGCTGAGGTCACAATTAAGGAGTCTGTTGTCTATGGTGATGGTCAGAAAAAGGTTATTGTAGTAGATTGCGGGATGAAAGCCAATATTTGGCGTTACCTTTGTTCATATTCAGGGGTAACTTTAAAACGAGTGCCATATGATTATGATTATACGAAGGAACCTTATGATGGTATATTTATTTCGAATGGTCCAGGTGATCCTGCTCGTTGCCAGCAAACAGCAAACTTCTTGAAAATAGCAATGGCAAAGTGCCCACAAAAGCCAATTTTTGGTATTTGTCTTGGTTCACAAATTATGGGGATTGCAATAGGTGCTAAAACCTATAAGTTAAAATTTGGTCATCGTGCTCAAAATCATCCTTGCCTATTAGAGGGGACGAATCGAAGCTATTTGACTTCTCAAAATCATGGTTTTGCCGTTGATGAGAAAACCATCCCAAATGATTGGGAGGTATGGTTTAGAAATTTAAATGATCATACTATTCAAGGCATTAAACATAAAACCTTGCCATATTCATCAGTACAGTTTCATCCAGAGGCAGGACCTGGTCCTGTTGATACAGTATGGTTGTTTGATCGTTTTATTGATCAGCTATAAGGAAAATATAAATGCGTATTCCAACAATAGAGTTAAAGTTATTAAAGCCTGAAATTTTTTCGACATTACCTAAATATGGTACAACTGGAGCAGCAGCAGTAGATTTGCATGCTGCAATTGATAAGGTGCTTATTCTTAAACCTAATGCGTGTGAGCTTGTGTCTACCGGTATTGCAATTCATATTGCGGATCCATCGCTAGCAGGTATGATACTCCCACGCTCAGGTTTAGGGCATAAAAAGGGACTTGTTTTAGGTAACTCTATCGGACTCATTGATTCGGATTATCAAGGAGAGTTGATGGTATCTTGCTGGAACCGCTCAAATGAAGATATCATTATCGAGCCCTTGATGCGATTTGCACAATTGATCATTGTTCCGGTGGTGCAGGTTAATTTTGTAGCGGTTAATGAATTTAATAGCGAGAGTGAGCGCAACATTGGTGGTTTTGGGCATACAGGTGTAAAGTAAAGGCTTGTTGCACTTATAAGCCAATGCTACACTAACAAAGTGTTAGGAAAAATGGTTGTAATAAGATGATTTGGACAGTCCCTAATATTTTAACCATGTTGCGGATTTTATTGATACCTGTATTAGTGGTTGCCTTCTATGTACCGTTTCCACATCATCATGGTGTGAGCGCAACTATATTTCTACTTGCGGCTATAACTGATTGGTTGGATGGTTTTTTAGCGCGTTATTTTGAGCAAACGACGAAGCTTGGAGCCTTTTTGGATCCTGTTGCTGATAAGCTTATGGTTGCAACAGCTCTTGGGCTTTTAATTGCTTTATATCCGTACCCATGGGTGGCGCTTCCTGCAATTATCATTATTTGTCGTGAAATTATTGTTTCTGCCTTGCGTGAATGGATGGCAGAAATTGGACAACGTGCTGTGGTAAAAGTTTCTTTTGTTGGCAAGGTGAAAACAGCTGCACAAATGGTGGCGATCTTTCTTTTGTTGCTTAAACCAAAGGATCTTACTAATTTGTGGGTAATTAGCGGTTTTGTGCTGCTCTATATTGCAGTCATTCTAACGGTTTATTCGATGTGGTTATATTTGTCAGCAGCTTATAAGGCTGTAAAGGCTGATTTAAACAAGTCATAAATAGTTAATCGAATAAGAAATAGCTATTTGAGATAGGGTCAATTTCCATAAAAGTTGCTAGAGATCACTCATTTTTTAATGAGGATGCTGCATTTACAGCAGACAGTTGTTGTCAAAGTACCACCTGTCATGTACATTAGTTGGGTTTTGAAATAAGCCAGAATTTTAGATATAACAGGAGACAATAAATGAAGAGATTAGTTGTGATTCTATCGACCTTATTATTAACAAGCACTGCATTTGCTGAAGGTGTAGCTGCAACAGGTAGCGGTGCGATGAGCTCTATTTTAATGTTGGTTGCATTTTTTGCTATCTTTTATTTTTTGTTAATTCGTCCACAGATGAAGCGAAATAAAGAGCAACGTAAAATGATTTCTGAACTGACTAAAGGTGATGAGGTCATGACAACAGGAGGTATTCTGGGCAAAATTGTTAAGGTGGGCGAAAATTATACTGAAGTTGAAATTGCAGAAAATGTAGTAGTCAAACTACAGAAAAATGCTGTTTCAGGCATTTTACCAAAAGGTGCCGTTAAAACGAATTAATTTTTGCTACCTTCTATACAACTCAAGCATATAATCAATAAGGTATTATGACTATGCTTCATCCTAGACAAAAAGCTGCGGTTAACAAGTATCCTTTATGGAAATATTTGATGATTCTAATGATTGCTATTTTGGCAATCATTTATGCTTTACCAAACCTGTTTGGTGAAACACCTTCATTACAAATATCACCAAAAGATGGCACAATTAAAGCATCTCTTATCAGTCAAATCAAAGATACATTAGAGCAACAAAAGCTCCCATATAAATCATTGCATCAAGAATCAAGTACAGTTGTGCAAGTTAGTTTCTCAAATGCACAAGATCAGATAGCGGCACGTACGCTTTTACAAAAGTCGATTAGTAATGATTATATTGTTGCCCTTAACATGGCAGGCAATACGCCAAACTGGCTATTAGCATTAGGTGCTGAACCCATGAATCTTGGACTTGATTTGCGTGGTGGAATGTATTTGGTGTTAGAAGCTGATACACAATCGGCAATTAACGCGCGTTTAGATAATACTTTAGAGAGTATTGTTCAGGGACTTAAAAAGTTCACAATTACACCGGAATCACAGCTCAAAGCAAGTCAAAAAATTAAATTAAGCAAAGATTTTTCCGTGCCTGTGACGTATAGCAGCATTGGTTATGTTGCCTTACAATTTGCAAGTAGCGGGGATTTAGATAAGGCTGTCAATTATTTAAAGTCAGATTACACTAAAACACAAAATAACCAGCTTGTTTATAGCGTGCTTAAAGACAAAATGCTACTAATAAGCTTTAATAGCCAGTTGATTGCACAAATCAAGCAAGAAGCCATTTCACAGGTTGTGACTGTTATGCGTAATCGTATTAATGCACTAGGTGTAGCAGAAGCTTCTGTTGCTGCATCAGGTGACTCACGTGTGATTATTGAGTTACCTGGTCTTCAAGATGCAGCTCGAGCAAAACAAATATTAGGAGGCACATCTACTGCGAGTTTCTATATCGTTTCTCCTGTTATCGATCGCTTGAAAGTAGAAGAGCAGGGTATTAAGGTGTATCCATTAATCTCAAGTGGACATACATTTTACTATCAACTTGAAGGAAGTTCTGTTGTCAGTGGAAGCTCGATTGTTAATGCTTCACCTGGAGTTGATCATCAAACAGGTCAACCAATTGTGGCGGTGCAATTAAGTTCAGATGCGGCAGGGCATTTTAGGGAGATAACCAGTAAACATGTTGGTAATCTAATGGGTGTTATGCTTGTTAATACAACGTATAAAAAAGAAGTCATTGAGGGTAAAGAAGTCAATAGTATTGAAAAAACAGAAAAACTTGTCAATGCAGCAACTATTCAAACGGCTTTAGGTGCAAACTTTCAAATTACAGGTCTTGATCAGCGTGAAGCAAATAACTTAGCACTTATGATTCGCTCAGGTGCGTTGCAAGTTCCTGTGCATATTGCTCAAGAGCAACAAATTGGACCTACACTAGGTAAGCAAAACATTGACCAGGGAATGATTTCAATTATTGTAGCGCTTGTTTTGGTTGTACTGTTTATGGCAATTTACTATCACTTATTTGGCATGATCGCCAATGTGGCATTAGTGCTTAACTTGATTTTAATTATTGCAATTATGTCGATTATTCCAGGAGCAACTTTAACGTTACCAGGAATTGCTGGTATTGTGCTTAATCTTGGGATGTCGATTGATGGTAATGTGTTGGTATTTGAGCGCATCCGAGAAGAACTTAGAAATGGTATGCCGGTCCAAAGCGCAATTTCAGCAGGATATGAGCGCGCATTTGGGACGATTGTTGACTCCAATGTGACAACGCTTATTGTAGCAATCATTTTGTTTGCGATTGGCACAGGAGCAGTGAAAGGGTTTGCAGTAACACTTATTATAGGTATTATCACTTCCATGTTCACAGCGGTGACTGTATCACGTGCGATGACCAATTTGATATATGGTTCTAGGCGTAATCTTAAAAAATTATCAATTGGGATATAGGGGTGCAGCATGGAGTTTTTTAGGCATACAACAAATATCGACTTTATGGGCATCCGCAAATGGACTGCTCTTGTTTCGATCATATTAATTGGATTATCAATCATTTTTTTAATTGTGCGTGGTTTGAATATGGGACTGGATTTTACTGGAGGTTATCAGGTCCAAGTCAATTATAAAATAGCACCATCAACGCAAGATGTTGCAAAAATCCTTGCCAAAGATGGTTTTCCTACCGCACAAGTGACGACTTTTGGCTCAGTCGATAGCTTGATGATTAAACTACCAATTCAAAAAAATGAAAACAATCAAGTGATGATTGATAAGGAAGGTCAGTCAGCACAGCAGCTGTTAAAGCAAAGAATTGAAGCGACGCTAGGCAGTGAAGCTCAGGTTGCAAGTTTGAATTATATTGGACCTCAGGTTGGTAAAGAGTTGGCAACAAATGGTTTATTAGCACTTCTAGTAGCCATGATCTGTATCGTTGGTTATATCGCCTTTCGTTTTGAAATGAAATTTGCAATTAGTGCGGGCATTGCGCTTATTCATGATCCAATTATTATTTTGGGTGTGTTTTCAGCCTTCCAATTGGAATTTACTTTAACAACTTTAGCAGCAGTATTGGCGGTAATCGGTTATTCGTTAAATGATACGGTTGTGATTTATGATCGGGTACGTGAGAATTTCCGTAAAATGCGTAAAGCAAGTGTGATTGAGGTAGTTAACCGCTCAGTAAATGATACTTTGTCACGCACGATTATGACCTCAGGCTTAACATTGCTAGTGGTGGTTGTACTTTATTTCTTTGGTGGACCTTCATTACACGAATTTTCTTTAGCATTAATTCTCGGTGTGATCGTTGGAACTTACTCCTCAATTTATGTTGCAGGTGTATTAGCTGTCCTGTTTGGTCTTAAACGTGAATCTTTACTGCCACCACAAAAGTTAGCTGATAGCGATAGGAATGAATGAGATCATTTCGTAAAATTCAATCATATGGCAGTGTTAAGTTATTTAAACCCTACTATCGTTCAATGATGATTATTTAATAACACAAGAACAAAAGCAACATGTTATTTCACACCTTTTTATGCTTTTATAATAGCTAATGAACTGACTAATTTTGTCATAATAAGTAATCAATTTGTGCTTTTTTTTCAAAGGAATCCAGCGTAAAATGCGTAAAGCCATTTTGCCTTAAACCCAACGCAGATACATTTCATGAAATATTTTGCTTTAAAAGCGCTAAAAAAGGATAAAATCTTTACTGAATCCCGTAAGCTTATGTCTTTTTCGTCGTGGCGTAGGCGTTTGATTTTCTGGGGTGGAGCGATTTTGGTAGGTCTGATATGCGTATTATTTGCCTATGTTTGTGACAATTTAAATGATAGCTTTAATGCACTTAGCCAAGCTCACCCTTATTGGCCACTTTTCATTATGCCAATTGGTTTTATGGTTATTATTTACTTATTAAAAACATATTTTGATGGTGCAGAAGGCAGTGGTATTCCACAAGTGATAACGGCCTTAAAAGTTAAAAATATGCAACGACGTAGCAGGCTTGTTTCGATGCGTATTGCCTTAGGGAAGTTTATGTTGACAGCACTAGGCTTTTTAAGTGGTGCATCGATTGGTCGAGAAGGACCAACAATTCAATTGAGTGCATCAGTGATGCACTTTTTAGGTCGATTAGAAAAATTTAATCGTGAAGATACCGAGAAAGGTTTGTTATTAGCAGGTGGTGCAGCTGGAATTGCAGCAGCCTTTAATGCACCATTAGCCGGAGTTGTGTTTGCAATCGAAGAGCTTGCTGGTTCATTTGATAAAGGGATTACAGGTACGATGATTACAACAGTCGTGCTATGTGGTTTTGTGTCATTAGAAATCATGGGTAATTATGCTTATTTTGGTGCAAGTTCTGCTACTTTGGATATTTTAGGTGGTGGTTGGATTATTATAATCGTTGTTGCTGTGGCATGTGGTTTTTTAGGTGGACTTTTTAGTCAAATGCTTCTAATAATATCAGCAGCATCTATTAGGATTATTCGTAGGTATCCAATTATTTTTGCAGGTAGCATTGGCTTTGTTGTTGCTGTGATTGGTGTACTAACAGGTGGTATTATTTATGGCAGTGGTAAAGATACTGCAGTAGCGTTATTAAATGGTTATGATACACATATAACTGCTTTTTTTGGTTTATGGAAAATGATTGCGACGTTGTTATCTTTCATTAGTGGTATTCCTGGTGGGATATTTGCGCCATCTTTATCCGCAGGTGCAGGATTTGGACATATGATGAGTTTTTTGTTTGCAGATAAATATGCGAGTGCAGTGATTTTAATTGGCACAGTTGCTTATTTCTCAGGCGTTGTGCAAAGCCCAATTACGTGTTTTATCATCGTATCTGAAATGACACGTAATGTTTCAACAGGAATGCTGTTACCGATTATGTTAGCAGCGCTGTTAGGTACAGCTACCTCAAGAATTGTCTGTAAAGAACCTATTTATCATATGTTATCGTTGCGCTATTTAGATAAGTTAAGGGGGGAGAAATAGACCTTTGGTATTTACATAAAGCTTCGTTACAATAGGGCACTTTTATAAAACGATGATGTCAATCATGTTTGATTATAATTTATTCAATAAACATTCTATTAAAAACAAACAAAGATTTAGCCAACTAAGCTTTATTAAGCTTGAAATAGGTAAGCGGTTACTCGATAAGCTTAGTTTTATAAAAATAATTCCTAAAATCATTTATGTTGAGGGATTGAGTGCAGAAGATCTGACAAATTTAAAAGTCTGGTTTACAGATGCCAAAATCATAACAGAGTTATCACAACCAGTTGATTTAATTCTTTCAAATTGTTTGCTTCACCTTAATGAGAGCATCGTAAAATGTTTAAAAAACTGGCAAAATTGGCTAAAACCGGAAGGGATCATCTTATTTACAAGTTTTGGTAGCACAACTTTGCAAGAGTTAAAAAAAGCCTGGCAATTCATAGATTCGTATCCCCATATCAATCAAATGGTTGATTTACACGATTTAGGTGATTTACTGCTAAAACAGTATTACCAAAATCCAGTAGTTGATGCTGAAATTTTGACTTTGTCATATGATAATTTAACTATATTATTTAGCGATATTCGAAGTCTAGGTGAGCCATTAGCCGATACCAAAATGCGCCGTACATTTATAGGCAAAACTCGTTGGCAGCAATTTATAGCTCGATTGGAGAAAAAAGGGTTAAATATCAGTTATGAAATTATTTATGGTTATGCTTATAAAAGTCGAAAAAGTCTGGCTACAAAAACAATAGATGGTGAAGCGATGATAAGTTTTGAGCAATTACAGTCTTCCCTTAGAAATAGGAAAACTTAATTTAATGTTGCGTTTGTTCAGTTGCTTGTTGTTGAGCAAGTCTTTGCATATAAAGTGCATCGAAGTTAATGGGTGCTAAATTAATTTGAGGAAAGCCACCACGGTTAATAAGGCTGTCGATAGTCTCTTTAGCATATGGGAACAATGTAGTTGGACAAAATGCACCCAACATTGGCTCAATTTGGTCTTTTGGCATATTTTGTAATGTAAAAATACCTGCTTGTGATACTTCAATTAAATATGCATTTTTGTCTTTGTTTTTTACAGTCACGGTTAAGCTGAGTTCTACTTCGTAAACATTCCCACCCTCCAGTTTCTTGGAGTTAGTGTCTACATTTATATTGGCTTCTGGTTGCCATTGTGCTTTAAATACATCTGGGGTGCTTGGCGCTTCAAATGAGATATCCTTAGTATAAATTTTTTGAATAACAAAATTAGGTTTAGCGCTATGTGTGTTTTCCATTTTGGTTTCCTGTTTAACGAGTCATGATTTATTGAACTATTATGCCTCATAGCATAGCAAAGTCCAACCACTTTACTGGCAACAAAAATGCTTAAGTACTGTATTTATAATTAACCTAAATTGGCAAATACAATTTATATGTAAAAAAGAGTAAAAGCCATAGATTAAATATCACGTTGTGATTGATGGTGATTGGTTCTTAATTAACCTTTTGTATGAGTATCCTATGTAGCCGAAGGTACAATCGATTTTTCAAGCTTGGTAATAAAGTGATTGATAAATGCAATTCTCTCTTTTGCATGGGGTAATGCTTTTTTTATTAAGAGGTTTTGAGCTTGACTTAACTGAAAATCTTGAGCTTGCATTTGGACGATTTTGATCAAATGAATAGGGTCAAATTTAAGTGGTGTAATAAAGCTGATCTTGCCACCACTTGAGTGCATTTCAATTTTTTGAATGCCAATTGCAGTGGCATTTAGCTTAAGATAAGTAATATCAAATAAGTATTGCCCATATTCAGGTAACAAACCAAAGCGATCAATGATTTCTACCTTAATTTGATTGAGTTCATCTGAAGTCATAGCGCTAGAGATACGTTTATAGAGTCCTAAACGTGTGTGAACATCAAAAATATATTCTTCTGGAAAAAGCGTTGGAATGCGAAGTTCAATAGACGCATCACTCTGGAAAGATTGATTAATTTTTGTTGCATCAAATGTTTCCCCTTTTTGTAAAGCATTAATTGTTTTTTGTAATAAATCCATGTAGAGATTAAAGCCTATGCTTTGGATGTTGCCACTTTGTTCTTTACCTAGCATTTCTCCAGCGCCTCGAATTTCCAGATCGTGATTTGCAAGCATATAACCACCACCTAAAGATTGCGTTTCAGCAATTGCTTCTAGCCGCTTTTTAGCATCTTTGGTCAGTGAAACATCAGGTGGTGTAAGTAGATAAGCATAAGCTTGATGGTGTGAGCGACCTACTCGACCTCTAAGCTGATGCAATTGTGCCAAGCCAAAATTATCAGCACGCTCGATGACGATGGTATTAACATTAGCGATATCAATACCTGTTTCAATAATTGTTGTACAAACTAATATTTGGTAACGATTTTGTTGGAATTCGAACATGACCTTTTCAAGTTCACGTTCACGCATTTGTCCATGTGCAACAGCTATTTTAATTTCAGGAAAAATTTGTTGTAATTGCTCTGATTTGTCATATATGGTGATGACACTATTATGTAAATAATAAACTTGTCCACCACGCAAGGTTTCACGCATAATCGCTTCACGAATAATGCTGATATTAAACTGCCTTATAAAAGTCTTAACAGAGAGTCGTTTAGCAGGAGGTGTTGAAATAACCGATAGATCACGAATATTTGAAAATGCCATGTTAAGCGTACGTGGAATAGGCGTTGCTGTCATGGTTAAAATATCTATATTCGTACGCAGTGCTTTCATTTTTTCTTTGTGTGTGACACCAAAACGATGCTCTTCATCAATAATTAATAATCCAAGGTTATGAAATTTAATTTTATCGGATAATAGTTTATGGGTGCCAATTATAATATCAATCATTCCATTATTGATTTTTTCAATGGCATCACCTTGCTCGCGTGTGGTTTTAAAACGAGATAAAACATCAACATTAGCACCTGTTTCACTAAAACGGTCACTGAAATTTTCAAAGTGCTGCTGTGCAAGCAATGTGGTAGGTGCTAAAATGGCAACTTGTTTGTTATTGTTGATAGCAATAAAAGCAGCTCGCATTGCAACCTCAGTTTTACCAAAACCCACATCACCACAAACCAATCTATCCATTGGCTTTTCAGTGATCATATCCTTTATTACATCATTGATTGCAATAGCTTGATCAGGTGTTTCTTCAAAAGGAAATCCCTCACAAAAAGCAAGATATTCGTTTTCATTAAAAATATTACCATAGCCTTTTTTAAGCAAACGTTTAGCGTAAATATCTAAAAGGTCAGCTGCAACATCATTAATTTTTTTAGCAGCCTTTTCTTTTTCCTTTTCCCATTGATCGGAACCCAATTTACTAATTGGTGCATGCTCAAGGTCTGTACCGCTATAGCGACTAACAAGGTGTAAAGCATAAATAGGCACGTAAAGTTTTTCATCATTTTTAAAACTTAAAGTGAGGAATTCTGTCTCTTGATTGCCGACATCTAATTTGGTCAAGCCATCATAACGGGCAATACCATGTTCAATGTGAACCACAGGACTACCAATAGTGAGCTCCGATAGATCCTTTAACGCTACAGTTGGAAAATTCTCAATATCTTTTTTTATTTTACGGGAGCGTAAGTTAATTGCACTGTGACTTGCAAATAAATCAAACTCGGTAATGATAGCGTAGTTTTGATTAAGAATTACTCCTTGCGTAAACGGTGCTACGATGATGATGTACTGCTCATCAGTGGATATGGCTTCCGACCAGTTAGTGTGGTGATGTAGCTTAAGATGAAGTTTTGTTAGGTTTTCATAAAGTAAAGCTTTACGACCACTGCTTTCAGCGCAGAAAATCACTTTTTTAAACGTTTGACCATTGAGTAGATCCAATAAATTTTGATAGGGTTCTTTATAGTGATAATGCACATGAATATCTGTTATGGGCGCAGTAATAAGATTATTTGCTTTTGGCTTATAGTTTTTAAGCCATTTGATGTGGTTAAAGGTTTGAAGTTTTTGATTAAAATCAGTTACTGATAAAAATACTTTATCATATCTCAAAATGGGTCGCTGATGATCATGAGCCAGTTGGTCATGACGAATGATAATATCTTGATAGTAACGCTCAAGCGCTTGTTGACAGTTATAAATGCTATGAACAATTGTCTTTTGGGGTACATAATCAAAAATAGTACATAACCTTTCATAAAAAAGTGGCAAGTAAAACTCAATACCACTGATGCTTTGACCTTTGATAATCTGTTGGTAAATTTGATTTTGAGACTTGGCGTGTGGTAAAAACGAAAACCAATTTTGTGCAAATTGATCCAAGCTTTTCTTATCTAGGACAAATTCTTGCGTTGGTAAAATCTGAATTTTATCAATCAGATTATTTGATCTTTGAGTTTCTAGGTCAATGGTGCGAATGCTGTCTATTTCATCGTCAAATAGATCAATACGATATGCTTCATCTGATCCCATTGGAAAAATATCCAAAATACTGCCACGAACGCTAAACTCACCGCGACTAATAACTTGTGATACATTTTGGTAACCAACTGTTTCTAATTGACGCTTTTTTTGAGTAATGTCAAGCCGATCACCTTTTTTCATTACGAAACTTTGTTGATTTAAAAAAGATTGTGGGGGTAAGTATTTTAAAAGTGTGGTGGCATTTGCAATGATAATCAGTTGATCATGGTTTTGGATGCGGTTTAAAGTACTTAAGCGGGAAGAAATAACGTCTTCAGAAGCGGAAAAATGGTCAAATGGCAGAATCTCCAAATCCGCAAAATAAACAACGTCTTGAGTTGTTAATAGAAAACTTAGCTCATCATAAAGTTGTAGTGCAAGTTGTGCATTTTCAGTAATAACTAAGTGTGTACAAAGACTATTTTGGTTGATATATTCGCTTAACGCTAAAGAGATTGATGTTGTTTGAGCATTAGCGAAAATATTGCGTGTTGTATGGGGTAACAGTTGCATTAATATGGGACTTACTTTTCAAATTACGCTATTTTAAAGACTCATGTTAAGGTTCGCAATAAAAGTTACCAAACTCTTAATATTTAAACAGGAATATAGAAAATGAAAATAAAGCGTTGCCTATGGGCTGAAGATGATTCTGATATGATTGCTTATCATGATGATGAATGGGGCATCCCTTTGTATGATGAGCAAAGACTATTTGAGTTTTTATCGTTGGAAGGTGCACAAGCTGGGTTGAGTTGGAAAACGATTTTAAAGCGAAGAGAAGCTTATCAAAAAGCATTTCACTGTTTTGAAATCAGCAAAGTGGCATTAATGAGCACTGAAGATATGGAGTTATTACTGACAAATAGTGGCATTATTCGCAACCGTTTAAAGGTTAAAAGTGTAATTAATAATGCAAGATGTTGGCTTAAACTTAAAGAGAATCTATCTGTGGTTGAGAAATTATGGACATTTTCGCCAGAAAACCAAGATATTTATTATCATCAACATGACGTTCCTGCGTTTACAGATGAAGCACAAGCAATGAGTAAATGGCTAAAATTAAATGGTTTTACATTCGTTGGTCCCAAGATATGTTATGCCTTTATGCAAGCAACTGGTATGGTGAATGATCATATAAAAAGTTGCTATTTGTCACGGACACAATAAGTTACTAAGATTGCAACGATTGACATAACTAGAATTAATAGCGCAATGAGTAAATTAGGGGTAATAGGGAGGGTTAGAGCAACGCCACTAATTAAGCCAGCAGCCAATATGTTGAGACAGCCGTATAAACTACCAACTGCACCTATACGTGTTTTAAACGTAACAATAGCTAAAGCACTACTGGTTGGGAAGATAATCCCCGCTGAGAAGTTAAAAATAATCACCGCAATCATAATAAAGGAAAGGCTAGTTGTGAAAAATATAGCTTGAATCGTGATCAATATTCCAGAGAAGAAAAATAAAAAAATCGCTAGACGTTGAACCTTCTCAATAGGTATGTATTTTAAGGCAATGCCGTTAATAAACATACCAACAGCAATAAAAGTCTCTCCTACAGCGAAGACGATTGCATAATCGATTTCACTTAGACCAAAATAGTATTGAAATAAAAATGCACTTATAGATAAATAAGTAATAATAGCGCTCATAATCGTACTTGTAATTACCATGTTTTTAATAAACACTTTATTTTTAATTACCCAAATATAGGTTTGTAGCGATAGTTTAGCTGATAGTCTTTTTTGAGGATTTAATAATGTTTCAATAAGGTAAAAATAAGCAAGACCGTAGCAAATTAGGCTTAAAATGATAATAAAGACGAAATCTGCACGCCAGTGATATATATGGGCTAAGAATGCGCCTAAAATGGGAGCCAAAGCAGGTGCTATGAGTATGCCTATGCTCATAAATGACATAAATCGTGCATAATTGATATCATTTGGAATGACATCACGTAATATAACACGCCCTAAAGACATTGGAGCTGCCATTCCAATGGCTTGAAATGTGCGTCCGATCATAAGCATACTAAAATTAATGCTAAAAATGGTAATAAGTGTGCCAACAATGCTAACGGAGAGCCCAAGCAGGAAAATTTTGCGGCGACCAAAGCGCTCAGATAAAGGACCATATATAAGTTGGGCACAGGCAAACATAATAAAATAGTAGGTGACACTAAAAGCAAGCAAATTTGTGCTTGTCCCAAAATCATTACTAATGTTTGGTAAAGAAGGAACGTAAATGTCGGATATAAAAATTCCCAACATTGATGTTACCATAATAATTGTAACGAATATTGCCTTGGCAGTAGCCGAGGTTTTCATGTTTAGCATATTTTTACCTTATTTATTTTTTATATCTATGTAATTGTATTTTTAATTTGTAATTTTATTTGAAAATACGTTGATATTTGTAAAATAAAAGTTTAGATTGGGAAAGTCAATCGATTGATGCTTATCATTTATCAAACCTTACACAAGTAAGAAAACAAGGAGGAAAAGTTATGAATAGTATTAATAACGATAGCACATATGTACATGGAGAATCATCTGCAAAAGAAATTTGGTAGTATTGTCTATTAGCTGCATGTGTGTGAGTTGAAAAACATGTATATATCCAGCACACTTTAAACTAACCACTCAGTATGCATAAGGAGGTATTATGAAAAAGATAATTTTACCCATAACCTTAGCTTTAATTTCCAGTGAGGTTTTTGCTGACGCTTATGATGCATCTGGGAATTATATTCCAAGTGGTCAAACCACTCCAAGATACGAAACTAAAATGGTTGTACACAAGTATCAATATGCAGGGCAATATATTAATGACCTTAAATTGGTCAATTTTATAGACTATTATTTGAGCTTATATCCATCGGGGTTAACTGATCTTTATTTTAAGGGTTTTTCACCCCAACAGGCAGAAGAGTCAACTGTATATGATATTCAGGAAACTAGTATTATAAACGACAGCAATAAACTAATGACTTTTAATGAGTTTAAAACTTGGGCTTTGCACAACGTTAGTCCTAATAGTAAAGGGCTGGAAAAGTTACAACAATTAGATGAAGCAACTTTTATACAAAAAGTTGTTCAAGCGCAACAAATTTTAAACAAAACAAATAATGATGTGATTAGTATAAACACCCCGAAAGTCAAATAGCCGGTAGTGTCTTACTTTAGCGTTTTAGATATTTCTACCCCATTCAATACGGTTAATGTAAAGCCCGATAACGGTATCGTGCATTAACTCGCTTTTTGAAAAGCAGATACTTTTCCTGGCAAATTGCTTTATTCTGGTTCTAAATGTTAAAAATTTGCGTTCAATCTTCTGTGTATTACGTTTCCCTATATCATGATATTCACCGGGAATAAAGCTCCGGTTACATTTCAACAATCTAAAGGCTTTTTTTATCGTATTAATCACGGTTTTTGTGCTAGCTTTTAAAACACGTGCTATATCTCGTATACCACTACCATTGCTACACATATCAATAATTTTTTCTTTTATCTTGGGCAGCCGACCTAGTGCTTTATATTCAAGTTGAAAGTACTTTCTGCAACCTTGACAGGGATATCTTTGCGTACCATTTGGACTAGATTTCAATTGGTTTTTACCTGATTTAACTGTTTTTATTGAGTTGCAATTCCTGTAACGTACATCAATTTTTGCCATTTTTGATTTGGGATTATAAAAACAAATGTGCCAGATGATAACACTACCCGCAATTTTAAGTCGAACTCATTTAATGCTAAGTTAAAATATTTTCTTAAAGTAATAAGTTTAAAGTAATAAGAATGTCATAACAGATGGATTTACATTTAGCTCAAACAGTGATTATATAGCTAGACTCAGAAATAAAGCTAACGTATTAACATAATAATGATCGTACTATCTGGAGATGTCGGGGGCACAAATACACGCCTTCAAATAACGGAGCATCAAAGTAAAAAAGCGAAAATAATCTTTGCCAAAAAATATTTGGCAGCTGAGTTTAAAAGTCTATCTGCGATCATTGAGCAGTTTTTGGCAGAGGCTACATTTGATCGATCCAAGATTCAAGCTGTGTGTATTGCAGTTGCAGGTCCTGTTAAAAATGGAGCAATTGAATTTACGAATTTACCCTGGGGTTTAACCGAGAATGAGTTAGCAGAGGTGCTTTGTTTGGATAAAAGCAAAGTAAGATTAATTAATGATTTTACATCGATTGGTTATGGTCTAGATTCGGTAGAAAAAAACAATTTAATTTGTCTACAAAAAGCGGAAATTGATCCTGATGCGCCAATAGCCATGGTAGGGGCAGGCACAGGAATTGGGATGGGAATTGTAACTAAACATAACGGTCAAACTTTAGTCTATCCAAGCGAAGGAGGACACCAAGATTTTGCGCCAGTAGATGATGAGCAAATTGGATTATTTCAATTTTTGAAAAAGCGGCTACATCGGGTTTCAATCGAGAGAATTTGTTGTGGTCCTGGTCTTATTAACATCTATAAATATGTCGTTGCAAATCCATTGTATAACCAGCCTGAGTCGCCAGAATTAAAGCGAGATATGCACAAAGGGATTGACCATGCTCAGCTTATTACTCAGTATGCGTTGGAAAAAGGTGATCCTATGGCGTTAAGAGCCGTGGATATATTTATTCGTGTATATGGTGCAGTTGCAGGTGATATGGCACTGGTTACTTTACCAAAAGGTGGATTGTATATTGTTGGTGGAATTGCACCTAAAATTATTACACAAATGCAGGATGGTCGTTTCATGAAAACCTTTCAAGATAAGGGGAGGTTATCTGGTTTAATGAAAGAAATTCCTATTTTTGTTGTTATGGATACTGACGTTGGTATCAAGGGGGCTGCCGAATTTGCGTTATCATTGTGCAAAAAATAATCCTGGCAATTTTACCAATATCCTATATGATACCCATGCAAAATGGGTTTATTTTAAAACGTCCAATTTGATTATATATAGACGGTTAATGAAGGTAAAAATATGCAGAAAATATTAAAACAACCAATAGACTTAAAAAGTGTATTGGTCTTAACGTTGACTCCTATTGCTGCTGTTATTTTTATTCCATATTATGCAATTAGCTATGGATTTTCAGCAGCAGATTGGTTTTGGTTTAGTTTTTTTATGATAGCAACTGGAGTTTCGATTACAGCGGGTTACCATCGATTATGGGCTCATCGTGCTTATAAGGCAAAAGCACCATTGAAGATATTCTTCATGTTGTTTGGTGCAGCTGCGCTACAAAACAGCATTATCAAATGGTCCTCAGATCATCGTAAACATCATCGTTTTGTCGATGATAAAGAAATGGACCCTTATGCAGCAACAAAAGGCTTTTGGTATAGTCACTTTACATGGATGTTACGTCATTTACCTAAAAAAGTGGCGCAAGTTGAGAACGTAAGTGATTTAGAAAATGATAAAATTGTTGCTTTTCAGCATAAATATTACGTTCTATTAGCAATTTTTATGTGCGTGATTTTGCCCATACTTATTGGTGCGAGCTACGGTAGTATTGGTGGTTGTTTGTTATTAGCAGGATTATTGCGTTTGGTGCTCAATCATCACTTTACTTTTTTTATTAATTCACTTGCACACATTTGGGGTAAGCAAAAATTTTCAGACGAAAACACCGCGCGTGATAATCCAATCTTGTCGTTAGTTACTTATGGGGAGGGTTATCACAACTATCATCACAAATATGCAGGTGACTATCGCAATGGAGTGAAGTGGTACGACTTTGATCCATCTAAGTGGTTGATTTATGGAGCATCCAAAATTGGTTGGGCATATGATTTAAAAACAATACCTAAGCCTGCTATTGAGGCAGCAAGAGCATCCATGCAACTAAAAGAAGCACAAAGTAGAATTAAAGACAAACGCTATATTAAGCTCGTCGTTGACTTTGAGAAAAGGTTGGAGGATCAGTATAAAGTGCTTTTTGATAGTATCAAGGAGTGGGCAAAAGCCAAACAAGCTTGGTTACAAGCTAAAAAAGATAAGTTATCTGCCACCCAAATTTTACAGTTAAAAGAGCACTATAAGTCATTGAAACAGAAATTTAAAACCGAACGTAAATTATGGCGCACACTTTCAAACTCATCTGTCAAGGTTGCTAAATTAAAAGTTGCATAGTTTAAAATTCCTCCCACCCATCTAAATGATGGTGGGTCAATAACTACCTGTTTTAGCAGGCAGTCATTTAACATTTAATGTGAGTGATTATCTTATAGTCCACGATTAGTTTAAACCTTGCAATGCAACATAGGTCTCATGATTTTGTTCGACAACATGCAAGTGTACGACTACAATAAACACAAATTTATAAGGACAGCAATCGTTAGAATGAAAAAATGTGGCTATATTGCAATTATTGGGCGACCTAACGTAGGTAAATCAACATTGCTTAATCATATCTTAAAGTATAAAGTCAGCATAACTAGCCGCAAACCACAAACAACAAGGCATCAAATTACAGGAGTTAAAACCGTTAAAAATGCACAGTTTATCTATGTTGATACTCCAGGCTTGCATCAAGATGAGCCACGAGCAATTAATAGAATGATGAATAGGCAAGCAATGAGTGTAATCAACGATGTTGATGTCGTGCTATTTGTTGTTGAAGTGGGTAAATGGACAGCTGCTGAAGAATGGATTTTGCAAAAACTTGGGAGCGTTAAGGTATCTGTGATATTGGTTATTAATAAAGTTGATCAACTACATAATCGCCAGCAAGAGCAATTGTTTGAAAAACAAATAAGACAAAAATATCATTTCGCGGCGAGCTTTTTGATCTCGGCAAAACAAGGGCATTTAATCACAGAGTTGGAGCAAACAATTGAGCAGTACTTACCTGTAAGTGAACACTTTTTCTATGCTGAAGATCAAGTTACTGATCGTACAGAGCGTTTTATGATCGCAGAAATTATCCGTGAGAAACTTATGCGCACTTTAGGTCAGGAAGTGCCATATCAATTAACGGTTGAGATCAATAAATGTAAATTTGATGAACAGCGTCAATTAATGGAAATTTTTGCAACGATTTTGGTTGAGCGTATGGGACAAAAAGCAATGGTAATTGGCAGTAAAGGACAAAAACTCAAGAAAATTGGTAGTGAAGCACGCAAGGATATCGAATATATGCTGGGGAAAAAAGTCTTTTTGGAATTATGGGTTAAAGTCAAAGAAGGCTGGTCAGATGATGAGCGTGCACTTAAATCATTGGGATATGATTTGTAATTTTAAAAAGGTAATGGAAAATGACAGAAGGTGATAATATATCCACGGCTGATACATCGTTTGTAACTGAAAATGCTCAAATTGAAAATAGAAAAAATAAAGCATGGATTAAATATCTAGTTTTAGCAATTGTCGTAGTTGTCTGTGTTGGTGGTTTTTATACTTATGTAAAATATACAGAAATCTATCCATCAACAGATGACGCTTATATAAATGCCAATATTATTCAAATATCAGCACAAGTGACAGGTAAACTTGGTAAGCTATATATTGAAAACAATCAAGAGGTCAAAAAGGGGCAGCTTTTATTTACTATCGAGTCACAGAGTTTTCAATATGCACAAGATAAAGCAAAGGCTGATTTAATCCTCTTAGAACAGGAGGTAGCTGCAATTGAAGATAATATTGAAGTACAGAAAGCTAAACTTAAACAAGCTCAAGCACAGCAGTTTGTAGCTGAACAAAAAGAAATAAGGATCATAAAACTTGTATCTAAAGGCATGGCATCTCAAGAAAATGGAGACGAGGTGAAAGGGAATTTAGAGGTTGCCAGAGCGAATGTAAATGCTGCGCTTGCAGGTATTGCCCAACAACAAAAGCAATTGGTATTACAGCAGTCTAAAATTGCAGCAGCGAAAGCAAACTTGTCTACCGCTGAACTTAACCTGAGCTATACCAAAATCTATGCACCTACCTCTGGCTTTATTACCAATTTTAATTTACAGCATGGATCTTTGATTACCCAAAATCAAAATTTATTTGTATTGGTAAGTAATGAGCATTTTTGGATAGATGCAAATTATAAAGAAACTCAAATGTCACGCATGAAAGTTGGTCAAAAAGCAACGATTAGATTGGATATGTATCAAAATGTCGAACTAAGTGGCACAATTCAAAGTATTTCTGAAGGAAGTGGTAGTATATTTTCGCTTCTTCCACCTGAAAATGCATCTGGGAACTGGGTGAAGGTAGTGCAGCGTTTTCCAGTTAAAGTTATATTAGATAAAGGGGAAATAAATAAAGTTCCACATTTACGAGTTGGGTCATCTGCCACAGTTCAAGTCGATACAAACAGTTAATTATTTAACGCCTAGCTCAATCAATCTTTCTTGTAAAAAACTATCTGCAGTTGGGTACCTTTTGGAAAGATAAACTTCAGGTTTAGCATGCATAAAGCAAGGAATAGACATCCGATCAATCCCTAGTGCTTCACCTTCTGGTTTAATAACACGGTGTTTTGTCGCAATGTACTCAAAATCAGTCATTTCTTGTAACATATCGCCGATGTTAATAATGATTGATTGTGGTTTGCAAAGTACCTCATACCATTTATCTTCTTTATGCGAATAAACTTCTAATCCTGGAGAAGATGCAACAGGTAGTAATGTAATGAGATTGATATCTTCATGTGCAGCAGCTCGAATTGCACCTGGTTCTTCATCACCTTGGATAGCAGGATAGTGCAGAATTCTAAAGAGTGTACGTTCTAGCGACAGCGCATCAACTAAAGGCATTGCGAGCTTGTTAGATACTGCATGATCCATATGACTATCTATCCATTGCAATAGTGTTTTTCCTAACGTGAAAAGTTGATTAAACAGTTCTCGTGCTTGATTGGAAACTTCTTTTGGATATCGTCCATGTGGAAAATATAAATGGAAGTAATGCTTAATATCACGAGTTATTTCACCTTTGGCGATTTCAGAGACATCAAGTGGAAAGTAACCATCTTGTGTATCCTTATTATAATAATAGTTTTTTGCAGCATCAGAGTTAATGAATTGACGCCACTCGGTATAAACTTCTTCAACTAACTGCCAATCAATAGGATGTTTCTCTAATACTGCAAACCCCGTTTGTTTTAATGAGTCAGTAAAAAGTTTTGTAGCATTTGCTGCATAAAAATCAACGTTTAAAATTTTCATAAAATACCTTATGATTAAACCAAGTTTTGGCTATCCTAAAGAGCGAGTAAGATGATGTCAATAAATGGTAAAAGAGATGATAATAAATACCATTTTTTTTTACTTAGATTGATTTTCTTTTAGGTTTTTTGGTAAAAATTTGCTAGAATACTGCAAATTTCTGACACCCGTATCCTTTTCATAAATTACTATATAATGATTTATTGTTAATAAATTGTGGTTGTTTATGTTAGGTATGCAAAAGTAAAAGGTATATGAGAGAATGGCATTAGAGCATTTATTGCATCCAACAACAGTGAATAATCAAGAAAGAATTGGCAATCAAGCAAAGATTACTTTAGAGCCTTTGGAGCGTGGCTTTGGTCATACCTTAGGTTTTTCGTTAAAGCAAATCATGTTACACGTTTTATCAGGTGCATCGTTAACAAAAGTTAAATTTAACGATGGTGTGAATAGTGAGGTCAAGTTAGCAACAACTGAATCAGTTGAAGAGTTATTGCTTAATTTGCAAATCATTAAGTTTAAACTGGATTCAGCTCATACCACTGGTAATATAAGTATTAAATTATCAGGAAAAGCTCGTGAAGTATACGCTGCAGACTTAACCTTATCAGAAGGTGTAGAGATTTTAAATCCTGATGTGCTTATTTGCCAATATGTAGGAAAAGATAAGCTTAGCATTGAAGGATGGATAGAGTCAGGTGCTGGTTATAAACCTGCAAATCAGAACTTTATAGATGGTTACTTTATGTTAGATGCTTCTTTTTCACCTGTTGTCAGTCTCAATTACAACGTTGAAAACGCGCGTGTTGCACAAAGAACTGACTTGGACAAACTTATTTTAGATGTGCAAACAGATGGCAGCTTGACACCTTCGGAGGCATTGAGTTTAGCGGCACAAAAGATTCAATCTCAAATGTCTAGAATTGTTGATGAAGAAGCATTAGCTGAACGTTTGCACATTGAAGAAGAACCAAAAATTGATCCGTTTTTATTAAAAACAGTAGAAGAGTTAGACTTAACTGTGCGTTCTGCAAACTGCTTGAAGTCTGAGAATATTCGTTATATTGGTGAGCTTGTTCAACGCACGGAATCTGAGCTTATGAAAACACCAAACTTTGGACGTAAATCTTTAAATGAAATTAAAGAAAAACTTTCTTCGTATGGATACTCATTAGGCACAATTGTTGGAGATTGGTCAAGGGATTTAATATAGTAGAGTCGTCAATATTAGGTTCTGTTCTGTAAACCAAAAAAACTACACGCTACGTAATTAGAGTATGCAAGATACGATGCTTGATTCAACGATTGTAAGAGGTGCATGCTTGTTCGGCAGGTTATAAAAAGAAGGCAATGCGCTTCAAGCGTTTGGTAGAAGCAAGGGTGGCTTTATCAATATGATCCTGTACATGAAGAAAAAATTGCAAACAACTGCTTGAAGCGTTATTTTTTCTTGATTTGCATAACATGAAAAAGCATCTCAAGCAGCTGACAAGTAGTTTTAATGGGAACGGAGTATACGAGTGACAAACTAAGACACTACCCACTCACTACCTTGAATAGTTACCTTAAAGCAATAAGCGCTCCAACACCACTGAACAAACATCCAAATAGTAAATAAAAGGTAGGAGCAGAATCTCCAATGATTACTGAGGAAATACCGCCTATCGCGGGGAAAAGTGCTACCATATAGCTGCTTGCAGATGCTCCGATGCGCGCAACTAATTTAAGATAAAACATCCATGCAGTAAAAGAGGAAAAGACAATTAAAAACATCAAAGCCCCGAGGTAGGAAAAGGATATTGGCAATGTAAAGCTCTGTTTTTGTATCAGACAAACCATAAGTGAAAATATAAAAGCGACGGCAAAACCAATGCTATTTGAATACATCGCATTCACACCACATCGTACATTTCTTGCGGAGGCAACATCACCAATCGCCGTCAATAGCGTTCCAAGCAATGCAATGGCTATTCCCTTTAAATTGCTCACTCCAGCGCCATTCATTAACAAAGGATAAACAAGTATGGAGACACCCATAATGCCCATCGAGCCTCCAACCAGAATTCTAGGATGAAGACGGTCTCCTAGACATATGCGAAGCGCAATTGGAGTCATAACAGTTTTGAGTGAAAATATCAACGTTACAAGTGCAGCAGAAACCCATATTGTCGCATAATACAGGCAAATATAACTCAAGGCTAGGTTGCATATTCCAAAGCTCGCTATAGGGAGAAAATCCTGTCGAGAAAGCCTTCCCCTAGGTTTTATAAGATACAAAAAAGCAACAAACAATAAAACGGTTCCGCCCAATCGATACGTCAGCGATAATTCAAGGTTCACAGGGGTTCCTTGAATTTTGATGACGACAAAGTTCACTCCCCAAACAATGGCGCAAAAGGCGTACATAAAAACTGTCATGCGTTTAAAAAATCCTGCTCGTGACTGAAAGAAATTCCAAAATAGTGAAAAACTTCCGTGAGTGCGAAAGCTAATTTCTCGATCTGCTCTTTGGTATGGTTTGGCGTCACGTTAACGCGAAAGCGCTCTGTGCCTATAGGAACTGTCGGTGAATTGATTGGCTGTAGATAGATATGATGTTGTTCTAGTAAACGCTTTGCAGCATCCTTGCATTTTTTTGCATCTCCAATCAACACGGGAAGAATATGTGTGCGACTTGATGCCATTATTGGAATATGTGCGCGAATTAGCGCATCCCTTAACGTATTGGTCTTCTGATGCAACACAATTCGTTCGTTATCTGATGATTTCAGATATTCAACGCTTGCATGACAAGCTGCAACAACCGCAGGAGGTAAGGACGTTGTAAAAATAAATCCAGGTGCAAATGAGCGAATAACATCAACAAGTAGTGATGAGGCTGCAATATATCCTCCAATGACTCCAATACTCTTTGCCATTGTTCCCTGAATGAAATCTAACTTATTGGCAATTCCTAATTCAGCAGCAATGCCAGCACCGCGCGGTCCATAAATACCTATTGCATGCACTTCATCAAGAAATGTTAACGCGTTATATTTCTTTGCAAGCGCTACAATCTTTTGAATTGGAGCAATATCACCATCCATGGAATATACCGATTCAAATACAATAATTTTTGGTCGATCAAATGGTTGAGCTACAAGCAGTGCCTCTAAATGCTCAACATCATTGTGTCTAAACACCATTCTTTCAGCCTGAGTACTACGTATCCCATTAATGATCGATGCATGGTTACGTTCATCAGAAAACACTATGCAGTCAGAAAGCAACCGTAGCAGACATTGTAATGTTGCATCATTTGCACCATATCCTGTGGGAAACACCAATGCGGCTTCTTTTCCATGCCACTCAGCAAGAGCAGATTCAAGCGCGGTGTAGTAAGAGTGTGTCCCACCGATATTTCTAGAACCACCAGAGCCGGCGCCCAAAGATCGAATTGCGTCATGCATGGCTTCTGTCACGATATGATGTTGTGACATCCCTAAATAATCATTGCTGCACCAGACAACAACCTGCTCTGTACTTTTTTGAGTTACTGATTGAGCTAACGGATATTGTCCGCGTATCCTATTGATGGTGACGAACTCTCGATACTGTCCACTTTCCTTCAAAGACTCCAGTTTTTGGCTGATAATTTTTGTATACACCTTGTAAAACCTTGTTTGCTTTTGTTATTTGAATAGTGCGGCGAATTAATATGCCCTTAAGGGGGGGGAGTCAAGCGGAAAATAATTCTGACTAGTCATAAGGGGTTCTGTCGCAGACTCAACAATTAGTTCATAATTTATACAAACAGTCATTCTCTGGACATAATTATGCTGCGAGTGCATAGAACTGTTCATATATGGAAAAACTGTGAAAGGAAAATTAATACAAGTTTGCAAATGGTTGTACTCGCTTCATTAGGCTAATAGCACAGAAGAAACTTTGAACAGGCTCTAAAGTATGACACCACTAATTAATAGTTACTGGCGAAGAAAAATTGACTTTGTCATTATTAAGAAGGTTTTATGCGTGTTGCTAGCGATAACACGCAATTTCTTAGCATATTTCAAACTTCTGATATAGGCAAAATTTGTTTAATCAAAGATCGTCGTTAATAAATTAAAAGACTCTTGGCAACTTCAAAAACAATACATACGCTTTTTATTGATAGTGCTTATCTTAAGTTTTCTTTTTTAGCTTGATAAGCCAGTACTGATTGGTTGATTTTGGTCTCAATTATTATAATTTTTAATTAAGCTCATAAGTTTTGATTGGACTTAAATCACTGAATGCTATAAATGTGTGCTAACAAAATGTACTCTGTGTTACGCTTTTTCAACAATAATTTCTCGAGATTTTTTAGCACACTCTGGCTTCTTAGGTAACGTGATCCACAGCATTCCCTTTTTGAAAGAAGCCTTTGCTTTATCTACATCAACTGTTTCAGGCAAAAGTATACTACGCTCATATCTCCCATAACTAATTTCGCGCATCATATAGTTCTTATTTTTATCTTGTTTAGAGCTGGTTTTTTCACCTTTGATAGTTAAAATGCCATTATCGATTGAGACTTTGATGTCATTTTCACCCATACCAGGCATTTCAATTTCAACTTTAAATTGGTCATTATCATCCACGATATCAGTGGCGGGGTTAAGTGAAACGTTTTCAAAACGTTCGCTAGGAAAATGAAATGGTTCGAACCACTCATTAAAGTCACTCATAACCTTATTGAGTTCATTTTGTAGTGACCAGAATGGGTTTTGCTTGCTTTGACTAATAGTAACAGGAATGTTTTTCTTTGTGCTTAAAAAATTCATAATGCAACCTCCTATGTAATACCTAAGATTAATTAAGCATGACAAGTATCTTTTAGTTTTTAAAAGGCTGCCTTGACTAAAGTCAAGTTGTAAGAAAAAAATGATCTTTTTTTATTGTGTGAGTCAACATTATAGATGATAAATTAAGTCTTAAGAGGGTCGATTGGATTGCATTTATCTCTCTGCCCTACAAGGAAAAGTTTTGGGATAATGATAACAAACATATTGATTTAAGTTAAAACGATCAGGGATATTAATATGTTCATTGTTAACTTGTATCCCACATTGCTTACTAAGCTTGCCTAAAGCACGAGAAAATGTTTCAGGTTTCATACCTAGGCGCAACGCTAATAAAGCTTTATTATAAGGTAGTTTTAAACTTATATTTATTTGCTTTTTTGTATTGTCACATAATTGTAATAGAAAACTGCCAACTCGTTGCATGGCATTTTGAGTAGACAAATGTTCAATGTGTGTAGTTAACTGTCGTTGCTTTTGCAAAGTAGCTTGCAAAAAGTTTAACGATAAGTTGTGATCAGACAATATCAGCTGTTTTAATGATTGAATGGGTAAGGTAAAGATTTCAAGATGTGAAATAGATTGTGCTTCATAAGTATACTCTTTACTCGATGTAAAGAGGAAGTTTTCACCACAATAATGACTTTGAGTAAGCACATCGACAATGATTTCTTCCCCGTCAATGCTTTGTTTATATAACTTAATACTACCAGTTATGACATATAAAAAAGTTTGTTGGCTTTGGGCGTGGTTAAAAACAATGGCATCTTTTTTATAAACGTACCGTTTAGCGATTTGTGATAGTCGTTTTAAGCTTTCTTGTGAAGCTTGTGAAAACAAGCCAATGCATTGAAAGAAGTCTACTTGCATAACAATTTACCAAAATCATGATCAGAATATCAAACTAGCTGTTTCTATATTGTTATTATTTTACATTGCAAACTATATGAAATTGGTAATAAAGTGTATTCTATTTAATATAAATAAATAGTAGGGTAATATCTTAAATAATCTTGTTTTTAAATGTTCCTCTTGGTTAATTTAGAATTTTGCTGAGGGATAAAAGCCAGAATAACAGCGATGATCAAACCAATTGTAATAGGTAAAAGTGCCGTTTGGAAACCAGATAGTGTATTTGTAGTATATTGATAAGCAGATTGATACCAACTTAAAATCCAACCAATTAATGGCTGCAATAGCGGACCACCTAGACCAATGATAATCATGTTAGTAAAACCCATTGCCATGCCTTGTGCATCTGGATGTACAATTTTTTCGACACTACCAAACGGAAGAATATAAGCACCTGATCCGCATCCTAATAAAAACAAGACAATATTAGCAATGCTAAATTGCATGGGTAAGTACAAAAGCAGTGAAAAGCTAATAAATGCAATGATACTGAAGAGTTGCATCACGAGCTGACATCCTATCTTGCTAGCAAGCCAACCGCTTAGAGCGGCACCGACAGCTGCACCAATAAAAACAAATGCAGTGGCATATGCGGCATAATTTACATGATCTGGATATAGAGTTTGTAAAAAGCCAATACACCACAAAGAGGCAAAGGCACTAATAATGGTAAAAATTAAACCGCCAAATAAGTTATAACGCCAAACGTTTAGGTTTTTAAGTAATATAATAAAGTGTTTTAATATGTGAGGTTCACAATTTGTTTTTTGTGATTTTGTTGTATTTTTACAAATTTCATGTTGAGTGGATTTTACAAAGATAAGAATAAGAAGTGCAAGGATAAACCCAATTATCGCACAAATAATCATAGCAATACGCCAGCCATAACTTTGAATCCAAATTTCCAAGAAATAATCTCCAAGGGCTCCTCCTAGCATCCCCATCATTTCAATAAGTCCTGCAAGGAGGGTAAATCTTTGAGGGTACCAACGTGCCGCTAAGTACATTGCACAAGCCACACCTGGCGCACTTGCGATTCCCATGATAATGCGAGAAATATTGGCACTTCCAAAGCATTCAGAAAAAGAAAAGCCTAAAGTACTGACTGCAAGTATAAAGGTTGAGACAAACAATGTCTTTTTAGGACCAAATTTATCAATAATAAAGCCTGCTGGAATTTGTAACAGAATGTAAGGATAAAAAAAGGCTGATGATAGAAAGCCAATTTGTATCAAGTTAAGATATAAGTCTTGCATTAAAGTATGCACCATTAAGCTCGTTGAGCCTTGTAATAAAAATTGGTACAAAACAAAAAAGCCGCCTAGAAAACAAATCCAAGCAGCTATGAGATTACGATGACTAATCATAGATCCTAATTTACGTTAAGAATATCATTTCTAATATGCTTCTTTATACTGAAAAAAAAGGTAAATGTCGAAATATGTTTTTGACAATAGTGAATGTACGAAGGAAAAAAATGGAAAAACCAATTTAAGTAATGGACCTAAACTAGCTTTTGAATCCATAATTATAGGCTTGACAAAAACTTTTTTATCTTGTCTATCTTGAGTATTGGCTTAATTAACTGAGCTTTTGCGCTAAAATCAAATGCGTACTTTGGCTGCTTTTGTGTATAATAGGGTTACTTTTTCTCAATCACCATAACGCATGAAATTAAAAAAAATTATCTTATATTCATTCACCATTTTTGGCGTTACAACACTAACAAGTTGTGGTTCAACCAGTGATTTTTTCCGTAACCGTGACTTTGATTATGCACGCCAACCTGTAGAGCAAAACAAGCCACTTGAAGTGCCAAAGTCTGTGTCTGACAACCCTAATATTCATCCAGCACTTGTCGTGCCAGAAGGGCAAACAAGTTTTACAACTAATGAGTTTAAACAAGCACAAAGCGCTTTATTGCCACCTAATTTTGGATCAGGCTATAACGTGAGTCTTATTGAACAAAAGCAACTTTACGTGGTTTCTACTAAACTTGATTATGATAAAAACAATCAAGCAAAGCTTATAATTTATGAGCCATATAAGTTAGTATGGAAAATTATTGAAGATGCTTTACAAAATAAGGTATCGACAATCGTAATTGAAAAAACAGACAAAGACAATAGTCGGTTTGTGATTAAAGATAAACTGTCAGCTAAATCATACTATGTATTTATTGAACCTATTAAAAATGAATTTAGACGTGCCCAGCTTTCATTGTTTGAAATAGATGAAAAGCCAGCAACAGATAAACTATCTCAGCAATTGGTCGAAGCGATTGATAAAGCGATAAAGGGTCAACAAGTTGATGAAGCAATGCTCATTAATGCACAATTTGGCTTTATTAACACAAATAGTGGTTTGAAGTTCCAACTTTATACCGACGATACACTCGCGTCTATCGTATTTGTAGGTGATGAGCAAACCATAAATAAGACTTTAAAACAGGCAATTAATAATGCTGGTTTTAAATACATAGCGTATGATGAAAAACAGCAAACAATTTTGATTGAGGATAGCAAAGACCAAAGCTATTTATTGTATTTATACCCTTATACACAAAACGGATCAATTTTCAGTGATATGAGTAATTGGCGCAACTTCTTTAGAGAAGAGCAGCAACAATTAAGAGTATCTTTATTTGATATAAAACAAGTTCTTATTCCCGTTGAAGTCGCTAAACTCATTTTAGCAAACATTGCAAGTCATATTCCATTAACATCCGCACAATAAATGAAGTAGAAAAAGGCTAAATAAAATGAAGAAGTCATTAATATACCAAGGAAAAGCAAAATCAGTTTATCAAACAGACAATAGCAATGAAGTTGTGATTGAATATCGAGATGATGCTACTGCTTTTAATGGTGTGAAAAAGGAAGCCTTAAAAGATAAAGGTCATGTCAATAACTTATTTAATGCCTATATTATGCAAAAACTTGAGGAGAGAGGAGTAAAAACACACTTTATTAAAGTGCTATCCGAAACAGAAAGTTTGATGAAAAAGCTACAGATGATTCCTGTTGAATGTGTTGTTCGTAACTATGCTGCAGGTGGAATTTGTAAGCGCTTGGGACTTGAAAAAGGCATGAAATTTGAGCGTCCTGTTTTTGAATTTTTTTTGAAAGACGATGCCTTAGGTGACCCTATGATCAACACATCACACATCTTGACTTTTAATTGGGCAGCGCCTGAGGAAATAAAATATATGCGCAAGGTGACTTTTACAGTTAATGATATTTTGTCTAAGTTATTTGATGATGCGGGGTTGCTATTAGTTGATTATAAGCTTGAATTTGGTCGCTTTAATGGTGCGTTATTGTTGGGTGATGAGTTTAGTCCTGATGGCTGTCGGCTATGGGATAAACAAACAAAAGATGTATTTGATAAAGACCGTTTTCGTCAGGATTTAGGTGACGTGGTAGGGCACTATAAAACCGTTGCTAAACGTATTGGGCTTACGTTGATATAACTAATGCGTTTTGTTTTGTATAAATTTTTATTGTTCGCATTGATTTGTTTTTTAGGAATAACCTTAAGTTATGCGTGGCAATTAAACACCGTTAGTCAACATAAATTAGTAAATGCTGGTGTATCTTTTTATGAGTTTGCAGCTATTGAAAAGAAAACCTTTCCTATATTAGTTGATGTTGTTGTTCTTAAAAATAATCAATATCACGCGGGTTTGTTTATCCAACGTGAGGATAATATTCAAAGTACACTAGATATAGCATCATATAACAATGCTTTTTTAGCCACAAATGGGGGCTATTATCGTGAGGGTTTTTTAGTCAATGGGCTTTTAATTGATCAGGGAAAACTCAGATTGGGATTAGTTGAAAATAGCTTGCTATCTTCAGTTATAACGATAGATAAAAATGGTCAAATAAGTATTTTAGACAAAGATCAAAACTATAAAAATGCATATTATGCGTTTCAAGCAGGACCAGTTCTCATGAAAAATAATGAGATACAAAAAGTTGAAAACACACGTATTTCAAAAAGAGTAATTTATGCAGAAACTACGAATAATCATTTAATGGTATTTTTTATTGATAGTGCAACTTTGCAACAAAGTGCTAATGTCATAAAGGCAATTACAGCTCAACTTAATTTCCATGTTACACGAGCAGTAAATTTTGATGGAGGTATAGCAGCAGCTTTTGTATTGCGTCAAATTGTAACACCAATTATTTATCCAGAGTACGTTCCAGTAAAAAGTGTAGTGTATTTCAAACTTACTGAAAATGAAATAGGCAAAAATCGATAAAAAAACTTAATTATTATTTGAAATATTTGATAGAGATCAGATTTGATGAATATGACTAAGGACAACAGATGATAATCACATGCTGCGAGACACGGAAAGCGTTATTGCCGCTAATCAATCAACATATAAAATTATATTTAGAAATGAAAAATGAGTATGAGAAAATTAAAAATGCGTGAGTCCAGTTAGTTAAAGGCTTTATCAAGCAGTTTGGCGTAGATCTTATTGCAGGTGTTTTAGGTGATCGTGAGTTTATTGGTGGAGTATGGTTAAAGTTACTCAATGATCATGGAATTCCATTTGTTATTCAGGTAAAGCAAAACCAATTAACCACCATTGCAAAGGAGGCTTGAAGTGGATGTTTCGGCACTGCTTTATGGCGTAAAAGTACATGAGATTAAAAAATATCAAAGATAATCAGTTGTAAAATCTTTCATATAATTTGCGATAAACCAATAACTTTTAAATGCGATTCCTCTGATAAACTATTCTTTTTGTGTTGATTTATATTTGCTTTTTCAATATTATACATTTAGTTACTTAAATTAACTAAAAACTAAAATGTTTCTGAATAATAATTGCAAAAAGTACCTTTTAGTTTCTGCCATTCCAACCCCAAATGGAATGGTTGCATTTGGGACATATTGGAGGGCCATTTTTAAAGTTAGACGTAATCAAAAGATCAAATCAGCAAATTGGCAACGTTGTCTTCTTTTGTAGTGGCTCTGATAGCTATGAGTCTCATGCTTTACTTGCCGCACATAACCAAAAAAAATCAATTGAAGCGCTTTGCTTTTTTTATCATGATCAAATTGTAAATGACTTGAAAACCATGTTAATTGATATGGATCTTTTCTTGAATCCATTGGATATCAAGTATAAAAATCATTTGACTGAAATAACACAACAGCAAGTAAAGCAATTGGTTGATATGGGCAAAGCTGTTGAAATTAATGAACAGTACCCTTTTTCTAATAACTATGGATTTCTACCTCCCAGTTTTATTGCTGGTATCTGCCCAGAGTGCAAGCACGCTACTTCTGGCTTTATTTGTGAAACATGTGGATTTACCTATAGACCAGAAGAAATGACAGGCGTTCACTGTCGCTCAGAGTTTAAGTTAACAGAAATGAAGAGAGTTAGTACGCTATTTCTCAAAATGGATAAACCACAGCTGCAGAAGGCGCTTGTGGCTTCTTATGTCCCGAAAAACTCTCTTGAATTGACACAAAGTTTTCTAGCCAAGAATGACTACACACGATTAACCCTTCCAATTAAGTGGGGGATTTCAGCTTCGCATGAACGAGTTTATTATAGCTATGGTACATTTTTTTCTTACTACACAGCATTGAGAGAGTCTTGTGTTAAAGCTTTAAATTTAAAAACTCTACCCTTTACTGAGGATGCGGACGTTAATACAGTGGTCAGTTTTGGTTTTGATAACACATTGACTTTTTTGGTAGAGACATTAAATCAAGCTCTGTCATTAGGTCATAAAGGTTTTGATTGCTACTTGTCAAATAAATTTTTAACATTAAATGGAGATAAGTTTTCTACCAGTAGAAACCATGCTATATGGGTTCACAAGTTACCTAAAAATATTAGCATCGATTTGATTAGATTATTCTTGCTCAAAGTTAATGCTGATCAGGATCAGAGTGATTTTAATCTGCAGGAATTTGTAAGTTTCTATAATTGGATTGCTTGTATAATAAACGCAAAAATAATTAGTAAATTAAAAGTTCCAAATTTCTATTTGCCTAGACAAGAGCACAACAAACATAGTAGCGGCCTGTTAAGATTATGGGAGCAGAAAAAAATGGATGCAATCCCCAGTAATTATAGTGGAAATAAGTTTTATTTGGATATTATAAGCTGGCTGGAAGGCGACGTTTATGAAAGTGAGTATATGGAATGGTTGCACGGTATCGCGATTCTTTGCTATCCGGTAATGCCAGTGTTGAGTCAAAGAGTGTGGGATTTTCTTGGAGGTACCGGAGTACCATCATTAGAGAATTGCAATCACTTTTCTTCGGAGCCATTCTCAATGAGTGAGATTGAGCAAATTAATATTTCTGAAATCAAGGTAGGCTAGTAATGAATAAGTATGACATAGTTGGCATAGGAGCTGGTCCTGCCAATCTGAGTTTATCTGCGTTATTGGGTGTGAGAGCCCCTGAATTAACGGCGCGATTTGTCGAAAGGCAGAGTAGCTTTAATTGGCATCCTGGCATGCTGCTACCAGAGGCTAAGCTACAGGTGTCTTATCTGAAAGATTTGGTAACTTTGGTAGATCCAACAAATCCATATTCTTATCTTAATTACCTGCATTCAAAAGGCTGTTTATATCAATTTATCACTGCCAATTTCGAAGCAGTTAGCCGTAGTGAGTTTGCTGATTATTTACAATGGGTTTTTAACAGTCTAAATAATGTAGACAAAGGCTCTGAGGTGACTGACCTTGATTATAATGGTGAGCATCTTAAAGTAACGACTTCTACAGGAGATATTTTATTAACTAAAAACCTTGTTTTAGGAACTGGGCTGCGACCCTATATTCCCAAGTGTTGTCGGAGTATTATTAGCGATACCGTGTTTCACAATAGTGAGTTTATGTTTAAAAAGCGAAACTTTAAAAACAAGACATTGGCCATTATTGGGGGCGGTCAGAGTGCGGCAGAAATAGTTCAATCTTTAATAAGTGATGAAGAAAACATGCCCGCAAAAATTTTGTGGTTTTCGAAAAGATTAAATTTTTTGCCTATCGATGACCCCCCATTCACAAACGAGCTATTTGTTCCCGCGTACTCTCGACACTTTTTTTCGTTGTCATCCGCCAAAAAAGAAAGATTATTGGCGCAACATAAATTAGCGAGTGATGGAATTTCAGAGTCCACTGCTGTATTGATATATAGGCGTTTGTATGAGCTGAAATATGTGAAAAAACTCCCTCAGATTTGTTATTTATTGCCATCTCATGAGTTGCATGACGTGAATCAACTCGATGACCGATATTCAATTTCGGTTTCTGATTTGGAAGCAGAATTAGATAAGCAATACAATGTAGATGGAATAATATTGTGCACAGGTTATCACTATCATGAACCACATTTCTTGAAAAAAATTTCAAATCAATTAAATAGGGATAAGCATGGTCTTATAGTTGATGAGGACTATCGCTTGCATTGGGAAGGAGATAAAAACTGCGCCATCTACATTCAAAATGGTGCACGACATACGCATGGTGTTGCCGATCCCAATCTGAGCTTGCTTGCTTATAGGAGTGCAAGAATCATCAATCAAATTTCAGGGAAAGAGGTTTATCAAAATGTTGAAGGTGATTGCCTGATTCAATGGGGCTTGGTTCAATAGCTGAAGAGAGATTTATGGAAATTTTAGAAAAACAATTTTTAGAAAATCTTCCGTTAGGTATAGAAGTTCAAGAGGTTTTATTTGCTGGCAATATACAGGGAGTTGCTCCTTTTAAGTCTTCTTTCTTTACGGTTCAGCCAGGCGTTACTACGCCATTCGATTGCCATGAAGTAAGAGAACTATGGTTAATCGTCAGTGGTACGGGACGTGTAACGTGTGATAAAAGTGTTTCTGAGGTAAAAGAAAAGGATGCGGTGTACTTTGATTCTTTTCAGCGGCATTCGGTAGAAAATATTGGTAATACTCCGCTTATTATTATTTCGATTTGGTGGAACCCATGAAAGAATATCAAAGCGATTTATTAATTATTGGTTGTGGGATTGTAGGGCTGACAACAGCAACACTCGCTGCAATACGTAACCCAAGCCTTTCAATGACTCTGGTAGATAAAAATTTAATTGGTTTTGGAGCATCAGGGTATTCTGCTGGCTTCTCGACACCACTTGCAAAAACGGACACAGAGAATGGAAAAAAATTGATTATTGAGGGTAGCTCTGTAATGCAAGAACTCCAAGACCATATTGATCTGAAGTTAAAAAAGAAACAGGCATACTACATTGTAGGTGCTACAAGCATAAATAATTTTCAGAAATATTATATAGCATCTGACTTGGAAGATTCTAATGATTGTGCATTAAAAACCAAATGTTCTATAGGGAATTATTTAAACATCCCAACGGATAAGAAAATTTATTTTTCTAGGCAAAGCGCTCACTGTGCTGATTTGCCAATGCTGATGAACCAAATGTCATTGTTTCTCAGAAGAAAAGCCCATATGATTTTTGAATGCTCTCCGATTCATCACATGGATAAAGAGCATATTACATTGGAGAGCGGGGTGAGCTTAAAAAGCAAAAAAAACCTTTTTACAACTGGTCCTTGGCAGTATGGGGAGGCACTTCAAAAAACTAATCAGGTGAAAATAAAAAAGGTTGCAGCATTGCATTTAGCTTCTATACCTGCTGAGGATGATCCAGCAATTATTTTTTTTGATGAGAAAGCTTTTTTATTGCCCTTGCCCGAAAAAGGTTATTGGCTGATGAGCTTCACTTCAGAAGATTGGGATGTAGCACCTAAGCAACAGCTGACATTTTCAGAGAAAGATTTAGAAATCGCTCTTGGGATTCTGAGGAAATATTCAAACGAACTGGGTGATTTATTTTCAGGTGGAAGAGTGTTTTGCGATCATTATTCGCCATCTGGGGAGATTTCAATTTCAACCCTGTCAAAAGCAAACCTTCTTGTTGAAGGAGCATCCGGATCTGGATATCGATTCTCTTATGCTATCGCTAGCCAAATATGTAGAGAGTTTTTAACATGAAAGAAAAGTCTGTGGTTTTTATTTTTATAGGTGCATTATTGCTATCATTTTCATATGGTGCTTTTTTCCTGTTACCTTTGTTTATAGAGCACTTGGGTGGGGCTCAAGATGCTACAGGGTTTCTCTTGGGAGTTACTGGAATTGGAACTATCTTTGCCGTTATTGTTAGTAAATTAATGTTAAAAAAAATGAAAAGTAATTTAGTAACTGTAATTGGTTGTATCTCATATACTGTTGGAATTTTATTATTTGTTTTTGTTGTACATTCTATGGGACTTAAAATTATTCTAGCTTCTCTACTGTTAGGTATAGGTTGGGGGTTTTATTACAATTCAGCACCATATTCCCTTTCTTTATTTGCAAATAATACCAATAGAAGTGTGTTTTTTAGTTATTTATCAGCTTTTAGCGTTCTAGGTTCTGGTGTGGCACCTGTTGCAACGCATTTTTTTGGAAGGACCAAATGGATTTTCAATATTTATTTTTTATTGCGGGTATTGCAAGTTTAGTTGCTGCAGGTTGTTTTTATTTAGCAAGACCTGAATTCAAAGAATTTCCAAAAAATGAAACACATTGGAAAACATTTTCTTTGATTATAAAATCAATGGCTCTATACCCTCTCATTATGGTATTT
This sequence comes from Fastidiosibacter lacustris, assembly GCF_003428155.1. GTDB lineage: Bacteria > Pseudomonadota > Gammaproteobacteria > Francisellales > Francisellaceae > Caedibacter > Caedibacter lacustris. Next base: position 44,888 of record NZ_QLIR01000015.1, read on the forward strand.
TTGGGAGCCTGTGCGTTTACCATTATGGTGAATTTTCAGTCAACATACGCAAATAGTATTGGAATGAATTATTCATCTTTTTATTTAATTTATTCCCTTTCTGTTGTTTTATCGCGACTTTTGTTGGGTAAGCGTCTTTCTCAATATAATCAGTATAAAGTTGCAATTGTGTTGTTAATCCTAATGGTGATAAGTTTGACCTCATTCTTGTTTTCAAGTGACAGTGTTTTGTTGTATTGTATTAGCTCAGCTTTATTTGGCATAAGTTATGGTTTAGTATATCCGACAATACAGGCTATTGCTGTTAATGTTACACAACCAAATCACCGGGCGGATGTGATTACCTTTTTTTCTTTATCATATTTTATTGGTGTCTATGCCTTTCCTCCAATAGCTGGATTGGCTATCGTGGCTTTTGGCTATACGAGTGTTATTATTATAATTTCTACCTTAGCTTTTATTGAGTTGATATTGGCACTTGTTTTACTAAAATTATCTATTTTTTCGATTAATCCAGAATCTCTGTACACGAAGAAAGATTTGCAAAGTGCTGAGTAAGACGTTATTTTTTCTTGATTTGCACAACATGAAAAAGCATCTCAATCAGCTAACGAATAGTCTAAAGAAAATTTCGGTAGTGTTATTATCTAGCAAATTTGTTTTTATAATTTCAAATAAAAAATAGCGAAAATTGATGTACGCTGCAGGAATTACAACTCAATAAAGACAGTTGAAGCAGGTAATAACCAATTGAAATCTAGTCCAAATGGTGCGCAAAGACACCGTTGCCTAGATTGTGGCGAATACTTTCAACTTGAATATAAAGCACTAGGTCGGCTGTCCAAGACAAAAGAAAGAATTCTTGATATGTGTAGCAATGGTAGTGGTATTCATGGTTGAACTATTCTACAGCCATGACTGGAAGAGCTATTCAAAATATATTAGAGTTCTTTCCAAACCTCAATTAGTCAATTTAAAGTTGTAAATTCCCGTTATTAAATTAAATCGAAGTCCAAACCTTTTTCGTCTATTCCGATATTTGTCGGCAATAATTTTAAAACGTTTTAACATGCCTATTACGTTTTCATTTAGTACACGGAGACTGGATAATTTTC
>NZ_QLIR01000016.1 GCF_003428155.1 Fastidiosibacter lacustris
AATGCTACTGGCAAAAGTCGTGGCACCCAAGCTTATTGCGGAGAGTGTTAAGGCAAGTGTTGCAACTGGGAAAATAACTCAAGCTAGCCATGAAGCAGGTAAAATACGTGAGTTTGTGACTACTGTTCCAAAAGGGGCACAAAATCCCAAAGTGCGAGATGCGTTACGAAAAGGACAACAAGCTCATAAAGATCGTCAATATCTAGAGGGATTTGAGAAAGAGGCTCTGTTGCCTTCAGGTAAACGCATGGATGCTTATAACCGTGAAACGAAGGAGATCATTGAGTTAAAGCCAAATAACCCTAGAGCAATAAAACAGGGAGAGAAACAAGTTGAAGGTTATTGTCATGAATGTAATCAGGTGAATGGTCAGGGACATACCGGATGGGTTGAAACGTATGATTAGTCGCAAACCAGTACTGCACAAAGTAAAGTGGGAAAATCTCTTCTCTCTTGATATTCCTGATGCATGGACCTTCCATGAAGAAGATGACGTCATTAGTTTGTTTGACGATAAAGATGGTGTTGGTGTAATACAGATATCCTTTGCTAAACGCAAATCGCAACAAGAACCAGCTGCTCAAGAAGCTATAGATTTTGCGACGAGCTATGCTTCACAGCGTGGATGGGCTATCTCAACGAAATCTGTGCATGCTTTGAATGTTGGTCTTGGAAAGGCTCCTGCATCTGAAATTTCTGCACAAGAAGACATTGATGGAGAATTACATTATTGGCGTGTATGGCATGTTATGGGGAAAGAGCGAATGGCATTTATTACCTATACTTGTTTGATATCAGACAAAAACACAGAAGCAACGTTATGTGATTTAATCATTGGTTCTTTTGAGTGGATGTGATCAAGGGAATGTGACCTATCAATGCTTTATAGATGGTGGTGTCATCAATGGCATTGAAAACCAGAGAATATCTAAGGTTCCCTGATATGAAGCTGACCCATTCCATATTCATTCATTCGTGAGTGTGTCTTATTGTCATGGCGGGATGCACTTTGGGGATACGAGCGTCAGTTGATTGGCTAGTCAGACATTGTTGCCACTGCCGAGAATCGGCTATTGCTTGGTTCAGATAATCCGATAGAGATTTCTTGTTTGCTTAGGAAAGTTAAAAACTCAACAGGTCGGAGAATTGCTTCGTGTACTATAAACCAGCAATCGATGGGTATGATCCAAGCCGGCACAGCATTGAAGAGAATAAAGCAAGATTGCTTTCAAAGTGGGGGCACTATCTTTCTGAAACAAGGTAGGATATTGGAATATCCAAGTAACTGTTTTATAAGTTTTAATTATTTGCAACTGAAACCGTCGCACCACTAACGGAAAGCATACAAATTAAATCACTATTTTGTGCACTTTGACAACTTGATATAGGGAACGAGAAACTAATATTTGTAGTGGTATTAACGGAATTTGTAATTTGGGCATAAAGCCTAGCTATTTGATAGTTTGAAGCTTTACCATCAACGGTGATGCTCGTTAATGCGTAACTCGAAGAACCACCAGTTAGTTGGTCAGTTGAAAGGTTTGTCGCGTTACTGGACATGGTCAAAGCACTACCACAATTTACATAGTTTTGATTACAGAATTTAATGGAAGTGTAAGTTGGACTTGTACCACTGCTACTACCTATAATTCTAAGGTTAATCGCATTATCGGAGGAAATATTGGCAAAAGGATCAATGAAAGCATTGTTTTCTTTGGCAATACCATAGACATAACCCTTTGAATTTACTGCTTTTAAAGTAGCTTGAAACTTAGTAGATGAACTCGTGCTACTTATTGGATAGTAGCCGCCATAATTAGTATTATTGTAGGGATTGGAATAGCTTGAGTTTGAACCAGATGATAAGGTGTCATTAGCTATTTTTTGATCTTGCTCACTATTTTGATCTTTATTAAGGTATGGGTTGTCTGAATTCTCAGTGCTTTTATCGACGCTAGTTTGTTGGCTATAAGGATTATTGCTTTGATCAGAGATAGGCGCACCTCCTGGGACAAAGATCGGACTATTCATTGCTTCTCTATCCAGTGGGAGTAAGTTCTGTATAGTCTTAGGCATTTGAGGAGTAGCTACGTTTGGTTTGGACAACTGGATCAATTTTAATGACTGAGTTAAGGCTTCTATTTCTTGGTTGATTTTTTGCAATTGCAAAATTTGTTCTTTTTCTTTTGCTGCCAGTGCAATATCTATACTTTTAGTATTTTGTGTAGCTGCAATTGCTTGACTTTCAGCATTAGCTAAATTCATCAAAAAGCTTAATAGCAGCATCCAACTTATTCTTTTCACAATCACTACCTTATAAAAAGGGCTAAGGTAGATTTAATTGTACAAGAACAGCGCTACAGATCAAAGCTTTGATGCAAAACTTGCAGTAAATAACAATAATAAAGGCGAAATAACAATACTTTGCCTAAACGGATTGTCTACTTTTTTAATAAATTTTTGGGCGCTCACTAATTGTAGTTTATTGAGGGTGATAAATGGCATGAGGGATTTATCAAAGGGTTTTAGCTGTTGTCGTAATAACTTGGCTTTAGTTAATACATTATGAGCAATTTCACGAAACACACCTTGATCAACTTGTGGCGTAAGTCTTGCGTCTAAGCTTATGTTTCTTGAGTAATGCTTTCCAATTAATAATAAATGTCGGATTAATTGATCCGAAGCGTTGAGGGTGCTGACTTTTTGTCGATCAATACAACCAAGCAATTTTGCTTTAAGGCTTGCTACTCCTAAAAAACTGTCGCTTAAATCATTTTCAAGTTGTTGTTGTCGCCCTTTAGCAATTGTTTGCAGTGCGTAGTTTAAGTCATGGTTTAACCACAATACTAAATCTTCCGCTCTAAAATATTTTACAACAAAATTGAGTAATGGATGATTTAGCATCTTACCTGTTTTAAGTTTTTCTAGCTCAGTTTGCCACCACTGTAGTTTTTTCAAAGCAGGATAGGGTTCTTGATAAAACTCTGACGCTTTGATCCATTGGTGTTTTAATTGGTCAAGTGCATACAAAACCTCAATTTTTTCGTTATCAAGCCGTCGATAGGCATAATAGTAAATACTACCATAAACGGGTTTATTCCCCTCTAGGCATTCATATAAGTAATCCACGTGATTAACTGCTCCACGTTTGAAATTTTTAAATCATATTCCTGTACAGTCAATTTAACTGCTTCATAACCGTAATTAGCAAAGATGCGGTAGCATCCTGCGTATTTAGCTGCACACATATCGGTTTTCGCATCGCCAACATATGCTGTGCACCTATGTGAGACATTAAGCTTTTGCATTGCATATAACAATGGCATTGGATGTGGTTTTTTATATGTCAAATCATCTGCACATACTACAATTGCAGCGCTTTCAAACAAGGGGAGTTTGGGTAACACAGCTTCGGTCAAAACCCTTGTTTTACTTGTTACCACACCCCATTTGATTGCTTTTTTCTGTAAAGTTTCAAACAATTCACGCACGTTGGGGTAACTTTCTGTTGTATCTTGTGCATGAGTTTGATAGTGCCAAAATGCCGTTTCTTTTAAGCTTATAAGCTCATCTTTTGTCAATTTACCATTGATTTCTTTAAACAAAAACTCAACTCCTCTGCCTGCATGTTTAAGAAGTGTTTGTTCTTCAAATGCCACTTGCAAATTGTGTGCTATAAATGCATAACGAATGGCATTGAAAATGCCGGTTGAAGAATCTAATAATGTCCCATCTAAGTCAAATAATATAAGCTTAAGCTTGTTTCTTAAATGCGATGATATAATTGACATCGGCATCGCCTCCAAGTGACAGCGTTTTTGTCAAAAAATTGTAATGAACACCTTTGATTTTAATTGCTTGCAAACCATATTTTCTTGCAGCCTTAATAAGCTCCATCGGTTTGATATACTTGGCATATTCATGAGTACCTTTGGGGATTAAATTCATTACATATTCTGCCATGACGATCGATAACAAATAGGATTTTAGATTGCGGTTTAAAGTAGAAAAGAACAACCAACCGTCATTTTTTACAAGCCTCGCACATGATGCAATGATACTTTCTGGATCTGGCACATGCTCTAGCATTTCCATACAAGTAACAACGTCAAAGTTATTGGTTTCTTGTTGGGCTAAGCTCTCCACCGTTTGCTGCAAATAACGAATGTCTAAACCAGACTCCAATAAGTGTAATTTAGCTATGCTTAATGAAGCTTCTGCTAAATCTAAGCCTGTTACATAAGCACCTTTATAAGCCAAGCTCTCAGTCAAAATCCCACCACCACAACCGATATCAACAACCCTTAAATCATTCAGCTTGCCAACGCATTGCTCTATAAATTGAAGTCGCAATGGATTGACTTGATGCAAGGTTCTAAACTCGCCATCTTCACACCACCATTGATGCGCTAATGCGCTAAACTTATTAATTTCAGATTGATCTACATTCATAAACAAAGGTGTGTTTGCAAAATATATGCCATCATAACAAAAATAAATAGCTACGGGATACCCATCACCAACTTTTTATTATCAGTGTTGGATTTTATTGTTAAGAATGCTACAGTGGGCTTCATTTGCTTAATTCTAATTGCTATTTTAAATTATTAAATTTATAGTTTCCTTTGTTATAAAATTACAATGACTGTGATGGGACGATTAAAAAGTTCACCTCTTTAAAATTTTAAAGTGCGTAAGTCTAGTAAATAAGGAAAAGGAGGAACAAAATGATTAAAGTTATTTCAGTTGAAAAGCTTGCTGAGCTCATACATAAACATGGGTTAAAGCAATATTTTATTGATTTAATGGCAACCTTAAAAGGCGACTTTTTGCGTTGGCAAGAATTTGACAAAATCCCACGCCCAGCTTTCCATGTACCAGATGGGGTGATAGAACTTATGCCAACGGCAGACAAACAACTGTTTGCCTATAAATATGTCAATGGTCACCCTAAAAACCCATTACAGAACAAGCAAACCATTATTGCAACGGGACAGTTGTCGAAAGTTTCTGATGGACATCCATTACTTATTTCTGAAATGACAGTTTTAACTGGTTTAAGAACAGCAGCAACAGCAGCCCTAGCTACTGATTATTTAGCACGTAAAGATGCTAAAACCCTAGCACTTATTGGTACTGGTGCGCAAAGTGACTTTCAAGCCTTGGCAACAGCTCTTGTACGAGATATCAAAACGATTCGTTATCATGATATCGATCCAAAAGCGATGTGTCGCTTTGAGAAAAATATGCAGACTTATAATTTTGAATTGGTTCCATGTAAAAGCAATGAAGAAGCCATTAAAGGTGCAGATATCGTTACTGTGTGCACAGCATGCAAGGCGCACGCTATTGTGATTGAAAATGACTGGGTTAGACCTGGCGTGCATATCAATGGTTTAGGTGGAGATTGTCCAGGCAAAACTGAGCTAGATAAATCCATCTTAACACGTGCTAAAGTCGTAGTTGAGTTTTTTGAACAATCTTTTATTGAAGGTGAAATTCAGTGCTTTACTGAGCAAGAGGCTAAAAAAGTTGTTTATGCTGAGCTGTGGGAATTAATTGAAGGACAAAAACAAGGACGAACTTCAGCCGATGAAATTACAGTTTTTGATTCGGTTGGCTTTGCCTTGGAAGATTTTTCGGTGTTAAAACTCACTTACCAATTAGCAGAAAAATATGATATTGGCGTGCCAATAAACATGATTCCAGTTTTAAAAGATCCAAAAGATTTATTCTCGGTGCTTAATGACTATGGAGATAATCAGGCACTTCAAATACATCAAACAGCACAAACAGTTGGCTCAATATAAACCTTTTTGATAATTAAATATTAAGAAAAATTGGAGAAAGTATGTTTTATGAAACCGCTACAAGTCAAGGTTTGGAAGGTGTGAGTATGCCAGATACCAAAATTGACTTAACTATATCTAGTGAGATTGCACCATTAAAAACGATTTTATTAAAAAGACCTGGAAAAGAATTATGTAATTTAACTCCTAATAATTTAGAAGAATTGCTTTTTGACGATATCCCTTATTTAGAAAATGCACAAAAAGAGCATGATGTATTTGCTAATATATTAAGGCAGCAAGGTGTAGAGGTTTTATATCTAGAAGATTTAGCAGGAGAGGTTTTAGATAATCAAATACTAAAAGCAGAGATAATCAATACTTTTCTTGGGCTATCAGGGATAAGAAACGTAAATATTGTAGATGGTTTAAGGGCATACCTTAGTCAGTATTCTGGAAAAGAGTTGTGTCAACAACTTATGTCTGGTTTAAAACGCAATGAAATTAAATTATCAGACATGGGTTTAAGCACACAAATCGCACGTAAGGATGACTTTTGGCTTCATCCAATTCCAAATTTATATTTTACACGTGATCCTGGAGTAGTATTTGGTAACATGGCTTGCCTAAATAGCATGTATGCAGAAACAAGAAGAAGAGAAAGTATTTTTATTGAAAGTGTACTTAAACATCATTCACGGTTCAGTAGAAACCTGACACTAGATTTGCGCTTAAATCATGGATCAATAGAAGGTGGTGATATAATTGTTTTAGATAAAAATACACTGGCTATTGGTGTTTCACAACGCACATCAGCACAAGCGATTGAACAATTAAGCCATCAACTGTTTTTTGATGATAGACTGAAAACCTCACACACTATTAAAAAAATCTTAGCATTCAAAATTCCAGTAAGTCGTGCATTTATGCACTTAGATACAGTATTGACTCAGATTGATTACGATAAAGTAACGATGCACAGAGGAATTGTACATAAAACAACTATATACCGTCTTTCTGCTGGAGATTCCCAAACGGTTAAATGTGATGAATTAACAGGTGATATCGGTAAAATTTTGTCGGAAGAGCTCAGTAGAGAGATCGAAATTATTTATTGTGGAGGCGAGGATACAATTACAGGTTCACGCGAACAGTGGAGTGACGGCGCAAACACTTTGGCACTTAGACCAGGTGAAGTCTTTGTGTATCAGCGTAATGCTGCAACGAACAGACTATTACAAGAGAAAGGGATTAAAGTTTATGAAATCCCATGTTCAGAATTATCTAGAGGAAGGGGGGGGGCCACGCTGTATGTCGATGCCACTCGTGCGTAAAGAGATGTAGTCAAAGGTTAATATTATATGAATAGAATTGCAAATACAGTTGTCATGGTTCCGCCAACACACTTTGCTTTTAATGAGCAAACTGCTGTGAACAATACGTTTCAGAATAAACTGAACTTAAGTGAATCAAAGCTTACTCAGCAAGCAATGACTGAATTTAATGATATGGTGAATAAAATTCGTTGTTATGGAATTGAAGTAATTGTATTACCATCACCTAAAGAAAATACTCCTGATGCGGTCTTTCCCAATAATTGGTTTAGCACGCATGAAATCAAAGACCAGAAATACCTCTATATTTACCCTATGTTTAGCAAGAATCGTCAAGCTGAAGTGCAAGTTGAAGCATTACAAAATGCTTTGCTACAAAAGACGGGGCGTAAATATATCATTCAGGATATAAGAGCTTTAGCAAATGGACGCGCCTTAGAAGGAACGGGAGTGTTTATATTTGATCATACAAGTAAAACGGCTTTTCTTGCCTTATCTGAGCGAGCGGATATTGAGCTTGCACGCAAGGTTGTTGAAAAATTAGGTTATAAACTTGTTACCTTTAGCAGTACAGACAAAAATGGCAAGCCAATTTATCATACTAATGTCATGCTTGCCATTGCCGACAAATTTGCGGTTATTTGTTTAGAGGCAATTTCTGAGCAAAAAGAGCGCCTCATGGTACAACAGAAGCTTCAAGCAATTGGTAAAGAGCTAATCGATATTTCTTTTGAGCAGCTTTACCATATGGCTGGAAATGTATTGCAACTTACAAATCAAAAACATGAGAAATATTTGCTGATGTCTAAACAAGCAGAAAATGTGTTGACTGAAGCGCAGAAACAACTCATTGATAAATATTGCCACCGCCTATCGTTTGATATCCCCACTATTGAAACGGTTGGTGGCGGTAGTGTGCGCTGTATGTTGGCAGAAGTTTTCTAAAAATCCATGGGGGATCAATGGCAATACAAAGCATGCTTGATCAATATTACGTGATTGGTTATCCTGTTAAACACACTCTATCACCCAAAATACATAATGAGTTTGCCAGTCAAACGAAGCAAAATATGTGTTATGGAGCACTTGAGGTTTATCCTGATAACCTTGAACAAGCGCTGAATATGCTTAAATTAGATGAGACTGTTAAAGGTCTAAGTATAACTCTACCTTTTAAAGAAAGGTTATATGAATATTGTGATCACTTAGAGCGGTTGGCAGAACAAGCACAAGCAGTCAGCAACGTGATTATCAATAATAAGCGAGAATTTATTGGTTTAAATCTTGATGGGTTGGGGTTAGTTAATGATATTAAAAACAATTTATACTTTCCGATTTACGCTAAAACGATATTAATTATAGGCGCAGGAGGAGCAGTAAAGGGTATTTTAGGTGCATTATTGCAAGAGGGACCAAGTAAAGTTGTGATTGCTAATCGCACACTAGCTAAAGCACAAATATTGGTTGAACGTATACAGTTACATAATACACAGCTAGAAGTCCAAGCTTTAGATGATATTATCGGTAGCTATGACCTTGTAATCAATGCTACATCAGCTAGTATCGATAACCAGCAGCTACCACTCGATTTGACAAACTTTAATAAAGGTGCCTTAGGTTATGATTTGATGTATGCGCAAAATGGTACGGTTTTTACACACTGGTGTAAGCAAAATGGCATTAATGCAGTAGATGGGAAAGGTATGCTCACGGAGTTAAGTAAGATTGCCTTTTATTGCTGGCGAGGTGTAAGAATTTAAAAAGATGAGATGAGTCTAGTACATTCATTATCGTAACTCACTGTAAACTCTCGTCTTTCGCCTGTTTTAGGATCACTGAATTCAAGTTTGGCAGAGTGTAAAAAAAGGCGCTTAAATCCTTGTTGATAAAGTTTTTTATCTTGCTCTTCTACCCCATATTTTTTATCACAAACAATTGGATGATCAAATGCGGCTAAATGAACACGAATTTGGTGGGTACGTCCTGTGTGAGGAGTTGCCTCAACAAGTGTGTAGTCATCAAATTTTTGTAAAATGCGAATGCTTGTTAGAGCATCTTTGCCTTGTATTTTGTCAACTTTGACTACACGCTCGCCATGCGGCAAAAGGTGGCGTTTAAGTGGTAGATCAATTTGCTTGACTTTGTTCGACCACGTACCGTGCACTAATGCATGATAAGTTTTTTGTATTTCACGTTTTTTCAAAGCTTCATGGAAATATGTTAGGATGCTATATTTTTTAGCAATGATCATGCAACCTGATGTTTCTTTGTCTAACCGATGAGCAAGCTCCAGTTTTTTAGCGTATGGACGTAATTGTCTTAAGCGTTCAATCAAACCAGAACTCACGCCTGAACCACCATGTACCGCAACGCCTGAAGGTTTATTAATAATCATATAATCGTCGTTTTCATATAAAATAAGCGACTCAAGGAAGTTCAGATGATCTGCGCTGATTTTTATTGATTTGTGATCATCTTCTAATGTGAACGGTGGAATGCGGATAATATCACCTATTTGGACACGATAGGTTTGTTTGATGCGTTTTTTATTCACCCGCAGCTCACCCTTACGAATCCAACGATAAATCAAAGTTTTTGGCAATTTGCTAAATTGACCGATTAAAAAGTTATCAATGCGCTGACCATTACGATCTGGATCAACATTTAGGTATTGAACTGAAGTCATATTAGTGCCTTTATTTACTCCGACATAAACGCTTGACGTTGTTGGTAAGTGTCTTGCTGATGAAAAACTTTAGTTAAGTGTACCAAAAAAAATAACAAAAATGCTGAGAAAATTGAAATCTGTCCAAAAGCAGATTGTGATCAAGATTTAAAAATCGCGAAGGTAATTATGCTGTGATATTTACTCATAAAGCGATGGAGTGCTCGTAAATTCTTCGACTTTTAAGCGTGGTTGGTTACAATAGTCTGGTTTTATTTAGACTATCAAAAAGGACGCATAATGAATAAAGCATTTTACGATTACCTTAAACAAGGCATTCAAGAAATTAAAGACGCTGGTATCTATAAAGCTGAGCGTATTCTTAACTCTCCTCAGTCTTCAGATATTACCTTAAAAAATGGAGAGCATGTCATTAACTTCTGTGCCAATAATTATTTGGGGCTGGCAGATAATAAAAAACTGATTGAAACAGCTAAGTTAGCATTAGATAAATATGGCTATGGCTCAGCATCTGTACGCTTTATTTGTGGGACTCAAACACCGCACAAAGAGCTGGAAGAGTTGATTAGTGATTATTTGAAGATGGACGAAACCATCGTTTTTCCATCTTGCTTTGACGCAAATGGTGGTGTGTTTGAATCACTATTAAATACAGAGGATGCCATTATTAGTGATCAATTGAATCATGCTAGTATTATTGATGGAATCCGCTTATGCAAAGCAATGCGTTTTCGCTATCAAAACAATCATATGGCAGATTTAGAAACGCAGTTAAAAGCAGCAGATGAAAAAGGTGCGCGCTTTAAGCTGATCGTAACTGATGGTGTGTTCTCAATGGATGGTATTATCACAAATTTAAAGGGCATATGTGATTTAGCCGATAAATATCATGCACTTGTCATGGTTGATGATTCACATGCCACTGGTTTTATTGGTGAAAAGGGACGGGGCACACCAAGCTTTTGTGGGGTTGAAGGTCGAGTTGATATTATCACTAGTACACTTGGTAAAGCATTAGGTGGCGCTTCAGGTGGTTTTGTTGCAGCACGCGCACCAATTGCTGAAATGCTAAAACAAAAAGCACGCCCTTATTTGTTTTCAAACTCTCTGGCACCGATAATTGCAGCAACCTCAATTGAAGCGATTAAGTTAGCAATACATTCAGATGAACGCAGAGAAATCTTACAACGTAATCAAAAGTATTTTAGACAAAAGATGACCGAAGCAGGATTCAACCTTATTCCAGGACAGCATCCTATTATTCCTGTAATGTTATATGAAGAGAAAAAAGCAGCGCAAATGGCAGAACAACTACTTAAAAAAGGTATTTATGTCATCGCATTTTCTTATCCTGTGGTACCAAAAGGCTTAGCACGTATTCGGACGCAGATGTCGGCAGCACATACGGTTGAACAAATCGATAAAACTGTAGCTGCCTTTATTGAAGTTGGTAAAAAAATGGGTGTGATTTAAATGCAAAAAACAATGAAAGCACTATCAAAGCTAAAAGCAGAACCTGGGATTTGGATGACAGAATTACCCATCCCCGAGGTTGGACATAATGATGTATTGATAAAAGTCAAAAAAACAGCGATTTGTGGTACAGATTTACATATTTACTTATGGGATGAGTGGTCACAAAAAACAATTCCAATCCCCATGGCAGTTGGACATGAATTCGTTGGTGAAATCATTGAAGTAGGCTGTGAAGTAAAAGGATTTAAAGTAGGTGATCGCGTATCTGGTGAAGGACACATTACTTGTGGTTTTTGTCGCAACTGTCGCGCAGGTAAGCGTCATCTATGCCGTAATACGGTTGGGGTGGGTGTTAATCGCCAAGGAGCTTTTGCAGAGTACCTAGTCATCCCTGCTGAGAATACTTTTAAAGTGCCAAATTATGTGGATGATGATATTGCCAGCATGTTTGATCCTTTTGGTAATGCGGTACATACGGCATTATCATTTGATTTAATAGGTGAAGATGTATTAATCACCGGTGCTGGTCCAATAGGTATTATGGCTGTAGCCATTGCGCGCCATGTCGGAGCTAAACATATTGTCATCACCGATGTGAACGAATATCGCTTAAATCTGGCAAAGCAATTGGGTGCAGATATCGCACTTAACGTAAGCGTGTATAAATCAGCACAAGAACAAGCTGATGCACTTAAAAAATGTATGCAGCAATTAGGTATGACAGAAGGTTTTGACGTTGGCATGGAAATGTCTGGTAATCAAAGTGCTATTCCAGCAATGATTAAAACAATGAATAATGGTGGCAGTATTGCCATGCTTGGCATCAGTAAGGGAGAGCTCAGTGTACCTTGGAACGATATTGTATTTAAAGGCTTGCATTTAAAAGGCATCTATGGACGTGAAATTTATGAAACTTGGTACAAAATGGCAAGTATGGTGGGCTCAGGTTTAAATATTAGTTCTGTCATTACACACCAGTTTCATATAGATGACTTTATCAAAGGATTTGAATTAATGAAGTCTGGTCAGTGTGGTAAAGTAATTTTGAATTGGAGCTAGAGTCTGTCTCTCCATCTAACTGTGTAAATTTTTCATAATTCCAAATTCTGCCTTCAAATTTGATTAAAAAATGAGACATAGCTTCACTCCAATTGGGAGTATTCAAATAATTGTGTAAATTCATTCCTAGGTTATGATGATAAAAACATATAATCTAGGAACGAAAGACGAGAAATAGAAAACAAAATGAAGCTTTAAATCAAGCGCGTGATCTGATTGTTGATTCAGGCGCTGATCTGTCAAATTTATTTAAATCAGAAGGTTTGCTAAAACAACTCACATAAGGGTTAATTGAATGCGCTTTACAAAGTGAATTAAAATTTGAATATTTCCTTAAATTTATCTAATTTCCTTCAACTGCTCTTGTGCTTTTGCTATCAGATCTGAATGTGGGTATTTTGCAATGATTTCATCAAGGTATTTTTTTGCTATTTTGCTGTTGCCTTTACTTATTTCCAGTAATGCCAAGGCATACGTTGCATCGGCGATTTTAATACTTTTAGGATATCGTGTTACAATCGTTTTGAACTGTTGATAAGCAAAATCTATGTCACCATTGATAAGGTAAATTTGCCCCAACAAATATAAAGATTCTGAATAGTGCTCACCATTGTAATAATCTTTAAGATATTGCTTAAATAAGCCCTCAGCATCTTTATACTTTTTCGCTAGTAGTGCTTTACTTGCTTTGTCAAACGCAGCGTTATCATTTTCTAACCTTAACTCCTTGGGTGAGGGTTTATTGATTTCTTTTTTAAGCGCATTTAACTCTTTTTCAAAAGTCGCAAGCTTGGAATCTATCAACACATTAAGTTGATTGATTTTATAGCTATTGAGCTCAATTTGACCACGTAAGTCATTGAGCTGTTGACGAAAATCTTGATTACTGACCTTATTTTGTTGATTAATCAAATATTGCACTTGATTGCTCAGCTTAGTAGTTTCAAGTTTAAGGTTTGCAACATCCGCATTTAAGTTTGCAAACACTAAACCTGGCGCAAAAACAAGCAACACCCCGCATATGCCTAGCTTTCTTACTTTTGTCATAACTACTTATCCATTAACCGCATTGTTGACCAAATTCAAGCTCGGTGCGGCGATCCAAATAATAAGCATGCTGACGTGCTTTGGCTTTACATGCCACATTTTCAGTAGCTCCACACATTTGTGCATAAAATTGAGAAGGAGCCGCAGCAGGTTGTGATTTACCGTAACTCACCGTGCAAACATCTCCTCCTGTTACACCTTGTTGTAACAAGTATTGACGCACATTATCGGCGCGACGCTGACCAAGGTTTAAGTTATATTTTTCACTTCCGCGTGGATCAGTGTGACCTGCTAAGCGAATCGGTTGATTGTATTTCAATAAATAACTCGCTACTTGATTTAAGCAGCTTTTTGCATCAGCGGTAAGCTCTGTACTATCAAACGCAAAATAGACACGCTGACATGACGACATACTATTTAATGCTGCCATCATTTGTTGTTGCTGTTTAGGGGTATATTGACCAATATTAGCAATTTGACTTTGCAAGTCAGCAATACTTTGACTATCCAAGCTACCAGCTTGACCTAGTGCATTTGTTTCAACGTCAGAATTTGTTGCACTTGTCCCCAAACCACCTTCGGGTCCAACTCCTTCAATCGGAGCCTGCCTCTGTGAAGCGCAACCTGCAACGAATAATATCGATAATAAACTTGCCATTGCCAAAAGATTTTTTTTTGTTTGTTTATTTGCCATTTTTAGTCCTTAATTATTTTTTTACTACCCGTGATTTTTAGAAAATCAGAATACTATAATTTATATCATCTGTGACCATGCAGGAGATTGCACTGCTCCTACGGTATTGGATGGTAAGGTAATTTGCACCTTGCCGTCAATGGATACCATCGCTAGATTCGCCCCTCCCCCTACTTGCCCTTGACTGTAGATAATCATATTGCCATCAGGGGAAACGCTTGGCGAAGAATCCATTTGTCCTTGTGTGAGTACTGTAATTTTTTGAGTCGCTAGATCAACTTTTGCGATTTGAGTACCCGAATTACCATCTTTCTGATACATAAATACAATGTTTTGACCATTTGGCGTATACTGCGGATCAAAAGCTTGATTTGGTCCATAGGTTAAGCGCTCAGATGAAGGGTATTTACTGTTAATATCAGTGATATAAATCTGCGGACTCCCGCCCCGATTAGAAACGAATGCTAACTGCTTGCCTGAGGGTGAAAAGGCAGGTGCGGTATTGATACCATTTAAGGTTAATTTCTTATAAAGCTTATTATTATTCAAATTCATCAAATAAATATTCGTGTTTTCCGAATACCCTTGTGATAAGGCCATAGCTAGTGTATTTCCATCTGGTGAGAACGCAGGTGAGCTATTAATACCCTGATAACTTGCCACTTTTTTGCGTTGCCCAGTGTACACCTCAATCGTATAAATCGCCATATTTCCTCTGCTATAACTTACATAAGCAATAGTTTTGCCATCCTTTGACCAACTGGGTGACATGATCGGTTCTTTTGTTTGACGTAACAATACATGGGGATTAAAACCATCATAATCTGACACAATGAGCTGATATACGGCTTTTTTTGTATCATAAGGATTTTCAACGTCTACATAGACAAGCTTAGAAGTAAAATAACCTTTGCTACCTGTGATTGCTTCATAAATGAAATTACTAATTGTATGGGCAACCGATCGTAGTTGATTACTTTTGATATTGCTAAATTTACGTGCACTTAACACACTGTTACTTAATTTACTGACTAGCTCATAGCTTATATCATAGCTACCACCATTATCTTGAACCTCCCCAATCACAATGTAATCTGCAGACCATTTGGACCAATTGATCTCACTCACACGATTAAGTTTTTGCCGAAAATCCTTTGTTTGTGGCGCCAAACGACCTGAGTTTCTTAAATCATCTGCAATCACGTAAGAAATGCCATCTGGTACTTCAGTATTTTTAGGGTAGGCACCACTAAATGGCATTACTGCCACAGGAATTTGCTGTGAGACGCCTTGGGTAATGTTAATCGTAAGCCTTGCTTGTACTGCTACTGTCGACACAACTAAAAAAATCATTGTCAAAGCTTGGAATAGTTTTTGCATTGTTTATCCTTGTTCACCAAATTGAAAATCAATACCTTCTGATATGAGTTTTTTTGCACCAATATCGTTTGGTAAAGTAGGTGCTTGTACGTTTTTAAATGCTAATAATAATGACCGATCACATTGCATATTACCACTAGAAACGAAAATCGTTGGTGTGCGTCCTGGAATAACCGTCACTGTAGGCAACTGATTTGCACTGATTTTACGGCAATCATCCATTATCCATACGGCTTCAATACGTGCCTTATACGCTTGAGCATAAGTCTGTAGAGCTTTTTGCGTTGCACTTTGTGCGGCTAGTTCAGCGCTTTGGGCATTTAAATCATTTAATGCTGATTGCTGTAAAGCCTTTAATGCCTCTTGCTGACGAACTTTGGCTTGTGCTTGTTGCTCTAATTTGAGCACTTTTTGGCGTTCAAGCTCAGCTGCTTTAGATTGTGCTTCTTGCTTTAGTTTTTGTTCTTTTTCTTTCTGCTCTTTTTGTGCTTTTTCACGTAACACCTGTTGCTTTTTTTCTTCTACTTGAATCTTGAGTTTTTCCTCTTGTGCTTTTTGTTTTGCTTCTTCAGCAAGCCTTAGCTGTTCTTGACGTACGGCTTCTTGTTTTGCTTGAGTCAGCTTTTCTTCCATTTCTTTTATTTTATCCTGGCGTTTGCGCGCTTGAATTTGTTGTTGCTCATAAACTTGTTGCACAGCTTGATAGGCTTTTAACTCTTTATCTAAGTCTTCGCTAGATATCGCTTGAGCTTGCACAATCTCTTTATTTGAGATGTTTACAAGCGGAAGATTAGCAGTTAGGTTTAAGGTTTGTTTATTACTCTGCAATATTGCCTTTAATGCCACCAAACCAATCAGCAAACCAATATGTAATAACACGGAATAAACGAAACTACGACGCTCAAACGTTTTTGTGACACTTACATAGATTAGTTTTATTTGGTCAAATACTGCTTTTTTTGTTGCCTTACGCATATGACTATCGTTGCGAGTCATCGGTTACCAATCCCACACTTGCTACACCCGCTTTTTGCAATAACACCATTGCTTCTACAACCTGTCCATAGCTTGCATTTTTATCGCCTCGCACATACACCTGTTTACCTTTATCTTGAGATAAGGTAGTACTAATAATACTTGTAAGCTGCGCTGCTGTAAGCGCGGTATTCTCATTGTTACGATTTAAGAAATATTGCCCTTGCTGATTGACGGTAACAATCAAGGGCTTTTGATCAGTTGGTGGAATCTTCTGTGCCTGAGCCTGTGGCAAATCGACCTTGACCCCTTGGGTGAGCATTGGTGCAGTGATCATAAAAATAACCAAAAGCACAAGCATCACGTCAATATAAGGAACAACATTAATTTCAACCATCGCCTTACCTGTGGTACGGCGAGAGTGTTTACGACGCATTATAGTGCCTCGCTGATACCTGGTTTATATGCTTCACGATAAAGCAAAGTACAAAGCTCATCTTGAAAATTCTCATATTCCAATAACATTGCATCTACTGCACGCGAATAGCGGTTATAACCCACAACCGCAGGAATCGCAACAAATAAACCCAATGCAGTGGCAATTAAGGCTTCAGCAATATGAGGAGCCACCATTGACAAAGTAGCCTGCTCAACGCCACTTAGCGCGGTAAAGGAAGCCATAATTCCCCACACAGTTCCTAATAATCCAACGTAAGGCGCAATCGAACCAATCGTGCCTAAAAGTGAAATTTGATGTTCAAGCTTTTGGCTTTCTTGCATCATGGCAACACGCATTGAACGCTCAACCCCTTCCAATACAATATCACCATGCAAAGCTGACTGTTTACGTAAACGCATAAACTCACGAAAACCGCAACTAAATAAATACGACATGCCCTGTGCTTTTTGCTTATTATGCTGTAACTGCTGATAGACTTTACTGATGTTACCACTTGACCAAAATTCCTTTACAAATGATTTTGCTTCAAGCCTTGCGCTTTTAATCACATGATAACGTTGGATCATAATCGCCCATGACCAAACTGAACCCACAATTAAAATTAATATAATAAGCTGCACCACAATATCTGCATTTAAAACCAAATGCCAAAAAGATAAATTATTGGACACACAAACCCCGCTATTGCTATTAATACAATGGCTTTATTATATGATGATTACATAAATTACCAAAGCCTATTACGGCGAAATTGCAAAAACACTGTAGGATTGTTTGCTTAATCAAAATCAATAAAATTTAAGTGATCCTCACTGACATTGCATTAAGACAAATGCTTGCTATTCCAAAAGCAAGTAAGTGTTGAGAATGCTAATTGCCATATTTCACTCTTCCTTTCCTTTGAAGCATTAACTAATTAATTGCACCCATACTGACACAATGGTAACCAGCATCGACATGAATCACCTCGCCAGTAATTCCACTTGCTAAGTCAGACGCTAAAAATGCAACTGTGTTTCCAACCTCCAAAATATCAATATTTCTTTTAAGCGGTGCGACTTGTGCATTATAATCCAACATTTTTCTAAAACTTTTGATCCCTGATGCTGCTAACGTTCGAATTGGTCCTGCTGAAACTGCATTAGCACGAATACCTTCTGCACCTAAAGATAGTGCTGTATAGCGAACGGTTGCCTCTAAAGCTGCTTTGGCAACTCCCATTGTGTTATAGCTTGGCATAGCACGCTCGGCACCTAAATAGGTTAAGGTTGTAACGGAGGAGTTTCTACCTTGCATCATTTTACGCCCTGCCTTTGCTAGTGCTGCAAAACTATATGCACTAATATCATGTGAAATCTTAAATCCTTCGCGTGTTACAGCCGATATAAAATCTCCTTCTAACTGATCAGCAGGTGCATATGCGACCGAATGAACGATTCCATCCAAACCCTCCCAGTTTTGTCCTAAAATTGTGAAGACATTTTCAATTTGCTCATCACTTGTCACATCACATTCAATCAGTGCAGCAGGATGATAATGCTCCGTGAGCTTTTCAATACGCTCTTTGAAACGTTCATTTTGATAAGTAAACGCAAGTTCAGCACCTTCACGGTGCATCGCTTCTGCCACACCATAAGCAATCGATTTATTGCTTAGTAACCCAACGATTAGAACCTTTTTGTCTTTTAAAAAACCCATTGATTTTCCTTAATTTTTAATTAACAAACCGATACACCTATTTATTATGCAATAATTTATCATTTGCTGCAGCAACTAACATAGCATGAATGCTAGATTGTGTTACCATACCCACTGACTTACTCCATAGTAATTGTGAATCATCTAAAAGCAAAAACAACAGAAACTAAAAGAAAGAAAATGAATAAAACACGAAAAACATTACACCCACGTGCGCATACTGAGGCCACGACTTATGGTAACGTTCACTTTGATCAATCGCGAGCCACATGGAATATTTTTAAAGTCATGTCAGAACTTGTTGAGGGATATGAACGCTTAGATGACATACAACCTGCTGTTAGCATCTTTGGTTCTGCGCGCTTGCCTAGCTCTTCCAAGCATTTTCGCGATGCTGAGGAAATTGCACGCAGGCTCTCAGACAAAGGTTTTAGTATTATTACTGGCGGCGGACACGGGATTATGGCTGCTGGTAATATCGGTGCCTCAAGGGGGGAAGGAGTAAGCATAGGTTTAAACATTCAATTACCGTTTGAACAAATTCCGAACCAACATCAAGACATCTCACTTCATTATCGCTATTTCTTCACACGCAAAGCAATGTTTGTTAAACATTCAATGGCCTACATTAGCATGCCTGGTGGTTTTGGCACACTTGATGAGCTCTTTGATATTGCAACGCTCGTGCAAACCAAGAAAAAACGCCATATGCCAATTATTCTATTTAACACTCGTTTTTGGAAAGGATTATTGGACTGGGTAAATACTAAGCTTATTGAGGAAGGCGTGATTGGCGAAAACGATCCCAATCTTTTGCTTACAACAGACTCAATAGATGAGGTTGTTGATATTATCAGCAAACATCACGAAGAAAACCAAAACAAAAAAGTTGATAAAAAAGCAGAATTTATTTTTTAAGGAGTATTAATGGATTACCTCCATCAAGCAATCACGAATCTTTTTCAGAATATTTACTATTTGATTGCAGCCTTTACTGTTATTGTCCATCTTGTTTGTACACTTGCAGTGATTCGTGATTTGAATAATTTCACAAAGCATAACGTTACCCCACAAATGCTGCCTAATTTTGCATGGGTGATTACCGTATTAATCAGTGGCATTTGGGGATTATTTATCTACTGGATAATGCATCATTCGAGTTTATGCAGACGCTCGTAGCCATATGTGAAACAGATTTTAATATATACAAACCAAGATGAATAAATGCAAAAATTGGATAAAACGTTTTTTGATAAAGATGCCATTACATTGGCAAAGAGATTGTTGGGGAAAGTAATCTACCGTTATCATCAAGGTATATGGCTTAAAGCACAAATCATTGAAACTGAAAGCTATGAACTAGAAGATAAAGCAAGTCATGCCTGATTGGGTTATACAGAAAAGCGTAAAGCCTTGTTCATGCCGGCTGGTACGATCTATATGTACTATGCCAGAGGTGGAGATTCATTTAATATATCGGCAGCAGGTAAAGGTAATACCGTGTTAATAAAATCGGCTGTGGCTTTTTTGGATGACAGAGAAGATACTTCGGTTATGTTGCAATGTATGCTTAAACTAAATCCATTAAGAGGTGGTAAACCACGTCAAACTAAGCGTTTATTATCTGGTCAAACCCTGTTGTGTAAGGCTTTGAACCTGAAAGTGTGCGACTGGGATCAACAACAATTCAATGATGTTTTTTATATCGTTGACGTTGGTTACACACCTAATGAGATCATTCAAACTACGCGCTTAGGGATTCCCAAGCATCGAGATCCAGATTTACCCTATCGTTTTATTGACAAGGCTTATGCGCATTTGTCTACCAAAAATCCGTTGACGGTTAAAAAATAAATGTATTCCATCTCAAAAACTCTTTTTACTCTTCGTCAATTGCTTTAAATTTGGATACGCTTAAAAGCCAGTTCGAAATAGGAAAATTATTATTGATTTGGAGACCATAAAAAAACTTTGCCAATTGCTGCTTAACCCCAAATCGATTATAAGGTATACTTGCCCATGTTTTGCCCTTTGTGTGAATAAACGCGCAAAAATATTGTTAAACAAACCATAATAGTAAAAATAGTGAGAAAGATATGAATTTACATGAGTATCAAGCAAAACAGCTTTTTGCTGAATATGGCTTACCCGTTTCTAAGGGTTATGCGGTAGAAAGTGTTGAAGAAGCGTTGGTTGCTGTTGATAAAATTGGTGGTGATACTTGGGTGGTTAAAGCACAGGTTCATGCTGGTGGTCGTGGTAAGGCAGGTGGTGTGAAGCTTGTTTCTAACAAAGAAGATGTTGCAAACTTTGTAAAACGCATGATGAGAACTCGCCTTGTTACTTTTCAAACTGATGAAAAAGGTCAACCCGTCAGCAAGGTTCTTATCGAAAGTTGCACCGATATCGCCAAAGAATTATATCTAAGTGCCGTGGTTGATCGTGGTACACGTCGCATTATTTTTATGGCTTCAACTGAAGGCGGCGTTGAGATTGAAGAAGTTGCTGCTCACGCACCTCATAAAATTTTCAAAGAGATCGTCGATCCGCTTGTCGGTGCACAACCATATCAAGGTCGCAAGCTTGCATTTAAGCTTGGTCTTGACGGCAATCAAATCAAGCAGTTTGTTAAGATTTTTTTAGGTCTTGCCAAGATGTTCCAAGAAAGAGATTTAGAGCTTTTAGAAATTAACCCACTTGTTATTACAAATGAAGCTAACCTTCATTGTTTAGATGCAAAAGTATCGGTTGATAACAATGCCTTATATCGCCAACCGCAATTAGCGGAATGGCGCGATCTGTCTCAAGAAGATGAGCGTGAAGCGCGTGCAGCTGCATGGGAGCTTAACTATGTGGCACTAGATGGTGACATCGGTTGCATGGTTAATGGTGCGGGCTTGGCGATGGCAACAATGGATATTGTTAAACTTCATGGTGGACGTCCTGCTAACTTCTTAGATGTTGGCGGGGGTGCAACCAAAGAACGTGTAGCTGAGGCATTTAAAATCATCCTGTCTGATTCAGCAGTTAAAGGTGTTTTTGTTAATATTTTCGGTGGGATTGTTCGTTGTGACATGATCGCAGAAGGCATTATAGCTGCTGTTGAAGAAGTAGGGGTAAAAGTACCTGTGGTTGTCCGTTTGGCAGGAACAAACGCACAGCTAGGTGCAAAAAAATTAAAAGAAAGTGGCTTGAATATCATTGCAGCTACAGGTTTTACAGATGGTGCGAAGAAAATCATCGAAGCAGTTAAAGAGGTAACTCACGTATGAGCGTATTAGTTAATAAAAACACAAAAGTTATTTGCCAAGGCTTCACAGGTAAGCAAGGTACTTTCCATTCTGATCAAGCAATTGCTTATGGGACAAAAATGGTGGGCGGTGTAACTCCAGGTAAAGGTGGAACAATCCATCTAGGTTTGCCAGTATTTAACACCGTACAAGAAGCTGTTGACGTAGTGCAACCAGATGCAACTGTTATTTATGTGCCAGCGCCTTTCTGTAAGGATTCTATCATAGAAGCTGCAGATGCAGGCATTAAACTTATCGTTTGTATTACAGAAGGCATTCCAGTTATGGATATGCTTAAAACAAAAGTCTACCTAGAACGCTCAGGGTCACGTTTAATCGGTCCAAATTGTCCTGGTGTGATCACACCAGGTGAATGTAAAATTGGTATTATGCCAGGCAATATTCATAAGCCAGGTAAAGTGGGGATTGTTTCTCGCTCCGGCACATTGACTTATGAAGCCGTAAATCAAACTACCGCGCTTGGTTTTGGTCAGTCAACTTGTATCGGAATAGGTGGTGACCCTATCCCTGGTACAAACTTTATTGATGCGCTAGCAATGTTCCAAAACGATCCACAAACTGAAGCAATTATCATGGTTGGTGAAATCGGTGGTTCAGCAGAAGAAGAAGCAGCTGAATATATCAAGCACCATGTTACCAAGCCTGTGGTATCTTATATTGCAGGTGTTACTGCTCCTGCTGGTAAACGTATGGGGCATGCTGGTGCGATTATCTCTGGTGGTAAAGGTACAGCCGCTGAGAAATTTGCTGCATTAGAGGCAGCAGGTGTTGCAGTGAGTAAATCGCCAGCTGAAATGGGTAAAATTCTGCAACAAGTAACTGGCTGGACAGTTGAAACGGTTTAAATATTTAGTTGAAGGAAGTCTCGAAAAGTCTTGCTGTCAAACAACAGCAAGACTTTTTTATTTGAGCCCTAAATACTCTAAGCAACTTTGCAACAAACTTTAAAAGAATCCACCTAAAAGATAGGGGGAATAAAAATGGAAAAAATTCGAATTTTTGCTGTTTATTTTGTTTATTACACCGTAATTGGAGCGTTAAGTGCATGGATTCCGCTTACTTGGTTTGGTCTATACTTTGGATTACCTTCTATTTTGATTGCGGCAATTGTTTTATCAGTTTTACGAATATTTGAACTAGGTTCAACGTGTGCATCATTACGATTGGTTTTTTCAGTTAACAGGTTTTCGATTGCGGTATTAGTGTTATTCGTTGTTGATTGCTTATATACGATTTGGGTTATTTATATATGATTTGGGTTCTTTACAACACCTTTAGTTATTTATGAATTTTTATAACAAACTGGTAAAAACCGTTAGTTACTCACATAAATAGTTCCAGGAGGGGAATAATCACCACTGACGCTAATCAATTTATTGTCTTTAAAAGTCAAAATAAGTTGTTTGTCATTGCGTGGTGCATCATACGATTGTTGGTAACTATAAATATAATTCCATTGATTTTGGTCAAATGGATCAATAATATCAGGTGAGCCCAAGATGTATTTGATCTGTTCGGGTGTCATACCTGGCTTGATCTGCTGCATTACATTTTGTGGCAAGATCTTTCCTTGTTGTATTGGTGGGGTATAAGGACTGAAAATACTACACCCCGAAAACGCCAAGACGCTTAGTAAACAAACTGAAATAAGTAATCTATTTTGCATCGTTTAATCTATCTATTTATGTTTTTTTATACTCCAAAAAGTCCGCGATCAAGGGTATCACATAGGCAGTTAATAACGATTAGCTGTCCTTCGTGAATACAAGTCGTCTTATCGGAGGGGATGCGAATTTCAACATCACTGGGCTGATACATGTGGCGTAGTTTACCACCATCTTTGCCGGTTAAGCTAATGATATGCATATTTTTTTCATGTGCAATCTTAATTGCTTCAATAATGTTTTCCGCGTTGCCACTCGTAGTAATACATAGCAAAACGTCTTCAGCCTGCCCTAGTGCACTGATTTGCTGAGCAAAAATCGACTTGTAAGCTTGATCATTGGCAATGGCACTTAAAACTGTGCTATTAGACGCAAGTGAAATTGCAGGCAGTGCAGGGCGCTCCATCAAAAAACGGTGGATCAGCTGAGTGCTAAAGTAGTTAGCTAAAGCCGCTGTGCCACCATTGCCACAGGTAAGGACTTTTTTTCCATTTACAATGGTTGAAACCAGCATTTGACCTGCATGTGCAATAGCGTCAGCTAGACTATCGGCAATTAGGATGCTGGTTTGAATTGAATGACTAAAATGATCTTTGACACGTTCAGATAAATCCATGCTAAATTCCTGCTATCTAAGGATTGCTATAAACTATAGATTTGATTAATCTGCCACAATAAAATTTTTAGGTCAAATGGCTTTGCAGGAATTATTGATATGAGAAATAGAGGTGCAATTATGAATACACTTAATGTTGCATGGAATTTGTACCGCTCTACATTGAAAGTATGCTTCATATTTGCGCTTGTCAGTGCGGTTATTGCTGAATATTTTAAGCTTTATGCACTAAACGCTGGCGTTGGAGAAATTATCCATGCTTATATGCAAAGTGGGCAAATCCCAGCCACACTACCTGATGCCGAAGTATTAGCACTGTTGGGTTTAAGTTCGATGTTTATCACAATGTGTGTTTATGGATTGTTGATTTGTATTGGAGGAGAGTATTTTAAAGAAGGTGTCATAAAACCTGAGCTTATGAAAAATGCCTTTGCAATATTTAGAAAGCGTTTCGGTTTGTTTTTGCTTGTTTGCATTTTAAATGGATTTCTGTGGTTTTTAGCTAGCTTTTTAAGCATATTTGGATTTTGGTTGGTAACGAGCTTCACGCTTATATTATTACCCACTGTTTTACTCGGTAATGTCGGTGTGTGGATGAGCTTTCGTGAAAATTTTCGCTTGCTAGGTAGCAACGTATTATATGCGCTGCAATTGGGATTTATTATAGTTGCCATATTGCTAATTAAATACGTAGTTTATGCGCTATTTGCTGCAATTGGCGATGGCGTTAGTTTTGGTATTAATCATGTCGTAATTATCTTTATTGATGCTTTTAGCTTAGCGTTCATCGTCATGGTGATGGTGGCAGCATTTTATGAGTTAAATGCGAAAGATGATTTGCCAATAGAAAATTAAGGGTAAATCGTCCGCATATCCGTGACCATCATATTGGCTTTAACGGCATTAATTAATCCTGGTTTACCATCCTCAAAAACATGACACTTATCACATTCAACACCAAGCCTGTCAGCTATTAAAGTAAAGGCTTCAGGGTATTCTTTGGTAGGGTGGTCATCATCTGCGGTAATAATGAACTCGAATAAATTTTTTATGTTTAGTGTATCAAGCGTTTTAAGAACGTTTTGACATGATCCTCCTGAAATGACAACCATTGGTAGTTTACCGTGGTACCTTTTTATAAGATCAACTATTGGAGTGATTGGAATGACTTTGTTGATACTTTGTTCAGCAAGGCTCTCTTTTTCATGCGCAAGTTTATGTAGATCAAAACGTGTTTGATCTATGTGTGAGGTGAGCTTTTTTAAGATTTGTAACGTCGGAATGCCATTATAGTGGGTAAGCTCATCCGTACTTAAATTAAATTGGTGCCGTTTGGCAATAGTATGCCATGCTTCGTTATGAATAATCATGCTATCGGCAATGGTGCCATCGCAGTCAAAAATAAGTGCTTGAGTTTTGGGATGGATGTAGATCATGGTATTTCTCACAGATTTTGATAAATTTTGCTGTACCATTATTGACATAATTATCAAGCTTTAGCAAACTTTTGCGCACTGAATTTGATTCAATAACTTTATTTGCCATGACCTGTATATAAGCCTTGAGCTTACTTATAGGCTGAAATAAAGCTTAACTATACATGGCATACGAAAACAAGGAGAAAGAAATGAGTGTTTTAGTAGGGCGCAAAGCGCCAGAATTTACAGCAGCAGCCGTATTGGCTTCAGGTGAAATCGTCAATGCTCTTGAGTTTAGTAAGGCGCGTAATGACAAATATGCCGCCGTTGTATTTTACCCATTGGATTTCACATTTGTTTGTCCATCTGAGCTTATTGCTTTAGATAAACGTGTTGATGAGCTTAAAAAATTAGGTGTGGAAGTATTTGCAGTGTCGATTGATTCTCAATTTACTCACAACGCTTGGCGCAATACCCCAATCAACCAAGGTGGTATTGGTGCGGTTAACTATACAATGGTTGCTGATGTTGATCATAGCATTGTTAAAGCCTATGGTGTTGAGCATCCCGAAGCTGCTGTTGCTTTCCGTGGTACTTTTTTAATTGACAAAGAAGGTGTAGTTAGACATCAAGTAGTGAATGACCTTCCACTTGGTCGCAATATGGATGAATTAATACGTATGGTCAAAGCACTCCAATTCTACGAAAAGCATGGTGAAGTTTGCCCTGCTGGTTGGAAGGAAGGTGATAAAGGGATGAGTGCATCACCTGAGGGCGTTGCCAGTTATTTGGCAGAAAATGCAGAATCTTTGTAATTTTTATTAAAAAATGATATGAATTGCTTGAAAATTTAAAATAAAGTGTTACCTTTGTCGGGGTGTAGTTTTTAAGACGGTTAGAATACCGCGAGAAAAGGAATAAAAATTTAATAAAAATAAGTTTTAAAACAGTTGAGGAGAAACTAATGAAACTTAAGATGATCGTAGCAGCGGTTGCTGCAACTGCAAGCGCTTCAGCTTTTGCAGCTGGTTCAATGAATGATCAAGTACAAAACGGTGGCGGTATCGTTAACGTTCGTACAGATGCGCAATATGCGCAACAAATGCTAAACAACCAGCAGGTAACTGGTTCTGTATTGAATATTTTGAATGCACGTCAATCAGGTGATCTAGCCTCTAACGCTATCTATATTGGTGGAAAAGGTGAGATTTACGCGCAATATCAGAATACTTCAAGTGCCCCTAATTCAAACAATAACAGTAAAACTGAAATTAAAATGCCTTATGCTGATTTAGCATTTACATCAACTATTGGTGATTGGGTAAGTGGTTTTGCTGATATTCAAGTTAATAATGCTGCTAGTAGTAGTGTAATATTGCCAAGTGCTTATTTTATTTTTGGTAACTTGTCTAAGTCTCCATTCTACGCATTTGGTGGTAAAAAAGTAGTTGAATTTGGTAAATTTGATTCAGTCACTAACTTTATGCCAACCTTAACCCGTGCTTACTTTATAGCTTATGGTGGTCAAGTCGGTGCTGGTTTTACTATGAATGGTTTAGACGTTGTTGCTACTTTAATGAATGGTAAAGGCACTGCAATGATGAACTCTCAAGCATCAAGTGCACAACAAATTAATGATTTTGCAATTAATGCTTCATATAACGGTAAAGCAGGTAACTTAGGCTACTATGCAGGTGCGGGTTATATTAATGCAACAGGTTTCTCTGGTAATCCAACTGGTGCAAATAACAAAATGGTGGGTGCATTAGATTTTAACGCTGGTTTCAACATCCAAGGTCTTGCAGTTAATGGTGAGTTTTTAGTAACAACTTCTGGCGTTCATGGTATGAATAAGACTGCATTTGGTTCTAATACCATTCCTGGCGTTGCATCTCATCCTGATACAGCAGGGGCAACAGCGTTTGCTATTAATGCACTTCCAACGTTAATTACTTTTGGCGGTACAACAGCGGGTGCATCTAATTGTACGGTTAAAGCGTGGAGCTTAGACTCTTCTTACACGATACCTGTTGCTGGTAAAGACATGGTGCCTTATGTATCTTATAGTCAAGTAGCACAAAACTCTGACAATAACTTATATCAATTAGAACTTGGTACGCGTTATAACATTGTCGACACTGTTTGGCTTGGTGGTTCTTATAACTATATGTCTGGTAAATCAACAGGTACCAAAGTGGGTAGCTTCAACACAATTATGTTGGATGCAACTGTTTACTTCTAATCTGACTGATTAGTTTAGATATATTAAAAGGTCGCTGATGCGGCCTTTTTTATTTTGTAGTTTAAGCAAAAAGTGATTTTACAAAAATACCTTGTTAGTATGGCACAACCTTGATCACACTTTCTTTGGTTGAAGGAAATGATATGACTGAAAAGTCACATTTTTACGCTCCTAAATATTGGGGCTTACAATTATTTTTCTTATTCGCGCGGTTGTTTGTGCGATTACCCTATCGCTGGCAAATGCGTTTTGGTGTGCGCCTTGGGCGAATGATATATCCCTTTTTAAGGCGACGTAAACATATTACGATGATTAACCTTAAAATTGCATTTCCAAATAAAAGTACACATGAACTTACTGTATTGTGTAAAAAATGCTTTGATTCGATTGCGGTTTCTGGGATTGAAACGATGATTGCCTGGTTTATGCCTAAGCATCAATTTCAAAAGATCAAAATTGATACACATGGTATGGAACATTTTGAAAACGTGCATAATGATCCTAGAAAAGGGGCATTGATGCTGGGCTCACATTTTACTTGTATGGAAATCATTGGGCGATACATTGGGGAAAACTACTCTCCTTTTTATTTGGTATACCAAAAGCATAAAAATACACTTTTTGAGCATACGATGACAACAGCGCGTGAGAAGTATGTAACACAATGTTTACAGCGCAAAAATGTTGTCTCAATCGTTAAGATGCTTAAGCGCAATGCTTCGGTGTGGTATGCCCCAGATCAAGATTTTGGCGCTGAGCGTAGTATATTTGTGCCATTTTTTAGCAAGACTTGTTCGACTTTAGTTGCAACCTCGTGGCTTGCAGAAAAAACATCTGCTAAGGTTATCCCCTGTTATTATACACGTAAAGTAGATTTCTCAGGTTATGACATTTATGTATTGCCTGTGCTTGAAAATTTCCCTTCAGGTGACGATTATCAAGATGCGCTTCGTTATCACCAGATCTTAGAAAAAGCAATTTGTGAGTTTCCAGACCAATATCTATGGCAACATAGGCGTTATAAGTCGCGCCCGCCAGGTGAAGAAGGAGTATATTGATGACTACATGGCGCCAATTACGCTTGATTTTACTTATGGTTTGTATCTTATCATTAACTGCTTGTACCCTATTTAAAACACGTGCAATTAACACACCTAGAGTAGAAGTGTTTAAAAACCAATGGATTACGCTACCAACGCCACAGATGCTGGATTTAGATTTCACTGCAACTCAAATTCTAAGTGCAACGTACAGCATTAAAGGCAAAGCAGAATCCTATATAACAGAAGTGCAAGTTGAAGTAGCACGCAATAAAATCGTTTTGGTTGCAGCAGCTGGTTGGGGAGGGTCGATATTTTCATTGTTATATGATGGTAAAACCATTGAAAGTAGTAGCTTACCGATGCCACATGCCGATATGGGAGTTAAGCAAAGTCTAATTGATTTTATTTTTACTTATGCTCCAACAAATGTATTAAAAACCATGCTTGCTGATAGCCACATAACTCTTGAGGTTGAACCCAACAGACGCTTATTCTATATTGGTACTCAGCTGGTCATGAAGATTGATTATCAAAATCAACAAGATTTATATTCAGTTGTGCACCTCTATAACTATCAATATCATTATCAAATTAAGATTAAGACGTTATTATAGATGAATGATTCCTTTGTTACATGCTTTGAAACTCAAGAGGGTATTTTTTGAATTTATTAGACATGAAATCTATGGATATATGGAGCATATAGAGTTATTTTAATTAACTTGTTGTTCAAATAGCTTTTGAGAAAGGAGAATCCAAATGTTCAAATTTAGTGCAACTTATACCGATTTTTATCAATTGACAATGGCGCAATGCTATTTTTTAGAAGGTAGAAAGTTTCAAACTGCCACTTTTGATTATTTTTTTCGTAAACATCCCTTTAATGGTGGTTATGCTATATTTGCCGGATTACAAAGCTTATTGGAGATATTGGATGGTTTTCTCTTTACCGAACAAGATTTGATATTTTTACAAAGACAAGGTTTTAATCAGCATTTTTTAAATTATTTACAAGATTTCAGTTTTCAAGGAGATATCTACTCATTCCAAGAAGGAGATATTGTTTTTCCCAATCAGCCAATTTTAACAGTTTGTGCGAATATTATTGAAGCCCAAATCGTTGAAACAATCCTTTTAAACGTCTTAAATTTTCAAACCTTGATTGCAACGAAAGCAAGTAGAATACGCCAAGTTGCCAAGGATAAACGGCTACTTGAATTTGGTCTTCGACGTGCTCAAGGTCCTGGTGGTTTTTTTGCATCACGCGCCGCAATTATTGGGGGATTTGATGCTACAAGCAACGTTCAAGCAAGTCGAGTACATAATATTCCCGTTGCTGGGACAATGGCGCATTCGTTTATTCAAAGCTATGAAAATGAGCTCGAAGCTTTTCGTCAATATGCAAAAAGTTTTCCTCACAACACCACTTTATTGGTAGATACCTATAATACATTAAAAAGTGGAATTCCCAATGCAATTACAGTTGCCAAAGAAATGGAAAGCCAGGGGTTAAGACTAAAGGGTATTCGTTTGGACAGCGGTGATTTAGCATATTTATCAAAAAAAGCAAGGCACATGCTTGATACCGAAGACTTGCAATATGTTGGTATTACCGTATCTAATCAGTTAGATGAATCTGTTGTGAAAAGCTTAATCGAACAAGATGCACCTATTGATAGTTTTGGCATTGGGACGTCTTTGGCAATTGGTTACCCAGATGCTGCTTTAGATGGTGTTTATAAATTGGCACAAATTGATGATCGTCTATGTATTAAGATTTCTGAAAGCATCACAAAAACCACTTTGCCAGGACATAAACAAGTATACCGTCTTCTGGATCATAACAACCAGTTTTATGGTGGTGATGTTATAACGTTTTTTGATGAAAAATCGATTACCCAAATGCATCACCCATTTGAAGCTTTCAAGCATTTGAATATTGATGGTATTGCAAAAGAACCTTTATTACATAAAGTAATGCAGCAAGGGAAGGTTTTATCAAAACAGCAAGATTTAAATATGATTGCACAATATTGTCGTCAGCGTTTGTCACAACTGCCATCAGAATATAAACGAACAACAAACCCGCATTTATATAAAGTTGGAATGAGTGATGCCTTAAAACAAAAGCGTGATCAATTGATTGAGCAATATCATATATAGCCATCGCCTCACCCTAACACATGGTGTAAACAAGCTTACGTTTACATTCCCTAACGATTCCTAATTTGTAATCTACTACATACAGCTTGATACATAAGATAGATATTTTCTTGCGCAAAATTCTGTTAACTTCAATTTTCTGCTTGCTCGGCAAGACTTTCCAACAGAAATATAAGGTGAACTTTATGCAGAATTTTGGTCGTTTGATCTTTTTTGTTTCTCTTTTTTTTATATCTTTAGTCAAATATGCAAATTCTAATGACTTGAGCCTTGATAACTCAACTATCTTCGATTATGGATGCAAGGAACAAAACAATTCAAAATTTAAAGTCATAGTAGAAAAATATGAGCGTCAGCTGTTTTCATTATATGAAAAATGTACTCACATAAATCTTATACGCTCCAATGACCCTAATGTAATAATATCGAACTTTGAGAACGCCTTAGAGAAGAAAGACATATGCCATGTGTCAACGCACGATATAAAAAAAATGATTTTAGATCGAGGGTATTCGGAAATCACAATGTTGCATATAGCAGCACTATTTCCAAAACATAAACTCTATGAAGAAATTTTAAATTTAATAAGATTAGATGCTGA
Source organism: Fastidiosibacter lacustris (assembly GCF_003428155.1). Taxonomy (GTDB): domain Bacteria; phylum Pseudomonadota; class Gammaproteobacteria; order Francisellales; family Francisellaceae; genus Caedibacter; species Caedibacter lacustris. Next base: position 31,657 of record NZ_QLIR01000016.1, read on the forward strand.
TGCAATTGAAGATATAACAGGGGCAACGCCAGAAGATATTAGAAATTTAGTTTTTATTGATACTTCAAAAATTGGTCAGGTAGAAGATGGTGTACTTTATAGTAATCACATTAAAAAATCATGTTCTGATATTATTGATAGCTGGCATAGTAATTATACTAATATAATTTATGATTTAAATAATGTGCTATCTAAAAATTTTGGGTTAAATTATCAACTAAAGTTAAATAACGAATCGCTCAAGGAAATTTGTATAAATCACAATATCTGTTTATTTTTACCGAATAAAAAACAAAGAAAAAAAATGCAACCAAAGTTAGAGCATTTATTTAAAGACGAGAGGGAATATACAACGATAGAAACTTTTTACACCACTCATTCCAATACAAAAATCAAAGGTAGTTTTGCGTTGCAGGATATATCTCCTGGTGAGGTAATTCTGGAATATCCTGGTAAATCCAGCTCATTGACTGAGTACGAGACTGAAGATTCAAGCAGAGAGTATTCGTATGCTTATCAAAATGGAAACAAGATTAGGGGTATTGCTTCATATATAAATGACTGTACCCCAAATGTAACAAAGATTGACGTATTATATAAGGGTGCTATCAGGGGGGTGATGGTGGCAATAGATACGATAAAGCAAGGAGAACAGTTATGCTCAGACTATGGTATGCATGATATAAAAAGGTTGAGATATGAAAACTTTAATGAGAAAAGGTTAGACTCAATAATGAGCAACCCTGAGACATGGCGTAAATTAAATAAATATGTGAGTAATGGCTCGGATAGTGCTCACATATCAACTGATAACTATGATCCTCTTGTTCGTTTATTACTTAATGAAGGGGAACAAGACTTAGAGTCGATCTATAATCGCTCCCTTTTAGTCCATATTTTAAATAGCCCATATGTTCTTTTAAATCTATTGCTTAATAAACAAATAACCCGTTACCAATTAAGACTACTAGACGTAAGGATCTCTCCTCAATTAATGTTAAATTATTATCATATAAACTATTTAAACCTACTCTTCAATTTGTCTGATTATTTTTTAAAAGAAAAAGAAAAGACGGGTAAAATTGAAGAACAAAATTCTGTACATCGAAGTTTTAAATGGCTTTTAAAAAAAGCGATGCCAATGAATTTTGTACTGAGCTACCTTAACTTCCTCAACCACAATGACTTCTTTATTACAATAGAAGAAAAACACCAAAAGGAAGAAAATCTAATAGAAACTGCTATTGGTATGCAACAGGTCTTTCTTGCTAATAGTCGACTTGATAATAGTTATAAGCAGTATATACGAGAAGTTAATTTTAACGATATGTTTAATGAATCGCCTATTGCACCGAAAGATGACTTATAAATTTGGTGTTTATCGTAAGATGTCACCTATCGCTCATTGTGCGAGCCTGAAAGCCTTCATAACATTATCCATCTGAAGTTAAACCAATAAGGTTATCAAGGGCATTCCCGATGAGAGTTTTTAAAAACCGTGCCGATGCAGGACAACAATTAGCTGAAAAATTATTAAGTTACCAAAACAAAAAGGATGTTTTGGTTTTAGCTTTGCCTCGTGGAGGAGTCCCCGTTGCGTTTGAAATTGCAAATATATTGCATGTGCCAATGAGTGTTGTTCTTGTCAGAAAATTAGGTATCCCTGGACAGGAAGAACTCGCTATGGGTGCTGTTTCTGAAGGTAACGTTCGTATCCTCAATCAAGAGTTAATCCAACACCTTAATATTAGTGAAAAACAGATTCAACACGTGTTGCAAAAAGAACAACAAGAATTGGCTCGACGCTTACAACGTTATCGTCAGGGGAAACCATTACTTAAATTAAATAACAAAACTATTATTTTAGTTGATGATGGTATTGCTACAGGCGCTACCTTTAAAGCTGCCATTCAAGCGTTAAAAACTTCAAACCCTAAAAAATTAGTTATCGCAACACCTGTCGCAAGTCATAGTAGTTTTCAAGAAATTACTTCATTAGTCGATGAATCCGTTTGTTTAGTTACCCCAGAACCTTTTTACGGCGTTGGACAATGGTATCAACGCTTTGATCAAATCAGTGATGAAGAAGTTTTAAATTTACTTCAAACCTCACCTGTGAAATTCGATCATTTAGAGCAAAAATAAATATGGTAAGACATATGCGTCTTGCATTTAACGCTTGAAATAATCATCACTTTGCATTGCCTGCAAGCGGCTTTTCGTACGTTGAAACTCAAACTTTAAACGTTCACCTTGATATATGTCATCGAAATGCCTATCTGCTGAGATAATCACATACTTTCCTTCATCATAAAATTCATCAATCATAGCGATAAAACGCCTTGTTTCGCTTTCAAACTTTGTCGTCAAAATAGGCATCTCACTGATAAAAATATAATCAAAACGCTTAGCAAGTGCGATGTAGTCATTGACACCACGTGTATCACCACAAATGGCAAAAAAATCAAACCAAATCATTTGTTCATCGACTGCTTTGACCCTGACCAAGCGATCTTCAAGAATAATTTCAGTGTCATAGATTGCGAAGGAAGATGCCTGTTTTTTGAATAGTAAAGTTAAGGTACTTGTTCCCTGAGTAAGTGGATAAAAATAACGTTGTACACTTTGCAAGATTTGTTGGCGATAATCTACTCCTGAATCGAGATTGAACACTTCCACATGTTCAGTAAGTGCGTTTATTGCAGGCAAGAAAAGTTCGCGTTGCAATCCTCCTTGATAAAGCCTTTCAGGCGGAATATTCGAAGTAGTAACAAGGGTGACATCAAGACTAAAAAGCATTTTAAAAAGATTGCCTAAGATCATAGCATCGGCAATATCTTCAACAAAAAATTCATCGAAACAGATGACTTTTGATTGTTTGGCAATGTCCTTGGCAGTCTCATAAAGCGGATTCTTCTGACCTTGAAATTGTTTTAATAAGGTGTGAACTTCTTTCATGAAGTGATTGAAATGCTGGCGGCGCTTAGACGATAAGATGAGAGACTCATAAAACAAATCCATAATAAAAGTTTTACCACGCCCAACACCTCCCCACATATATAACCCTTTGACTGATTGCACTTTTTTTCTAAACAATGACCACCTGTTTTTTTGGTTTACATTATTTAAAATGTTCCCAATGCTTTCCAGTTTCTCTATTGCTTGCAATTGAAGACTATCTTGTTGGAAGTTTTGTATTGTAATGTATTCTTGATAACGATCAATAAGGCTCATATAAACAATTAAACTGTTTGTTCAAATTCATTGTCTTTATCTTTGACAAAACACAATAAGATAAAGGCTAATACCATACTCAAGGTAAGGATGGAGAACGCCATATGATAAGAGGAAACCGCAAAATGCTTAACGGCATTAACAGGTACCATGCCTTGAGCATAATGGATGACTTGACCTGTACTGTTGATATAATCACCCGTCCATGTCAACTCTAAGAAGTATCCAATCAGTGGGTCGAAGATTGCACCTAACACAGGCTCACCTGTATTGATAAGCGCTGCGACTGTTGCAGTAACAGCAAGTGAGTTGATGCGTCTACCAATGGCAAAAGTTAGCATATATATACCTAAGCAAAAACCAAATACAAACAAACAAATGGATGAAATTAGAGGTGAGGTTTTAAAAGTCAACACAATCGCAAGACTAATAGTTGCAACAACGTGAAAGCTTAGCATTAACTTTTTGGTATTAAAGTTCTCAGAAAGCTTACCAATGATAGGAGAACCAATCGCCATGCCCAAGAAAATCATCGAAATTATTCCTGCTGCATATTCGGTTGAGACTTGATATTGCTCTTTGAAATAATTATTTCCCCATAGACCGGCAAAAGCATCAATTGCAGTAAAGCTTAAGCCAGAATAAAGTGTAAGTAACCAATTATCACGATTAGTGAGTACAGTTTTAATCGAAGACCATTTTAAGCTTACGCCTTCAGAAAATAATACTTTTTGCTTTGGGTTATGATCACGAACAATCAGAAAATATAAAATTGCACCAACAATACCAATACAAGCACAAATGGCAAGAGCCTTATGCCACGATCCAGTGGAGCTAATTAAATAAGATAGCGGCGCTTGACCCACAATGGCACCTAACATGGCAGCAGTTGCTAGAAAACTTGCAACAAAGGCAAATTGCTTAGGTGAAAACCATACCGAAGTTGCTTTGATGTAACTGACGGTTGCAAAAGAAATACCCACACCAATCATGATCCGACCAATATAAGCTAACGGTAAGTTGCTAATATCTGCGGCATAGACAAAAAGTAAAAGACCACAAGCCGAAGTCATCAATGACAAGGCGCTAATGAGTCTAAAACCAAATCGATCCAAAATAACGCCAGAAAATAATTGCGTAATGACAATTGTCCAAAAGGTAATCGCAACAAGCGAGCCGGCTTCGGAAGCCGAAATACTAAAGGATGACATAATATCATTGGCGATAAGTCCTGGAAAAACTTGCATGATATATTTGTAAAACAATAAGAATGCGCTAAACAACACAATTAAGATAACATAGCCTTTTATTTTATGAATAGACATAAAGCAAACAGTTTAAATTTGTAATTCATTGATAACCAACATCTTAACCGTTTAAATGACAAAATAAAGAAATAATTTTAGTCATGACTGATTAAAGAAAACTCAGTGAATTTTTATTGGAATGATGGGTATTTTATTGACCAATAATTTTTTTTCGCTTAGAATCTGCGCTTTGCACAAATAGCATTACATACTTTTATACTTTAATTTTAAATAATCTAAACGAGGATAATAAATATGAAAAGAACGTTTCAACCAAGCAACTTAAAAAGAAAAAGAACGCATGGCTTTCGTGCGCGCATGAAAACTTTAAGTGGTCAAAAAGTATTGCGTAATAGGCGTGCTAAAGGCAGACATAAGCTTGCCGCTTAATGCACTTAAAAAAGAAAACATATTAAATGCCAAGCGATTTAATCTTGGCTTTTCACGCATCTGCCAAAAAATTCATACCAAACATTTTTCTTATCTTATCGCTCAAGGCGAAGACCTTAGCACAAGCATCGGTATTATCGCTGGTAAAAAGAAAGTAAAAACAGCAGTTAAACGCAATTTATGCCGACGCTTAAATAAGGAAATGTTTCGTCATAACAAAGCTAAATTTACCAACACAATGTTAATCGTCATTGTAAGCCAACATGCAGATGCAGCAACGAAGGAAGATTTATGGTGTTCTATCAACAGTTTTCTCGCACAATACGCACAATTATAGCACTACCTTTTATTGTACTTATTCGTAGCTACCAGATATTTATTAGCCCCTTATTAGGGATGCGTTGTCGTTTTTACCCTAGTTGTTCGCAATATGCACTAGAAGCAATTAAATTGCATGGTTTACTGATTGGGCTTTGGCTAATTACAAAAAGGCTGATAAAATGCCACCCAGCCTGTCAAGGCGGATATGATCCAGTACCAAAGAAAGAAAAGGTTTAAACTCATGAAGTCAAACTATATAAGAATATTCTTAATAGCGCTTATTGTTGTGATTTTTATGTCACTTATGGCGCGTTGGGAAGAAATGTTTTCACCAAAACAAACGCTAACGTCTCAAAATCAATCTCAAACAAGCTCACAACAAATGTCAACTACGGCAAGTGATACGAAACAACCTGTTGTAACAGTTGATGCAACTAAGCAAGACTTCAATAGTGATAACATTAAACCTATTTCACTCGATACCAAAGTTTTTGCTAATTTAGAAATTAGTCCGCTAAATGGCGCAATTATCAATGCTGCTTTAAAAGACTACGATGTGAGCCTAACCGATAAAAGCCCAATGCCGCTTTTAAACAATAAAACTGGCAGTAAATACATTGCACAAAGTATTATTTACATTAACAATCAACCACAAAAAATAATCTTCACTCAACACAGCGTTGACAAAAAGACTACTGAAACAATCGTAACTTTAAGCGCACAAACACAAGGTATTGAAGTTGTTCGCCAATACATTATTGACGATACGGCATATGCAATCACTGTTAAACAAAGCATTAAAAATACCACAAACGTACCAGTAAGTATCACTTTTGATAATGAAATAACTCGTGAAGTCATACCAGAAAGCCATAGTTTTAGCTTGTTCGATGCGCATTCTTATTCTTTCCAAGGCGTAGGATTATCTTCAAATCAAAAACCTTTTCAAAAAGAATCGTTTAGCGATCTTGCTAAATCAACTCAAGCAGTAGGGGTGACTACCAACAAAGGCTGGGCAGCAATGATTCAGCATTATTTTGTAAGCTTATGGCTGCCTAACAATCCAAATACAAGCTTTAACGTTTATGCAAATAAACTCGCAACTAACACTTATCAATCAGGTGTGAAAACTCAACCCGTCGTTGTTGAAAGTAGTCAAAGCATAGAAAATACCAATATTCTATATACTGGACCAACCATTACTAAGAACCTTGAAGCAATGGTTAAGGACTTTGGTGCAAATAGACCCGATGGTTTAGATAAGCTTGTTGACTATGGGATGCTGTCTTTTATTTCAGTTATTATCTTCTGGCTTATGACTCTTATCCATAATGTTGTTAATAACTGGGGTGTCGCAATTATCCTTGTTACTGTTTTAATCAAACTGCTGTTTTATCCATTATCTGCTAAAAGCTATAAATCTATGGCAAAAATGCGTATGCTTCAACCACGCATGAAGAAGTTACAAGAGCTTTATAAAGGAGATCGCCAAAAGCTTGGTCGCAAAATGATGGAGATGTATAAAGAAGAAAAGGTCAATCCAGCAAGTGGTTGTTTACCTATTCTGATTCAAATTCCAGTATTCATTGCACTTTATTGGGTGTTATTGGAAAGTGTGCAATTGCGTCAAGCACCATTTGTTTTCTGGCTACATGACTTGGCATCGAAAGATCCATACTTTATTTTGCCAATTCTAATGGGTATTTCGATGTTTGTGCAGCAAAAAATTAGCCCAACTTCAGCCGATCCAATGCAAGCTAGAATCATGATGTTGATGCCTGTTATCTTTACAGTTTTCTTTGCTTCTTTCCCATCAGGTTTAGTATTGTATTGGTTAACCAACAATGTGATCAGTATTGCGCAACAATGGTATATTACAAGAAAATATACCGCAATCTATAAAGCAAAGCGTGCTTAATTCCAAACATTTGCCTAATACAATCAAAGCTTACTTAATAGCTTCTGTTTTTGAATGATAATAGAGAAATCCAAAAAATCAGTTAAAAAAACAATGGACATTCGTCATGGCAGTAGTTAAAATGCCGCTTGCTTGACGATAATAGCAAGTTGGTCCCACCTGAATCCATTCCGAACTCAGAAGTGAAACAACTGAGCGCTGATGATAGTGTAGTATTCGCTATGTGAAAGTAAGACATCGTCAGGCATCTATGTATAATTTCCCGTTTTTAAAATATTTGATCAAGCAGAATTATGCTATGATACGGCGAGTTTTGTTTTAAGGATTTTAGCTAGATGTATCGACCATTACCCCTATTTATTGGGTTGCGTTACCTGCGAGCAAAAAAGCGTAATCAGTTTATCTCTATTATCTCTGCGATTTCATTTATTGGGATTGCGCTGGGTGTTGCTGTTTTGATTACCGTTATGTCGGTGATGAATGGTTTTGATGAGCAAATAAAGGATAGAATTTTAATGATGGTTCCACCGATTAAAGTCTATCAAGCAGGCGGTAAACTCTATTATTGGCAAGCATTTTCAGAAGACTTGACACAAAAAGATAAACGTATTTCAGGTGTAGCACCGATTATTGAAGGTCAAGGAATGCTCTCAGTTAATGACACTAATGCTTTTGCTGCAATTCAAGGAATTGAACCACAGTATGAAAACTCAGTTGTGCCGATTGCCGATCATATGGAACAGGGAGAGTTAAATTCATTACAATCAGGGAAATTCAATATCATCTTGGGCAAATATTTAGCACAGTCGCTTGATGTAAAAGTCGGTGATAAGGTGACATTGATTGTACCACAAGCCAATTTAACACCGGCGGGAATGATGCCACGCTTAAAACAATTTAAAGTATCAGGTATTTTTTCGGTGAGCTATCAATACGACAGTTACTATGCACTTGTTAATATTGAAGATGCAGCCAAGCTTTTTCAAATGGGAAATGCAGTGAGCGCATTACAACTTGGTGTTAAAGATATTTACCAAGCGCCTTTTTTAAAGCAAACTTTAAATCATTCCATACTATCTGACTTTTATATTGCACGAGACTGGACGGACGAAAATAAAAGCTTCTTCCAAGCTCTACAGATGGAAAAAACGATGATGTTTTTTATTTTAATGCTGATTATCGCAGTGGCAATTTTTAATCTCCTTTCATCTTTGGTAATGGTGGTGACTGATAAGCGTTCTGATATTGCCATTATGCGCACCTTGGGCATGTCATCAAGGCAGATTATTATGACATTTATCATTCAAGGCTTAGCAATAGGAATCATTGGGACTTTAATTGGCGTCATTTTGGGTGTAATTTTGTCAATAAATGCGACTGAAATTGTCAACTGGATCCAAGTTGTCTTTCACGTTCAATTCTTAAGTCCAAGCGTCTATCAAATTGACTTTATTCCCTCCAAGCTTATTTCAAATGATATTCTCCATGTTGGGATTGCTTCGCTTTTATTGAGTCTTTTGGCGACTTTGTATCCAGCATGGAGCGCATCGCGCGTTCAACCTGCGGAGGCGTTGCGCTATGAGTAATCTAGATAACTACGCGATTTGCTGTCGAAATTTAGATAAAACCTACAAAGACGGTAAGCTTCAAACACAGGTGTTGCACGAGATTAACTTTGCAGTTAAGCATGGTCAAAAAGTAGCAGTTTTGGGACAATCTGGTTCTGGAAAAACAACGCTTTTGAATATGTTAGCAGGTCTTGATTCACCAACAAAAGGAGAGGTCTATCTGGCTGGAAAGCGTATAGATTGTCTATCGGCGAATAAGCGAGCTTTAATGCGTAATACTCATTTAGGTTTTATCTATCAACTTCATCATTTGTTGCCAGAGTTTAGTGCTTTGGATAATGTGATGCTCCCGATGATGATGCGTAAGAAAATCCTTAAAAAAGAAGCCCATCAAGCTGCAATTGATATGCTTTGTGCCGTAGGATTAGCGCATCGTGTCAAGCATAAACCCGGTACGCTTTCAGGTGGTGAGCGCCAACGTGTTGCTATTGCAAGAGCATTGGTCACAAAGCCAAGCTGTATATTGGCAGACGAACCAACGGGAAACTTAGATGCACATAATTCTGAAAATATTTTGCGACTTATGCACGAATTAAGCACACAATTTAAAACGGCATTTGTGGTCGTCACGCATGATAAGCAGTTTGCTAAAGAAATGGACTATATTTATCGCATAGAAGATGGAAAGCTAAATTTTTAAAAGTAGTTACCATTTTGCCTGTTCTTAAGTGGAAGGTCATAAAAAAGTATCTATGCTGACGTTGAATCTATTAGTCTTAACTTATTTCCACCAATGTTAAACACATAGTATTTTCTAATTTTGTCGACACTAGGGAATGTTTTTCTCATAATATCAAAACTCTCACAAAAAAAGCGAAAAAGCTTACCTTTAAATTATAGATTGTCTTAATTCTTAAATTTAGTGATGGACTATCCTTAATGCAGACTTAAAAAGAAAAGAAAAAGGATAACCTATCATGATTAAGCAATTATATAAAGTCGTACAGAGCCAATTAC
>NZ_QLIR01000017.1 GCF_003428155.1 Fastidiosibacter lacustris
TCTCCGTGTACTAAATGAAAACGTAATAGGCATGTTAAAACGTTTTAAAATTATTGCCGACAAATATCGGAATAGACGAAAAAGGTTTGGACTTCGATTTAATTTAATAACGGGAATTTACAACTTTGAATTGACTAATTGAGGTTTGGAAAGAATTCTATTATAAAAACAAATGTGCCAGATGATAACAATACCGAAAAAATTATCACGTAAAGTACTTTCTCATAAGGGTTTATGGTAGGTCATGTTTTACTGATATTCATCAAAGAAGAATAATAAGGTTAAGCAACTATAAAAATTTAAAATAATTTGATCGTTAATCTCCTTTCTATTTTATCAAAACCTCTTTATCCTATAGCCTGATTTTCAACACCGCTAACTTATGGGGGATTTATGCTCGATGGAGAGAATAACCAATAAAAAACCATTGATTAGTATTCGCAATCTCACTAAGCGTTTTGATGATGGACATACTGCCGTAGATGGCATTTCTTTAGACATTTATCCAAAAGAGTTTTTTGCTTTACTTGGTAGCTCAGGTAGTGGCAAAAGTACGCTTTTACGCTTATTAGCAGGATTTGAGCAACCAACTGATGGTCGAATTTTAATCGATAGTGTGGACATGACAAATGTTCCACCTTATAAACGCCCAATTAATATGATGTTTCAGTCCTATGCCTTATTTCCACATATGACAATTGAGCAAAACATCATGTTTGGCTTGAAACAGGATAAACTACCAAAAAATGAAATCCTTGCACGCACAGCAGCTGCACTTAAAATTATTAAAATGGAACATTTAGCAAAACGTAAGCCACATCAATTATCAGGTGGTCAGAGACAACGTGCAGCCTTAGCACGCTGCTTAGCCAAACGCCCCAAGCTAATACTACTAGATGAACCCTTGTCTGCTTTAGATAAAAACTTGCGTGATCAAATGAAATTTGAGTTAGTTGACATTCAAGAACAAACTGGTAGCACCTTTATCATGGTAACACATGACCAAGAAGAAGCGATGACAATGGCATCTCGCATTGGTATTATGTCTGAAGGCTGGCTTGAACAAGTCAGTCCTCCACAAGAAGTGTATGAGTTTCCTAAAACCCGCTTTGTTGCTAGTTTTATCGGTAAAAGTGCTATTTTCGAGGGAATAATTGCTGAAATAAATGATGACTCTAGTACGATTGATTCTAATGAGACAAAAAGTGTATTTAAACTTGATCGCAAAATCGAAGGTGTTGAAGGACAACAAATATGGATTGGACTTCGTCCTGAAAAAATATCCATTTCTAAGACTGCACCAATAGATTACAATCTAGAACGACCAATTAACACCATCGTTGGCAAGGTGAAAGACATTGCTTACATGGGAGGCTTATCGACTTATTATGTAGAAAGCGCAACAGGTAAACTTATTACAGCAACAGATTTTAACGTCGAGCGCAATGCAGATCACCCCACCTGGGAAGATACCGTATACTTAACGTGGGAACCTGAAAACATCATGGTGTTATATTCATGAGGTTTATAATTGATTCAGTCTTGATCCACAAATGGCAAAAACGCTTTGTCATATTGGTTCCTATGTTATGGTTTATGGTGTTTTTACTTATCCCATTTTTATTTGTTTTAGCTATAAGCTTTACTGTGCCTGCGGATGGAACACCCCCTTTTAGCGCTATTTCACAATACACTGATCACACACTTCATATTATTTTACATTTAACTAACTACATGCAAACGCTAAGCTCAAATTTGGTATTCATTGCCCTTTATGACTCAGCAAGTATTGCTCTTATAACAACTATTCTATGTATTTTAATTGGCTATCCAATGGCTTTAGCGCTTTCGCGCATAAAAAGCAAGCACACTCAGCTTATATTTTTGATCATGATTATCATTCCCTATTGGACATCGTTTTTATTACGAACGTATGCTTGGGTGACATTACTTGGTAACCATAAACTCAATGTTTTTCTAATGGAGTTTGGCTTGCCAAGCATGGCATTATTATATAATAATTTTTCAATGTATTTAGGCATGGTTTATTGCTACTTACCCTTTTTGGTCTTACCGCTCTATGCTATATTAATCAAGCTTGATCCAATTCTAAATGACGCTGCAGCTGACTTAGGTGCCACCCCAATTAAAACATTTTTTAAAGTAACACTACCCTTATCCATGCCTGGATTAATCGCTGGTAGTCTACTGGTTTTTATCCCTGCCGTTGGAGAAGTTGTTGTACCTCAGATCATGGGTGGGTTAAATAGCGTTATGATTGGGAGTATAATCTGGGAGCAGTTCTTTACTGCAAATAACTGGGGGATGTCAGCTGCAATGTCGGTTATCTTATTGATCATTCTTGTATTACCTGTTATTTGGATGCAAAAAATTCAGCAACGTCAAGCTAAAGCCTCAGGAAGTTTATAAATGCGTACCTTTTCTTACAGTAAAGTAATGCTCATTCTTGGATTGATCTTCTTATATATCCCACTTTTTATCCTTATATTGTTTTCATTTAGTAATTCCCAAATCATCAACCTTTGGGGCGGATTTACATTAGATTGGTATAAAGCACTGTTTAATGATAGCGACATCATTAGTGCCGCCTTAATCAGTTTGCAAATTGCGCTTATTGCCTCACTTTGTGCCACTACGTTAGGCACAATAATCGCTTATATAATGACACGCTTTGAATATTTCCGTAGTAAAAGCTTTCTCTATGGTATGGTGATCACCCCGCTTGTCTTACCTGATATTGTATTAGGAGTATCACTTTTATTAATGTTTACTTCATTACAAAATTTAATTGGTTGGCCACATGGTCGTGGCATGATGACCATTATTATTGCACATATCACCTTTTGTACGGCCTATGTCACAATTGTCATGCAAGCTCGAATTGCTAGCGTTGATCGTTCGATTGAAGAAGCAGCAATGGACTTAGGTGCGAAGCCTGCAAGAATCTTTTTTCAAATTACCCTGCCACAAATTATTCCTTCCCTAATTGCCTCATTTTTATTGGCATTCACACTTTCAATAGATGATTTAGTTATCACTGAATTCGTTGCTGGTAGCAGCGATCCAACCTTACCTATGTATATCTATTCAACGGTTAAAAATGGTCCTACACCTGAAATTAATGCTCTTGCTACCATTATGATTGCAATTATTTCAACCTGTGTGGTAATCGGTGCCTATATTGCCTTTAAAATGGAAGCCAAGAAAAAGAAAAGCAGAAAATAATACAACAGGAAAGATAAAACCTTGCTACTAGAAATCTCAACTAAGGCACCATCAATAAAAAAATCTGCAAGTTTAACAATTACTTTTCACGGCGTTATAAGTCTAAATTATTACGCTTAAATACACGATCAGCACGATAACTTGAACGCACCATAGGTCCTGAAGCTACTTCTAAAAATCCTTTTTCAAGACCAATCTGGCGATATTCCTCAAATTCTTTTGGAGTGACAAAACGCTCAATCACCAAGTGATGCTTAGTCGGCTGCATATATTGACCTAGCGTTAAAATATCAACTCGTGCTAAGCGTAAGTCATCCATTGTTTTAAGCACTTCTTCTTTTGTCTCGCCCAATCCTAACATTAGACTCGTTTTAGTTAATACCTTTGGATTTTGCTGCTTGACATATTTCAAGACGTTAATTGTTTGCCAATAACCCGCACGAGGATCACGCACAACATATGTTAAGCGTTCAACTGTTTCAACGTTTTGGGCGAAAACATCCATGTCCGTCTTAAGCAGTTTATCGATATGCTCATGTTTCCCCTGGAAATCTGGTGTTAACGCTTCGACCTTAATCGTAGGGCTAAGCGCTTTGATTTCATTAATCGCCTGCGCATAATGACCTGCACCACCATCTTCTAAATCATCTCGATCGACTGAGGTTAACACCACATATTCCAAGCCCATAAGCTTAACACTTTCTGCTGCATTTTTTGGCTCATCACGATCCAGCCACCCTTTGGGATTACCTGTATCCACTGAACAAAACTTACACGCTCTCGTACACACACTTCCCATTAACATAATCGTTGCTGTACCGTGCGACCAACATTCGTTAATATTAGGGCATTTTGCTTCTTCACATACCGTTGACAAGCGATGTGTTTTAGTAATGGATTTCACTTTACGGTAGGTTTCGCTTGAGTCCTGCTTAGCTACTTTTAACCAATCTGGTTTTTGAATGCGAACTGGATTGACCTTACTATTTTTAATGCCATCTTTTACTGCACTAAAGCCCAGCTCAGTTTGGTATTTCTCACCGCTTTCCACTTTAACTGGGATATCAATTAATTTAGTCATTAGAGATATCAACTAACACTTAAAACTGTGGCTCATCATGACAAAACTTATTCCTAGTTTCAAGTGTTATGTGAGTAATAACGCATTGCCCATGCAAAGAAAACAGCAGACAACACAAAAATTAAAAACCATGTAAAGATCGCAATTGAGCCCACTCCAAGCCCAAAGATATAAACACCTAAATAACTACCCACACCCAAGCCAAGCGAGCTAGTACACAAATTGTAGAAAGACATATTGGCTTTGAGTTTTGTAGGGTCTTTTTCATTCGAGATAGCAATAACAGAAACTTGTGGCGCGATAATCTCACCAAGCGTAAAGAGTAAAATGCAAAAATAAAGCCAAGGTAATGATTCAGCTTGAAAAGTAAATAAAACTAATGCGACACAAGAGGCTCCGATACCTAAAGTATATTGAAAGCTATAATTTTTAATTCTTGCAACAAGGTTAATAACCTTGATTGTCATAAAAATAAGCAAGATAGAATTCAAAGTAAAAATACTCGAAATAACAGCTGTATATTCGTGATAATTTTGCTTAATCATCAGCGTAAAATAAGTATATATTTGTGCTTCAAAGATAAAATGAAAGAAACTTGCAATGCCAATCAATAAAGTCTTTTTATTGACTCTAAATGACAAAAGCATTGGTTGGCGTTCAGTTTTTTTGGTTGTAGTAGGTGTTGAAATAACTCTTACCACCAAGCATGCTGAAATCAAAAAACATAACAAGGAAAAAAATAGAACTCCTTGAAAGCCTGCTAATTTTAGCATTAACGCACCAATAAGAGGTCCCATGGCTCCACCTAAACTATTAACCATTTTAATATAGGCAAAAAGCTTAGTTGTATCGCTTTGATTCACTAAGTACTCAAGTTGTAATACTCTGGAATAAGTAAAGTATATGCCGAGACTGAAACGATAAAGCAGTAAGCATAGAAGAATTAAAATATATGCTACCTGTAAAAATAAAGAGCTAAGATAACAAAATACAATGGCAACGCCCAAAAGAATAATTGTCAGAAAAAACCCTTTTTTTGACGCCTTGCTTGGCAATAAATTTACCAGAATGTAGGCGGAAAAATTCCCAACAATCATCCCAATAAGCATTAAAAAACCAATATCATTAACGGATATTCCGCTAAAAATAGGAAGTTCAACAACAACATATGGAAAAAAAGCGAACATCCCAACACATGAAAGCATCATAACAATAAGTAATAAATAGTTATTTTTTGAAAAATTAGGATTTAACCGCCTTAATGATTGCCTCAAAGAAATCTGCCTCATTTTATTCATACTCAAATTTTACGTTCTGATAAATACCATCAACCACATCGTTATGTGTCTTAGGATTATTTGCAAAGGCAATAAAAAAACCAGGTCTATCATAAGATGAGCTCCCAAGTTGCGGAGTCTCAAAAATAGCTGCTCGTATTTCATAACTTGCAACATGTGGGTTTATTCTCATACGCTCTTGACCAATAACACATTTGACCTTATGCAAAGTTGGGTTAAAAAAGTTTGTAGAACACACTATAGTGTTTGGTGAAACTTTTAATGAAGGCAAGCTTAAGCGCATACGCTGTCTGATAGTTAACTCATACAAGTCTATTCCTGTCTTTAAATATACAAGATCAGGGATGCTATCCCCACCAACGCGGTTATGAGATTCGATGATAAAGCAACTACCACCATCAACGATAACTTCTGTATGATATGCTCCATTTTCTACGTTCATATCACACAAAAACTGAATAACTGTGTCATGAATTAGCGCATTAACGTTTGCAGGAATTTCCTCTCCAATAATATGCCTTTGCTCGACAAACTTACTATCAGCAGTTTGGTAAAGCATCTTTTTAGTAATTGCTAGAATATTATGCTGGGTATTACATGAGAAACTCTCAACGGAATATTCAATTCCATGAATAAATTTTTCCGCAATCAAAGGCGATGAACAATCAATTTGTGCTATGTCACTCCAAGATTCAACTTTAGAAACATTCTGACTACCCACACCACTCTTAGGCTTGGTAATAATCGGGGCTTTGATTTGGTTATAAAAATCAATCAACTCCTTACGGTGGGTGATGGAACAAAATGGAACGCTATAGGGTTTTGTTGCTATAAACTCGCGCATAGCAACTTTATCTTTTAATTTTTGAGTAATCACTAACTCGTTTTCCCAACCTAATCCCAACTCTTTATTAAGCAAAGCAGCACTAATAAGGGCATCTTCCCTTAAGGTAACAATGGCTTGAACTTTATGATGTTTCAGAAAGGAAACCATGCAATCAAGATTATTATGGTCTCCATAGTCAAGTAACAAACACTGATCAGCCAAAGCACGTGATCTATCAGTAACTTCTTGTGCTTTATGAATCAAAACAACTGAAAGCTTTAATTGTTTCGCTCGATCCAGTAACAGCTCATTACTGCCAATAAATGCAATTTTATTCATCTGCATACACCTCTACTGCAATTTTTTGTGATGTGCTTTCAATAAAATTAATCGCCTGTGATGTGGAGCTAAAAGTTTGTATTACAAAACCCAAACGATCTTCTGTACTGGTTAACCCTTTTATTTTCTTTGGAAGTTGGGCAAGGTGAGTTTTATGACTGTGCTCAAAGTTGCTGCCAATTTTAAGTTGACTCACCTCTCCTTCTTTAGTTGAAAATAAAAAGCAAATGGCGGCATAAGTTTTTCCTTCACTTTGCTGTTGCTTTTTGTCTAACTCCAATGCTTCAAACCTAATTCCAAGGGATGCGCGTAGATATAATGCGATAGGATCTATGTGTTTGGCGAGTTTCATCAGCTCAGGAATCTGATCCCCACCAACTCGAGGATTGATTTCTATTAATTTTAGAACACCACCTATAACTTTAAACTCTACATGGGCAAAGCTATTTTTAAAACCTATTGTTGCAAGCACTTCTTTTAGCTGCAATTCAACCTCTTTTTCAAATTGAGCATCTCCAAATGGGAAAATATGCCCAACTTCAACGCAATATGGAGGAGGAGAAACAAATTTCTTTGTCACTCCCAATAATAACCACTCATTTAAATCAGGATTCCAAACCATTTCTGCACTATACTCATCACCTGGAATATACTCTTCAACGAGGATTTTTGTCGCAATCTGATACCCTCTACAATTTGGTGAAGTGAGCTGATAAATATTATTGACAGCCTCGATAAACTCTTCATTGCTGTGACAAATTTTCACCCCAACACTTCCACTTTCATCATTTGGCTTAACGACACAAGGATAACCAATTGGACTAGAGTCGTATTTTTGTTTAAAGTCAATGACCTCATATGCCACTGATTGTTTAAGGTGGCTAACAGCTTTTCGCATTATATCTTTAAAACGGCAGGCAAGTATTGACTCCAAAGTAGCACCTTTATGAGTATATTTAGCATTTAAAATAGCTGCCTGAACAATCCGAAAATCATCAAAAGCAACAATAACCTCTATCTTTTCAGATTCCTTTTCATCCTCAAAAAAATGAAGCAGCTTTGTAATATCATAGGTATTAACTTCATGAACCTCATCAGCAAAAGTGCATGGATTAATAACTGCATCAGCATATTCTGTCATGTTAGTACAGATGAATTTCACTTTGTAACCAAGCTTTTTCGCTTCACTAGTTGCTATAGCTGCATTCCCTGCCATATTGCTCTCCAATAGGTAAATACATGACATTTTTTTCTCCTTCTAGTTAGCTTTTTAAAATCAAGTTACACTATATAACTTTAAAAGTGGTGATTAAATTAAACTCTTTAAGCAGGCTGTTAGCTCATTCTCAAAGGCTCTTGTTAATAGCTTTCTTCCTTCATGAAAACCACTTAAGTCAAGTTTGCCTGAATAAGTATGGTGTTCGATCAAGTCTGTCCCATTTAGAATTCTTTTGCTAAGTTGGAGCTCAGTTTTCTGTTGAGCCAAATATGTTTTTTTCAGCCCAACTGACGAATATGCCACTCTAATTTTGATTTTATCAAATCCCATTGTAATAGCCGGAGATAGCGCTAATTTGAAATTCCTTAATGCGTAACTTGAAAAATCAAGGCTATTTCTTATAGACAATGCTTTGACCTTCTTTTTTGCGAGTAATTGATCAAAACACAGTACAATGCCATGTCCTGATTCTGGTTGATGCAAAACTGAAACTAATTCTTCTTTCAGGCTATGGTTTATCTCTTTTACCAACATATTTATAATTCCCACCCTTTTTTTGCATTCAACGCTATTTTCTTCAAAATAGCTCTTTGGAATGCAAAAAGCCGCAGACACCATATCACCCAGTATTTTGGGGATAGTGGCAGAACGACTGATAATAAATGAGTTGATCTCAGAAATTATTTCCCGCGACCCACAACACCATCCTATGCGTAAATTTGCTAGGTTAAATCGCTTAGAAGCGCTCTTAACGGTAATAACTTTGTCAGCATACTCTTTGAAAGCTTCTAGTTGAGGCGTTCTGTTGGAAAAATCAAATTCTGTACCTGAAAATACGCTATCAACGATAACCCAAATCTGATAATCATAAGCAACTTGAGCAAGTTTTTTCAATTCACACTTCGTATATATCGCTCCGCTATGGGTAGGATTTTGCAGGAAAAGTCCATTTATTTGTTTATTCTCATTAAGATAAAGGATTAACTCTTCTGCTGTTAATTTATAATCGCTATCTAACTTGGTATATAAATGATTTAGATTACCTCCATACAATGAAAACCATTTAGGAACATTGTGGTAATAAGAGGTTGGTATGACAAAATGAAGGGAACCAAGCTTTTGTTTTAAAATTTGTAGAATCGAACAAATAAGCGTTGAAGATCCAAAATCAATTGCAATATTTTTTGCAATATCTTGATCAATACCATCTTCAATAAAATCTGAGAAAATATTGTGCTTTAATTCATCATGTTCTTGCAAGTACAAATAATCATCCAAAGAGCCATTTACAGAATCTAATAACGACACAATTCCTTTAGTAAGGACATCAGGATGAGGTCTTCTTATCCCGTCACCATGCGCCAAAGAAACGATATCCTTATCAAACATTGAAGGATATAATTTTAGTTCAGAGTCATTAATCCCGCCCAGTATTTTTCTTGCTTCAGTGAGATGCTTAAGCATGAATTAACTCCCATTTTTCAGCGAACTTCTTATAGCGTGAAGCTAACTCCCAAGCATGTACCTCAATATTTTTAGTATCAATGTTCTTGCAATAATAACCCAAAACAGAGTGCACAATCTCGACAGAGGCATCCATGAGAATGACTCTCCCATCCTCCGTAATTTCTTGAATACCATCAAATTGCTGACCAAGTTTATTGATTTGTATGGCTTGCTCTAGAGTAACATCTTCTGGGAGGTCAAATTGATATTGTCCAGCTTTTATTTGCAATGGATAGCCTCCAATTAACCCCATAGGTCCTGGCGCATGAACTGAAGTAAATTCCTTATTAGTAAAGGCCTGTATTAACCTGGCTGCTGAAGAAGCAGTAATCCACATTCCATCTTTTCCACGTGGGCGAGTAAGCTCTGTTTTCACTAAATTAAAAATATCATCATGAGAGATCCCAACTAAAAGATCCTCTCCATTTCTATCTCTTGCTTCCAGTATGTATGGGGCTTTAGATTGTCCTTGTGATGGAATAGCATTGCTGACTGCATGGTGGCAAACCATCTTTACGTGCACTTCATGTACATTGATCTCATGTTTTAATGCAATAGCAGATTGTATGGCAGGAACTATATTGGCAACATTACCTATTCCAATATCAGGGGAGAGTCCAAGTGTTTTTAAAGCCGGATTTATAGCATCTGGAAATGCTGAGTTAATCACAATACCTTTGATTCCACTTTGTTTATATGCCTTCATTAACTTATAAACAGGCGCAAGATGCATAGGAATCCACGGTCCAATACCAGCTAAAGAAAGCGCTTTGTAAATTGGCTCTGGGAGACTTGAAATTACCCAATAAGACTGCATAGTTGCTGTATTAAAGATTATATCAGGGTTGAGTTCTTTTAGCGTGCACGATGTTTCTTCAACATTGTCTAGATCAATATTTACATGACGTATAGTTATATGATTATTCAGATTAAGTGAAGACAATGAGGCAAGATTTACCAGTTGCTTTCCTCTAAGACTATTTCTAGTTCCAATGATAATTTCAACTTGCTTAGGCTCTAGCAACGTCCAACTTAACATTTTTGTTACCATAGACGCCAAAACACCATTCCCTATAATTAACAATTTCATTTCCTTCCCTCCTACAGGTATTCCTTCTTGATTAATACTATTAAAGTCCATAATATAGTCATCCTACAAAACGAAACAATACCACAAAAAATAAGATTATCAAAAATAAATCTCAAACTGTAAAACTAAAGAAATTCTATTGCATTTTTCATCTGCCAGATTTTGATTTCCCAACCATTCTTGAGTGCAAGTTTTTTAAGCTTAGGATCTGGATTAATGCAAATAGCTTGATCAACAATTTCTAGTAATGGTGCATCGTTAATTGAGTCAGAATAAAATATGCTGTTTTTAAATAGTTTTTGTTGTTGAGCAAGCCATTGCTGATAATGATAAACTTTCCCTTCAGCAAAGCTCAGAGGCTCAAGCACTTCTCCTGTGATTACCCCATTTTCCTTGATGCTTTGTACACCAATAATATTATCTTCTTCAAACCCAAGCAATAAACCAATTGGACGAACAATGTCAATTATACTGGCTGAAATAAGTAGAATTTTACCACCTTGAGCTATACTCTTTTGGATGGTATGATATGCCTCAGGATAAGTACATTCATTGACAATATATTCGGCAAAATTATTAAATATTTTTTGCAAGTCATCACTGCTATAGCCAATCAGCGGTTGCAATATAAAACGAGAAAAGCCAAGCATATCAACTTGACCTTCAAGATAAGCGCGGGCATAGGCATTTTTAGTTGCCATATAAGCTTTTGGGTTATTCACAAAGTTTTGTTGACAGAGATATTTTGTCCACTCATTAGAGCAGTCAACAGAAATAAGAGTATGGTCAAGATCAAAAAGAGTGATGTTAGGCATTATAATAAATTCTTACATATTTATGTTGCTTTAGTTTACATGACACTTCCCACATTGCACTAGAGTGCAATGCAACTTGCAGCACAGTTTTTATCATACCTCTTATAATAATTTAGAATTATCAAACCCACACCCCTCAATGATATTTTAAAAGATTTTTGCCTTAAGATATGTTAAATTTTTGGTACACTGTGTTTGATACGAAAGAGCCTATGCTAAGTTTTTTGAGTATTAAAAATTTTGCCATCATCAAAAGCACTGAAATCCATTTTAAACAAGGCATGACCACTATTACCGGAGAAACTGGTGCTGGAAAGTCAATCTTGTTAGATGCACTTAATATTGTGCTAGGTGCAAGAGTTGACAAATCGAATTATCCTCAGAGTGAACCTTGTGAAATCTCCGCTATTTTTATTATTAAAGATATTCCTGAAGCAATACGTTTTCTAGAAGAATTGGAACTCAATGAAGGCAGTGAATGTATTTTACGGCGCATTATCCATCATGATGGTAAAAACCGTGCTTTTATTAATGGTGCTCCAGTCACGTTAAACCAACTCAAAACATTAAGCCCGTACCTTATTAGTATTTATGGTCAAAATGCGCATCACAGTTTACTTGAATCAGCTAATCAACTCTTACGTTTAGACACTTATGCAGGTCTTATCAATGAAATTGAGTCACTTTCACAAACTTATAAAACTCTAACTGAGCTTACTCATGCTATCACTGACGAAGAAGAGAAAATTGCTAAGGAAAAAATAGCTTTGGTCTTGATGCAGTATCAATATGATGAACTTAAACAACTTGAATTGAAAGAAGATGAACTTCAGCAATTAGATAGTGATCACAAGCAACTAGCTAATGCTAAAGGACAAATTCAAGCTATTGCGCAGATAAGCGATATTGTAAATGACAGTGAACAAAGTTTATTAAGTATGATAGATCACCTATTAAATAGCCTATATTCTTATAGTGAACAGCCACAGTTCAAAAACATATTAGAACTACTTACACAAGCTAAAGTCTATCTCCAAGAATGTGATCAAGAAGCAAAATCAATTCTTAATCAGTTGGAAGTCAATCCTGAGAAGCTCTATGAGGTTGAGCAAAGACTCGATCATATTTATAAGCTTGCTCGTAAACATAAAGTCGAACCGAAATTATTATATCAACATATCGCAGAACTTGAACAAAGCTTATCCCTTCACGATCAAAGTGAACAAAAGCTAAAAGAATTAATCGCACAAAAAGATGTGCTGCAACAAAGTTATCTTAACCTGGCCAAAGACCTAAGTAACAAGCGTCAAATAGCAGCTAAAGCATTTGCTAAAGAGATTGAAACACATATTCATAAGCTTAATATTCCTAAAGGCGAATTTTATGTCAAACTCACACCAAGCAAAACACAGCAGGCGACAGGGATAGACCACTGCGAATTTTTGATTAACTTTAACACAGGACAACAAGCTGCTGTAATTGACAAAGTCGCTTCAGGTGGAGAATTAAGTCGTATTGGTTTAGCTATTCACGTCGTTTCTTCTAAAAAAATAGCACCTCCTACTATTATTTTTGATGAAGTAGATGTAGGAATTAGTGGTGGCACTGCTGAGATCGTTGGCAAACTATTAAAACAGGTTTCACAAAATGCCCAAATTCTCTGTATCACTCATCAAGCACAGGTGTCCATTCAAGGCGATCAACAACTTCATATTGTTAAAAAACACCTCAAAGATCATACGGTTTCTGAAATCATTGAGCTTGATAAAAATCAGCGAATTCACGAAACTGCTCGCATCATTGGTGGTGTTGAGATGACCGATAAAACCTTACAGCATGCAAAAGAGATGTACGAACTTTATCATTTGCAATAACCATAACAAAAACCAAAGTGCATAATTCAAAGTGATAAAATCTGTAAAATGGTTTGTGATAGGTATATAATAATGCCACTTCACTCAAAGTATAAAAAAATTTCTAAATGTTGATTTATCCACAAATTGACCCCGTTGCATTTTCACTTGGTCCAATTAAAGTACACTGGTATGGCATTATGTATCTTGTGGGCTTTGCTGGGGCGTGGGCTCTTTCACTTATCCGTTGCAAAAAACCATATAGTCCGATTAATAAAGACCAAGTTTCTGATATGATTTTTTATGCAGCTTTGGGCGTTATCGTAGGCGGACGCCTTGGCTATATGGTTTTTTATGATTTATCTAATTTCATCAGTGCACCTTGGGTTATTTTTAAAGTCTGGGATGGTGGCATGGCATTTCATGGTGGTTTAATCGGAGTGATTCTTGCAATCTCCTTATTTTGCCGCAAACATAAATGTAATGTTTTTGATATTCTTGATTTTATTGCTCCTATGGTGCCGATTGGACTAGGTGCTGGACGATTGGGTAATTTTATAAATGGTGAGCTTTGGGGGCGTGTAACAGATTCCCCGATTGGAATGATTTTTCCAAATGGCGGTCCTTTGCCACGTTATCCTTCCCAGTTATTGGAGTTTGCATTAGAAGGAGTGGTATTGTTTGTTATTTTATGGTTTTTATCACGTAAGAGACGACCTCGTTTGTTTATCTCAGCAAATTTCTTGGTATGGTATGGACTCTTTAGATTCATTGCTGAGTTTTTCCGTCAACCTGATTCACAAATGGGTTATATGCTATTTGACTGGATGACGATGGGACAATTATTATCTTCACCTATGATTATTTCTGGGCTTTTAATCTTACTATATCTTTCGATGCAAAATAAGAAATCTACTCAAATCCATAAGGAGTGACGATGCAACAATACCTTGACTTTCTACGTTATATAAATAGCCATGGCATAGTTAAAACAGATCGCACAGGCACAGGTACTAAAAGCATTTTTGGCTATCAGATGCGCTTTGATTTAACAAAAGGTTTTCCGCTTGTCACCACCAAAAAAGTCCATTTTAAAAGTGTAGTTTATGAGCTTTTATGGTTTTTAAAAGGCGATACCAACAACAATTACCTTCTTGAGCACGGCGTACGCATTTGGAATGAGTGGGCGCTGGAAACCGGAGACCTTGGTCCTATTTATGGCAAACAATGGCGTAGCTGGCAAACGCCTACAGGAGAGACAATAGATCAAATTCAACAAGCCATTGATCTAATCAAATTTCGTCCAGACTCAAGGCGTATTATTGTAAATAGTTGGAATCCTGCGGTTTTACCAGACGAATCCCTCTCGCCTCAACAAAACGTTAAAAAGGGAAAAGCAGCATTGCCACCTTGTCACACTTTGTTTCAATTTTATGTCGCAAATAATAAACTTTCGTGTATGCTCACTCAACGCTCGGCTGATGCGTTTTTAGGTGTGCCATTTAATATTGCTTCATATGCCTTATTAACATATATGGTTGCACAACAATGTAATTTAGAAATTGGCGAGTTTATCTGGTCGGGTGGTGATTGCCATATTTACAGTAATCATCATGAACAAATACAAGAACAACTTTCACGTAACCCTTTTCGATTACCAACGCTTTCTATCAATCGTAAACCTGAGTCTATTTTTAGCTATGAGTTTAATGATTTTGAGGTCGTAAACTATCAATTCCATCCCACAATAAAAGCTCAGGTTGCCGTATAATGACACAACAAATGACCTCTTTAAATAAAGCTGCTATTAAAGTTCTTCTACTTGAAGGCATCCATGAACAAGCGCAAAACGCTTTTATTCAAGCAGGTTACAACAACGTACAAACGCTCCCACATGCACTAGATGACGATGCACTCATTATCGCTTTACAAGATATTAAAGTTGTGGGAATACGATCACGTACACAATTAAGCGAAAAAGTACTTAAAGCATGCTCTCACCTGATCGCTATTGGTTGTTTTTGTATTGGCACTAACCAAGTAGATTTAGATGCTGCACAAATTTTAGGCATTCCAGTTTTCAATGCTCCTTTCTCAAATACACGTAGTGTCGCTGAGCTTGTAATCGGTCAAATGATTTTACTTTATCGTAACGCTATAGATAAAAACATCCAAATGCACCGTCAAAATTGGCTAAAATCAACAGCTGGTGCACATGAGGTGCGTGGGAAAACACTTGGTATTATCGGTTATGGGCACATCGGATCTCAAGTAAGCGTACTCGCTGAAAATTTGGGATTGAATATCCTTTTTTATGATATTGAAAACAAGCTCCCATTAGGCAATGCCAAAGCATGTGCTAGCATTTTTGACTTATTAAAACAATCTGATATCGTCACACTTCATGTGCCTGATACACCTAGCACACAAAACATGATTGGTCAAAAAGAGCTAAGCTTGATGAAGGAAGGAAGTGTTCTTATTAATGCTTCACGTGGTAACGTTGTGGATATTAAAGCACTTTCTGATGCACTTAAGTCAGCACATTTAAAAGGTGCTGGAATCGATGTTTTTCCTAAAGAGCCTTCTAAGAATGGAGAATTATTTGAAAGTGAACTTATTGGGTTAAATAACGTATTTTTAACACCTCATATTGGAGGTAGCACACTGGAAGCCCAACAAAACATAGGTCTTGAAGTTGCTGATAAGCTTATTAAATATAGTGACAACGGCTCAACTATTTCAGCAGTGAATTTCCCTGAGCTTTCTTTACCCACACAAGCAAACGTCCATAGAATCTTGCATATCCATGAGAATAAACCAGGCACGATGCGTGCAATCAACCGTGTTTTTTCTGACCATAACATTAACGTTGAAGGACAATTTTTAAGAACACTTAATAATATTGGTTATGTGGTTATAGATATTAATAGTATTGAGGATACTTCACGTGTACTCGTGCAACAATTAAAAGCGATTGACGGTACTATTCGCTCACGTGTCTTATTTTAAAACATGAATACCGCACTTACTAATATTCGAACTTACATTATTCAATATGATAGCCAACACCTATATGTTGCTTATAGTGGTGGGATAGATTCTAGTGCACTTTTATACCTATGCTCACAATTAGCGTCAGAAGTTTCTGTACATGCCATTCATATCCATCATGGCTTAAGCCCTAATGCTGATAATTGGTTTATACATTGCCAAAATCAAGCTTATGCTTTAAATATTGATTTCATCAGTCACAAACTTACTCCTCCTAATAATAAAAGCAATATCGAAAGCTGGGCTCGTAATAAGCGTTATACTTTCTTTCAAGAAGTTTTATCTCTTAACCCTAATAGCTTGCTTGTCACTGGTCACCATATTGAAGATCAAGCCGAAACATTTTTACTAAATGCACTTCGTGGTAGTGGTGTTAAAGGTTTAGCATCGATTGCACCACAACAAGCTTTTGCTAATGGACATTTAATTCGTCCTTTTTTACATTTGACTAAGCATGTTCTACATAAATTCTGTATAAAGCATGGTCTAAAATGGATTAATGATGAAAGCAATGACAATATAAATTTAAGACGAAATGCCATTCGTCATATAATTATGCCTAAGCTTTGTAACATTACAGAAAGTGCAACGATAACGTTGACTAGGAGTGCAAAGCTTTGTGCTGAGGCACATCAATTAATACAAAGTTTCTTATATCCTCTTTTAGATACTGTGCGTGTTGATAAAAATCATATTAACCTTAATCATCTGCACACTTACCCTATATTACAACAAAAGCATATGGTTAAACTCTGGCTTGATGAATTAAATTGCCACGTTTCATTTGAACAACTTGAGCAAGTTTGCCTTGGAATCAGCAAAGCCTGTAGTAATTGGCACTTTGAACTCAGTGATCATATGCTTCACATTGAAAATAAGCGATTGTTTATTACAGCTAAGATGAATGATATCAACCTCAATCACAAGTCAAGTAGAGATGAAATATTTAGCTGGCTTAAACTCCAAAACCCAAGTTTTAATATGCCAAAAGAAGTACTCCTTATACGTAATCGCGAACCTCATGATCGCTGCCAACCGATAGGGCGCAATCACAGTCAAAAATTAAAAATTATTTTTCAAGAAAAAGGAATTAGTGCTGTTAAACGTAAACAGGCTTTAATCATTTGCCTTAAGCATGATCCAAATAACATTATTGCAGTTTATCCTTTTTTTGTTTGTCGTTCTGGGCAAACGTAATTAACTTCTCTGCACTATCCCCTCTGAGTTGCAAAGACATGCAACGCACACTTCCTCCCATTTTACAAATTTCATAAGAGTCAACTGGAATAACTTTTTTGGTTGTAATCGCAAGTATTTGCTTTAAAGCAATTTTATCCTCAGGAATTCCAAACTGTGGAAAGTAGATATGCTGTTTAGTTACTAACATATTCGTATACAAACCACAAGCTGAACCAAAGTGCTTATCATAGATATTTGAGTAATTATAAGCCGTGATTATCTCATAGAGCTTAACATTTGGCAAAGACTGCTTTAGAGCTTGCTTTAATTGTTCTGCATAAGCCTGATCTTGTGGGTAACTATTGATCACTAAGGTATTTTCATCAATAAAACTAACAATACCATCAGCATGTTCTAAACCCCCTTGTTCATCTGCTTCAATAAATGCAATATTTTTAGCATCTGTTAATACTCTTAATTTATCTTTTGCTTCTTGTGCTGAAAGTTTATTATCACGTAAAAATTTATCACTTAACACTACATTACCTGCGTAATCATCGACAAAATTACCCCCATCATTAATTAAATCTGTCTTTTTAAAAGCAACGCCTATAGACTCAACCAACCGATAAAAGCCTGCTTGTACCGAATCTGCTAACTTTTGACCTAATTTCCCACCCCCTTGTCCTGCTGCGCTATAACGAAACATAACAGGTTGAATAGGGTTAGTAAGTGTAAAATCTCTCATCCATATATCTTGCATAGGATAATTTAACACATGATTTTTACCTAATGTATCTATATAAACCTGATAAAGTCTATCTGAACTCAAAATTAATACCTGATCACCATTGGCAATAATCTTCTGCGCATAGTTAATCTGAAACTCAATGATGTCTTTTTCAACTTTTCTATAATAATCATCA
The DNA here is from genome assembly GCF_003428155.1 of Fastidiosibacter lacustris. Lineage (GTDB taxonomy): Bacteria > Pseudomonadota > Gammaproteobacteria > Francisellales > Francisellaceae > Caedibacter > Caedibacter lacustris. The sequence goes on from NZ_QLIR01000017.1 coordinate 18,433, forward strand.
TACTCAGGTGGTGATGCAAGCACAATTAGTTCAGCATTAGCAGCATTCATTAACATAATAGAACTCCCTATAAATAGTATAACTCTCACCACCCAGAATACAGATCTTCTCACTTTAAAATTTTCACCTTTTATCTAGGTTCTGTGAACCAAAAAAACTACATAAGTATTTTACATTCCAAATGCCTTGTGTTAAAGACAAATGAGCAGAGTCTTGCGCATAAATGTTATAGTTTGCTGCCTCAAAAAGGAGATGATAATAGAATTTATGACGCCATCAAATATTATTAAGAATTACGACAGCTATCAGGTGGATGGAGGTAATTTAAATGCATCACTATAGTGAAAGTGAGGTTATAAATTACTTCAATCAACTTTCATATGCTAAAAAACAGAAATTCTTGCAAGTAGCAGAGAACGTCTATATCCAAAAAGAGCTAAATTATATTAGCTTCTTATGCCAGATAGCCAATATAACCGCAGAGAAACGAGATATTAATCTTATTCTAAAACTAGCAGCTAATCATTTTTTAAAGGTTGTTGACAGTGAATCAACAACAATAATCTCATACGTTATGCCAGACAACATGCATTATTTTGCTAAATACTTACACAAGGGTAGATGAATGAAGAATTTAAACTGGATTGTGCCATATTACCTATCTCGAGCATTTTCTACTGCGAGCTTTGATCGAGGGATTTTCGTATTGTTCTTGCTCTATAAGGACTTTGACACCGCTCAAATTGGGATATTACAAATTATATTCTATGTGGGTAATATACTCATAAGTATACCGATGGGATTGCTTGCGGATAGATTTGGTTATCGCAAGGTCATGTTATTGGCGCTTTTCATGATGTCATTAGATGCTGTATTACAAATTATGCTTGGCGGCTTTATGATTTTTGCTATCATTTTCGCATTAAAGGGAGCGATGTTTGCAATTATGGTAAGTGTTCCACAATCCTTCTTTTTTGCTAAATTAAAATCTCTTAATCAAACCCATTTACATATCAGACTTTTAGGGCAAGTGAGGGCAATTGAGTACATTTCTTTAGCAGTCGCCATATTTATTGGCGGATTCTTGCAGTCTATTTCTTGGGAAGCGGTTTATTTAAGCTATGCTGTATTCATGGTTCTAGGTGCCATATGCCTAGGTTTAGTAAGCGATATAAAAAAAGAAAAGAATATAGCACAAGAAATTACTTCTGAGATGAGTATCCTTAAAAACGCTCAACAGTTTAAAACTTTTCTATGTGAAAAATCTAATGCGCCGCTCGCTATTCTTGCATTTGCTTTTGCTTGTCTGCAAGGCGTCATAACCCCTTACTTTGTTTTTGCTCAGGAACTGTTTAACTGGTATGGCATGTCTGTTGCGGGTATTAGTACGCTATTTGCTATCATCACAGCCACATCAGGTGTTGCAGTAGTTGTCGCGCATAGGATTACGCGCCTGTTTTCTTTCTCTACAGTTAGTTATGTTACAGTCATACTTTTATGGGTAGTCTTGCTTTTAAATATTGTGCCATCGCTGAGCTTGGCTATATGTCTTTTTATTATGGCAATGGTTATTCCAGAAATAGCAATTATTCTATTTGCTGATTACATCCAACATTCTTTACCAAATGAGATTAGAGCAACCGTAACCTCCGTAATTTGGATGCTTGAGATAACGTTGACTTCTCTAGGCTACGCCTTATTTGGGGGACTATTTTTGCTGGTGACACCAAACATTGCAATTGCGTTATTTTCTTTTATCGCATTATTTGTTTTGCTGTTAATGTATATGGTCTTTACTAAATTCAAAATCTCCAAATTTCAAGTGGTGGAAACCACATGAGATTTCAAGTATAAGCAACCTTTTTGATGGATTAAAGTACACCTTGAACTACTTAAAGAGAGAAGAGCGCTTATGGTTTTAAGACAACACAATCACTTTACTATTTTTGTTCTTTAATTCAATAAGCTCAGCCTGTGTTTGGAATGCTTGATAAATATAATTTGATACTAATAAATTCTCCGTTTTATTAAAACCCAGCATCTGCCCATTTTTTAGTAGCACACTTTCCTGATAGTATTGAAGAGCAATATTTAAGTCATGCCCTATAACAAGTACACCAAGTTCATATTTTTTAGCAAGATTTGACAGAATATTTAAGGTTTGACGTTGATAATAAATATCCATGTGCGCACTGTATTCATCTAAAAGCAAATAACCTTCATACTCAGAATTCTCTTGACTAAGTTGTACCAGTGCACGAGCAAGCTGTACACGCTGACGCTCACCTCCAGATAATTGCATATAATTTTTAGTGCAAAAACAGCTACTGTCTAGTAATGACAAGGCTTTCATTGCCTTGGCATAGTCTTTTTCTTTGAAATCACCATTACAATAAGCTAATCTACCCAATAACACATAATCAATAACCTTAATGTCTCCTAGTACCTGCTCATGTTGACTGACAAACGCCATTTTCTGGCTAAGTGTTATTCTTGGCATTTGAGACAGACATTCGCCATCTATCATAATCTGACCAAGGTAATGGGGATACTCTCCTGTGATTACTTTTAGTAAAGTTGATTTTCCTGCACCATTTGCACCTAAAATACCTGTAATCTGTCCTTTTGCCACTGTCATTGAAATATCATGTAATATCACTTTATTCCCAAGCTTAAGGCTAACCTCATTTAGTACCAACATGTTAACTACCTCTTTGTACTTTCTGACTAAACAACAGATAAATAAAATAAGGTGCACCAATTAAAGCTGTCATCAATCCAATCGGTAACTCTGCAGGCGCCAAAACCGTACGTGATAAAACATCGGCAACAGTCAATAATAATGCACCAAAAATACTAGCTAATAGCATTAAATGCTTGTGTTCAACTCCGATTAAAAAACGTACGATATGAGGCACAACCAGACCTACAAAAGCAATCGGACCTGCAACAGCAGTGCTACTGCCTACCAATAGTGCAATGGCAATAATACTTTTAAATTTCTGCTTTTGAATATTTACGCCTAACATACGTGCAAAGCTTTCTCCAGCAATCATTGCATTAAGATATTTAGCCGTATTGGAAAGTAGGAAAACACTCATAATCACACAAGGGACTAAGAACATGACCTGTCCCCAGTCAATATTAGCCAAACTCCCCATACTCCAAAAAGTAATGCTACGTAAAATGCTATCATCTGACAAATAAATCATCACACCAATTAATGCGCCACATAAAGCATTAATTGCCACTCCTGCCAATACCAAAAGACCAAGGTTACTTTGTCCCTTTGTCACAGATAGTAAATATGTTAAAAAAGTCACAACTAAGCTTCCAGCAAAGGCACTCAAGCCTAATCCCCATGTCACTAAAAAAACTGTTTGAGTGATACTTGAAGCCAATAGCAAAAATAAAATTGCAAATAACGATGCACCACTGGTCATTCCTAATAGTGCTGGGTCAGCTAAAGGATTACGAAATAACCCCTGCATGGTTACACCTGATAATGCTAACGCCGCACCGATTACCATTGTTGCTAACAAACGCGGTAATCGTAGCTCAACGATAACTTTCTGCATCAGACTATTTGTGTCAAATACTTGTATCCAACTGATATGAAAAGCACCAAATTGAATGGATAAAAATGCAGACATAGCGAGTAACAATAACAAAGCTATTATCCATAATCGGTATTTATTTCGCTGTACTTGAAAAAGCTTTTGTGCATTTATTATTGACTGGTGACTTACTTGATTCATGCCTCATATACCTTCTTGGCAAGTTGTAAAACTGTATCCCCAAAAGATGCACCAAAATTATCTAAGCTTGCAGCATGAATAGTAGTGATTTTTGTTTGATTTTGTTTATGTAAATATTCTAGTATTTCAGCATATGGCAACGGCATGTTATTTATAGCTTGAGCAACAATAACAACGTCTGGTTTTAATATCATTAACCCCTCTTTAGATGCTGGACGCATCCCTTTAAATGACAGTATGTTTTGTGCACCAATTAAACTTAGCCAACGATTACTTTGTGTATCTGTGCCCAACATGTAGACATTACTTGCGGCTATTTGTAATAAAACGAGCACCTTTTTTGGCTTATATTGATCAATAATTTTAATTGCTGACTGTAATTTTTGATCCATTTCTTCTAATATAACCCTAGCTTCTGTGTGTTTGGCTAATGCCTTTGCAACCATAGTAATATTTGCTTTTACATCTGATAAACCCTTAACTTCCTTAAGACTAATAACCTCTATGTTAAAGTTACTCAAACGCTTAATAACTGAAATAGGAGAAGCTGCTGCATCTGCAATAACTAAATTTGGCTGTAAGCTGACAATACCCTCAATCGTTAAAGCACGCATGTAACCAATATCTTTTACCTTTCCTACATTTTCCATAAGCTCAGAATTTCTTGATTGTTTATTACCTATAAACTCAATACTTTCGCTATCAGCACCAACTATACTTTTTTCGCCTAATGCCACTGCAATTGAACTTGCACTTGGACCAATTGTAACCACTTTACTGGCATACGCACTAAATGTACTCAACCAAAGACCAATCATAATTAACCAGAATTTCTTATCCACCTATTTGCTCCTGTAAGTTAAATGAAACTACCTGCACCACTTTTGTAGATACCACTTTGCCTTGACTTAATGCAGGGGTAAATTTTAACTTTTTAAACCACTTAATTGCTGCTTGATCTAATGCTTGAAAACCACTTGATTGAATAATTTTCAACTCTCCAACTGCACCTGTTATTGTAATGTTGGCCTCAATTTTTACCTTTCCTTGTTCATTATTGTTAATTGCAGTAATTGGGTAATTTAATTTAGGTGGGGTATAAGCAAGCTTAGGCTGTCGTGTAATTTCAACCACTGCTTGCTGAGTTTTTACTGATTCTTCATGTTGTTTGAGTGCATGTTCTTTCATTTTTTTATAATCACTATGATGGAGCTTAGTTTCTTTTTTTGTTTTTGTCGTAGCTATAATCTTTTCATCTAATTTCTGCTTATCTATTGACGTATTTGCAAGCTTTAGCTCTTGTGGTGGTTGTGATAAGTTTTTTTGTACTTTTGCTTGAGACTCTTGTGAAAGCGTGATGCTTTGTAATATTTGCTTAAGTTGCTGTGACTGTAATTGGCTTTCGCCAAGTTGCCACTTTGTAAGGGAATTTGAGCTTAAAACGCCTAATATCGCTAAATTCACTGCAAATGAACCTAGAGCTGCCACAATAAGTTTTAAATAACCTTCAAACATGTATTTACCTAAAAACGATAGCTAAGCTGAGCATAAATACTTCTACCGATTGCTGGCACCAAAGTACTGCCATCATAATCTTGATAGTATTGATCAAAAATATTGTCTACACCCGCCGATAAAGTAAGACCTTTAGCAAAACGCGGTTGCCATTGATAACTTAAGCCCAACAGTGCATAACCTGGTACTTTAGGTGTATTATTAGGCACATAGTTTTGCGCTAAGGCATAATCAAAACGTGTCTGCACAGTGCTATCGATCATCTTAATCGGCACAGCCAATGCAACCATTCCCTTAGCTTGTGGAATAGGTAAGGCACTGCCTGAAGGAATGATCTTGCCTCGATCATTAGTATATGCTGATTTGGTTTTCCCACGCGTATACGTGAAATTAGTCATTACATCAAACCAGTTGGTTTGATAGCCCGCTGATAAGTTAAATCCATAGATCTGCACTTTGGAAATATTAATGTTTTGATTAACTGCTGTTGGTGGTAGTGGTGGGTTAATAATAAGACTAACGTTACTATTTAGAATATAATCATCAATGTCATTTAAAAACACGTTGCCTGAAACACTTATTTTTTGTGTATCGGTTAAGTCTTGAGCATACACAAAACCAATTGTTTTATTATGCCCAATTTCAGGATTAAGGTTGGGACTTGGGATAAAGCGTAAAAATACATAACTACTATAAGGATGATTTCCACCTAAATATAAGTCTTGAATCGATGGAATTCGATAACCTTCTGTATAACCAATGTAGACCTTAAGTGGCGTAATAACCTGATAGCTGATACTGGCTTGTTTAGTGAAAAATGAGCCATCGCTACTCAAATTACTACTTTGACTTTGATAACCATTAAATCGACCACCAATCGTTACATTTAGGCTTGAAATAATATCCCAACTATCTTGCAAATAGAAACTATAAAGCTGTTGGGTTGCGGTTGGAAAATTTGCACTTGTATTACTGTTATAACCATCATAACCATTAATAAAGTTATATTCACCACCATATAAAAGCCTCTGCTGAATAACTTTTGTATTATTCGAAAACATCACGCCTGTAGTGTTGACATTTATATCTTGAGGCAAGGCATAACCATTACCATTTGTAATGGGGGAAGAACTAAAATGATTCTCGTTATAATAGGCTTTGAAATTCAAATCAACATAAGGATTATTAGGGTTAAATCGATAATTCAGCATACTTTGAGTTTGGAAATAATTAAAGTTAGAGCTTGGATTGGTAACTGAAGTTTGTTTATTTACCGTTGCAGGGTAAAGTCCTACATTTTGCATCGATAAAAAAGAAAGCTTTAACGTTTGTGCTTGCGAGATATTCCAAACGGTTTTTGCTAAATATTGCAGTTGATTACTTGCTGAATCAGATAGGGTTTGACCATTACTTAAACGAACGTTATTATTTCGCACACCTACGATGTCAAATAAATAGCTTACATCTTTTGTTCTCAAAGCAAGACCAAGATTAGCATTACCGCTTTTATCACCCGTTGCCCCTTCTATTGCCACTTTACCACCAAAATTTTGATCATTTAAAATATCACTTGGCTCTAATGTCACAAAATTAACAGCTCCCCCCAGGTTACCATTTCCATAAGTAATATCACCACCAGATTGACTAGCTGAAACTTGTTTATATAAGCTCTGATTAGGTAATAGTCTTGTCTGATTATGTCCAAAAGAAGCCAGATTATTATTCACACCATCAATACCTACAAACACACGATCATCTGTGAGTCCTCCAATACTAACAGACTGTGAGATTGGTCGATTACCACCTATAGTTTGTACACCTGCCATTTCATTTAAAGCATGAATAGTTGATCCTACAGGATTACTAGGTGTTTGTACTGATAGATTAGGTAATACCCTATCATTATCAGATGCTAGTGGTAGGGATATTGCTTTGTCTTTTAACTCTTCTGGCAAAGCTTTTTTAATTGCAAGCACTTGAATTTCATCTAGATCTAACACTCGCTGTTGTTCATTGTTTTGCTGTACTGCATGTGTGGCGTTAGCTATTATCAGCACAATAAAACTTACCAATAATTTTTTCTTCATCGCTATTTCCTGTTTAAATTTGAAGGTTTTATTAAAATTCAAAGATAGTGATAAAACTCAGATTATTTATTAACTTGTATATCTGCTGTTTTTAAGCCGAGTGCTTTCACAAGTGCAAATACCTGCAATATTGTTTGTAATGGCAAATCTTTGTTAGCAGCAAGGCTTATACTATTTAATTTTTGTGTCTGCTGCTTGGTTTGTAAATAAGCTTTCAATGAATCAAGCGTATTAAAATGCATACCATCAACCCTATAATCATCATTTGCTTGTAAATAAATGGTTACTAATTCAGTCTTAGTTTGTTCTGTCACATTGCCCTTGATTTCTGGCAATGGTAACTTGATTACATGCTGGATAGGTCCTGCTAATAAAACAAACATCACCAATAAAACCAAAATAAAGTCTAAAAGAGGAATTAAGTTTGGCTCATCTACCTCAAGACTTGCATGTTCATAATGACTGTGACTAATAATCATAAGGCGACTTGTGTTTTTAGATTAACCATATTGCTTTCTTTTTGCTTAAGCTTCCGCTCATGTTGACGATCTAAGCTAAGCAGCAAGTAATTCAGTGCTTCCTCGCAATTAGCAAGGTAGCGCTCACTATATTGACGGAAGCTATAAAAAGCGAGCAAACTCATCAATGCTAAAGCGATACCAAAGGCAGTGGCATACATTGCTTGAGATAAATACGTGATCATGTTATGTAACCCATTACCATCTAGCGATTGTGCTAAAGCTGCAAAAGAATGACTCATGCTCCAAATTGTTCCTAAAAGCCCGAGCATAGGTGAAATAACTGCAAATAGGTTTAACCAAATAAGTGGTCGTTGCATACGTTGACGCTGTTTCCTAAGCAAAAGACAAAGCTCACTCTCAGCAATGTGTTTTGATTCGATAAAGAGTGGTTTTATGTATTTTAACAACGGTTTTTTAAGCTGACCTAAGCATGCATTAAGTTCTTTCTTATTGTCTTGATTGATTGCTAAAATCATATCAGAAACTCGTTTTAAATTTAGCTTTGGCAAGCTCAAAAAAGTTAATGCTCTTTCGATGCAAAGTGCCACAATAATAAAACTTACCACCAACATGGTATATCCGATTACACCAAATTGAGTAAAAAGATGATTCATGACTGTTATACAACCTTTTCTAAAAACGTTTGTTCATTCATCGCCTGTTGCTGCTTTGCTTTTTTTGTCATTGCAACCAAAACGGCTCTTAACATCGACATATTGGTAACAACATGATCAAAAGAAATGTAATGATTCTTGTGTGTGCTTTGTAGCCACATTCCCTCCTGATCAAAGTAAATCATTTTAATGTCCGTATCTTTATCTTCTTTTTTAATGGCAAATAAATCACAATAAAGATGAAGTGCTGCTTGGTGATCTTGATTCATATGCTCAACCGCACTATTGATCATTTGTAGATTAAACGTTTGTAACAGGCAAAAATCCTCTTTAACTACCCAGTTGATATCGCCAAACCCACCAATAAAGCGAACTTTTTCAATTGTTAGTCTATAAAAATGAAAATCGTGCATTTTATCTTGATAATGTGCTGAATCAGGGAAAAACTGCACATAAATTTTAGCTGCCTTTTCTTCATCTTGAGAAGGCACTAAACGTCCCATTATTGTCACACGTCCGGCTTGTTGAATATCTTGTTTATCATCCTCAATCACTGTTAAAGACACCTTATCATCTTTAGCAATGTTACGTGTATGCTGAGCTAACTTACTGATATATAAAATCAAATCTCCTTGTTCATCAAAAGCATACTGCACTAAAGAACCAAATGGGTAGCCTGGCATAGCAATAGATTGAGTTGCTAATACACCATAAAGCTTTTGTTTCGCCAATTGTCTTGCCCGTATTGCAATTTGTTGTTTTTTACGTTCACTTGTATCTGATGATACTCCATGAACTGATAATTGTTCCTGCGTCATAAATGTCTCCTAATAAGAATGATAACCACTATCAAATAGTGGTTAAATGATAATGGTTATTATTTTTAAATCAATAAAAAATGAAGTAATTTTTTAAAATTTTTAAATTGTGTAGCTATCTATATTTTCTATCATTAAAAACCTTTTAAGAGACAAAACCATTTGGTATGCTTCTAATCAAGACTTCGATAATGAAAGAACAATGTTCGATCCCCTGTGCAACATAACTGCTATAAGCGGCTAGCAAAAAAAGGGAAGAGTGATGATTATTTGCAATTTTAACATATGCCATAAACATTAAACTTACTAAACATCTAGAGAATAGTGCTTCATATAGATTTTCAACTGAATGTTGAAACTGTGACAGAATTTCCAATTTACATGGGAATTATCTCTATACAGTTTCTAAAGAATACTGAGTTTAAAATTTGATTTTTATCTATATCAGTTTCTAACTCATATAAAGGACGGATAAGTCCATAAAACAAGCTAACATGCTTCAATAATACCAGCTGCCCCCATACCAGTACCAATACACATTGTAATCATGCCATATTTTTTACCAGTGCGCCTTAAGCCATGTAATGCTTTCACCGTCAAAACAGCACCAGTTGCACCCAATGGGTGACCTAATGCAATTGCCCCACCACAAGGATTCACTTTAGCCTCATCAAGTTTTAACTCATTCATAACTGCTAATGACTGCGCTGCAAAGGCTTCATTTAACTCAATCCAGTCAATATTTTCCAATGTAAGATTGGTTTGTTCTAGCACCTTTGGAATCGCTTTGATTGGTCCAATGCCCATAATACGTGCTGGGACACCAGCCACAGCAAAACCTAAAAACTTTCCTAGTGGCTTCAAGTTATGTTTTTTAAGATATGATTCACTGACAAGCACTACAGCAGCAGCACCATCTGAAACTTGTGAGCTATTACCTGCTGTAACAGAACCGCCTTCTGCAAATACAGGTTTTAGCTTTGCAAGTGCTTCAAGGGAGGTATCAGCACGCGCACCTTCATCTTGTTGAATAACTTTCTTGTGATCGATGATTTTATCTTTTGCTTCATCTGGCTTTCTATGATGCACTTCAACAGGAACAATTTCATCTTTTAAATAACCATTTTCAATTGCACTCAATGCTTTTTGATGACTTTTTAATGCAAACTCATCTTGTTGTTCACGAGAGATATTCCAATCTTTTGCAACATTTTCTGCGGTAATCCCCATTCCATAAGCAATAGCTACATTCTCATCTTTTGTGAATATTTCACTACTAAACGAAATATTATGTCCACCAAATGGAATCATGCTCATTGATTCAATCCCACCTGCAATAGCAACCTCCATATTGCCCCTGGCAATTTCATTAGCAGCAATCGCAATCGATTGAAGCCCTGAGCTACAATAACGGTTAATCGTAAAAGCAGGCACTGAATCTGGCAATCCTGCTAAAAGCGTTGAAATACGTGCCACATTCATCCCTTGCTCACCTTCTGGCATCGCACATCCTATGACAACATCACCAATATCTTCAGGATTAATTCCTGACTCTTTTACCGTTACGCTTAATATATCTGCTAATAAATCATCTGGTCGCTTCTTAGCAAAACCGCCACGCTTACCTTTTGTGACAGCCGACCTTTTAGCAGCAACAATATATACATTTTGTTCACTCATCAGAACACACTCCCAATTTTAATTTTCTTTAACTGGAGTGACTTATGCTTTTGCAATTTTTTATCGTTAAAAGTAACAACGTGAGTCACTCCAGTTATTTACATCAACTTGATTAATTTTAATCCAGTCAAACCTAATTTCTCAATGGCTTCCCAGTTTCTAACATATACTGCATCCTCGCAGCACTCTTCTCAGACAAAGCAAGTTCAACAAAGTTTTCAAGCTCGCGTTTCAGTAACCAATCCTCAGACACTAATGTATCTTTTTCAATTTCACCACCACACATCGCATCAGCAAGATTTGTTGCAATCTTATAGTCATGTGCTGAGATCTGATTACCATCACGCATATTCACTAAAAGACCTTTCACTGTTGCAATCCCCGCTTCACCAAAGACTTTGACAGGCAGTTTCAATGGTGGTTGATATCCACAATAGGCAAGGTATTTAGCTTTTTCAATTGCAACACTTAAAATTTCTTTGCTATTCATTACAACTGTATCGCTTTCACACAAAAAGCCCATTTCAATTGCTTCATAAGCACTTGTTGCTACTTGCGCCATTGCTAAATTCTTATAACGTTTTTCAAATTCTTTCCAAGGATCTTGAGCAACTGATGCACGTTTTGCCATCTCTTTTGAACCACCCCAGCCAGGAATAATGCCAACACCTGCTTCCACTAAACCAATATAGCTTTCATGAGCAGCCACAACTGCATCGCAGTGTAAAAGAATCTCGCACCCACCACCAAAGGCAAAGCCTTTTACCGCTGCTACCACTGGGATTTTACTATAACGCAACTCTTGAGTGATGATTTGATGCCCCTTTTGAATAACCTCATACACAGCATCTTTACCATTCATCATGAACTTAAAGCCAAATTCCTCAAGGTTTGCACCTGCTGAAAAAATATCTTGTTCTTGCCAAATGACCATTGCTTTTAATTTTTGCTCGACAATCTTGATGGCTTGTGAAATGCCATCTAATACATCCGAACCAATTGCACACATTTTACTTTTAAAGCTTAAAATGCCCACCTCACCATCAATTGTCCATAAACGTACGCCTTCATTCTCATAAAGTGTCTCTGCTAGAATATCGCTATGCTCGTTAAACACATAATCTTGAATCAATTGTCGATCATATACCGGTAGTTGCTTGCGTGTTATCAAAGCATTATTTGCAAAGCTAAAGGATTGATTGTCACCATAAACCCCCTCTTTTAACTCGTGCACCCAATCTGGTAATGCTCGCGCTGACAAAGTCTTACCTAACCTAATATCTTCCTCTATCCAATGGATGACTTTGTGCCAACCTGCTTGCTGCCAAATTTCAAAAATTCCCTCTTTCCAACCAAAGCCCCAACGAATCGCCAAGTCCATATCTTTAGGATAATTTGAAATTTCACCTACAAGACAAGCTGCGTAATGAAAGTTATCTCTAAAACATGACCATAAAAATTGTGCTTGTGGGTGATTTAGATTTTTTAATTTCTCAAGTTTTACTGACCAGTTTTTTTCAGCCAAAATTTCTATTACTTCTTTATCTGGCTTTTGATCAGATAAACGATAGGTTTTGGTTTCTAAATCCAATACTTTTAAGCCATCTTTTTCTTTAACATAGAACCCTTTTTTAGTTTTCTGACCAAAAGCACCTTGCGCCAGTAGCAAATGAATCCAGTCTGGCAGTTTATATACCTTCTCCCAACCATCTTTAAGATTGTTTGCCATTGTATCGACCACGTGACCAAAGGTATCAAGCCCAACAACATCTGCTGTTCGATAAGTTGCACTTTTAGCACGCCCTAGCTTTTTACCCGTTAAACCATCAACAACTTCCAATGGAATATTAAATTTTTCCGTGTAATAGCAAGTTGCCAACATAGAAAAGACGCCTAAACGGTTTGCAATAAAATTTGGAGTGTCTTTGGCACGAATAATGCTCTTACCTAATTTTTGCACCAAAAAGGTTTCGAGCTCATCTAATACTTCTGGCTTGGTTGTATGATGAGGAATAAGTTCAACCAATGGCATATAGCGTGGCGGATTAAAAAAGTGTACCCCACAAAAACGTGCATGCAGTTGTTCTGGCAAGCTTTTAGTTAATGCCTTAATACTTAATCCTGAAGTATTAGACGCAAGAATCGCTTTACTTGAGACATATGGTGCTATTTTGTGATATAAATCCTGCTTCCAATCCATCCTCTCAGCAATTGCCTCGATAATTAATCCACAATCTTTCAATTTCTCTAAGTCGTCATCGTAATTCGCCGCGGTGATATAGTGTATCGCTTTAGATGAACTAAATGGTTTAGGATTGAGTTTCTTGAGTTTCTCAAGTGATGCTTCAACTAAAGCATTGGCTGAGCCTTGCTTTGCTTTTAAGTCAAATAAAACAACTGGAATCCTAGCATTACCAAAGTGTGCTGCAATTTGAGCCCCCATGACACCTGCTCCTAAAACCGCAACCTTCTGAATACAACGCTGAGCTTGCATCTCACTTAATAAGGGTTGATTTTGAGTATGACTATTTTCTTGTTTAGCTGATACCGACATTTTTGGTGCAATTTCTACTTTATCACCAAAAACAGATAAATAGCCTTTCATTGCCTCTTCTTTGCTTTGCCCCTTGATCGAATTCCAAGCCATCCACTTTGCGCGCTCAACCATTTTTAACACCGACGGGCATTTGCCATCAACATCACCCACTGTTGCCTGTTTATAAAAGGCGTATAGTTTTAATTTCTCAGTGTTATCTGGTTTGAACTCAATGGTCGCATTGCGTACTGCTTTTACCATTTCATTAAACTTTTGCTCCAACTCACTCATTAAGGGTCTCCTGTAATTACGCATCTGCATACGCTTTTTTAGTTGATTTGGCTTCATCCTTTGATTTATACCTTGCTTCATACGCTTGTTGCCACTCTGGGTGGGCATTTTTAGGTCCTAAAGCATAAGGTGCAAATTCATCTGTTTGAATTACATCATTAACGCGCTTTATAACATCTTTAAGTAACACAACTTCTTCATCATTAATCACATTATGTTGTTTAGCTTTTTCAATTAAGCTCATCCATGAGTTTTTCGGTAAAGTGCCTGATTTTATCGCATCTTTAATCTTCTTTTGCACAGGCATGGCTTGAAGAACTGCTTGATAAGCAAGCTCCATACGCCCAACGGGATCTTTATCATCTTTTGGCACAAAGCACATATCCTTCATACGCTTACGCGTATTTTCATCTTTTAGCAATGCCTGAGCAAGTTTATGATCAAGTTTATCATTTGGCTTTTTATAAGGCTTACCATATGGAAATGCAATAAAACGTAACGCACTACCTAAAGCTTTATTTGGGAAATTGCTCAAGGTTTCAATAAGCGCATTTTGTGCTTCGTATAAACAATGCTGCAAGCTCCAACTAACAAAAACATCATCAGCTTTCTGCTCCCCATTATCTTTATAATATTTTAAAACCGCACACCCCATATACAAATAACTCATCACATCACCAAGACGTGCTGATAAACGTTCTTTACGCTTTAACTCACCACCTAATGTGATCAAAGCAACGTCATTAATAAAGGCATAAGCTGAGCTTAACCTGGTAATACGCTTGTAATAAAGATTAAATTTAGAGTCGTATCCTTTAGCAGTTATCCCACAACTTAACCCATACCAAAAAGTTCGTAGCTTATTCTTAGTCAAATAACCAATGTGTTTTTTCATCAATCGTGAAAAAGTTTCATAGCCCTTTTTTTCATCTTGATTCATTAAACTCTCAGATTCATCACGCACGTAAGGGTGACAACGCATTGCACCTTGTCCAAATATCATTAAGTTACGTGTCATGATGTTTGCACCTTCAACGGTAATACCAACAGGTGTAGCCTGATAACCTCGTGCTAAATAATTATTGGGTCCCATAATAATGGCACGTCCTGCGTGGATATCCATAGCATGATTTAAAACATTACGTCCAATTTCAGTTAAGTGGTATTTAGAGATTGCTGATGCAACAGAAGGCTTCACATTCGCATCTACAGCCGCAACGGTAAATTGCCTTGTTGCATTGGCAATATAGGCAAGCCCTCCCATTTGCGCTAGTTTCTCTTCTACACCTTCAAAGTAACCAATAGGTGATTTAAATTGCTCGCGTACCATACTGTAAGCTGAGGTCATAACCGTTGATAAAAGTGCATTGGCTGTGCCACAAGCAGGTAGAGAAATCGCTCGCCCAATGGATAAGCACTCCACTAACATTCGCCAGCCTTCGCCAGCCATTTTCTGCCCACCAATGATCCAATCAATCGGAATAAATAAATTTTTACTTCGAATCGTGCCATTCATAAATGCCTGTGACAAAGGATACGCCCGATTACCAATTTCAAGACCTGGGTGATCATGTGGCAAAAGCGCGCAGGTAATTCCTTCTCTACCAACATCTGCTAATAATTTATCCGGATCATACAGTTGAAATGCAAGCCCCACTACTGTTGCAATCGGCGCCAAGGTAATATAACGTTTATTAATGTTTTCTAATTGAATGCCCAATACTTCACGACCATTATAATTAGCTTTACATACCACTCCTTTATCTGGAAGTGAAGTAGCATCAGAGCCTGCTGTGGGTCCAGTTAATGCAAAACAAGGAATATCAATTCCTTTAGCAAGTTTGGGCAAAAACATTTGTTTTTGTTCATCAGTCCCATAATGATGTAAAAGCTCACCTGGACCCAAAGAATTGGGCACCATCACTGTCACTGCAGCTGAAACACTCTTTGTAGCAATCCTCATCACAATTTCTGAATGCGCTGCTGCTGAGAACCCTTTTCCTCCATACTCTTTACGAATAACAAGACCAAAAAAGCCATTCCTTCGCAAGTAATCCCAAACTTCAACTGGTAAGTCTCGATCTATATGAGTGATCTTCCAATCATCAAGCATGGCACAAAGTGCATTTGTTTCTTTGTCTAAAAATGCTCGCTCTTCCTCATTTAACTCAAACTTTTTTGCACTATGTAATTTTTCAAAATCAGGTCTCCCCTGAAAAACTTCTTTTTCATACCAACAATCTCCGGCATCAAGTGCAACTTGTTCTGTTGCTGAAATCGGTGGCATGGACTTTTTGCTTGATTTATAAATTTTTTTTATCATGAGCATACTTCCTTATCTTAAGTTTTTAAATTTTAAATTAAGCACTGGCAAAACCCTTTCACTTCCTCGTACAAGACTTAATTAAAACCCCATACTAGCTATACGCACATTGACTGGAGTATTATCCATTTAAATACCCAAGCAATATAACAGCGATTTTGTAAAAAATTAAGCACCAGCAGCTAAAATATTATGAAAAATCATAAATTTACATTGCAAGGCAGCATATTCAAACGAAAGCACAGTGAATTTATTTACAACCAGCTAATGCTATGTCTAAAATATCAACTTCTTAGTTTGTTATTAATGGAAAGGAGAAATTAATATATGTCAGATAAGTCATGGATTAAAAATTACCCTAATAACGTTCCTACTGAAATCCCACCTTCGACTGAAACGTTAAATTCAATGCTAAAAAAAGTCGTACAAAAATATCCTCAAAACATCGCCTTATCATGTCATGACCATGATTTAAGTTTTAAACAAATCGATGATTATGCCAATCGTTTTGCTGCATTCTTATATCATGAACTTGGATTTAAAAAAGGCGATAAAATTGCGATTATGTTGCCAAACTTACTCCAATTTCCCGTAGTATTGTTTGGTATTTTAAAAATTGGTGGCATTTTCGTAAACATTAACCCACTTTATACTGCCCATGAAGTCAAGGAAATTATGGAAGACTCTGGCGCTCAGGGAATTATCGTACTTAGTACATTTGCACATTTAGCACAAGAAGCAAAAAAATATTTACCTCAATTAAAACACATGATTGTGACTGACTTAGTCGATCTTTACTCCTTCCCCAAAAAACAAATCATTCATTTTATTGCAACTTACATTAAAGGCATGAAATGTCATTATGATAAAACGCAATTTCATACTTTAAGCTCAGCTTTGAATTACTCTAAAACATTTGATGAAATAAGTGTAAAAGTCTCTTGTGATGATATGGCTTGTCTTCAATACTCAAGTGGTACAACAGGCAAACCAAAAGGTACTATTTTATTACACAAAAATATTGTTGCTAATATCGATCAAGTATGGAGCTGGATTGGCAGCTCAGTCGAATTAGATAAACAAGTAATTATTGGTGCACTACCGCTTTATCATATTTTTGCACTTACAGCCAACTTATTTACCTTCTACCTAGCGGGATCAAAACAAGTACTTATCCCTAATCCACGCGATATTAAGTCACTTGTTAAAACTATGCAAAAAACGCCTTTTACGATTTTTAATAGTATCAATACACTATACGCCGCACTTTTACACAATGATGCCTTCCGTCAATCTACTTTTCCACATTTTCGCTATACGTTAAGTGGCGGCATGTCAACGATTAAGCGGGTAGCAGATGATTGGAAAGCAGTAACTGGAGTTACCATAAAAGAAGCCTATGGCTTGTCAGAAATGTCACCAGCTGTGACTATTAACCTTTTTGACAATGATGATGAATTCAACGGCACAGTTGGTTACCCTTTACCTAGTACAGACGTTTCTATTAAAGATGATAACGGTAATGAGTTAGCTACAAATGAAAATGGTGAAATATGGGTTAAAGGTCCTCAACAATCGCCAGGATTTTGGCATTTAGATGCAATCACTAAAGAGCATTTTACAGATGATGGTTGGCTTAAAACAGGTGATATTGGCTATTTAGATGAAATGGGACGCTTAACAATATCGGGACGTTCTAAAGATATGCTGATTGTTTCTGGCTTTAACGTTTTTCCTAAAGAAATTGAAAACACCATTCTAACTATCCCTGAAGTTAAAGAAGTAGCTGTTGTTGGAGCCCCTTCACATTCCAGTGGCGAAAAACCTTTTGCTTTTGTCGTGTTGGAAACAGGCAAATCTATCACTGCCAAAGAAATCACTGAGTTTTGTTATACCCAATTAGCACATTACAAAACGCCAAAAGATATTATGTTTTTACCAGAGCTCCCTAAAAACACCGTTGGAAAAGTGATGAAACAAGAGCTAAAAGAAAAATATATTCTTAATGTAAAAAACTAAAGCACGCTTAAGTCCGCAACCTTCCTAAACATCGCATGCAACCTTTGTAATAGCGCAATGCGATTGTTTTTTAACGACTCATCTTTGTCCATTACCATCACATGCTCAAAAAACAAAGCAAGTGACTCATCTAAAGCAGATAAAGCAATCAGGCTATCGTAGTAAGCTTGCTTGAAAATTGCTTTATTAAGCTTATCTTCCACCGATAAAAGCCCTTGGAACAATACTTTCTCTTGAGTCTCGATAAATAAATTTTCATTGATGTTCAGCTGAGTTTTGATGTTGTTTTTTTCTAATATGTTAACCACACGCTTATTGCTTTGTGCCAACCGTTCGCACACTGGGTGCATTTTGAAACTTATCAGTGCTTGAATACGTGCATCGAAATCCGCAATATTACTATACTCAACAGCAAGGACAGACTCAAAGATTTCACTTGTAACACCCTCGTCTTTATAAATCACTTTTAAGCGATCAACAAAAAACTGCAACAGTAAGTTTTCTAAATCATTTTGTGTATTCAGTTTAGGGTTGAACGTTGCAATCGAAAGTTTAATCAAGCTTAAAAGCGAAATTGATAATTGATGTTCCTTTAATATACGAAGTACTCCAATTGCTGCTCGTCTTAATGCAAACGGATCTTTATCCCCTGTCGGTTTTTGACCTATACCAAAGATGCCCACTAAAGTATCGAGTTTTTCGGCCAATGCCACAGCTTGAGCGACTTTATTTTCTGGCAGTTTGTCTCCTGCATATTTTGGCCAGTATTGTTGCTCTATAGCCTGACATACATCATTGTGTTCACCATGAGCATTTGCATAATACTTACCAATCACACCTTGTAGATTAGTAAACTCATAAACCATGTCGGTCATTAAATCTGCCTTACTTAACATACCTGCACGCTTAGCAAGTAAAGCATCTGCTCCAATAAGCTTGGCTATTTCATAAGCTAAATTTGATATGCGTAGCGTACGATCATAAACCGAACCTAACTGTTGTTGAAAAGTCACGACTTTAAGCTTTTCAACATATGACTCAAGAGGTCTTTTAACGTCAGTATCATAAAAAAATGCTGCATCAGATAAGCGTGCAGCCATAACTTTATTATTGCCTTTAATAACTGTTTGAGGATGACTGCTATCGATATTGCTTATTGTAATAAAATGATTAAGTAACTTACCATTTTGATCAACGATCGCAAAACACTTTTGATGTTCTTCCATTGCTGAAATCAGTGCTTCTTGTGGCACACGTAAAAAGTGCATATCAAAATCACAGCAAAGCGCATGTGGCCATTCAACAATTGCAGTCACTTCCTCAATTAAATCATCATTCAATACAGCTTTGGCATTGAGTCTGTTAGCAATTGTATGTGCTTGCTCAATAATTTTTGCTTTGCGCTTTTGCCAATCGACTAAGACATAAGCTTGCTTGAGCAACTCAACGTATGCTGTTGCATGTGTAATTACCAATGCTTGTGGGTTATGAAACCTATGTCCATAACTTATATTTGCTGTTTTACAACCATAAAATTGAGCAGGAATCACTTCATTTCCAAGCATTAAAACTGCCCAATGAACAGGACGCACAAATTGATGACTCTCATTCCCCCAACGCATGGTTTTAGGAATAGGTAGCTTTTTTAACGCATCTTCAATGATACCTGGAAGCAGATCTTGTATTTTACTGCCAAGTTGTTTGACTTGATAAAAAAGCCGCTTGCCTTTTTTATGGTCAATCACGCTAAGCTCGTCAAATCTAACGCCACAAGCATCAGCAAAGCCTAACGCTGCCTGTGTGGGTTGTCCATTTTGATCATAGGCTTTATCGACAAATGGTCCTTCTTTATCGATTAGCTTATCTTTTTGTATAGCTTGTAAATCTTTGATGAGAAAGGCTAAGCGCCTAGGAGAAGCATAGAAGTTTTTTGCACTATACCCAATCTCAAGTTGATCCAATGCTTGACCAACATGGTTGACAAGTGTTTGCGCCATGCTCTTAAGTGACTTAGGAGGCAACTCTTCTGTGCCAAGTTCAAATAATAAATCAGCTTTATTTAACATACATTTTTATTTTAATTCCATCAATGGCTCGCTATTCTAGCGAGAATAGCAATTAAAAGCAGTAAAAACTATAGCGCTTTTACTGCCAAAATTTATCTCGCTCGCTTCAATATAGAATAGCTGTCACCTTAGATTATTTTTGACACTCTTGGTGATTTGGATCCCATATAATTTTATTATTATCAAAATTCTTAAAGGCATCATGAGCAAAATCATATGCTGACGAGGGTTCCTTATTACGACAAATAATCACAGACTGAAGTTTAGTAGGATGACCCTGATAAAAAGCTTCGCTACCAATCTTTATAACACTTTTGGGAATAACTACAGAAGATAACGGAACGAGCTCAAAAGCCTTATCCTCAATAGTTGTAACATTCTTAGGTATTTTAATTGAAGTGAATGTACTCTGCCAAAAAGCTCCATATTTAATACTTATAACACTATCAGGAATCTTAACTGAAGTTAGTTTTGTGTTAGAAAATAGATTGCTGCTGATAATTGTAATACCCTCAGGTAAGACAGCTGAAGTTAGCTGTGTACTATAGGAAAAAGCATGAAGTCCAATAGTTGTCACCCCATTAGGTATCACTACTGTGGATAGCTTATCGTTACTGGCAAAAGCTCTAATACCAATTGTTCTCACACCATCAGGGATCACAACAGAGGTTAGACCACCAGAAGGCCTTACTGGATAGTTATCAAAAGTAAAATTAGCAATTTCTGTTACACCATAGGGAATCACAACATCGGTTAGTGACCCTGTATAACTTGTTAGGACGTTATTATTATTATTAATAGTCATACCATTTGTATTGTGAACTTGGATAGAAGTATAGAAGCGCTCTACTGTGCCATTTTTATCTTTAACGTCTATTCTAATTTTATGTTCACCCAGCTTAGTATTTGCCGTTGGTTTAAGTTTTACTGTTATATAGTTTTGATTTTGAGCACTCTCAAGTGTGATCCCATCAGAATCGTTTTGAGTTTCATCCGTTACTGTAATCTCGGTATTATCAGAAAACTGGGTATACAGCTTAATCGTTGCTAGTTTATCAAGCTTGTTTACATCTACTGATCTGCCTTTTGTATTATCGATTGTGTCATAATAATAGACAACGTCTTTGTATACTACTTCGCCATTACTCTTAATCGTAAAATCAGCAATGTTGTTTGATGCTAATGAACGCATTGAAGAATCCTTAAAACTGATACTGCATGGCTCTTGATCAAGTAATGATTGACAGTTCACGCCAGTAAGTTCAGATTCACCTATTGTGAATGTAAGGTTCTCTAAATCACGCCCTGATACATT
>NZ_QLIR01000018.1 GCF_003428155.1 Fastidiosibacter lacustris
GATGAATTTATTATTAGTATCCAACATGAGGTTGCTCCTGTTTTTGATTTATTTTGTTTCACGTTTATCAAAACAGGCAACCTCATCTAAGTCAAGATGAATGTCAGATTATATCTAGACTAATACAATATATGTGTTATAGAAACTGTAATTCAGCTAAAACAGTTGAATCTAGAAGAAATCAAGTCAAGTCTAAACTTCTACAACTTATACAGTTTATTATAACTTTAAAACTGCAATTTTGAGTTTGTGCATTGCTGCCTCTTCAATTTGTCGTATGCGCTCGGCAGAGACATTATGCTTGGCAGCTAGGTCATGTAGGGTAAGCTTTTCATCAACAAACCAGCGCGACATGATAATATCTTTGCTGCGATCATCAAGCTTATCGATTGCGGCTTGCAATTTCTCTTGCGTTTTTTGCTCAAAATCTTCTTCTGCTAAAGCCTGTTCTGGATTGGCAGATTGATCTTCTAAATACATTGCTGGGTGAAAACTTCTCTCATCGTCATTCTCTTCAATTGGGGCATCAAAAGCCATATCATAAGCATTCATCCGTTTTTCCATTTCAAGGACTGTTTCTGGCTTAACACCTAGCTCTTTGGCAACACTTTGAATCTCATCATCACTAAACCAGCCTAAGCGTTTTTTACTGCTCCTTAAATTAAAAAATAGTTTGCGTTGTGATTTTGTGGTAGCAATTTTTACAATGCGCCAATTTTTGAGAATATATTCGTGCATTTCTGCTTTGACCCAATGAACAGCAAAAGATACCAAGCGTACTCCCATATCTGGATCAAAGCGTTTAACTGCTTTCATAAGACCAATATTACCTTCTTGGATTAAATCAGTAATGGGGAGTCCGTAACCTGAAAAGCCACGCGCAACCTTAATAACAAAGCGTAAATGTGACATAATCATTTTTTGAGCAGCTTCGATATCATTTTGGTAACGCAATCGTTTGGCTAATTCCTTTTCTTCTTCTTCAGATAGTATGGGGATGCTATTGGCAAATCGAATATAGCTATCCAAGCCGTCCGTATCTGATAAGGATGGAATAGGTAAGGTATTTTGTTTTAGAACTAAGTCTTTGCCCATAGAATAAATACTTAAGTTGTTGTTAGTATTGTTGCATGGTTAAAAAGTATAGCACAGTTAAATCACACAAAAATGGGGTTTTAAGCAAGAATCTGATTTATGCCTACTATAGTTTGTTTGATGTATTTTGTTTGCATTATTACACTTAATAAACAAACCGAAATGAAAAGCCACAAAAGCAATTTATTTATGGCGTCCCCAAGGGGATTCGAACCCCTGTTACCGCCGTGAAAGGGCGATGTCCTAGGCCTCTAGACGATGGGGACACAAAATGTGTCTAAATATGACTGGTGGAGCTAAGCGGGATCGAACCGCTGACCTCTTGCATGCCATGCAAGCGCTCTCCCAGCTGAGCTATAGCCCCAAGCCGAAGCTGCATTCTAGTGTGCTTTTTATGGGCTGTCAAGCACTAGATTTTAATAAACAAAAAAATTACTTCTAATAGGGGTTAATTCCATACATGGTTCTGCTTATTGAGGCAAGGATTTTTATTTAGATATTGATAAATTTATTCTTTTTATATTTACGTATATTGCCGCCCATCTGAATAAAAGAATCAATAAATTGGAAGATTCACTCTTGGTTTAATTAGGTCTGAGATTATTTGTACATTAATTTCATCGAGGTTTCATGTTGCAAAAATAATTTATTTCACAGAATATGTGAATAACTACGCTATAATGATAACACGATCTAGTTAGCGTAAGTTAAAAAGAAAGTTTCCATCGATGAAAAACAAACGACTCAATTTGGCAGGATTCTCGTTGATCGAATTATTGGTAGTGATTGCTGTGATTGCAATTTTAACTGCAATTGCGATTCCACTGTATAACAGTTATACGTTGCGTGCACATCGCTCAGATGCAATCAGTGCACTTAGCACAATTGCCATGAATGAAGAAGCGCATATGCTCAGTAGTGGAATCTATACTGGCACTTTGAATGAGGTCTGGTTAGGTACGACAAGTACAAGAGGCTTTTATGCTATGACCTGTCAGGCGTGAATAGTAGCGGCTATGTAATAACAGCAACTCCAATTGGTTCGCAAACTTCTGATAGTGGGGACTGTCCTCATTTAACATTAGCAGCCAACGACGGTTCAATCATCAGAACACCTACTGGTTGTTGGGAGTAAGGTATCAAAGTTTACGCCATAAAGCGTTGCCTTTGGATTTTTTATCTAGCAGGGTTAAGTATTCTTCATGTGCTTTGGGTGTACAATTGTCAGCAAGTAAATCAATAAGCCTTATTTTATTAACTTCTTCAGCTTTTGCATGTGTCTGTATGGTGGAGCTTGTGGCTAATAAATGTGTTTGTGTATTGTCGCTTATGTCAGATAAGTTAAATAAATTAAGTTGTCCGCCAGTCATTAATAAATAGACTTCAGCTAAAAGCTCGGAGTCAAGAAGTGCACCATGAAGTGCTCGATGTTTGTTATTTACGCCGTAACGTGAGCAAAGCGCATCAAGCGAGTTTTTTTGTCCTGGATGTTTTTCTCTGGCCATGAGTAAGCTATCAATGATAGTGCAGTGGTTTTCAATCTGTCCCCACTTATTTGACTTAAGGTGTTGAAGCTCCCAATTTAAAAAGGGTAGGTCAAAAGCTGCGTTGTGTATGATTAGTTCTGAGCCTTGTAGAAATGCTATGATTTCATCAATTTTGTCAGCAAAAAGTGGTTTATCTGCCAAAAACTCATTGCTGATTCCATGAACTTGGAAAGCTCCTGCTTCAACTTCAATATCTGGCTTGAAATAAAAGTGAAGATTCTTACCTGTAAGTTTGCGACTGATCATTTCAACAGCCCCAAATTCAATGATGCGATGACCAGCTTTATAGTCAAACCCAGTTGTTTCAGTATCTACAAAAATTTGGCGCATGAAACCTTTCTATTGGTTAGGCAAAATATGGTAGCTATTATAGCCAAGCAAATATTGTTTTGACACAGTAATGTTTAGCAATAGTCACTATAGTTTCTCTTCCTTAAATGCACCATGATTGACAATTAATACCAAGAGCGATTCAATGAATCTAGCGCTAACTCATTAATTTCATGACTTTTATTAGGTAGAGACTTAAGAGTAAAAAGTTTTGTTATTTATGTTGCTGAGTTATAGATTTAATTTATAGCAGATAGCTTATGGCAAGAAAAGGTAAATTAAGTCATTTAAAAACCGTTGTCCAATCTTGCTAGGGATAAAATATTTTCCATTTTGAATAAGCAGCTTGCGATTAATGGCTAGATCTAACGTTTGTTCAATCGTTTCTATTCCTAAACCAGTCGTTTGCTCAAATAAGTCAGTTGAGAATCCATTGTATAAGCGTAGTGCATTGAGCATAAACTCATATGGACGATCTTCTTTCATAATTTGGGATTGCCCATAAGGAAACCTTTTTTCGCTGATATAGAGTGTTGGATGCTTGCGCTTCCAATAGCGCTTGATGATATTTTGTTGTGGATAACTTATTTTACTGTGAGCGCCTGCACCTATCCCTATGTAATCGCCAAAGTGCCAATAATTAAGGTTATGTTTAGCTTGGAGTGTTTTGCATTTGGCATAAGCAGATGTTTCATATTGATCAAAACCTTGCTCACCAATCAATGCTTTGCCTTGAGTTTCAATTTCATAAAGTAAATCTTCATCTGGCAGCTTAGGTGGTTTCACGGCAAAAGGGGTGTTAGGCTCAAGTGTGAGTTGATACCAGGATAAGTGTGTTGGTTCTAAAGCAATTGCCTGGTTTAAATCATAGATAGCATCTCCAACGCTTTGATTGGGTAAGCCGTGCATAAGGTCAAGGTTAAAGTTATTAAATCCCGCGCATTTTAGCTTTTCTACTGCATGATAGATATTTTGGTCATTATGAATACGACCAAGGATTTGTAGTTTATCATTTTGGAAGCTTTGTACTCCAAGTGATATGCGGTTGATACCCATAGCTTTATAATCACAAAATTTACCATGCTCAATAGTACCTGGGTTAGCTTCCAATGTGATTTCGGTGTTATTGTCGGTAAGGTTGTGTTGATTAAGGTAATCAAAAAATTTAGATAATGTTAGGCTTGGAAATAATGAAGGTGTCCCTCCACCTAAAAAAATGGAGCTAAATTTCCTGTCTTGTAAATCTTGATGATGACTTTCTAAATCACGAATAAGCGTTTGTAGATATTCGTTGGCTGGCAAGGATGTTCTTAATTGATGTGAATTAAAATCGCAATAAGGGCATTTTTTGACACACCAAGGAAAATGAACATAAAGGCTTATAGGTGGAAGTTTTAACATTATTTGGATTGACCAATGCGAATAACAAGTACATCACAGTGCGCGCGTTGCAATACACCATTTGCAGTTGAGCCAATAAAGCGCTCAACACCATAGCGACCATGGCTGCCGATAACAATAATATCACAGTTAAGCTCTTCAGCAAGCTTGACGATTTTGCGCTTTGGTGAACCATGCAATAGATGAAAATCCGCTTCGATGTCAATTTGTGCCTCCAATGCTTTTAAATGCTTCATATTTTCTTCTTCTAGATAATCCTCTAGATCAGAAATAGAAGGAACGCCTGAGGCCATGTAATATGGAATATTTGGTAAAACATTGACTACGCTTAATTTTGCATTATTGCGTTTAGCAAGAGATACGGCTTGTTCAATGACTGGTTGATTGTCGGCGTGTAGATCCGTCGCGAGTAAGATGTGCTTGTAATTTTTCATCAGGAACTCCAAAACTATATTAATGTTGAACGATAAGCATTTTAAAAAACTTCATCTGTAAAAGATAGTGAGAGTTATGGTGAAAAAAATATGATTGTGGTCTATTTCGCCAAATACTAGTTGAAATATAAGGGTTAAAAATTTAAGCTAGCCGCTATCGTTTTAAAGTCAATTCTAGGTAAATGATGATGAATGCGAATATGGGTAAGTTCATGCAACAAGCGCAAAAAATGCAAGAGCAAATGAAAAAAATGCAAGAGGCACAAGAAAGTATAGAGGTAACTGGTGAATCAGGTGTTGGTCTTGTAAAGGTAATTATGACAGGTAAACACGATGTTAAACGTGTTGAAATCGATCCAAGTTTGTTGACAGAGGAAAAAGAAATTTTGGAAGATCTTTTTGCTGCTGCGGTTAATGATGCAGTGCGTAGAATTGAAACAAAGGCTCAAGAAAGCATGGCGCATTTTAGCAAGGGTTTTAATATTCCAGCTGGTTTTAAATTCCCATTCTAATTAATCTGATTTAATTCTTTTGATATGACGCAAAAATTGTTTTCACCTAAGGTAGAAGCCCTGATTGAAGCATTAAAAATATTGCCAGGGGTGGGCAGAAAAAGTGCCCAGAGAATGGCGATTCAGCTGTTAGATAAAAAGCCAGATGCTGCTCAGCAATTAGCTCATAGTATTAGTGAGGCGGTACGTGCTGTAAAACGCTGTACGCAATGTAATATGTTATGCGAAACAGATGTGTGCCATATTTGTGCAAGTCCACGCCGAGACGATACACAACTTTGTGTTGTTGAGAATATGTTGGATATGATGGCAATTGAAAGTACCGCAATTTATTTGGGCAAATATTTTATTTTACATGGACGTATTTCTCCACTAGATGGGATGGGACCTAATGAATTGAAATTACCAAGACTCAAAGCCATTGTACTTCAAAAGCAAATCACTGAGATTGTGATGGCACTTAGTCCATCTGTTGAGGGTGAGACAACGGTACACTTTATTTCAGATATGTTAAAAGTGCACGAGTGTAAGATTACACGCATTGGCTTTGGTGTGCCGTTTGGTGGTGAGCTTGAGTATTTAGATCAAAAAACTTTAACACATGCCTTTAATGCACGCGTAAACTTTTGATTGACTTTTTATGATAAGTACTAGTCTTGCTCTACTTACAATGCTTCTTCATCTTTTTCGCAGGTGCGAATGCGAATGACTTCGTCTAAATGAGTAACAGTGATTTTACCTGAGCCGATTTTATCGCTTTTATTCACCTCAACGATGGCATCAATAAACACATCTTTTTGTGTATCTTTGCAGATTACGTCTATTTTGATCTTCGGCAAAAAATCAACAGCATATTCTGCACCTCGATATAGTTCCGTGTGACCTAATTGACGACCGAAGCCTTTGACTTCCGTCACCGTAATGCCAGATGCGCCTGCAATTAACAAGGCTTCACGAGTGCGATCCAATAAAAAAGGTTTAATATAAGCAGTAATTAGCTTCATGCTCGAATTAATTTATCAATTTGAATGACTATGCTACATTATGCACTATCTATAAGTAAAGAATTAAGAGTCAGCAATGAAAATCAATAGCAAAATTATCGACGATGTTGCCAATAAAATTTCTCATTCCCTTCCTAGTGGAATTAAAAGTATTGCAAGCGAATTTGAAAGCAGTTGTAAAAGCATTCTTAAAGCAAGCTTCGAGAAGTTGGATTTAGTTACACGTGAAGAGTTTGATATCCAAAAAGAGGTTTTATTGAAAACTCGTCAAAAGCTTGAGCAACTCGAAAAGAAAATCGATGAATTGCTTGCTCAACACGATGGCAAATAGGTAGTTTAGATGTCATTGGCTACTGTTTATAGTCGTGCACAACTTGGAATTGAAGCACCTTCTGTCACAGTTGAGGTCCATTTATCGCAAGGTTTGCCAAGCTTGTCTATAGTAGGGCTTCCTGAAGCTGCGGTAAAAGAGAGTAAAGATCGTGTAAGAAGTGCGATCATCAATTCTGGCTTCCAATTTCCAACCAAACGTATCACCATTAACCTTGCTCCTGCTGATTTACCTAAAGAAGGCGGTCGATATGATCTTCCCATTGCTATTGGTATTTTACTTGCTTCCAAGCAAATCATAGCACCTGAAGTCTTGGAATATGAGTTTGCGGCTGAGCTTTCGCTTTCAGGGAAGCTGCGTCCAATAAAAGGCATGCTCCCTTTTGCTATTCAATGCTTAAAGAGTAGTCGCAGTCTAATATTTGCACTAAAAAACCAAGAAGAAGTGGCGCTTGTTCCCAATATGTGTGCTTACTCTGCCAAAAACCTACAAGAAGTTGTTTTGCATTTATCTAGGACTCAACTGCTAAATAAGTTGACTTTGTCCGAAAAGCAAATGAGTACACAAAGGCTGTTAGATTTAGCAGATGTTAAGGGGCAATTTCAAGCAAAACGCGCTCTTGAAATTGCAGCTGCGGGTGGGCATAACCTATTGTTTGTTGGACCGCCTGGTACTGGAAAAACAATGCTAGCTTCTCGCTTTAATACCATATTGCCAGCATTGACGATGGATGAGGCATTAAGTACAGCAATGATTGCCTCAATTAAGGGTATGAGCAATATTGCAGAGCGTTTTTATGAGCGTCCATTTCGTGCGCCGCACCACACGTCATCTGCGATTTCCCTTGTTGGTGGAGGTACTAATCCCAAACCGGGTGAGATTTCTTTAGCACACAATGGTGTGTTGTTTTTGGATGAGCTACCAGAATTTGATCGACATGTATTGGAAGTTCTACGTGAACCATTGGAATCTGGCACAATTATTATCTCTCGCGCCAACGCTCAAGTTGAGTATCCTGCTAAATTTCAGCTTATTGCAGCGATGAATCCTTGTCCTTGTGGTTTTTTAGGCTCACAAGTAAAGTCCTGTAAAGATACGGATGTTCAGATAAAACGTTATCAACAAAAACTCTCAGGACCTTTACTGGATCGAATTGATTTACAGGTGGAAGTGTTAGAAGTTGATCATCACACTTTAACTAATATAGATCGTCAAGTTTCAAGTGCTGAAATAAAAGCGCGTGTTACGGTAGCACGTGCACGTCAGCTTAAGCGCCAAAATAAAATTAATGCCGAACTTCAAGGCAAGGAAATTGATCAATTTTGTGTTTTAGGTAATAATGAGCGGCTGTTATTGGCGGATGCCATACAAAAGCTTGGATTGTCGGCAAGAGGGTATCACCGTATCTTAAAAATTGCCCGTACTATTGCTGACTTAGAGACCGCGGATTTGATTAGCAAACAACACATTCAAGAGGCAATTAGCTATCGCAAATTTGAACGTTTTCGTCAATAACATAAACATGAATAAAAATGGTAGTGTAGATGAAAAAAATTAGTTCACAGTTATTAGTCTTTATACTGTATTTATGGAGCAGACTCAGCTTTGGTATGGCGCAACGTATTGGCTGGGTGATTGGATCATTATTTTATTACTTTAATAATAATATGCGTAGAGTAGCAAGTATTAACATTGATAAATGCTTTCCTGATCTAAGTGTTTATCACAAAAAGCGTTTGTTGAAAAAAACGCTTCAGCAAACGTGCATGACAGGCGCTGAAATGCCTGCTATTTTATTCAAAAGTCCTCAAAAGCTATTGCAACAAATTCGTGTGACCCATGGCGATAAACTGATGCAAAAGCTCTATGAAGAGGCGCGTGGAGTGATGGTGTTAGGGCCGCACATTGGTAGTTATGAAATAGGTTCTATGTTTTACCCAAATAGTTATCCTGCGGCAATGCTTTATACTCCACCCAAGATCAAGACTTTGGATCGACTCATTTTACGTGCACGTTCACGCCTATGCAAAAACATGTCTCCTGCTAGTCACAAGGGTGTCAAAATGCTGTTTAAAGCACTTGCCAATAAAGAAGTCATTGCGATGCTAACCGATCAAGTGCCAGTCGATGCAGGCGGCACTTACGTTGATTTCTTTGGTCATCCTGCTAAAACCATGAACTTTCCAACGAAGTTATACCAAAAGCTTAAACCTGCTGTTGTCTTGAGTTATGTTGTTAGAAATGGTATCGGTAAAGGTTCTACTTTATTTATTGAGGATCTTGAACCTTTGATCAAAAAATATGAAATGCTAGATGATATTGAAGACCCTGTAGCATATGCTTTTAGTAAGCGTTTTGAAGAAATCATTCGCCAATATCCAGAGCAATATCAATGGACTTATAAACGCTTTAAATATCATCCAGATGGTTTGGACTACTACGAGAAGGATAAAAAATGAGAACCTTATTTTTGGATGCGTTGCTTGGCAAGCCCGTTGAACAAACGCCACTTTGGATTATGCGTCAAGCGGGTCGTTACTTGCCTGAGTATCGTAAAACGCGTGCCAAGTTTAATGACTTTATGCAGATGTGTCGTAATTCTGAGGCTTGCTGTGAAGTGGCTTTACAACCACTAGATCGTTATGAACTTGATGCTGCTATTGTTTTCTCGGATATTTTAACCATACCTGAAGCAATGGGTATGGAACTTAAATTTATCTCAAGCAAAGGTCCTGTTTTTCCAACACCACTTACCACACAAAAAGATATTGATGGATTGGATGACAAAAATGCGCTAGAAAAACTCAAATATGTGATGGACGCAGTTTCTACTACCAAATTAGCTGTAAAGAATCGAGTTCCTTTAATTGGTTTTAGTGGTAGTCCTTGGACGCTTGCAGCTTACATGGTTGAAGGTCAAGGGTCAAAGCAATTTACTGAGATTAGAAAAATGCTCTATAGTGTACCTTTTTTACTCCACACTCTGCTCAAAAAATTAGCTCATATCGTGACTGATTATTTAGATCAACAGATCCAAGCGGGTGCCGATGCAATCATGATTTTTGATACCTGGGGTGGTGTTTTGACTGAAAAAAGTTATGCACTTTTCTCATTAAATTACATGCGACACATTATTGCTGAACTTAAAGAACGTCATCCAAATGTGCCTGTTACGCTATTTACTAAAGGGGGTGGTTTATGGTTAGATCAGCTAGTGCAGGTAAACTGCAGTGGCGTGGGGATTGACTGGAGTATAGACATAATGCGTGCACGTGGTCTTGTTGCTGACAAAGTTGCCTTACAGGGAAACCTTGACCCAGCTGTGCTTTACGGTGATCATAACAGCATTCGTAATCAAGTAAAATATATTGTCGAAAGCCAGAAATGTCATTCTAAATTTGTGTTTAATCTTGGTCATGGTATTTATCCGGACATTGACCCAGATAAAGTAAAAACAATGGTTAATGCTGTACGTGAGTTTGGCATGAAATAGAAAAACGACTAACTTTAACAATTATTAGCGTTCTTAACAAACAAAATAACAACTGAGTTAATATGAAAAGAGTAAAACGATTTGAATTTAAGCGCAATCCAGAAACAGGTGAGATGTGGGTTGAAACAGACTTGCAAGGCAAGAGCTTATTAACACTACCTTCCTTAAATAAAGGAACGGCTTTCTCAGAGCGTGAGCGTGAAGAGTTTGGACTCTTGGGTAAGCTACCTTTCCAGATTGAATCATTAGAAGAGCAAAAAACACGTGCTTATCAACAGTACAAATCTTTTCGCAGCAATATTGGGCGCCATAGTTTTTTAAAGAACCTGCATAATATCAATGAAACTTTGTTTTATCGCTTAGTGCGTGATAATTTAAATGAGATGTTGCCTATTATCTATACGCCAACTGTAGGTGAAGCAGTCATGCACTATAGTGAAAAATTCTTATCACCTAGGGGTTTATATGTTGCCTATCCTGATCGCTATAAAATGCGAGAGATTTTACATAATCGTACTAACTCCGATATCGATATTATAGTTGTCAGCGATGCTGAAGGGGTGCTTGGTATAGGTGACCAAGGTGTTGGAGGTATTGAAATTCCTGTTGCTAAACTCATGGTTTATACCTTATGCGCTGGAATTAATCCTGGTAGATATTTACCTGTTTTTTTGGATGCTGGAACTAATAACAAGCATCTGCTTGAAGATCCTTTATATCTTGGGTGGCGACATGAACGTGTGCGTGGTGAAAAGTATGATGAAATGGTTCAGTTGTTTATTGAGGCGGTCAAAGCCGAAATGCCTGATACATTTTTGCACTGGGAGGATTTTGGACGAGACAACGCACGTAAAAATTTACTCAAATACCAAAATGAAATCTGTAGCTTTAATGATGATATGCAAGGTACAGCTGCAGTTGCACTAGCCGCATTAATTTCAGCTTCCAAACATGCGAATATTGAGTTTTGTGATCAAAAATTTGTCATTTTTGGTTCAGGGACCGCGGGGATTGGAATTGCGGATGAAATTGTGAACGCTTTGGTTCGTTTAGGGTTTACCAAGCAGCAAGCTTATGATCATTTTTGGTGTATTGATAAAGATGGACTTCTCATCGACGATCAGCAAATGATGGATTTCCAGCGTCCTTATGCGCGCACGCGCGAATTAGTGAAAGACTGGTCACACGATGAACAAGGCCGCATTTCACTTCTTGAAGTTGTTAAACAAGCTAAACCGACTACCCTTATTGGTTGTTCTAGTGTCGCCAACGCCTTTAGTGATGACGTCATCCTTGAAATGGCAGACAACATTGAGCGCCCAATTATTTTTACCCTTTCTAATCCCACCAGTCGATGTGAGCGTATCCCACAAGACATTATTCGTTTAACTGAAGGTCGGGCTTTAATTGCAACGGGTAGTCCTTTTGATGACGTTGGCTACAAAGGTAAGGTATATCGCATTGCGCAATCTAACAATGCACTTGTTTTTCCTGGAATTGGTCTAGGTATTGTTGCCATTCAAGCCAAACGGTTTACTGAAAATATGCTATGGGCAGCCTGTAAAGCTTTGGCAAATTATTCTACGCAAGATGACGATGCGTTGTTACCAAAGCTAAGTGAAGCATATAGCGTGAGTCGTCAAGTTGCTTTTGCTGTTGCTCGTCAAGCTATTGAAGATGGTGTTGCTGAAGATGTTGATGATATTTGGCGCAAGATTGATCATGTAATTTGGGAACCAAAATATTATCCATATTATGTCTTTAAAGAAAACTGATTTTAAAAACGTTGTCAAAACAATTTGCGTGTAATCGAAAGTGTAGCAACTTTTGCTTAATAGAGAGGAGTAAAACTGCTTAACCATTTCAAGCAAGATGTGCATAATATTAAGCGTTTTAAATAAACAAACGAATTTAGTTATGGCAAAAAGATATTTTGGTACCGATGGCGTGCGCGGGGAAGTAGGAAAATCACCAATGACAGTTGAGTTTGCAACAAAGCTTGGCAACGCAGTTGGTCAAGTATTACAAAACGCTAATCAAAAAAAAATAAAAGTGGTGATAGGACAGGATACCAGGCGTTCATCCGATATGTTAAAAACAGCTTTTATTGCAGGTATCACCGCCACAGGCGTCGATGTGATCAATCTGGGTGTGGTGCCAACTCCGGTTGTCGCATTCATGGTGAGTGAGCTTGATGCTGATGCAGGCGTAGTGTTAAGCGCGTCACATAATCCATATTATGACAATGGAATTAAGCTTTTCTCTAAAAAAGGGTATAAGTTAGCAGACGAGTTTGAATATGAGATTGAGCAGTATATTGATAATGACTTTTTTTACTATCATCCACAAGGTAAATTTGGTGAGATGTCTAGTCAAGTCAATCAAATCGAGCCATATATTGTACATTGCTTGAAACACTTTACTGATAAAATTAACTTAGCAGATAAAAAAATTATCTTAGATTGCGCTAATGGTGCGCTTTATCGTACAGCACGTGAAGTATTTAAGTGTTTAGAACTTAATGTAATTGAGATCGCATCAAAACCAGATGGCTTAAATATCAATAAAAATTGTGGTGCAGTTCACCTTGATGCTTTAAAAACTGCGGTAGTCAATGAGTTTGCTGATCTTGGTATTGCATTTGATGGTGATGGTGATAGGTTAATGCTGGTGGATGAATCAGGTTGTGTAGTCGACGGTGATGATATCTTATTGTTGCTTGCAAGATATCCAGCGATTAGTCAAAGTGACAATGGTATCGTTGGTACGGTGATGACAAATTTAGCAATTGAGCAGCAGCTGGCTAAGCTAAATATTGTGTTTGAGCGTGCCAAGGTTGGAGATCGTTATGTAATGGAAAAGCTATTACAAAATAACTGGATGTTGGGTGGAGAGTCATCAGGACACATTATTAATTTACATTACAATACAACGGGTGATGGTTTGATGGCAGCCTTGCAAGTGTTGGCGATTTTAAGTCAAACTAATCAGAGTTTATCAAGCTTAATTGATGTGCAAAAAATGCCGCAGGCGATGATCAACGTACCGTTAACAAGGAAACTAGATGCCAATGACATGAGTTTGTTAATAGAAGATGTAAGCTTTACTGAAAAAGCCTTGGCAGAAGATGGACGCGTGGTATTGAGACCCTCTGGAACAGAGCCCGTATTAAGGGTTATGGTTGAAGCAAAGTCGCAAGAGCTGGCTGTGGAATGGGTGAATTATTTGGTTGAGAAAGTTAAACAAAAGATTAAATAGTTGGAGTTGAGTATGAGAAGACAAATTATTATTGGAAACTGGAAAATGAACGGTTCGTTGTTATCCATAAAAAGCTTGTGTGAATCATTAACTAAACTCGCACATGAGTCAGACGTGGCAGATATTGCAGTGTGTGTGCCCAGCATTTATTTACCTTATGTGCAAACTAATCTTAAAAACATATGTTTGGGCGTACAAAACGTAAGCCAATATAACAATGGTGCATATACGGGAGAAATTAGCACAACGATGTTACAAGACTTTAATTGTCGATATGTCATCGTCGGTCATTCTGAGCGCAGAGCATTTTTTGGAGAAACAGATGAAGATATTGCCAATAAGACCAAGCAAGTAGTGCAAGCAGGTTTAACGGCTATTGTTTGTGTTGGTGAAACATTGGAGGAGCGTACAACGGGTAATTTACAGTCAATTTTAGCCAGACAATTACAAGTCGTATTAAATAAATTATCGACAAAAGAGCTTGAAAAACTGATTATTGCCTATGAACCTGTCTGGGCAATTGGCACGGGTTTAGCAGCAACAGCCCATCAAGTTCAAGATGTGCATCGCTATTTGCGCAAGATTGTCACAAACTTTGATGAAGAGCTTGCTAAAAACATCAAAATTATATATGGTGGCAGCCTAAAACCATCTAACGCAAGTGAACTACTAAGCTTGGAAGATGTAGATGGTGGGTTAATAGGTGGTGCTTCTTTGAACGGGAAGGACTTTGGTCAAATTATTAAGCAGGCAAAAAAAATATAATGTTAGCATTGGTTATAACCATACATATAATTGTTGCTGTTCTAATCGTAGGATTGATTTTATTACAGCAAGGCAAGGGCGCAACTATGGGAGCATCCTTTGGTTCAGGAGCATCACAAACTATTTTTGGAAGCAGAGGCGCGGCCCCTTTTATGTTTAAGCTTACTGCATTTTTAGTAGCAATTTTCTTTGTCACAAGTGTTGGTTTAAGCTATATTGGCAAACGTACAGCTGAGAATAGAGCATTGGCTGGTCAATCTTCAGCGGGTGTGACTCAAGCGGATTATCAAAAGCAGCAAGCTCAACAGCAAGCGCTCATTGACCAAGCAAAAGCAACAGTTGAGAAGCAAACTCCAAAACCTGATTCATTAAATATGAATGACTTATTGCAAACCTCAGCAGTTACTACTGATAAAACACCTAAAGATGCTACTTACAAAAAACCCTCAGAAAGTGAAAAACACCTGTAAAAGTTAAAGGTTCAGCTGCCTCGAAATAAGTTTTATTGCCAAAGTGGTGGAATTGGTAGACACGCCATCTTGAGGGGGTGGTGAGTATCACTCGTGCGGGTTCGAGTCCCGCCTTTGGCACCAAAAAATAAAAGGAAATAAGCATGTTGCAATATAGTGTGTACCATGAGTTTTTACCGATTTTAATCTTTTTTATTATCGCCATATGTATTGCAATCGCAATGGCTGTAGGTGGTAAAGTTCTTTCCATTATCGTTGGAGTACATAAACCTAATCCGGAAAAAAATGCACCTTTTGAGTGTGGGTTCTCTGAGTTTGAAGATGCGCGCATCAAATTTGATGTGCGTTTTTATTTAGTGGCAATACTCTTCTTAGTCTTTGATTTAGAGGTCGCATTTATGATTCCATGGGGGGTGCTTGTCAGGGACAGTGCAGCAGGTGGCATATCTTGGGCTGCTTTTATTGCGATGATGGTTTTCTTATTTATCTTACTCGTAGGTTTTATCTATGAATGGAAAAAAGGAGCGCTAGAATGGGAGTAGAAGAAAACTTAAATAGTAATAAAGGCTTTATTACTGCCAGTGCTGATTCTTTGGTTAACTGGGTGCGCACAGGTTCTTTGTGGCCAGTGACATTTGGTTTGGCTTGTTGTGCGGTTGAAATGATGCATTCAGGTGCATCGCGATATGATCTAGATCGTTTTGGTATTGTATTTCGTCCTAGTCCCCGTCAATCAGATGTGTTAATCGTTGCTGGCACCTTGTGTAATAAAATGGCACCCGCTTTACGTAAAGTATATGAGCAAATGCCAGACCCAAAATGGGTGATTTCGATGGGGTCGTGTGCTAATGGTGGTGGCTATTACCATTATTCTTATTCTGTCGTTAGAGGTTGTGACCGTATTATGCCAGTTGATATTTATGTTCCTGGTTGTCCACCAACCGCGGAAGCACTTATTTATGGTATTATTCAATTGCAAAATAAGATCAAACGAACCAATACGATTGCGAGGAAATAACGATGTCCTTAACGCAGGAATTTATTGATGATTTAACAAAAGACTTTGGTGGAAAGTTAGTCTCTATCACTTATGCTTATGGAGAATTTACTGCTGAGGTTCATAAATCAAACCTGATTAAGGTGATGACGCGTTTAAAGAATATATTTAAGTTTGAACAATTAATCGATATATCAGGCGTGGATTATCTTTGTTATGGTGAAGATGAATGGAAAACAGAAAGTTCTACCAGTACTGGTTTTTCGCGTGGAATGGTAACAGGCGAGCTTTTACACAAAAAACTCAACAAAGGTAAAAAGCGTTTTGCAGTTGTGTATCATTTGATGAGTTTGGCGCTTAATATTCGTCTACGTATTAAAGTATTTTTAGATGAACATGATTTGATGTTGCCCAGCGTAGTTGACATATGGTCTTCAGCAAATTGGAATGAGCGCGAGGCTTTTGACATGTTTGGTTTTGTTTTTATTGGTCATCCTGATTTGCGTCGTATTCTGACTGATTACGGCTTTGTGGGTTACCCCTTTAGAAAAGACTTTCCGCAAAGTGGCTATGTTGAGATGCGTTATGACGAAGTGCAAAAACGTGTGGTGTATGAACCCGTTGAAATTGATCCGCGTATCAACACACCAAAGGTTATCCGTCAAGATAATCGCTATTTAAATGAACAATAATTGAGCGTTGTTATGGCAGAATTTAAAAACTATACAATGAACTTTGGTCCAGTGCATCCAGCCGCACATGGCGTGTTGCGTTTGGTTTTAGAACTAGACGGTGAAGTCGTTGTTCGCGCTGATCCACACATTGGTCTTTTACACCGTGGCACCGAGAAACTTGCAGAATCTAAACCATATAATCAAAGTATTGGCTATATGGATCGCTTAGACTATGTTTCAATGATGTGTAATGAGCATGCCTATGTATTGGCAATTGAAAAGCTTTTGGTTATTGAAGTGCCTAAACGTGCTCAATACATTCGAGTGATGTTTGCCGAGATTACGCGTATTTTAAATCACTTATTGTGGACGGCAGCAAATAGTCTTGACTTAGGTGCAATGACGATGTTCTTATATGCGTTTCGTGAGCGTGAAGACTTGTTTGATTGCTATGAAGCAGTATCAGGAGCAAGAATGCATGCAACTTACTTTCGCCCTGGCGGAGTGGTGCGTGATCTACCGTTGCAAATGCCAAAATATGAGAAATCTCGTTTTACTTCTAAACGTAAACTCAAAGCAATTAATAAAAATCGCCAAGCTTCTCTCTTAGACTTTATTTGGGATTTTACGGAACGCTTTCCAAAATGTATTGATGAGTATGAAAATCTTTTAACCAATAATCGAATTTGGAAGCAGCGTACAGTTGGTATTGGGGTGGTTAGCGCTGAACGAGCAAAAGCATTAGGCTTTGGAGGCCCTATGCTTAGAGCTTCAGGTATCGCCTGGGATTTGCGTAAAAAGCAACCATATGATGTTTATGATGAGGTGGAATTTGATATTCCGATTGGCAGTCATGGTGACTGCTATGATCGTTATTTAGTGCGCATGGCTGAGATGCGTGAATCAAATAAAATCATTCGTCAGTGTGTGAAATGGTTGCGTGAAAACGAAGGACCTGTAATGACGCCAAACCATAAGGTAACACCGCCTAAGCGTGACGAAATGAAAAACGGTATGGAAGCCTTGATTCACCATTTTAAACTGTTCTCCGAAGGCTATTGTGTGCCAGAAGGTGAAGTGTACGTAGGGACAGAGCATCCGAAGGGTGAGTTTGGCATTTATTTAGTATCAGATGGTGCAAATAAACCCTATCGTGTCAAAATACGTGCACCAAGTTTTACTCATTTAAGTTCAATGAATGAAATGTTAAGTGGTCATATGTTGTCAGATGTACCAGCCATTATTGCCACGCAAGATATCGTATTTGGCGATGTAGATAGATAATTGGGATTGCCATATGTTAGAAAAAAAACAAATTTTTCCAGGTCACATTACTGAGTTGCTAGAAAACTGGGAAAAACGTTACCCAAAAGATCAACAAAGATCGGTGATTATTCCAGGTTTGCATATATTGCAGGACCATAACAACGGCTATTTGACGATAGAGCTCATGGATAAATTGGCGCAATATTTGTCTGTTCCTGTAGCACATGTTTATGAAGTGGCAACTTTCTACAGTATGTATGATTTACAAAAAGTAGGTCGGCATAAGCTTAATGTGTGCACAAATTTATCTTGTATGCTCAATGGTGCTAAAAAAATTATGACGCATATTGAAAATCGATTGGGCATCAAAGCAGGTGAAACAACGCCTGACGGGCGTATAACACTTAAGTCTGTTGAGTGCCAAGGTGCTTGCTGTGGTGCGCCCATGCTTGAAGTTGATAAGGTTTTTTATGAAAATCTAACGATCGGAAAAGTTGATCAATTACTAGATTCTTTGGAGTAGCAAATGGCGAATGAAGTTTGTTTTAGAACACTCCACCTTGAGCGACCTTGGTCGCTTAAATCATATGAGTCAGTTGGTGGTTACTCATATTGGAAGAAGATTTTAGATGAGAAAATCCCACCTGAACAGATTATTGAAGAGCTCAAAAAATCTGGACTGCGTGGTCGCGGTGGAGCGGGTTTCCCTGCTGGACTTAAGTGGAGTTTTATGCCACGTAACTTACCAGGGCAAAAATATGTTGTTTGTAATTCAGATGAAGGAGAACCAGGTACGTGCAAAGATCGTGAAATCCTGCGCAACAATCCCCATCAATTGATTGAAGGCATGGCAATTGCAGGTTATGCCACGGGTGCAAGTGTTGGTTACAATTATATTCGTGGTGAGTTTTATGAACCGATTGCACGTTTTGAAGCTGCACTCAATGAAGCAAGAGCGATGGGGTTAATTGGTTTTAACATAAGAAGCTCTGGGATTGATTTTAACCTTTATTGTTCCATTGGAGCAGGTGCCTATATTTGTGGTGAAGAAACTGCACTTTTAAACTCCTTAGAGGGTAAGAAAGGTCAGCCTCGATTTAAGCCACCATTTCCTGCGAATAAAGGCTTATATGGTTGTCCGACTAATATCAATAATACTGAAACCTATGCTTCAGTTCCACCGATTCTAGAACATGGTGGAGAGTGGTTTCAGAAACTCGGTACTGAGAAAAGTGGTGGTACCAAGCTTTTTTGTGTATCAGGTCACGTTAATCAACCAGGGGTATTTGAGGTAGGCTTAGGTATTCCATTTAAAGACTTGTTGGCAATGGCAGGTGGTGTTCGTAGTGGTAAAAAGATTAAAGCAGTTATTCCAGGTGGAAGTTCCTGTAAAATTTTGACGGGTGAAGAAATGCTTGCACTGACGATGGACTATGAAGCAATTGCTCAGGCAGGCTCTATGCTGGGATCAGGTGCGGTAGTCGTCTTAGATGAAGATACGTGCATGGTTGAGCTTCTAGCACGGTTGGCCGATTTTTATTATGAAGAATCATGTGGTCAGTGTACCCCATGTAGAGAAGGGACAGGTTGGATGGCGCGTACACTTGAGCGAATATTGCACGGTGAAGGCAGATTAGAGGATATTAATAACTTGATTCGTGTGGCCTCCAATATTGAAGGAAATACGATTTGTGGTTTGGGTGATGCAGCAGCTTGGCCGGTCCAAAGTTACCTTAAGAAATTCAGACATGAATTTGAATATATGATTGAGAATAAACGTAGTATTGTCGCGGTTTAGATAATTTTGAGTAAGAAGAATTTAAAGTAAAGTTAAGGGTGAGTCCCGTGTCAGAAAAAGAAACACCAAAACAATTGAGCATTGAAATAAATGGTCAAAACTATCTAGCACATCCTGGTGAGATGGTCATTCAGGTGGCAGATAGGCATGGTATTTATATTCCACGTTTTTGCTATCATAAAAAGCTTTCAATTGCAGCAAATTGCAGAATGTGTTTAGTAGAAATAGCAGGTGCCAGAAAGCCGTCTCCAGCATGTGCAACGCCAATCATGGATGGTATGAAAATATTCACAAAATCACCTACAACGATTGCATATCAGAAGAGCGTGATGGAGTTTCTGCTAATTAATCATCCATTGGATTGTCCGATTTGCGATCAAGGTGGTGAATGTGAACTGCAAGATATCGCAATGGGTTATGGTAGTGATGCTTCTAAGTATAGTGAAACCAAACGTGCCTTTGATGATCCAAGTTTAGGTCCATTGGTGGCAACCGATATGACGCGTTGTATTCAGTGTACGCGTTGTGTGCGATTTGGTGAGGAAATAGCAGGGGATAAGGAATTAGGTGCAATGGGGCGTAGCGATCACATGGAGATTAGCACTTATGTTGCAAAAACAGTCAACTCTGAGTTATCAGGTAATATCATCGATCTGTGTCCAGTTGGTGCGTTGACCTCTAAACCATTTAGATTTAATGCTCGTGCATGGGAATTACTGCAGTACTCAACGATTTCGGGTGCAGATGCAGTGGGTGCTAATATTTATGCGCATGTAAGACGCAATCAAATTATGCGTGTGATACCAAAAGAAAATGATGAATTAAATGAAACTTGGCTTGCCGACAAAGATCGTTTTTATTATACAGGCGTTTATAGTGAAGATCGTGTGACTTCACCAATCATTAAGAAAAATGGACATTGGATCGAAGTATCATGGGAAGAAGCGCTTGATTTTGTGAAGGTTGCAATTGAGCACACAAAAGAAAATGAAGGTGTTAATACCATTTCAGCCTTAGCATCTGAGTCAGCAACAACAGAAGAATTGTATCTATTGCAAAAGCTCATTCGTAAACTTGGTTCGAATAACATTGAAACACGCTTAAAACAAGGATCAAATGCTAA
The DNA here is from genome assembly GCF_003428155.1 of Fastidiosibacter lacustris. GTDB lineage: Bacteria > Pseudomonadota > Gammaproteobacteria > Francisellales > Francisellaceae > Caedibacter > Caedibacter lacustris. Next base: position 20,499 of record NZ_QLIR01000018.1, read on the forward strand.
AAAATTACATACAGGAGTCGGTTTTGATTGCAGTTTTGCGGAGATTGAACAATCGGATGCAATTTTATTGCTTGGAAGTTACTTGCGCAAGGAAATCCCATTAATTAATCATCGCGTGCACAAAGCAGCAAAAAATGGTGCTAAGGTGTTAGCTATAAATAGCCAATATTACAGCTTTAATTATGAAATTCAAACCACATGTGTAGAAGCCAATGAATTCGTTTATGCTTTAGCAAGTTTGGTTAAAGCAATTGCCCAAAAGGTTGCTACCCCAATTCAGTCTGAAACTGTAAAATCAGTTATTGATGCAATTGAGGTTTTCCCTGAAATTGAACACATTGCAGCTGAGCTTGGATGTTGTAAGAATCCTTTACTGATATTAGGTTTTGATGCTATTTTAAATAAGGATTTTGCTGAAATTTATGCACTTTTCTTTGAGCTTAAACATTTACTTAATGCTAAAGGTGGTGTGTTGAGTATGGGGGCAAATAGCAAAGGCGCACTTTTAGCAGGTGCCTCAGTAGATTACTCACCAGGTGGCGAAGAAAATCTGCAACATGGTTTAGCTCTACATGATATGTTGAGTAGTAAAACTAAGCTTATGCTAAGCTTTGGCATTGAGCCTGAGTTAGATTGTATTGCTGGTAGTAAAGTGCTAAATGCATTAAAAGAGATTGATATCGTGGTTGCTTTCTCTGCTTATGCTAATGAAGCCATGCGTGAATATGCTGATATTATTTTACCAATCACAACGCACTTTGAAACCGATGGTTCATTTGTGAATATTAATGGTCAAACCCAGCGCTTTAAAGCGGTAATATCTCCATATGAAGATAGTAAACCATTGTGGAAGGTACTGCGTGTATTAAGTAATTTATTAGCTATAGAAGGTTTTGATTACCAGACGTTAGATGAGGTTTATGCTGAGTATGCAGCCATTGAAAAAGTAGCACCTGTGCCGGTTATAGATGATTATTTAAAGAATGGATTGCCAAATTTGGCAGAAGGTTATTCGATTTTACCAACTGTTTCAATGTATAGTACATCAAGCACATTAAGGCGTGCGAAGCCATTGCAGAATACTCAAGATGCGATGTACTATAAAGCGGTAAGGTTGTCAGCTAAGTTTGCTGTAGATAAAGGTATCGTTGACCAAACTGAAGTAAGCATTGGTATATCTGATCAATTTTACCAATTACCGATTGTGATAGATGAAAATTTAGCTCAAAACACGATAGTAATTCCGTTCCAACTTCTGCCTCCTTGTAGTAAAAATTTAGCAAATGTTACAATTGCTGTAGTTAAAAATGAAGTGGTGGACATATGATTTTAGATATTATTTGGATCGTTTTGAAGATTTTATTGATAGTCATCCCATTGATACTTGTTGTTGCTTATTACACTTATGCTGAACGTAAAGTGATCGGTTATATGCAGGATCGTATAGGTCCAAATAGAGTGGGTTCGTTTGGTCTTTTACAGCCAATTGTTGATGCAATTAAGCTTTTATTAAAAGAGATTATTATTCCTGCGAAATCAAACCGATATTTATTTTTTATTGCGCCGATGTTGGCTTTTGCTCCAGCTTATACTGCTTGGGCGGTTGTGCCATTTGGTCAAGGAGTTGTGTTAGCAAATATTAATGCAGGTGTGCTATATATTTTGGCGATGACTTCCATTGCAGTATATGGGGTGATTATTGCCGGCTGGGCTTCTAACTCGAAATATGCGATGTTTGGAGCATTACGTGCGGCAGCGCAAGTGGTCTCATATGAACTTGCAATGGGCTTTGCGATTATTGGTGTGCTGATTGCTGCTGGCTCCTTGAACCTAAGCACGATTGTCGAAACGCAAAAAGGGGGCTTTTGGCATTGGTATTTTATTCCACTTTTCCCGCTTTTCATTATTTATTTTATTGCAGGAGTCGCTGAAACTGGGCGTGCGCCATTTGATGTGATTGAGGGGGAGTCTGAAATTGTAGCGGGTCACCATGTCGAATACTCAGGTGCACGCTTTGCGCTATTCTTCTTGGCAGAATATGCCAATATGATTTTGATCAGCTTATTAACAGCTGTTTTTTTCCTAGGCGGCTGGATGTCACCATTTGAGCAGATTCCGGTGTTGGATAAATTCTTTAACTTTGTGCCGGGTATAATTTGGCTATTCTTAAAGACAGGGGTATTTATGTTTATGTATCTTTGGATTCGTGCTACTTTTCCAAGATACCGTTATGATCAATTAATGCGTTTGGGTTGGAAGATTTTTATTCCAGTTACCCTAGTATGGGTAATTGTAGTTGCTTTCATGGTTAAACTTGGCTTAAGCCCTTGGTGGTAGGAGAGGAGGTTTAGATATGTTTAAAACAATTAAACGTTATTGTCAGACTTTCTTGCTGTGGGAGTTAGTAAAAGGTCTTAAGATTACAGGTAAGCATCTTTTTACGCGCAAGGTAACCGTGCAATATCCTGATGAAAAAACACCACAATCAGGTCGTTTTCGTGGTTTACATGCTTTACGTCGTTATGAAAATGGTGAAGAGCGTTGTATTGCATGTAAATTGTGTGAAGTGGTATGTCCTGCTTTGGCAATTACAATAGAAGCAGCGCCGCGCAAAGATGGTTCAAGGCGCACCACAAAATATGAAATTGACTTATTTAAATGTATTTTTTGTGGCTTGTGCGAAGAATCTTGTCCTGTCGATTCTATTGTTGAAACACGTATATTTGAGTATCACTTTGAGAATCGTGGTGAAAATATCATGACAAAAGCAAAACTGTTGGCAATTGGAGATCAGTATGAACAGGAGATTGCCAGGGATCGTGAAGTGGACAAGGCATTTAGATAGGAGCCAAGATGAGCGTTAACATTATATTTTACGTTTTTGCAACCCTCACTGTTTTAGGTGCTTTGCTGGTGATTAGTGCTAAAAACCCAGTGCGAGCAGTGATTGCTAAGGTATTTACTTTCTTTGCAGCAGCGGGGGTGTGGTTAACTATGCAACAAGAATACTTGGCTTTACTTTTAATCGTTGTTTATGTCGGTGCGGTTTTGGTTATGTTCTTGTTTGTGGTGATGATGCTTGATATCGATATCATCATTAAGCAAAAAAAGCTTGTTTTCTATTGGCCGATTGTAATTGTGCTTTGTGTTTGTTTGGCTGTGTTGATTTCAATTGTGGCGACACATACGTTTAGCGGTAAAGTGCTCACAGGGGGATTAGGTACAGTTGAAAACCTAGGACGTGAGCTGTTTTCTGATAAATATCTCTATACTTTTGAGCTTGCAGGTATGATTTTGTTAGCTGCAATGGTTGCGGCTATCACGCTTACTTTCCGTGGTAAAAAACCAGGTAATAAATCTATGAACCCCGCATTACAAATCAAAACTCAGGCTAAAGATCGTTTGACAATGGTTAAAATGAAGTCTGAAAAGACTAATAAGGGAGAACCTAAATGACAAGTATTCCTGTGCCCTTAACGCATTATCTTATTTTTAGTGCCATTATTTTTTCACTGAGTGTTGCTGGTATTATCATCAATCGTCGTAACTTGTTGATCTTATTGATGTCAATAGAGTTAATGTTATTGGCGATAAATACGAATTTTATTGCCTTTTCAAGTATGCTAAAGCAAAACACAGGTGAGGTGTTTGTATTCTTCATTTTAACTGTTGCAGCAGCAGAAGCAGCGATTGGTTTAGCGATTGTTGTGGTGTTATTTAGAACACGTAAGACAATTGATGTTGGTCAACTTAATACACTAAAAGGTTAGGTCAATGGGTATTGATTTTATTATTGCTATCATCATTTTGGCGCCAGCATTTGGTGCAATTGCGGCGGGCTTTTTTGCTAAGAAAGTCCAGCCTATTGGTGTGAATTGCATTACCATTGGCTTGGTTGGGTTGTCGTTTATTCTAAGTGTGGTCTTAGCTTTAGGCGTGTATCTAAATAATGCTGTTTATACAGCAACTTATTTTAACTGGGCTCTTTTTCCAAGTTTAGGCATGAAAGTAAGCTTCACTGTCGATAGACTTTCTGCTTTTATGATGGTGATTGTGACTTTCGTATCAGCTTTAGTCCATATCTATTCAGTTGGTTATATGCGTGGTGAAGCAGGTTATGCGCGCTTCTTTGCTTACATTTCAGGCTTTACTTTTGCTATGTTGTGCTTAGTCATGGGTAATAACTTTTTATTACTTTTCTTTGGTTGGGAAGGTGTTGGTCTATTCTCGTATTTGCTTATTGGTTATTACTTTGATAAAGACTCAGCCAATGAGGCAAGTTTACGTGCATTTATTATTAATCGGGTTGGTGACCTTGGCTTTTTATTAGGCATTGCTGCGGTCATTTACTACTGCAATTCCATTGATTATAGTACGGTGTTCACTACTATAGCCAATTTGGATAATAACCAAGTGATTTCCTTTTTAGGCATGAAGTTTAGTCCAATTACCTTAATGTGCGTGCTGTTGTTTGTTGGTGCAATGGGTAAATCAGCTCAGTTTCCATTACATACCTGGTTAGAAGGCTCAATGGAGGGTCCAACACCAATTTCTGCTTTGATCCATGCTGCAACGATGGTAACAGCAGGGGTGTTTATGGTAGCGCGCTTATCTCCGATGTTTGTTCACTCGACAACGGCTTTAAGCTTTGTGATGATTATTGGCGCCATTACGTGTTTGTTTATGGGGTTGATTGCAATTGTGCAGATGGATATTAAGCGCGTTATTGCTTATTGTACATTATCTCAATTGGGTTATATGATGGTTGCTCAAGGCGCATCGGGTTTTTCAATCGGTATGTTCCATTTAATGACCCATGCGATGTTTAAAGCTTTACTATTTTTGGCAGCAGGTTCGGTGATTGTTGCGCTTCATCACGAGCAAGATATGCGTAAAATGGGTGGATTGCGGAAATACATGCCTATTACCTATATTTGTATGATCATTGGTGGTTGGGCGCTTGCAGCTATCCCTCCATTTGCAGGTTTTTTCTCAAAAGATTTAATCATTGAAACAGCAGAAATCACTACTTTACCTGGTCATGAATTTGCGTATTATTTAGTATTGGCATGTGCATTTGTTACTCCATTCTATACTTTTAGAATGATTTTTATGACTTTTCATGGTCAGCCAAGAATGGACGCGCATACTAAGGCACATATAAAGGAATCACCTTGGAGTATTTTGATTCCACTTATTTTGCTAGCCATTCCATCGATTTTTATGGGTATGTTGTTCTTTGAACTAGCGTTAACACCAAATACAGCTAATTCAGACGGGTTCTTTGGCAATACTATTGCGCAATATATGCAACCGCAATTAGGTAACATGACCGTAATTAGCGTATTGGCAGAAGAAGCAATAACGAAAACACCTTGGGACTACATTATGCACTCCCTGCATACTGCTCCTTTTTGGTTAGCAGTCTTAGCTTTGATTCTAGCCTATATCTTTTATGTTTTGATGCCAAATATTCCAAAGACACTCGCCAACGTACGCTCAGGTATGGGTATTTTGCATTATGTGTTAGTAAAAAAATACTTTATTGATGAACTGTATGACTTGGTGTTTGTTAAAGGTACGAGGTTATTGAGTAAATTTTTATGGGTTGTCGTTGATATCTTTATGATCGATAAAATTGCTGTGCAAGGTAGTGCAAATTTAATTTATTTCACTGGTAAGAAACTGACCAAGGTTCAGCGTGGTTATTTGTTTGATTATGCGTTGGTGCTTTTGATCGGTGTATTGGCATTAATCACATGGCTTATTTTTTGGGTAAACTAGGGCATTTAGAGGAAAGTTAATATTATGTTTATAACTCATTATTTACTGAGTTTACTAATTTGGGTGCCGGTTATTGGCGGCTTTATTGTGCTTGCGGCAAAATCTCCTGATGGCAAGAAAGAAGCAGCGCGTTGGACGGCACTGGCAGTGGCGGTGATAACGCTTCTATTGTGTATTCCTTTATATCTTGAGTTTGATCCAACCACTGCACAAATGCAGTTTGTTGAGCGTGTACGTTGGTTTAGTTTGTTTGCTAATAAAGATGCCGTTTATTACTATCTTGGTGTAGACGGTTTTTCTGTATTGTTTATTATTTTGACAAGTTTCACCAACCTTGTAATTGTGCTGGCGGCTTGGCATAGTATCAAGGTGCGTTTAAGACAGTACATGGCGATCTTTTTGATTACAACAGGCTTAACCAATGCTGTTTTTATGGCACAGGATACTATGCTTTTCTATATTTTCTGGGAAGCATTATTAATTCCAACAACTCTGGGTATTGGTATTTGGGGCGGTAAGAAAAAGGCCTATGCAGCTCTTAAATACTTTTTGTATACCTTTGCAGGTTCTATCTTCTTATTGCTTGCGTTTTTATACATACAACGACAAGTAGCCGCTTTGCCCACTAGCTCACTTGTGGATAGTGGCACGTTCTCGATCCAAAACTTTATCTTCTGGGCAACGGAAGTTAATAACATAGGGCAATTGATCAATATTACGCTAACGACGCAATTGCTATTGTTCGGTGCATTTTTCTTGGCTTTTGCCGTTAAAATACCGATGTGGCCGTTTCATTCATGGTTACCAGATGCGCATTCAGAAGCACCCGCGGGTGGTTCGGTTGTTTTGGCTGCTTTGATGTTAAAGCTAGGTGCATATGGTTTCCTACGCTTTGTGTTGCCTCTGATTCCAGCAGTTACTGCTATGTTGGATTGGTTTTTAATTGTTATGTCCCTCATTGCTATTGTATACGTTGGGATTGTTGCAATTGCTCAAACTGATTTTAAACGCTTAATTGCTTACTCATCCATCTCACATATGGGATTAGTGACATTGGCAATGTTTTCGATCTTTCTTTTAGTAAAAAATAATCCAGATCACATGCTTGGAATGGCGGATGCGCAGTTTGCCATTCAAGGTGCGGTGTTTCAGATGATTGCTCACGCTTTTTCGTCAGGTGGAATGTTTATTGGTTGTGGTTATTTATATTTACGGATGCAAACACGTAATATTGCTGATTTTCAAGGTGTTGCCCGTTCAATGCCAATATTTGCGACTTTTTTTATGTTATTTTGTTTAGCAAACGTCGGACTCCCAGGCACAAGTGGTTTTGTCGGTGAGTTTTTAATTATTTTAGCTGTGTTTAAATATTCTCCTTGGGTGGCACTGTTAGCAGGATTGACACTTATCATTGCACCTGCTTATACGCTTTGGATGTATAAGAGGGTGTTCTTTGGTAAAGTAGTAACCACACAAGTGGCGACACTTAAAGATATTTCTGGACTTGAGATTTTTGTGCTTGTGTTGTTGGCAATACCAACGATTTTGTTTGGTGTTTATCCTGAGCCGATTTTACAACTTTCTTCTGCGGCTTCAACGCATATCATCCAAGCTGCACATGCGATAACGATAGGATAAGATTAAATATGATGTTAGCAAATATTATCACTGTATTACCTGAAATTACCTTGAGTATTGGCGCACTTGTAGTGATGTTATCTGACTTGTTTTGGGGCAAGAGAGTTAAGAATATCGCCTATATTTTGACTCAGTTATTTTTAATTATTGCGTCTTGGATTTTATTGAAGTCTTTGTTAAGCCACGTCCATGTCGGTTTTGAAGGGCAAACTCTATCCAACGAACTAACTTTTGTATTGCAAGAAGTTATTGTGTTAGTTGCGTTTTTCGTGTTTATCTATTGTAAAGAATACATAGAAGATAGGCAGTTACCGCAAGGTGAGTTTTATGTGTTAGCACTTTTGTCTATTTTGGGGGCGCTGGTGTTAACTTCAGCACATAGTTTATTAACTATTTACATTGGATTAGAGCTTTTATCTTTACCGCTTTATGCACTTCTTGCGATTCGCCGCGGATTTGCTAAAGGTGCTGAAGCAGCAATTAAATACTTTGTATTAGGAGCGATAGCATCAGGCTTGTTATTATATGGAATGTCGTTTATCTATGGTATTACTGGCAGTCTGGATTTAACTGAAATTGGTAAATACCTTACCAATCCAACAGCTGCACATATGGATATCGTGTTAATCGCTATGGTATTAATGATTACAACGGCTACTTTTAAGCTTGGAGCTGTGCCTTTTCATATGTGGGTACCAGATGTTTATGAAGGCTCACCTAATGCAGTGACTGCTTTTTTAGCGTCAGTACCAAAAGTTGCCGCTTTTGCAATGCTTGTTAATATTCTAATGATTGCAATGCCAGCACAATCCTTTGCCTGGACAAAAGTATTAATGGTATTGGCAGTGATTTCGATCTTCTTTGGTAACTTGATGGCGCTAGCCCAGAAGAACCTTAAGCGTTTATTAGGTTATTCCACGATTTCGCACGTCGGATTTGTGTTGTTAGCGCTTATTTTGAATCCCACTGCTTTTGCGGTATCAACTGCATTATTTTATGTTATCATCTATGTACTTATGTCAGCAGCAGCTTTTGGTGTACTTATCGTATTGAGTGTTAAAGGTAATGATGTTGAAAACCTAGGTGACTTTGCAGGACTGAACCGTCGTAATCCGTGGATTGCCTTTCTAATGTTGATCGTCATGTTTTCAATGGCAGGTATTCCACCGTTATCAGGTTTTACAGCTAAGCTTTTTGTGATTATGGGCTTGGTTGATACAGGGCATCTAGGTTTGGCTATTTATGCACTTATCATGTCTGTCATTGCTGCATATTATTATTTACGTGTTATTAAAGTGATGTACTTTGAGTTACCTAAAAACCAGACCCCTGTTTATGCCAATAAAGTTACTTTGTTTGGCTTGAGTATTAACACCGGACTGATTTTACTATTAGGGGTATTCCCAGCACTTCTTGTTACACTTATTACACCAATTTATATGCTGTTTTGATTTTTATTATTAGGAGTATTTCTAGCACTATAGAGTCCTAACTTTCTATCTTAACTTTACTTTAAGTTGTTTCAGTAATTACCAGTGATGTATAGTCATTCTAATAAATATTCACATTATCCAATCTATATTTCAAAATGGTTATCATAAGATATAGGATAGATTTGACACTTAGAAATTTAAAATGTTAGATGTGGTCTGTGGAGCGCTTACATTAAGCCAACCAAAAGAAAATTACTATGGCTATACAGATCGTAATGAAAAAGAAAATCTTAGTAGAATTGTCATCAATATTTTTTCTTTCCAATGGTTTATTTACTGAGCTTTTAGTATTTAATTTAGATAATGAATTATGAGAATTGTTAGAACTGAAAGGTGATTTCTGACCAAAATGAGTATTACGGTTTCCATTATTTTTAATAGTAGATTGACTAACAGTTTGTGGTTTATTTATTGTGTTTTTCATCGATTTTATATCATTTAATAAACTAATGTTTTTATTTGATTGTTGTGGAAATGAAGTAATCTTACTTATTGTTTTATCATGATTTTTAATATGCTTTAAATCATCTAAAATACCTTTATTATTATCCTTAATATTAGGAATTACAGCTTTAGTTTTATTTAATCGAAACTTTGCATCTTGTTCATTCATAATAAATAGCTGGTTAATATTTTTAAGCTCCATTTGTATTTGATTAGGTGCGCTTTTATGAGTTAAGAACATCCCACTAACACTTATCCATTTTGAAACTAAGTTATCTAAACTACCAACTCTTTTAATATCATTAGGTGTACAATTCCATACTACTATTTTTATCATTTTTTTTCCTTTAGAATAGGAGCTAAAATTTAAAAAAACGTATGGTTGATTAATTGTTGTCGTGCCTGATTTGTAGTTATGTATTTTCCCAATTAATTCTACTTTAGTTCCAATCAAAGAATATGCTAGATTATAATCGGTAGCATCAACCACTGGAAATGCTGCAATATAATTCTTTTCACTAAATGGAGTTAATGAATGATTGCTAGTAGGAATGTTGCAACCATTTAAAAAATCGCTAAGAGTTGGTATTGATAGATAAGAGCTTTTGCAGATAGACATAAACCATTTAGCTTTATCCTCTAACTCATTTATTCTTAAAATACTATTGAAAATTTTAGAAGATTCTGGATCTCTAAAATCATTAGCCTTAAATACAATTGCATCACCTGAAGCACTTTCATTCCATATATCAGGTCTTTTTTGTAACACGTCTATTGCTAGAGAAAGTGATATAAATGAGAATCTATCAAGTTTGTTATCATAAGGGTTTATTTTTTCTCTTTCTGGATGTTGAAAGTTTCGCTGCCCAAGTTCAGCACTACCTAAATTTTTTATACCTTCAAAAAACATTCCATCATAATCTATTAATTTCACAGAGTAGTCAGAACTATTCACAATAAGATTATCAATTTGAATATCTCCATGTGCTATATTATTTTTTTCTAAAAATATATTTAAACCCAATAATGATTGATTAAGTTTTATTAAAGCACTTGGATTATTTAGATTGTTCTCAATAAATTCACCAAGGGTTTCTCCATTAGCCCAATCCATTTTTATAATTGGGTATTTTTTCCCTTTTACTAATATGCCATTAGCTATAAAATCAAAATTAAGAAAATAATTTGAATTTAGTTTGTTAATATTTTTAGATATTTCCGCATAACGTGCTTCAAGTGATTTCGATTCTTTATGAAAGCAGCGAATTGCATATTTTTTGTGATTATATTGAGCTATGTATGTTAATGCAAATCCACCACATAATGCTAATGGAACTCCTAATCCAGTTTTTTTGAAAATAGCATATTTAAGCTCATGATCACTAAAACATCCTTTAGGATTTTGTAATGCTTCTTGGTAATTTTCAAGGCTTGGATAAGGCATAAGTAATCCTAAAGTTTAAGACTAATTAAAGTTGTATCATCTAGTCTAATGGAGTTATTTTTTCTATTATGCTCTATTAAATTCAAAAAGCTTTCTGTATCTTCTATTTCTAAAAGTTGACTCCATTCAGATGTATTATTTCTTTCATACATTTTTAAAAACCATTCACCTAAAGCATCAGACATAACTAAAATATGTGGAAATTCAAAATGCTGTAAGTCCCATACTCCTGTGTTAATTTCACTAATAACGTCATCATTACTAAAACTGTCATATTTACTTTCAGATGCTAACAATAAAGGTCGATGAGAGAACTCACAAGATTCAAGATAATGAAAAGTATTAATTTTCACATTGCCATCAAAAAGGATAGCTATACAATCGCCAATAGATAATAATTCAACTTTCTTTTTATCTTCATCAAAAGTAAGACCTAGTAAAGTTGAAAAACTACCCCGGCTATATGATGCTAATTTAGACCAACTAAAGTCAGATTTATCAAATTGAATAGAATAATTAAATCTGGCTTTTTCAAGCCATTCGGCATTGATGCATTCTGATTCAATATACTGATTAGCCAATACAGTTGCCCATTCTTTTGCCGCAAATGATTCACTGGCACCATCGCATAGTACAACCTTTTTATTGTCATAATTTATACAGAACACATCTTCATTACTTGAAAATTCAGTGGATTCTTTAGGAATTGTTCCTTGAAATTTAACTTTCATGTTTTATCTTAATTGACTAGCTCTAGTTCCAATATCAAAGAAATCAACTATTTCAGGTGCATCAGCATTAAACATAAATCCTCTAGATTCAGCAGATACATGATGCCCCTTATTTTGAGCAAATCTAACTAAGTGTTCTGGTAATTGGCTAGACATTTTAAATAACATTTTAGCAAATTGATCGGGTAGATTATGATCATGAGATGGAAATCTTATTGCATCATCTTTAAGCATACTTATATGAATATTAAGTAATAAAACTTGTCCATCTTTCGTAGATATTTGCCGTCATTTATCGGCAACACATGATGGATCACCATCATTTGATTCACCATCTGTGAGATGTAATATAGTAGGGGGATATGTGTCTAGATGTATATCGCACCAATTCACTAATTCTTCAGCCACTTTAGTTAGACCTGCACACATAGGAGTTCCTCCGGATGCTTCAGGCTCAAACCATACTGGAAAGTGAATTTCTTGTTCAATTATACCGCCTGCACCATCATCTTCTTTTTTAAGTCTCTTTTCAATTCTAACTGGATTAGCTTCGATCTTTGAAATAGGTTGCATTATTTGATTACCAAGATCACCAGATAAACCATTTCTAACTTCACCATCACCATAGCCAATAACTCCAACGTGGAAATAATCTCTAGTGCCGTCAGATTTTGTACAACGTGTAATAAGATTCATTAATGTTCTGTTTAATGCATCAGAAACAAACTCAGCCTTACTCTTCCCAGAACTCATTTTATCTGTCATTGATAAAGATTGATCAATTAAAAAAATAAAGGCAGTTGGGTTAGTTCTACTAATTTCTGCTTGATACATCATATTAACCTCCATATTTATAAGCTGCCATATATCATACAAAATTTACAATTATTTGTAATCCTATATTATGCAGTTTGATGTGAATGATTCAAAATCCACAACCGCGATTATGATTTTTTGACTTTTTAAAGTTTGCTGATTTCGACTGTGTAATCTATTGTTCTATTATTCTCTTATCATCCATAATTTCTGTTATCTGTGGTGAGTTTTTATGAATATGGTGATCCCAAAATAAACCCTACTTATGTAATAGTGCCAATTGTTATCAAAAGTTTATGAAATGAATGTCATATAGTTTAGAACTGAGAAAGCAAAGCGCTTTTATGTCCTTCATTTGTATGAACAAGCCATAACGAGTGAGTGGTTTAACCAATAGCTTGAAATACGACAAAATTACTTGGTGTTAGCATTGATCAACGTAAAACAACAACTCTTTACAACAAAGCATTACAGCGATACTGGAATTTTAAGATACCATCTGTATTTGAGGTAAAGTGAATGTAAGGAAACCTTAGATGATTAAAAGTGTTGTTCTAAAGTATCTTCAAGCGACACTTT
>NZ_QLIR01000019.1 GCF_003428155.1 Fastidiosibacter lacustris
GCTTTTTTACACCTGTTAAACGACGAAACTCATCTGCTGCTAACTTGTTTATCGTTTCCCATCTCATTGATCATATCCACCTTTAATTTTTAAATAGCTATTTTGCTAGATTAAATACGGTTTGGAAAGAACTCTATTATTCTGTTACTTTTCCAATTTAAAATAATATTGCTTTAGATACACTCACCCATCGTAGGTGTAACCCTAAACTTTGCTTTTGCTACTTAAAAAAATTCAGTAAAATATCATAAAATCACTACCTAAGGATCCCGCATATGACTACTATTTTTTGTACTAAACTACAACAACAAGGCACCGCGATGCTTTATGCCCCTTTGCCTGGTGAGCTAGGACAAAAGATTCTGCAATATATTTCACAAGAAGCATGGGCAAAATGGTTGGATCACCAAACCATTTTGATCAATGAATATCGTTTAAATTTACTAGAACCAGAAGCCAAAAAATTCCTAATCACTGAAATGGAAAAATTCCTATTTGATGGTAGCGCTGAGAAACCTGCTGCATTTTCAGAACCTGAGTAATTGTCCTATTTTTATTTTTAAGGGCACCACTTGCCTATTATACTGATATTTATTGTAAATATTTCCTCTAATTGTGCGTCGCATGGGTTGTGTTACTTTTTAAATTCTCTTTTACGTCGTTTAATGGGTCGCAAGAAGCCCCCAACTATAACCGCTTGCGGTTTAGTGGTGGGAGCATGTCACTCCATGCTTTTCTCAAACGCCAAATATTCTTCTTGTAGTAATAAGAAAAACGCTTGTAGTTTTTGCTGACAAAACCGTCTAAGTTTAACATCATTCTCTGAAGTACCTAAGCTTAAACAAGACTGATAAATGACTACAAGTTCTTGCATAGTGGAAAAAAGTAACTTCATCAACTTTATTTGTTCATCACTTAGTTCAATCTTTGTATTGATAAAATGCTCAACTAATTTTTTTTCTTGCATAATCAAGTCATCAACTAATAATTTTATTGTTTTTTTATCCAACGTTTCTTTTGTTATTTCATCTTCAAGATTTACAGCGACTAAAATTTCTATAATTTGCTTATGTGCCAAGTAAATCTGATATGCTTTTGTTGATAATTTATGTTTTAAATTATTGGGTTTTATTATTAAACTCACAGCTAAGATGGCAACTGCGCCAATTGCAATATCAAATATACGCGCCCTAAAAAGTGATAGATCCCAATAAGATAATGCTCCTACAAACATCACGATAAACACACTACTAAAAAACACGCCAACTGAATAATGGACTACACTAAAATAAAGCGTAAAGAGCGATAGAGCCAAAATAACACAAATCAGCACATAAAATGGTAACTCTAAACTCAGGTAATAATAAGCCAGAGTTCCTACAAAACAGCCTAAAACGGTATGAATTACAATCGATTTAGATCTAAATAATATTTCTCTAGCATGGACACTAATACTAATTGAAATAATGGCTAATACACTCCAATAATTACGCTGCAAACCAATCATTTCAGTTACAATAATTGCAATAATACAAGCAATTAAAACTCGAATTGCTAATAATTTATATTGAGGAAGTTGATTGATATGTCTACGCCAACTCATCAACCGCTCCTTTTAGCTCAATGATGATATACTGCAGTGATTCCAATAAGAGGAGCAATTCAAATAACACAACATGACAACCTTTGATTGGTGGATGAGAAAGTACTTCACTTTTAAAGCCTTCAGTCAGTGACTTTAACTGTGATATTTGCAGCTCAAAGTCTTGTTCTTTCTTAAACATAAACGGCCATAGTGGTGCTTTGGTTGCCATAAAAATAATTTCTTGTAGCGCACTTTGTTTAACAAGTACTTTGACAGCTGGAGAATTTTTAATAAGCAAAGATTGATAAAAAAATAAAATGCGAAAAATTGTACGTATTATATTTTGATAGCGACCATAACATCTATGCCATGCAATCTTGCGTATTGGTGAAATAATCCAGGTAGCTCCACGTTCATGTAACGTATCTAGTGCCATATTTAGTTCTTTTTGACCATTTTTAAAATCTAGCTGGTATTTATTGGTACGCGTAATTTCTTCTAACCAAAAACGTGCTTCCTTTTGTAACATTATTGCATGTATTTGTAATACTCGAGATAACTGCTTTGGAGTATCCCACGGTCTTAGCCACAATATTAATATAACAAAAGCGATACTAACTACAACTAAGCTTATATAAAGTTCAATCAATTGATTAGGCAATACAGGCAATTGCATAGAAGAAATCGCTAATACAATGACTAAATATCCAGGAAATAACTTAAAGCGCCCACCAAACTTTCTAAGCCAAAAAGCAAAATAGGCTGAAATAATCACGATTAAAAAACTCAATATTTTATATGGATACAAGGACTCTGATAGACTCAAGCAAACAGCAAACCCAATAGCAAAGTAAAGAAATATCTGGCGTCTTGACTTAATATCGCCCACAGCACAAGCCATTGCCGCAAATGCCAAAAAGTAAAAACTCCACACCATCACCTCGTAGGTATAACCACAGCTCCATGCAAATAGAAAATAAGAAATCATTATACAGGCTACTTTGATCACCATTGCCAAAATATGCGCACCTGGATCATTTTTAGATAAATTATATATAAAACGCTCAATCATTTTTACTGTAATCTATGTTTATTATTTACATGCCCTGTTATAATACAGTCAGTTAACTTATTGCTATAAATAAAGCTTAATGGGCTTATTTTATAGTAATCAAATGCTAAAAGCATAATAAATATGGCACTTAAAATAAGTGGACTAATAATGAAGAGTTAGGGGAATGATAGTGAGACATGGCGACACCATTTTAGAAAAACTTCAAAACGGCGAATTTAAATTACGGAAATCAGAGCAAAAAGTTGCAAACTGGATCATGGATAATTCAGGGGATGCAACTGCCCTTAACATTACAACCATTGCACACAAAATTGGGGTAAGCGAACCGACGATTGTTCGGTTTTGTCGTGCTGTTGGCTGTAAAGGGTATCAAGAGTTTAAAATTCGCTTTGCAGAAGAACTTGCTCTGGGAAGAATCAATGAATCAATTGATATTAAATTAAACGACTCGACTGCTGTGGTAAAAGACAAAGTTGCACAGTTTGCACGTGCTGCTTTAGCCACTATAGATAGAGAAATTGACACCACAGAACTTGAGGTTGCCACTCAAATTTTACTTGAGTCAAACAAAGTTATCGTTTGTGGCTTTGGTGCATCCAATTGCACAGCTTTTGATAGTTTTCATAAACTTTTTCGTATGATGCCAAAAGTCGGCTATTATCCTGACATGCACATGTCTGCCATGGCTGTTGGTTCTTTAGAGCCGGGAGATGCAATTATTGCAATTTCCAATAGTGGTAAATCCGAAGCCTTAATTAGCTTATGTAAATTAGCTCGCAGCAATGGGGCCAAAGTGATCACTATTACTGATCCTGGCTCCCCTGTTGATCAAACTGCAAGTGTTCGCTTAAACATTAAAAAACAAGTAGATACTGGGCTTTTTGTACCAATGTCAAATCGCTTAAAACAGCTCATCATTATTGATTTTTTGGTTTATAACTATGCTCGTTTAAATGCAAAGCAAGCTGAACAGCGTTTAAAAAAAACCAAAACTGCATTAACAAATTTAAAACAACAGCACAGCATTATCTGACTTATCTAAATGCATGCCAGATTTCATCGGCAAGTTTATGACTAATGCCTTTGACTTTGGCAATTTCTTCAACGGATGCTCGCACAAGCTCCTGCCAACCACCAAAATGACGAAGCAAAGCTTGACAGCGCTTCCTACCAACACCAGGAATAGATTCTAACACCGATTCATTTTGTCTCTTCGCTATTTTTTTTCTTTGCCCTTTTATCGCAAAATCATGAGCAGCGTCACGAATTTGTCTGAGTAATAAAAATGATAAATCATGCTCCGGTAAATGGTGGGGCTGATCATCAAAACCAAGAAAAATATCTTCTTTACCACTTATTCTTTCAACACCCTTCCCTAAGCTAATAAGTTGAATGTTGTGTTCTTGTTTGTAAGCATGTAACACTTGTTGTGCTTTTTTTAACTGTCCTTTGCCACCATCAATAACTATAACGTCAGGTAAGTTTTGTGCTTCTATCCCTGACTCGATCCTTCTCTCCAATACTTGCGCAATAGCTGCATAATCATCCCCTGGGGTTATGTTTTGAATATTATAACGCCGATACGCTGACTTCATAGAACCACCTCTATCAAATACTACACATGAAGCAACTGTCGCTTCACCTTGATAATGACTGATATCAAAGCACTCGATACGATGAATATTGTCTTTATTAAGCCATTTTGCAAGTGCCAAAAAACGTGTTGTAAATTGTGACATAGATTGCAAATTGATTTGTAGTTTTTGTTTTGCATTAATCATCGCTAATTTTTGCCATTTCGCATTATCTGCTCCAGCATCAATAAGCCACCTTATCTTGCTATCCGCACGTTGCTCAACACTCTGTAATAAACTATTTGCCACTTTATGACCTTTGGGTAAAATTATCTCTTTAGGCCATATTGTCCGATGTTCATCCAAATAATAATGTGCTAAGAATGCCTCTAATAACTCTGATTCCGTATTGTTATTTACGTTAACAATCCAAGATTTATCGTCCGTAACCTTACCTTGTGTGACTTGTAACACAGTAATACATGCTTTTGTTTCCAAGCCTAACAAACCAATAACATGAAAACTGCGATCATTTATTTTATCTACAAACTGTTGTTGCTGTAATTTGGTTAGTAATATGAGTTGATCTCTTAACCTAGCTGCTTCTTCAAAATATTCATTTTCAGACGCTTGGTGCATTTTAGTTGAAACTTCCTGCAAAATCCCACTGAGCTTACCACTGACAAACCTTGCTAATAAATCAACCTGTAATTGATAAGCTTCTTCACTAATTTTACCGACACAGGGCGCACTACAACGTTTAATTTGATATTGTAAGCATGGTCGTGAACGATTGTTAAAGTAACTATCTTCACACTGACGCACCACAAATAACTTTTGCAACAAAGTAAGTGTTTCTTTCATGGATACCAACGATACATAAGGGCCAAAGTATTGACCATTTTTACGTGGTTTACCGCGAAATCCTGATAACCGTGGAAAAACATGATCACTTAAATACAAGTATGGGTAACTCTTATCGTCTTTAAATAAAATATTATACTTTGGCTTATGCTTCTTAATTAAAGCGCTTTCTAACAAGAAAGCTTCGTAATCGCTCGGTGTAACGGTAATATCAATAAAGTTAACTTGTGCAGCTAAGGTTTGTGTTTTTAAATCCTTAGCTCCACGATTAAAATAGCTATTGACTCGCTTATGAAGGTTTTTAGCTTTGCCAACATATAGTAAGTTGCCTTCACCATCATACATACGATAAACGCCAGGATAAGGAGTTAGATTTTTTAAAAAAGAAGATAGATCAAAATCTTGTTGGGTTTTAAACATTACAAATCACAAAAAAAATTATGAAAGAAAATCCAGCATATCAGTTGTTTTTATTCTCGACATCAATTAACTTGTGTCGAATTGCAAGATGTGTTAACTCAACGTCACTATCAATACCAAGTTTTTCAAATAAGCGGTAGCGATAGCTATTCACTGTTTTGGGGCTTAAACATAGCTGATCAGCCACTTCATTTACTTTCTGACCACTGGTAATCATTATCAATACCTGCATTTCACGCTCAGATAGCGAATCAAATGGAGTTTCGTCATCATGTGTTAAATGTTTTAACGCAAGCTGTTGTGCCACCTCTGGAGAAAGGTACCTGCGACCAGCATAAACAGTTCTAATTGCCTGAATCATTTCATCGACACTCACTCCTTTAGTCATATAACCAGAAGCACCTGCTTGTAGCACTTTTGTAGGGTAAGGCTCATCACCATAAACAGTTACCACCAATATTTTAATCTGAGGATAAGCTTTTGCAATACGCTTGGTAGCTTCCAAACCCCCGATGCCTGGCATTTTAACATCCATTAAAATCACATCAGGTAGCAATTTTGCAGTTAGAGAAATTGCTTCCTCACCACTTGCGGCTTCTCCAACGATTTCAATATTACTTACATCACTCAGTAATTTTTTTATTCCTAATCTCACTAAATCATGGTCGTCAACTAAAAGCACCCTTATCACGTCTTTACTCCCATTATATTGATCTATCTCACAACATCACCACATGAGGCTTGATCAAATATCGTCGATTGATCATTTATTTCAAATAAACTCATGCGCAAATTTCGAACTTATTTGTGAGAATTTGACCATAGTATAGCGTAAAAATGGGAAGTTGGCTTAGAGATTTTAGTTTATTTTGCTTGAATTTAACTACCGTGATTGTAATATGAGTGTACTTTTAAATAATAACTAACTGCATGGTCACGAACAATAATGAGTTGAACTGCCTAGTAAAACAGTTGTTAAATGAACCTTTTATTGCACTTGATACTGAATTTTATTGGCGTAATACTTATTATCCTCAGCTGTGCTTAATTCAAATTGCAACACCTAGCGATATCTATATTATCGATACCTTAGCAACTGAAATGTCACTTGACTTGCTTACTCCTGTTTTAGAAACTCACGAAGTTTGTAAAATCATGCATGCAGCGAATAACGATATTAAAATTCTACACCATTATTTAAACTGTCAGGTCAATAATATATTTGATACCCAAACAGCAATGGCGTTTTTAGGTCATAGCCATCAACTTTCTCTTGCCAACACATTAAATGAGCTTGGAATTGGCATACTCGACAAACAACAAAAAACGTCAGATTGGCGTACACGTCCTTTAAGTGATCTACAGCTAAATTATGCTAAAGAAGATATTGCTTATCTAATTCATACTCATCAACTTTTGCAACAAAGACTCCAAGCTTTAGGTTGGTTAGACGCTTTCTATGAAGAAATGAAAGTAATCGTTAATTCCCACTTTACGAATGCACATGCTGCACCTTTTAAATTTAAAAACCAGCTTATGCGTTTAAACGGTAAAGCTTACGACAACGTCATTACACTTTCCATTTGGCGAGAGCAATATGCCCAAAATAGAAATTGGGTTGTAAGATACATACTAAGTGATGATGAGCTTTTAAAAATTGCCAAACTAAATCCTGTAAACGAGCAAATGCTGATCAATAGCAAAATACTTTCAGCTAAAAAATTACACTACTTGGGAGCAAAGATTATAGATTTGCTTATCAATAACAACGTAGCTAGCCATAGTTTTAAATTAAAATCACATCCATATCCAATGGTTGCTAAAGACTTGTTAAATCAGTGCTTTGCTTATATTGAACAACTTGCTAAAGACCACCAGTTATCGCTAGCACTCATTTGCTCAAAGCAAGAACTGAAAGAGTTTTTGTGCGATTATTTACATGCCCCGCTTTACTTACGAGGAAAGCTTACTCAAAGTTGGCGCTATGAAAAATTTATTCAACCTGTTTGTAAACTAATAGATAAGCTTCGCCTGAAATCAGACTACAAGACATTAAATTAAAAGTTTGGCTGCACTTGTAAGACTCTCATCAAATCCAGCAAAGCTTTTATGGTAATTAACTACAAATTAATTCCTACTTTGCAGTTTGGCAAGGAATAGTCGAGGATAAATTATTTACATTTTTCTGGTTAGATTTGGTAAAACTGACCTAATTTTCGAACCTGTCCATTTTGACGAACTTCAAATCCAAGTATCGTTTGACCATTAAACTTACCTACCTCACCAATCATTTCACCCATCGTAACATCCTGTGACTCATGCACATTGATATCACTTAAATTGTTGTAAGCTGAAATATAACCATCTTCATGACTGATGATCACCATCTTGCCATAACCACCCATGCCAACTCCAGCATAAAGCACATTACCATTTGCAGCAGCATAGACCTTTGTATTAAGTGGGACATTGATTTCTTGTTGCTGATTAATACCATTTTTATCAAATGTACCTTTTATTTTTAATGGCCATTGCCAAACATTAGCGGCATCTGTTTTCCCCATTGGTATATTGTTTTGAGCATCTGACGTAATTTGTGGTTTTTTAATTGGTTCAGATTTTGGATTCGCTACAGCTAGAGGCTTCGACGTTGTTATATCTGGCAATTGAGCAGCAGGTTTTGGGTGAATAACATTTAGCATTTCACCTATTTTAGGAGGAGCACTTATCTGCTCTTTAATTTCATTTGGTGCACGAACCCGTATTTTCTGTCCAACATAAATCAAACTGGACTCTTTTATATCATTCCAAGTTTGTAAATCAGATAAGCTAACGTCATTTGCCAAAGCAATTTCTAACAACGAATCACCCGATTGAACAATGTAATACCCTGTTGTACTTTTTTTGATAGCATACTCAGTTTGGGTATTACCATCAAATTGAGTAAGACCATGAATATCAACCTCTTTATCATGAACATTAACCTGATTTAAATGAGTGGTTTTTGATTGCATTTCCTGTGTTTTTACACTTGACGTAACAGGTGCAGCACTTGCATCTACAGCAGGAAGGTTTGCTTGTTTTGTTGCATTTTGTTGAATGCGAGTTACCTGTGGTTGTAAGCTTTTATTGTGAGTTACAACGTTTGTTTGGGATGTATAAGTATAGGACTGATCTGCACGCCAAATTTTTTCTCCAGGCAAAGGACTAACACGTATGGTTTTACCGGGTGTTAAAACAAAAGGTGCTTTTAACCCATTCCATAAAATCAAGGTTCGTTCAGTAACATTAAAACGCTTAGCAATATCGTACAAAGAATCACCTGTTTGTACCGTATAATAAGTCTGTTGCATTGGGATACTTGTAACAGGCGCTTGATCTTGTTCAGCATTAAAAAAGTGGTTTATTGAAGCACATCCTGATAACAATATAAGTGAAGCACCCATTGCACCTATTTTTTTAATCACTACAACTACTCCTTTTTAAGATCTTGCATTAATCCTTGGAACTTAACATTGTCATAATTTTTTGCAACATGTTTTGTGTATTTTGACCACTCATACCTGAAATAAAAAAATAAGGTTGTGCTTTATTCCAACCTATTCCACTTAGGATCTTATTGCATATTATTTCAACTTCATTTATTGGTAATTGATCAATTTTATTTAATACCAACCAACGCGGTTTTTTATACAATGATTCACTGTATTTTTTAAGCTCATTTTCAACCTTATCAAAGTTTTCAATCGGGTCAGAACCATCAATCGGTAACACATCTACTAGATGTAAAATATATTTTGTACGGGTTAAATGTTTTAAAAACTTTAACCCTAAACCTGCACCTTCTGACGCACCTTCAATTACACCTGGAATATCGGCAATAACAAAGCTATCATATTGACCAACACGAACCACGCCTAAATTAGGATACATAGTGGTAAAAGGATAATCTGCGACTTTAGGCGTTGCGGCTGAAACAGATCGAATTAAAGTGGATTTACCTGCATTAGGTAAACCTAAAAGTCCGACATCCGCTAGTAATTTCAGCTCTAATTTTATTTCAAATGATTCCCCTTCTTCACCATAGGTAAATTGTCTGGGGGCCTGATTGGTACTACTTTTGAAATGCGTATTGCCAATACCGCGGCGCCCACCTTGCGCAAGTTTTAACACATCCCCTTGTTTTAAAACCTCACCAACCTTCTGGTGTGTGGTTGCCTCATAAGCAACTGTTCCAACCGGAACGATCAAGTACAGATCTTCTCCTTTTTTACCCGCACATTTTTTACCTTCACCTGGCTTACCATTTTCAGCTTGGTAATTACGCTGATAGCGATAATCAATTAAAGTATTAACATTTTCCTCTGCTTTAATAAAGACACTACCACCGTTACCACCATCACCACCATCAGGACCACCCTTAGGTACATACTTTTCACGACGAAAACTTACACAACCATTACCGCCCTTTCCAGCATGCACTGTAATGACCGCTTCATCAACAAATTTCACTTTTAACCTTAAATTTTATCTTGAATGTCAACCATACCTATGATCTAAGAATTTCAGCAAAATGTACAGTATAAAAACTGTGAAATGGTTTACAACAGATATATAAATTAAGCCGATGAAACGTTATACTAAACTACTAGTTTAAGCAGTCAGTGATTCTATATGTCATATCAAGTTTTAGCAAGAAAGCATCGCCCTAAAAACTTTTCTGAAGTCGTTGGGCAGGAGCACGTTTTAAACAGTCTTATTCATGGCTTAGATCAAAACCGCTTGCATCATGCTTACCTTTTTACCGGTACACGCGGTGTTGGAAAAACCTCATTAGCACGCTTATTAGCAAAGTCTGTCAATTGCCTTAAAGGTGTGTCATCTAAGCCATGTGGAAACTGTGATCATTGCATTGCAATCGAGCAAGGTCGTTTCGTTGATTTAATTGAAATTGATGCTGCTTCACGCACTAAAGTTGAAGATACTAGAGATATCTTAGATAACGTTCAATATATGCCAAGCCAAGGTAAATATAAAATATACCTCATCGATGAGGTACATATGTTATCTCAACACAGCTTTAATGCACTTTTAAAAACATTAGAAGAACCACCCGAACATGTTAAATTTTTACTCGCCACAACAGATCCACATAAACTACCCATTACAATTCTATCGCGCTGTTTACAGTTCAATTTAAAGCATATTACCGAGCTTCAGATCAAACGTAAACTTGAGGATATTTTAAGCTATGAACAAATTCCTTTTGAAACAGATGCGCTTAGTGTTATTGCGCATGCAGCCGATGGCAGCATGAGGGATGCCTTAAGCCTAACCGATCAGTCTATCGCTTTTAGTAAAGGTCAAATCGTAACAGCGGATGTAAAAGCGATGCTGGGTATTGTTGATACACAAATGCTCGACACCTTACTTTTGCTTATTTTAGAAGAAAATACAACAGCATTAATCGAGTATAGTAATGATATTATTCAAGCAGGTAAATCCCCTGAGTCCGTGTTAAATGCGATTTCGGAATGCTTTTACTATGCAAGCTTGACTAATTTTAAAATGTTGAATTTAGAGAATTTACCTTGTACAACTGAAGTTTTAACAGCAATTACCCAAAACTACTCACTTGATCAACTTCAACTTTATTATCAGCTCTCCATTAAAGCTAAAGAAGATATTCATTTAGCTCCAACTGCTCAATGTGGTTTAGGTATGGCGTTACTTAGGCTTTGTGCTTTTTCTTTAGATTTAAATACCCCTTTCCAGGAAAATACAGCTTATTCTAGATCACAAGTACAGAAAAAAAATGAAGAATTAGATGAACTAAAAGCACCCCTAACACACTCTAAAAAAGAGTCTTATTCGCCCATAACGTCAATACCGCAAGAAACAAGTCATATTGACAACTTAACCCAAACACAAGAGAAAACGCTTCACTATCCTACAGACACCCCTTCCCCTTTACAAGAGATAAAAGAAATAAATTTGGTAGATATACTTTCCCAACACTCCTCTCCACAAGTGACAGCGTATGAAAAACACTTAGAAAAGATCGACTGGTATCAAATCAGTCAAAGCTTAGGTTTAAAAGGCACGGTATTACAAGTTGTACTGAATTGTAGTCTTTTTAGCATTGACAATAATATTTATACTCTACAGGCTGCTGATTCTATCAAAGCGCTCATCACACCTAATTCAATTCAGAAAATTGAAGATGCATTATCAAAACGTCAAGGTCATAAAATCATACTTGAGTTTACCCATCTAAATATACAAAATAAAACAACTCGCCCTATTTCTACCAGTCAACAAAAAATCAAGGAGTTAGAAACTAATAATTTTTCCGTACAACAAAATCAAGAAAACATAGCAGATTTAGCCAAAGTAACCTCTTTTGAAACTTCATCTCACAATACGCCTGCACAAATCAATCAGCAACAAAAAGAAAAAAGAATCGACCAGATCTATCAAAGTTTAAAGCAAAACGCTGATATCCAAAAATTAGAGTCAATTGGATTTGAGGTCTTAAAAGAGAATATAAAGCTCACAACTTTACCATAAGAGGTTATCAATTTTGAATTCATAGGACGCGCAGCATCCATGTTAGAAATATTTCTACAATGGATGCTGCTCATATTCTTCTCTATAATTGAACAGACTGATAACAGCCTAAATTCTTTAAAAAAGATGTCTTTTTCAAAATAGCAAGTAATGCTGCTTGTAGATTTCGCTCTTCTTCATGTCCTTCAAAGTCAACAAAAAAACTATAATCCCAGGCACGTGAGCGCGATGGTCGTGATTCAATTTTACTCATATTAATACCATGCTCAGCTAAACAAGTTAACACTTGAACCAGTGCATTGGGTTTATGTAGTGTTGTAAAAATAATTGAGGATTTATATGCTATCCCTTGTTGATATGACTCATTTGCTCCGTCACGCCCTAACAAGAAAAATCGAGTGTAATTAAATGGTTCATCCTCAAATTGCTCCTTTAAAATTTTAAGTGAATAAGTTTTTGCGGCAAGTTTACTGGCAATGGCTGCTTGATCGAGAATACCTTTTTCAGCAATATATTTGGCTGCTCCAGCAGTATCGACAAAGATTTTAGGACTTAGTTGCATCCTGGCAATATTGTTCTGGCACTGAGCCAATGCCTGAGGATGTGAACGCACAAGTATAATATCATCAAATTTAGCATCAGGGTGACTCATTAAACAATGTTCAACCTTTAAAATCACTTCGTGCTGAATGCGAAGGTTATATTTTAATAATTCGTCGTAAGCAGGAAGAACTGTCCCTGCAATTGAATTCTCAACTGGAATCATAGCAAAATTAGCTTTTTTTTCAGCTACTGCTTCTAAGGCTTCAGCAAATGACATACAAGGAAAGGTTGTAATATCTTGTATTTGCTTTTTTTGATAAAGCTTATGTATTGCTTGCTCGGAATAAGCACCTTTTTCACCTTGAAAAGATATGATCAAACTCAAATATTTCCCCTTTTACCTAAATACTTTACGGTCTACCTTATATTAAAAAACTGCGCTAACATTCGCTTACTATGCGCAATTAAATTTGGATATTTATTTAACTTTACTTTTAATTCACTCTGCCACGGTGTATAAAAAATATTGGCAACAAACGCATACACTATATGGTCCAGCAGTGTTGCATGCTCAACAAAAAAATAGTTTTTATCCGCAAGAAAATTTGCCAAGGCTTCCAGATCATGGTCTGCTTTTTCATAAATCTGTTGTGCATTTAATCTACCTAAGCCTTGTTCATAAAGTTGCTTAGTTGCATTTTTGGTCATAACTTTGAAAATGATATTGAACAAAAACTTTGGCATTTGTGTCGTGCTTGAGAGTATTTTTTGCCATGTATTCTCTGACGTTTTATCAATCCAACGGTTATAAACAAGCATCCAATATAAATGCTCTTCACACAAACGTTTATAAGCCAAAGTTTGTGATTTTTCCAATATACTTAAGTTTTTTTGCATAGGATAGGGACTTATTTCTTCAAGCATATCAATAATTAAACTACTATCAACGTAAATCTTACCATCTTTTTTAATGTACGGCATTTTTCCTGTTGGTGAGCCACGCATGTCCACGCTGTAATGATTTTTGTAATCGTATTTCTGTGCAATCAGATAGCTCTCTAGCTTCATACAAAAGGGGCTAGTATTAGGCAATCCACACATTTTAGGAAATTGATATAACTCAATCACAATGATCCTTATCTTGATTATTAGTTGATTTATATTGGTGAATTTTATAATCATTTAAATCAATAATATTATTGATATATGTTTTTTCTTTAACTGTACTATCGTGCTTTTGTATTTCTATGGGTGAAATTTTTTGGTCATCTGAAATAACCTGTAGAAAATGACCACCATTAAATTGTAAGAGACCTTTATAGCGATTAATACCATCATAACTATATTCAAACGCATATTCTCGAAATAAACACATGCTGCCAATATTATTTTGGCGTTATAGTTTCGTCTTGGTTAAACAAACTGTATCATCAAGTAATTGCACATCCCATTGCTTACATATTTTAATTGCAGTGACGATCGCCAATTCACGCGCTTTCATTGATGTTCGCCATAGCAAAGCGACAACGACTAACACAATGATTGCACTGGCAATTGTTATACTCATATTG
Source organism: Fastidiosibacter lacustris (assembly GCF_003428155.1). GTDB lineage: Bacteria > Pseudomonadota > Gammaproteobacteria > Francisellales > Francisellaceae > Caedibacter > Caedibacter lacustris. Next base: position 14,203 of record NZ_QLIR01000019.1, read on the forward strand.
ATTTTGATCTTTGATCATCTTAATTTTTACATTATACTCCGAAGCCTATTTATGAAAAGTATTTTGTGCTCAACATGCTACAACACAATAAAATTATAATTGCCATTTCAGGTGCAACAGGCATCGAATACGCCTTCAAAATGCTTACTGTTTTAAAATCATATCATATTGAAACGCATTTGATCGTCTCAAAGCCCGCTGAGATGACACGGGAATATGAAACAAGCTACCGTTCACAAGACATTAAGTCACTTGCAACATACGTCTATTCGAATGCCGATATTGGTGCACCACTTGCAAGTGGCTCTTATCGTACAGATGGAATGCTTATTATTCCAGCTTCAACTAAAATTTTAGCCGAAGTTGCCAATGGAATGGGTGACTCATTAATAACGCGTGCAGCAGATGTAGTTTTAAAGGAAAGAAGAAAACTCATCCTTTGTTTACGCGAAACCCCGTTTAATCTGATCCATATTGAAAATATGAAAAAAGCTACTTTAGCAGGTGCAATTATCATGCCACCTGTCCCTGCCTTTTACAATCACCCACAAACATTAGATGACATTATTAGCGATTTTGTATATCGTACACTTGATGTTTTTGGACTTAAACTTCCAGAAATGAAACAATGGCAGGGATAAAGATCATGTACCAACACCTAAAATATTTTTATAGCGCTTTTTTTGTCACACTCATTGGTATTATTGCTGCGGTTCTATTGGAGCCAAATCATAAATTATATGCACTTTATCTTATTTTGATCTTAGCCTTATTAGAAATTTCGTTAAGCTTTGATAATGCTGTTGTCAATGCAAAAGTATTGGCTAAAATGCCAAAAAAATGGCAGAAAGCTTTCATATGGATTGGTTTACCAGTTGCTGTTTTTGGTATGCGCTTAATCTTCCCGATTTTACTGGTTAGCATAACAACATCACTGTCTTTTAGTGATGTATTTAAACTTGCAACGAATGATCCAAAATCTTATCAACATGCACTTGAACTTGGCTTTCCAACCATTTGTGCCTTTGGTGGAGGCTTCTTGATCATGGTTTTTCTGAAATTTTTTGTTGCTGAAAAACATGAATTGCACTGGATCAGCTGGCTTGAAGAAAATCGTTTTGTTAGCCTGATTCGTCACTATCCTGGTGGTTATATTATTTTTGCACTCATTATTGCCTATATTGTGATTTACAATGCTGCACTTGGGCAAGGTGGCACATTAGCACTTGCTTTTTTAATGGGGCTTATAGTTCATGAAGCACTGGGTATTTTAAATTATGCATTTGGTGGGAGCATGACAGGTAAAGTTGCTCAAAACGGGCTGATGGGATTTTTATACCTAGAGGTTTTAGATGCTTCTTTTAGCTTTGATGGCGTTATTGGCGCGTTTGCCATTTCAACCAATATTTTTATTATTATGATCGGTTTAGGTATTGGGGCGATGTATGTTCGCTCACTCACCCTCTTCTTTGTTGAGCATAAAACTTTGTCTAAATTCCGCTATCTCGAACATGGCGCGCATTATGCAATCGGCTTTCTAGCAGTTATTATGTTTATAAAAATATATACACATGTACCTGAGTGGTTAACAGGTACTGTGGGGATTGGATTAATTATTATTGCTTTTATTCATTCGAAAATTGCCAATTGTAGGGGGCTAAACTTGACTTAACCATTGTCCATTTATCAAAACAGGTAAATTCATGTAAGTAACCTTACGGCATTTCTATTTAGAGATGAAATTTCATTTACGATTGACCAAATGAGAGAAATCAATAACTCTAAATTTCCCTTCATTATCAATAATAACGTTCCCCTGATGAAAATCAGGAAGATAAAAACTCCGATCCTGGTTGTAATTTTTTTTGAAGTCTTGATAATCTTTTAATAACCGGTTGTATTTATCCTGTCCAGCTTCAAGTAACTGCAATTTTTTCTTCACCGTTTGACCTTCAAAATAAGGCATAATTAACGCTTTATCTTGTTTAACATATTTTGCTGTTGCTAATTCAGGCTCTCTTTTACTGTAGAAACGATTAAAATTATCTGCTTCCTCCTGCAAAGACTTTACACCCTTATTTTTATGTTTAAATTTAATGGCAACTTTTTCTTCATTTTTTAACGCTAAAAATACCCTACCTTCTTCACCTTTACCAATGATTTTGTCAAGTCTATACCCCTCTATGGTTCGATTTTGTATCCAATCTTTTTTAATCTGTTTATTGCTAACAGCTTTAAAAAATGTCTGGGTATGGGCACCTTTTGGTGCATACCTTGCAACATAATAGAATCTAACAATGGTAGCCCCCAATGCTACGAACCCCAAACCCATTGCTACATTTATTAAGCCAGCAAGCGTAAACTGCTGCCAATTATTTGCTACTTCACCCCAGCCAAAAACAACACCTGTTAAAACAACATTCGTTATGACTTCAGCTACAAAACCAATTAGCACAGGTAAGTACAGTCCAACCCCAGGAATAAAGCTTACAACAAGACTTAACAAAAAAGCACCAACCCCAATCAATATTCCACCCTTATAGTTTTTGGCAAACACGTCCATAGCACTCATGATTTGTTTTTGATCCGCTTCTGTTGCGTGTCCTGTAGGATCAAAGAAATTTACAGGATTATTACTTGCATAGCTATAACCATTAATTCCACCGATACCAAAGGGTGAAGCACCATCATGCTTCATAAATATCCTTAACTCAGAATTATACGCTCGATAACCATCACCTAAAAATTGCCATCCTGTAGCTTGATCTTGTGCTGTCATACGATAACTGAGATTATTTTTTTGTACACTGAGCGCAAACTTTTCTGCCTGATTCAAGTCACTCATGTAACCATAGGGAGTATAAACATAGTTACCTTCTATCTTATTTGCAACAACATTACCTGTTACATTAAAACCATCATTAATTTGTGCTTGATATTCGCCATGATAAATACTTCCTCCACCGACATAATAACGCGCATCAGACTCAACTTTTTGCTCTATCAAACTATCTAAATAATAATTAACTTGACTGCTATTTTTCCCTGTTTTACTGTCTTTTAACTCCACCATCACTTGACGATCATTGGTATCATAGGTGTACCCAATTTCTTTATCCTGCATATTTAAGCGAATTAAATTTTGTGCAGCATCATACGTAAATTGATGAGTTACTAATTCGCTAGGAGTATTCTTTTCCGCCATCTGTACAATATTTCCATTCTCATCATAACTCAAAACAATACTGTTATCTTTTGTTTCAATTTTACTAACTTGAGTTGGGTCTTTATGATCATAAGAATAATGCATTACAGAAATAGCACCATCTTTTGTCACGCTCTGGACTTGTTTTAACTGATTTAATGCGTCATTGTAAAGATAATATTCTTCCTTTAATACCTTTCCATCAGGAGTAATTGGACATTCAAATCCTTTACAAATAAATGACTGTAGCTGCCCTAATGCTGTATAACTATATCTTTCTATACTTTCTCGCAAATTTGATTCTGCATTGTCTTCGGTTTGTATAATCTTTTCTGACTTCTGACCTAATTTATTATAACTATAATTATACGCCCTCATCATCGTTCCATTTAAATAATTCTCTACTTTGGATAATCGCCCTAACACATCATAGCGATAAGTTTGTCCTTTGATATTATTTTGCCATAGTTCGTTTACTGTTAAATTAGGATTATAGTTCACACCTAAACTTACGGGAGAAGCTCCTTGATACTCTGCTTTTTCTAACATCCCTAAATAGTTGCTTTGTGATTTTTGTGTTAACACAACCTTTCCATCTGCCTGGTAGCTTTTTTCTACCAATGTACCATATGAATTATAGCGCAAATCTAAACGTCTTTGGCTACCATCAGGATACAGCATATCCAACTGAGTTAAGCTCAAGGTAACAGGGTCATAATGATATTCTGTTTTGCTCACAAGCTTACCTGACGCTTCTTTTTTCTCTAAAACATGTACATTCCCATTTTGATCATATGTCCAATTTATTTCAAATTCCTTGTCTCCCAACGTATTATAAAAAAGAGCAGTCTTAGGACTCATCCATATTTCATCATATATGGTTACAACTTTATTCCCCTTTGCATCTTGAAATTCTATTGGTAAACCAGAATTAACGTCATATTTAATTTTAATATTTTCTTTATCATCATTTAATAATGTCGTTGACGATAATAAATACCCTAAACTGCTAAAGCTTTGCGTACCTACTTTGATCACTTTGTTGTTTATTTTGTCGATAAGTTCTGTTTTAATGACATTGCCATAATCGTCATACTGATACTTTAGCTCACTTAATCTATGCCAAACCTTTCCCACTTTATAGCTTGTTGTCTTACCAATCAATACTCCAATTTGTTCTTTATCATACTCATAGGTCTCCATTAAGCCCTCTACCATATTTTCGCTTTGCATGGGAATTCCTTCCTTCATTTGCGTTTTAATAAACGACATCGCCATACAATTTTGATTGGGAGAACTACAGGTTTTCTTTATCGAATCAGCTAAAGTAGTTAAGGCATACCTATCAAGCCATCTGCCTTTCTTAGCCTCTGCTACTAAAGCTTGAATCTGCTCTTTTACTGCTTGATCTTTACTATACAAAGCCATACGACCACCTGTTTCGTCCGTATACCGAAAATCAGGCTGCATAATGATGCCATAATGATATTGATCACCCTCTTGCCATAAAGGATGATTTTTATCACTCGAAATATTCTGAATTTCAGTTTCAGAAATCTCTACAGGTTTAACTGTACAGCTTGTATATTTTATGCCGCTTGTATCATAAGGATTATGACTGATATGAGAAATAAGAGGATTAAAACATAAAGACTTTTCCTCAATCACTTCAGTTGTTGGCTCAAGCGTATAACTTAATTTTCTTTTTCTGTAGTCATCATTGATCATGACTATTGTTTTTCCATCTTCTCTTTGAACCGCCGTAACATTCCCTTTTTCATCGTAAAAAAAGCGTCTGACATTAGGCGATTGATTGCCAATTTCATCATAATAATAACTAACAATTGACATGAGTAATCCAGCTTCATAATATTTTTCTTCTACCGGATAAAATCCATCTCTAGTCTGGTTTTGCACTTCCGTACGCGTTACCCTTCCTTCATTATCATAATAAGTTTTATTGATATAACCTTTAGACCCTGTTGTTGGCGTAATAAGCTTCATTTCAAGAAGATATCCTGCCTCATTTTTATCGCTTAACACTTTGTAGGTATAGATTATTGTTTGTTTTAAGTTCGCTCTGCCATTAGGTAGGTAACTTATTCTCTTTACCCTTCCCAAAGCATCATAATCTTCATAGATAATTTCATCTTTAGACACTGGATTAACTACTCTAACCAATCCACCATACGCATTGAAAAATTGATGCTCACTTTCATGCTTAATCGGCACTAAACCTATAGTTTTGTCAGCTTGTAAATCTCTTTGCTCTGTCCATAACTCATAGCCATCATTTCCATATTCAGACAACTTAATGCTGTTATCTATATAGGCATTTTGTCCTTTAATTAACTCTGTAGATTGATTGACTGCACCATATAAAGCGCTGCTAGGAATTGAGTTTACCTTGTATTCTGTAGAATTCATTTTTTTGCCATTAAAAAAACTTGTCATCCGGTTTACATAAGGTGCTTTTAGCACATATGAGGTTCCATTAACGTTCACTTGAGTTTCGAGTAAAGATAAATTGTCATTTGTAACTAATGCCGTTTTAGTTGAGTCATACATGTACATTTTCTGTTGCTTTAACATGGCTTGTTCAGCTTGAGATTCAGGATAATACTGGAACTCAACAACATTACCAAAAGCATCTACTGCATGCTTTAAAGCACCTCTATATTTACCTGCTTCCTTAGTTTCACTATTATAATAAGCATATACTCCTATAAAACGCTTAGCCTCTTCATTTCCTAAAAGGTCGAATACAGAATAAGTAACTTTTTCAGGAAACTGATAGCTATCTGATAGATTAGAAAATGCCTGCGTTTTACTACTATAGACACTTTGATTATACTCATTACTTTGCGAATCAATTTCCTTCCAGATTAACTTTTCCTTAGCTTTGCTTGTTTGATCTTTCATTTCAAGTGCTACACTTATGCCAACGGATTGATGTAAATAATTAAAGCTCTGTTTTACTTTCATCGTGCGAAGTTCATTATCCAATCCATTAAACACGGGAGTCTTACTGGTTATCCAGTTTGTATAGCCATACACCCCATCTAAATGCTCTAACCCACACTCCAACATCCAATCTAACAAAGGATTTTTTTCAATTTGATCAAACGTAGCTTTAGAACACCAAATATTATTACCTGCGAAATTTCGTCCATCTGCATCATGATAATAATCAAACGTTTGATCTTTGCTATAACGATTAGACAGATGTTTAGTAAATTGACTGACATGAACATTATTATATGGCACTGGAGTTGTTTTACCGTCAATCACATAGCTAACAGTCTTTATTCCATCGTAGTTAAATTGATACTTTACACCATTTGGAAATATAATCTCAGTGATATTGCTCAAATCTTGATAACTTAAACTTACTTTTTGTGCTAATGGATTGAGAAGATAAATATTCTTGCCATTTTGATCTTCATATATTCTAAAGGTCTGCTCACGACCAAACGGATCAAGATATATAATATCCGTTTGGGATGGCATTTTTAAAACATTTACTATAACGTCGCCACGCTTATTTTTAATTTTAATTCCATCTTGATCATATACAAATTGAATATAGTCCCCCTTATTATTTAAAATTAGCGCCAAAGGATATAAATAACTGCCATACGTCTCTACTCGTTTAAACACGTAGATTGTTCCATCCTCTTCAGTTATCTTAACTTCTCCTTCATCTATAAATTCAATCTTACTTCTTTGAAGTTTAGTGTAAAATAATTTGCCTATTTTTTTTCCATGAACTTCCTCTACCTCAAAAGATTCATTTTTCTGATCCAGGTTTAGCCTATAATATTGCTTGCCATTGACTCCATGCTGAATTTGTATATAAGGAATATTAAGTGATAAATCTTTGCTTACAAATAAGCGGTTTAAAGGGTTAAGGGCATTGTTATTATTAATGGTTAAATTAAAACTCAATGGCGATATTGGCGTACTTCTTATTTGCACAATTTGATTAGCAAAATTAAGTTTTAACGTTGCAGGGTTAATTGACAAACTCACCGGTAAATTAGCATTACCAGCCAATGACTGAAAGCTATTACCATTATTCACCTGTGCGAAATTTTGCAGTAAATTAAGCGTCTTGTTATTGTCTAAGAGCGTTGTCAAATTGCTCTTTGTATTTTTATCCTCCACACTTGAGTCTGTAACTAAAACCTTTCCATAGCTAGGTTCTATTACAAAAGCTAAGATATACGCTAGATTCGTCAACATCACACATGAGTTTTTAATTAACATCATATACTCCTAAAGCTTTCCGCTTATCTTAACTCACCATCTAACACTTGGAACTAATTGCAATTTTTCATTTTTTTCTATATTAAGGATACAAGGAACTTTGCGTGGAGTTTTATACTGCTCTGTCTCTGTTGCTTCACACGCATAAGGACCTATTTTAAAATAACTATCAAATACTGCATAAACTACAACAACTTGCCTATGTGTCCTATTGTCTTGTGAAGAGATGCCAATACTATTTGCACCCCATGGATTTAATGGTATAACTTCTGTTTTACCAAATGTCGAAAATATAATTTCATCAATTTTTGGATAAACATACATCGTTGTATTTAAACTATCTGTACCCTTAACAACGGTAAAAATCTCATCTTGATGCTCCATGCTAGCTGTTATGGCAATATGACCATCGGTATCAAAAGTCCCTTTATATTGTTTCTCACCAATATAGAAATCAAAACTCTTTCCATTTAAATCAATGTAGGATTCATCTGATAGCGCTTCCACACAAGGTTGATTTGCTATAGGTTCAAAGTCTTGAAAAATTGATTCTGCCATAACATTGTCTAATTTAATATAACCTGTTGGAGAACAAATCTTAAACATCACTTTATTAGGAGATAATAAAATCGTAGCACCCGATGATGTTTTGGTATAATCACATATCCATGAGCTAGGTGTCATATCACAATCTTCCCTTGTACCATCTTGCATAACTTTAACTTTATAAGGAGCTTCATTTTCCACAACTGAAAACTGTAAGTTAACCTGTTTAGGTAAGTAGTCGTCCAATGCTGTCAAAACTTGGAACGTTCTTGGATTTAATATACCTTTATCTAAAAGGGGTATAGGTTTAAAAGCATCTTTTTCTGGGCTTTGAAACGAATGTAACGTTAAATTTGAACGATTAACAATCGTTAATTGATTACGTATTTCAGGACCACATGCTGTAATACTAATGTCCGCTTTTTGGTTTTGTGCTTGACTCAAATCAAGCATATCAGCCACATTAATCCCTGAATACATATATAAATATGCAGAATTAGCAATAGTTGCTGTTGTCCCTACAATCGAATAATAATAAGTATTCCAATTCATACTATAAGGCTTAAAATCTAACCCACGAGCAAGCTTCTTATTTTCCCCTTCTGCACTATAACCAACAGTTTCTATTGTACATAATCCCTGTGTTGTATTATTTTTTAAAGTAATTTTAAAGCTAGGATAGAAAAATCCTTCCCCTACATAGCTCAATCCTTCTTTTTCAGGATAACCATTACGATAAGACTTCAAAATACTAGGCTCAAAAGTAAAAGTATAAGAATCATAAGGATTGATAACTTTACCAACTGGGTCTTGTGAATTTACCCATTTAATACAAGGCAGCCTATTTTTTTCTTCTGCTGCATTTTTTACTGGTGGACACACACTGGAAACAGAAACAATACTAAGTGAATAAGCAGACGCGTTATTAATTGTCAATTTTGGGGTTTTGTTTACGCTTTTATCTGTAATTGAATACCGATAATCTTGTGGATATGACATGCTTTTTGAAAAATTGCTTGAGTTATTACTTGCAATCTGAAACTCATCTTGTTGATTAATATAGATTGAATACCGACATTGATCAGAACAACCTTCTATCATCACATATTGCGATATATCCGTATTGTTACGCAAACTTCGATAAGGGGATGAATCAACATGTTTGACTCTATATGTGAACGCTTTATTGACCGTGCCATCCGTGCTTTTAATATTAAAATCAAAATATTTATTTCTACTTGTACAGCCCCCAAAAAAATTTTCACTTTCTTCAGTATAAAAGGTTTTGCTATTTTTTTTATTCACCATATTACTTGCTAGATCTTTTGGATACCAACAGTCATTTTTCCCTTGAGAAATTTGATAATCTTGATCTGAATCGTTATAAATGGTTAAGAAATGGCCTTGTCCTGCATAAACAAAAGTAGCACTACTTAATAAACCGATTAAATATAATATTTTATTGATATTGCTCATCGTTATTCTCCATTTATATTTATTGCTCTAAATAATCATCTATATGTCCTCTTATCTTAGAACATATCATAGCAGCGCACCTACCTTCACCTCCCAATTTTATTGGAAGATCATTTTGTATATTTTGAATAGTAGCGCCAGTAGAAAACTTATAATCTGAGTTTATATCCTTAAATTTTACTCTCCAAAACATACCAAATCTTTGATTTTTTGAGGATTCAGTTAATAAAATACTAATATTATCTTCATTTATATCAGCAAGCTGTTTTGAAAGAGCACTTTCCCCTTCTCCTAGGAAACCATGACCTTTTAACTTACTCATCTTGTCGCCCACATTACTTATTTTATGTAATGCATCTTCCATACTATCTTCAGGAAATATCCTTAGTTTTTCATACTCTTGGTTTGTCACTTTCTCATTCATAACCTCTCCTTCGTTAACTTTAAGAGATTGAGATTGCCTTACAGAGTTTTGCCTTATTATCGATTGCCTTCCTTGATTAACATTATCTATCATAGTCCCTTGAACAGTTGTTGGATCACGTTCAAGTAAAGAACCAATATCATTTTTGAGCTTACTTTCAACTTCTAGACCTTTTGCTTTAATAACTTTGTTACTAGGTAACTTCTTTATACTCCGAAAAGCTGCCATTCTATTTCCTTTAGGAATATATTTCACTACAAAATATAATCGTGATAGCAACAATGCCCCAGCAATAAAAGTAAATCCTATTGCTGCATTTAGGAATGCCGCGCCAATAAAAGCACCTACTTGATCTTTTGCTACTCCCCAGCCCATCAATCCCCAGGTGGCAAGAAAACCCACCGCTACTTCCGCAACAAAGCCAATAATTAGCCCTGCAATCAAATTCACCCCTGGAATAAACGCGATGATTGTGCCTATGACTAGTGATAGCCCTCCTACAATCGCTGCTGCTTGCCAAGTGGAGATAAATAAATCAATTGCAGTGGTGATCTTCTTCTGATCGCCTTCTGTGACATGCCCTGTTGGATCAAAAGCATTTATCGGATCATTCCCTGCATAACTATAACCATTAACTCCGCCTGATCCCCAAGGTGACCATGAGTCATGCTTCATAAATACTCTCAGCTCAGGATTATATGCACGATAGCCTTCCCCTAAGAACTGCCAATTGGTTTCCCTATCGGTATTTATCATCCTATAACCCAAATTACTTTTTTGCACACTTAACGCTAATTGCTGCGCCTGATATAGGCTTGCAATCTGGCTATCCGTCTGTTCACCAAATGGGGTATAGACAAAATTGCCTTCTATAACATTATTTTTCACATTTCCAGTTATATTAAATCCATCTGTGATCACTCGCTCATACTCACCTTTATAGAGGCTACCATCACCAACGTAATATCGACTATCTACACCAATTTTTTGCTCCATTAAGCCTGATAGATAATAATTCACTTGCTTCTTATCAGTTTTTGCTTTTACATCCGTTACACTTTCTTCAATTTGGCGACCAAACATGTCATAAACATAACGAATAACTTTGCTGTCTGTTTTTAGTTCTATCAGATTTTGAGCTGCATCATAACGCAGAGTATGAGCTTCTTTTGTACCATCTTTCTTCTCTTTATCCATGGCAATAACATTACCATTCTTATCATATTGCAACAATGTAGTGATGGTTTGTGACTCTACTTTACTGACTTGCGTAGGATCTGGATTAGCATAAAAGTAGCGTGTTATATCTGTATTGCTATCGCCAAACTCTCGTTTCACTTCTAATAATTTATTCAATACATCATCATAACTATATTGCTCTTTACTAATTATATTACCCTGAGCTTTAGGGCACTCTGCTCCTTCACAGCTAAATACCGATAATTGCCCTAATGGCGTATAGTCATAACGTTGCACCGTCTTAACTAAATTAGAAGACTCATCATCTTCTGTCCACGACGTTCTTTGCGCTTTTTGACCTAATCTATTGTAGTCATATGCATAGCTTCTCATTTTTATTGCATTTAACACATTATCTATGCCTATTAATCGCCCCAAACTGTCATAATTAAAGATTCGTCCCACCTTGTCATTATATGAAACAGCACGCTCTAATAAATCAGTCTGATAATCAACCATAATCGTACTATTTACTTGACCACTATAGGTTACCTTTATCGGTAACCCTAAATGATTACTCTTGTAGCTTTGTTGCCAAATGAATCCATCTTCTTTGTTGTATGTTTTTTGAACTAATGTCTCATATCCATTATAGTTAAATGTAAGCTTTCTCATGCTTCCATCAGGATAACTCATCTTGATGTTTGTAAGCTCTAAGGTTACAGTATGGTAATCATAGGAAATCTCACTAATGAGATGACCCAAATGATCATCCTTGCGAATTTTGGCAATATCACCATTGGCATTATAGCTATAGTAAATTACAAAACCATCCTCGAAAATTTTACCTTCATAAACAACTTTACTTGGTCTTAATTTCCATATCTCATTTTCATAATATATCTTGATACCATTACCTTCAGCATCTTTCATCCATATCGGTAAACCTGTCAATTTATCATAACCAAATGTGCTATTTTGACCAATTTCATTGATTAAACTTGTACTGCTTAGTAAGTAACCCAATGATGTGTAAGTTCTTTCTCCTATGTGATAGACATCATTGCTCTGTCTGCCAGCAGCAATCTCTGAATTGTATCCCCCTTTCGCTACCTTTACTTTTATAACGTGACCATAGTTATCATAATCATAATAAGTGGTACTTAATGCTTGCTCCTCATGATTATTATTTTTATAAAGCTTCACTTCTGCGATTAATTTTGTCTGATCTTTAGTGTCATAGATATATTCAACTGCCCAGCCATTGACCAAATCCCGTTGTTTTTCTGGTAATTGTAAATCATTGAGTCTAGTCGTATTAAAACTCAGAGCTTGACAGTTTCCAGATAAACAATCTCTCCTTACCTGCTCAGATAATTCAATGAGATTTTTCCTATCCAACGCCACGCCATTTAATGCCTCATTACTTAATTTTTCCACCAAGGCATAAATCTCTTTATTCTTATATAATGGAACTCTTAAACCAGATTCATTGGTATACTTAAAATCTTTATTTAATACAATACTATATTCATCTTGTCCTTGATATTTCCAAATCGGTCTCTTTGTATCATTTGATATATTAGAAACTATGCTTTGTGAGATGCTAACAGTACGTACTTTACACCTTGTATACAATGGTTGCCATGCACTTATATCGGAGCCTATCTTAAATTCAGGAGATTTCAAAGGATCAAAACACAATGATAACTCTTGCACTCCATTTACTACAGGCATCAACTCCTCAGTCGGTTCTAGTATATAACTGATTTTCTGCTCACGATAACCATCGTTAAGATTTACCACACTCTTGCCATCTGCTTGTTGGATAACAACTAATTCTCCTTCTGCATTATAAAAATAGCGACTGACTTGTGGATGCGATTTGCCCTCTTCATCATAATAATATTGGACTTCTGTACTCAATTGCCCTGCGCTATTGTAGTGACTCTCTGCAGTAACATAGTAAAATGAACGATCTATTGCTTGAGTTTCCACTTTGACAACTCGGTTTTCCTGATCATAATACGTCCTTGTGCTATATCCTATATTACCTGTCGTTGGTGTAACCACCGTCGTTGTCAATACATAACCTGCTTCGTTTGGATTGTTATTAATCATGTATTTATAGCGATAAACTTGCTTATATTGTGCTTGATTACTGGGTAGATATGTAATTTGCGTAACCCGTCCTAATGCATCATAATTATCATAAATCAATACATCATTATTTAAGGGATTCACCACCTTAATCAAGCCACCATAACGATTGTAAATCCTATGTTCACTTTCCACTCTAGTTGGTGCTAAGTCTTTGGTATCATCTTCAGCAGATGTTTGTATAGTGTAAACCTCATAATTACCATCTTCAGTTTTATTCATTACTAACTCTTTCTTAATATAGGGATTGGAGCCTTGTATTAATTCTGTCGCTGCTTTTATCTTTCCATACAACACACTGTTTTTATCTATATCAAGAGATATACGATTACCATTTGTTTTTTGCCCGTTTAAACTCGAAATCGTCTCACTCATATAGGGCATTTTTACTCGATAAGCTTTATCCTTAACCTTTACACTACTCTCTAACCACGACAATCCTAGACTATCCATCTTAGCCTCATCTTGTGAGCCATAGCGATACATCCTTTGTGATTTTATAAGACTATATGTCCCTGTCTCTATTTCAGGGTAGTACTCAAGCTCTATTTGATTGCCATAACCATCTATCGCTTCCTTCATTGCACCCAAATAAGCACCACTACCTACATCTTCTTTTACATAATAGCGATACTGACCTATCATTTGTCTTGGCAATACGTCTTTACCTATCTCATCATAGGTTAAGTAATTCACCTCAATAGGCTTATTGTAAATATCCGATAAATCACTAAAACTCTTTGCCTTCTTAATACTCTCAGGATAAATTAATTTCTGTTCTGTTAGTCTTTTATCCCCGACATCCAGACTCATCCCAGTTGACAAATGCAGATAATTATAACTATTTTTCATCACCATCTGCTGCCAATCTATCCCCTTACCGCTAAATACAGGCACTTTGCTTTCTATCCACGTCGTGTAACCATATACCCCATTTTGATGCTCCGAACCACACTCTAACATCCAGTCTTGCAAAGGATTTAATGACTCAAATATCTGCTTTGAACACCATATTCCATTTCCTGCAAAATTATGCCCATCTTGGGATACACTATAGTGATATACTCCATCTTCACTGTATCGATTGCCCAACTTCTTCACAAACTGACTCACATAACTATTGTTATATAAAATAGGTGTTGTTAAGCCATCTATCACATACGACACTTGTGAGAGTTTTGCATAATCAAAATGGTAAATTGCTCCAGTTGGAAACAATACATCTACCAACGTCGTTTCATCTTGATAATTTAAACTTAGCGTTTGATTCAGCGGATTGATTAATTTAACACGTTCTCTATTTTCATTTACAATATGAAACTCCTGTAACTCTCCTAATGGATTAAGATAAGTGATCATTACTTCACTTGGCATTTTTAATACTTGAACCATGACCTCATTATCATGGTTTAATATCTCAACTCCACCATCTGGCGTATACTGAAAACTTATTCTATCTCCCGTATTATTAACAATAGCTGTTGCAGGATATAGGAAATTCCACTGATTGCTTTCCTCAAAAAAATAATGACTGCCATCCTCTTCAATCAATTGTATTCTTTTATCGTCTAAAAAGATCAGTTTTGCTTTCTCTAACTTAGTATAATAAAACCCTCCTACTTTATTGCCATTTTCATCTTGCTTAACCTCAAATGAATATTGGTTATGTCCCATATTTAAACGATAATATTTCTTACCATCTTCACCTGTTAAGACTTGGATATATGGAATATTTAAGGCTAAGTCCTTATCTACAAACAAGCGGTTTAAAGGATTATAGGCGTTATCATTTGTAAGCATCAGACCAAAATTTAGCGTCGAAACAGGTTTACTAAGTATTTTCACGATTTCATTTGAAAAAACTAACTTTAACGTTGTAGGATTAACAGATAAGGTCACTGGTAAATTTGCATTACCTGCTAATGACTGAAAACTATTCCCATTATTCGCCTGTGAGAAATTTTGTAATAAATTTAACACCTCTTTATTATCAGAAAAAGTAGTGGCATTAACCTTTGCATTTTTTTCACTTTCTCTTACTTCTGCTCTTAAGACTTGCCCATATGCAGGCTCAAGTACATATGTCAACAGATATACCAGACTTATCATCGTACCTATTGTTTTTTTCATAATCATAATTTAAGTCCTCCTTTCATTCATAAATTAGATTTTTTAAACTCTAGAATTCTACTTCGAGTTACACTTAAGTTTTCTGAAACACAGCAATCTTATTTTCCTTATTATTTATAGTTGTTTGAGATAGTTTGTTCCTAATATCGTTGTCATAGTAAGTATAGATCATATAATTTCATAATTTCTGATATAGGTCATAGATATCCTCATCACTTCTTATAAATCATCTTTAATACTATAAAGTTATATTTTTTATACAAAAATAATAGATTATTTAGATTGAAATTTAATTATAATTAGGTTGTTTTGAGTATTAGATACTCTATTTGATATTTTAAGCTTGACTAAGAGTCTATTCAAAGTCTGTTCAAAGTTTTTTATAATGAGAAACCCATTACTTTGCATGCTTTGGAAATATTTCCTAATTCCTCTGCTAAATTTAACAAACCGACTTTATTTTTGATGAATTTATTATTAGTATCCAACATGAGGTTGCTCCTGTTTTTGATTTATTTTGTTTCACGTTTATCAAAACAGGCAACCTCATCTAAGTCAAGATGAATGTCAGATTATATCTAGACTAATACATATTAGATATGTTAACACCAAGGGATTTTGTCGTACGTTAATTACCAAGGGAAATTGTCGGATCCAACTAAATTAGTGATCTCCTAAAATCATATATTTATGGCTTAGGAGATTCTTAGGATGATAATGATGGATTCAAAAGCGCAGCTTACCATAGATATAATTGTTAAAGTAGCTCATGGTAAAATCTCAATCAATAATGCGACCAAGATTTTGAACTGTTCTAAACGAACGATAGAGCGATATCTTAGTCGTTATCAAAAAATAGGCATACAATTTGTTATTCATGGTAATACAGGCAAATCCCCTCCTAATAAAATTGATAACACATTAAAGAAAAAAGTGCAGCAGCTTATACAAGACAAGTATTATGATGCAAATTTGCAACATCTGGCTGAATTGCTATCTAAGCATGAGGCAATCACAATAAAACGTGAAACTTTGCGGACTTGGGCCCATGAAATTCACCATGTCAAACGTGCCAAAAACCATAGAAGTAAAGCACGTAAAAAGCGCGATAGAATGACATCAGCAGGCTTGTTGTTGCAAATGGATGGAAGCCTTCACCGCTGGTTTGGTGATGAGAAAACTTGTTTGATTGCCATCATAGATGATGCCACAAGTGAGCTCTATGCTCAGTTCTTTCCATCTGAAACTACCCAAGGTTGCTTAAAAGTTTTGTATAATATAATCAAACAAAATGGAATATTTAAAACATTATATGTTGACCGGGCTGGTATATTTGGTGGTCCTAAGCGGTGTTATTTTTCGCAAGTACAAAGAGCATGTGAAGAATTGGGTATTGAAATTATATTTGCTCATTCCCCTCAGGGAAAAGGTCGTATAGAACGCGCCTTTGATACCCTTCAGGATCGTTTAGTTCCAGAGCTTCGACTAAATAATATCCATGAAATTCATCAAGCTAATTACTATTTACAAAGAGTATTCATCCCAGAAGTGTGGCAGAAGAAGTTTGTAGTACAACCCCAAGTGCCCAGCAATGAATTTACTGCTGTGCCTAAGCACATAAACCTTGATGATATCTGCCTTATTAAGGAA
>NZ_QLIR01000020.1 GCF_003428155.1 Fastidiosibacter lacustris
TCAAACATCCTTTAAAACCCTTATCCAGAGCCCTCTCACCAAACACTCTCAGTGACAACGAGTCGCCATTATACACACACATCAATTCCCCGCAAGCGCTTTTTTTAACTTTTTTTTAATTTTGTTTGATCGTGTTTGAAAAATCATCAACAATTAATGCAATACAAGATAACTTTATTAGTTTACTTTTTATTTGATTATCGGGTTTACTGAACCTTTTCCAGTTCTTCATGCAAACTTAGCCACTCTAGTTCAGATTTTTCCAATTCCATCTGAATTTCAGTATGTGCTTGCAATATAATATTTAACTGCTGCTTATCCTGATATAACGCTTCATCTTGAAGCTGAATATCAAGCTTACTTTTTTGCTGTTGTAACTTAGCAATTATCTCTTCAATTTTTTTAATTTTATCAGTTAATGGTTTTTGCTTTTCACGTAATTGAGTCCGCCGTTGACGTTCTTTCTTTTTATTCTCTTTACTTACAACGAACATCGAACCTTCTTTCTCTTTAGTTTGAGATATTGTGGTTTTGGCTGACACATATTGATAATAATCCGTTAAATCGCCATCAAAAGCAGACACCTGACCTTGATCAACTAACCAATACTCATCAACCGTGCTTTCTAGTAAATAACGATCGTGTGATATCAACACTAAAGCACCATCAAAAGATTGTAGTGCAAATGCCAAGGCTTCACGCACCTCAATATCTAAATGGTTGGTCGGCTCATCTAGAAGTAAAAAGTTAGGCTTTTGATAAACGATTAATGCAAGCGCCAAGCGCGCCTTTTCGCCTCCTGAGAAGCCACCGACTGCCGATAATGCCATTTCATTACTAAAGTTAAATCGCCCCAAAAACTTACGTGCCTGCTCATCCGTAATTTTCGTATCTAAACGCTTCATATGTGTCAAAGCGGAAGCATCAAAATCAAGTGCATCTAACGAATGTTGCGCAAAGTAACCTATCTTTAGATCAGGATGCTTTTTAGCTTCGCCTTGTGATAATTGCAAATCACCAACTAAGCCCTTCACAAAAGTTGATTTACCGGCACCATTTTTACCCAAAAGACCTATGCGCATCTCTGGCAAAATCATCGTGTTAAGATCACTCAAAATAACCTTGTCGCCATAACCCAATACGCCATTTTCAAGTGTCAACAAACTGCCTGTTGGCATTTTGACATTCTCAGCAAAACTAAAGCTAAAACTTTGCTTATCATGTACCGCCTCGATACGCTGCATTTTCTCGAGCATTTTAACGCGTGATTGAGCTTGTTTCGCTTTGGATGCTTTCGCTTTAAAGCGATTAACAAAGCTTTCTAAATGTGCGATTTTTTGCTGTTGCTTAACATGTGCCTTTTGTTGTAACAAGCGTTTTTCATGATATTGCTTTTCAAAAGATGAGTAATTACCGGTGTAACTATCAATGCCTTTATTTTCAATATATAACACACGCTCAACGACATTATCTAGAAAAATTCGATCGTGTGAGATAAGGACGATCGCACCTTGATAATTTTGTAAATAACGCTCAAGCCACATCACTGCATCTAAATCCAAGTGGTTTGTTGGCTCATCCAATAGCAGTATTTCAGCTTGCTGTAGTAGAGCTTGTGCTAAGTTCAAGCGAATACGCCAACCACCTGAGAGCGATTTAACAGATTCATGCAGCTGCTTTGGCTCAAAGCCTAAACCATCTAACAGCTGAGCGGCTTGTGACTCCAGTTGATAGCCACCTAATGCTTCAAAATCAGCATGAAGTTGCGCATGCTCTTCATAAGCCTCATCAGTGAGCGCTTTCTCCATTGCCACCGTTAATTGATGTAATTCGGCATTGCCTTGCATGACATAGCGCACAACCGAAGCATCTAAATCATCGACTTCTTGTTTGACTGTCACAATACGCGTGCCCTTGGCAATCTCAAGTTCACCTTGATCTGCTTGCAAGCCCTGAGCTAAAAGCATAAATAGCGAGGTCTTGCCAGCGCCATTAGCACCAACAAGACCGATTTTTTGCTTATCATAAATTGCGAAGCTCACATCATCAAATAATGTCTTTAAGCCGCGCTGTAATGAGATATTTTGTAATGTAATCAAGCACGAGTCTCCATAAACTCTCGCCACGATTTAACGTGAATGGGCGCATCATGCAATTCAGCCAACGAGCGCAACGTTAACTCAGCAATCTGCAAATTAGTAATCAGTGGAATATGGTGATCAACCGCTAAACGCCTAATTTTAAAACCATCTGAAAGATTATCATCACTTACATGTTGTTCTCTACGTGGAATATTAATAATCAAATCCACACAGCGATCGGCAATGATATTTTCAACGTTTGGCGCTTCTGACTCACTGATTTTATAGGCCAGCTTTGTTTCAATACCAAACTCTTTTAAGTATTGACTAGTTCCTGTTGTTGTATAAATTTCCCAACCTAACTCGTAAAGCCTCTTTATCTCTGGTAAAAGCTTAACTTTCTTGTCACCTCCAATTGAAAGCAATACTTTTTTGCGTTTTACAAACATTTCTGTTGCCTGCCAAGATTTATAAAACGCATCCAATAAATCATAGCCAATACACCCCACCTCACCCGTTGAAGACATTTCAACATGCGCCACAGGATTGGCACCTTTTAATCGATTATATGAAAATTGTGATGTTTTTACACCAACGTAATCTAAGTCCAAAGTGTTATAGCGTTTTTTGTTATATTTACCCATGATCACCTCAGCTGCGATCTCAATAAAATTATGCCCTGTCACTTTCGATACAAATGGAAATGAGCGTGATGCACGCAAATTACACTCAATCACTTTGAGGTTATTATCTTTGGCAATAAATTGAATATTAAAAGGACCTGAAATATTAAGTGCTTTAACAATTTTCTTGGTAATACGCTTAGCACGACGAATCGTTTCTAAATACAAGTTTTGAGGAGGTAATACAATGGTTGCATCCCCAGAATGAACGCCTGCATTTTCAACATGCTCAGAAATCGCATAAATAACGATTTCACCATTTTGAGCAACACCATCTATTTCTAGCTCTTTAGCATTGTTAATAAAATCTGAAATCACAACAGGATGCTCAGGAGATACCAAAGCCGCCTCACGCAAGTATTGCTCAAGCGCATCTTCAGAATAAATTACGTTCATGGCTGCTCCTGATAGCACATAAGAAGGACGCACCAAGATTGGGTAACCAACTCTTTCTGCAAATGCTTTCGCATTTTCCAAAGTTGTCACAGACTCCCAAGCAGGCTGATCAATGCCAAGCTCATTTAACATATTCGAAAAAATTGCTCGATTTTCGGCACGATTAATGTTCTGAGGAGAGGTGCCCAAAATTGGATAACCCACTTTGGATAAAGGCACAACTAGGTTATTGGCGACCTGCCCACCTACTGATACAATAATGCCCTTCAAGTTTTCAAAATCAGCAATATCCTGAACGCGCTCAAAGGTTAACTGCTCAAAATACAATCTGTCCGACTCATCATAATCGGTTGATACAGTTTCCGGGTTGGAGTTGATAATAATAGGTGACTCACCTAGTTTTTTGAGTGTATGAGCAGCAGTGACACCACACCAATCAAATTCAACTGAAGATCCAATACTATACGGTCCTGAACCAAGGATTAAACTTGCAGGTATTTTAGATGGTAAAATGTCATGCTCAATTCCATGATAAGTCATATATAAATAATTGGTTTCTGCTTCAAATTCGCCAGCTAACGTATCTATCTGTTTAACGTAAGGGACGATCCCTTGAGCAATCCGCCAAGCACGTAAGGCTTGAACATCCATTTCACGAAATCTTGCGATACTCTTATCAGAAAAACCAAGTTTCTTAGCTTCTTTTAACAATGAGTTAGTTAAAGGAATCGCATGATTTTTCAAAGTATTTTCCATATTTGCAATCGTGTGCATATGATTTAAAAACCATTTATCTATACCTGATAGTGCATGCGCCTTATCAATACTACCCCCTTTAACAAAAAAGCGATGTAGTGCAAAGATCCTTCTATCGGTTGCCCGCTCAATCTCAAGTTCAAGATCAGGAATATCAAAGGGATAATCCGTTAAATCCGCAGCCCCTATGTTTAACATACCTACCGCTTTTTGCAAGGCTTCTGAAAAAGAACGACCAATTGCCATAACCTCGCCAACTGACTTCATTTCTGTGCCAATAAAACGTTCTGCTTTTTTAAGTTTATGTGTATCCCAACGAGGAATTTTAACAACAATGTAATCTAAAGCGGGTTCAAAGTAAGCACAAGTCTTCTTGGTTACTGCATTTTGTAACTCATGTAAGTTATATCCTAAGATAAGTTTTGCAGCAATAAATGCCAATGGATAACCTGTTGCTTTTGAAGCTAATGCTGATGAGCGCGATAAACGAGGATTAATCTCTATCACACGATAATCAGACGTTGCAAGATTAAAAGCGTATTGAATATTACATTCACCGATGATATTAAAATGATTGGCAACCTTAATCGCGATTTCACGCAAGCGGTGATATTCTTTATTATTTAATGATTGTGAAGGTGAAACAACAATACTTTCACCGGTGTGAATTCCCATTGGATCAAAGTTTTCCATATTGCATACAGTAAGCACGTTTCCTGCCATATCCCGAACAATTTCGTATTCAAACTCATTCCAACCCAATAGACATTCTTCAATTAACACTTGAGAAGTCGCATTCAGCACTTCAGTAACACGATGTTTAAGTTCATCTTTAGTTTTGACGATGCCTGAACCAAGTCCACCCAAAGAAAAACCTGAGCGCATCATCAGCGGAAAACCAATTTCCTCAGCTGCAATTAAGGCTTCTTTTAACGTTGTAGCCACAAAACTTTTAGCTGTTTTAATACCAATCTCATCTAATTTATTTTTAAAAAGTCCACGATCTTCCGCTTCCCTGATTGTCTGTACCGAGCTTCCTAACACTTTGACATCA
Organism: Fastidiosibacter lacustris; assembly: GCF_003428155.1. Classification (GTDB taxonomy): domain Bacteria; phylum Pseudomonadota; class Gammaproteobacteria; order Francisellales; family Francisellaceae; genus Caedibacter; species Caedibacter lacustris. The sequence continues at coordinate 4,971 of NZ_QLIR01000020.1, forward strand.
TGGAGTGCTAACACACCTTTTTCTTCAAGCTTAAGCCCCAAGTTCAAAGCTGTTTGCCCACCAAAGCTAAGCATAATCGCATCTGGCTTTTCTTTTTCAATAATTTTGGTGACATGTGCAAGATCTAATGGCTCAAAGTACACCTCATCAGCCATCCCAGGATCGGTTTGAATCGTTGCAATGTTAGGGTTAACCAAAATAATCTTGATTCCTTCCTCTTTTAGCGCCTTTATCGCTTGTGAGCCTGAATAGTCAAACTCACCTGCTTGAGAAATACGAATACCACCTGATCCTAAGAGTAAAACCTTTTTGATTTGTTTGAAAACGTCACGATGATTAAGCATTAAAATTTCACGTTGTTCGAGTTTACCTTATTCTAAAGTTTTTTCCGTGAAACGCAATTATATCGCTTAAATGATTCATAATAGTTATAAAGTTATTTCTCTCAAGTCATCTAAAAGGGGCACTACTGGATGCTAATTTGGCATTTATAACCTGCAAATTTTCGTACATTCATCACGCCAGTATCTAAGATAACATATTGCCCTTTCATTCCCATAAGCAACCCTTCAATAATTAGGGATTTATCCAAGTTATGTGCTTGTATTTTATTTGGGTATTCTAGCACAGGATAATGAATCTGCTGCTCAGACATTTTCACAATTTTTATTGATGCTTCACTATATTTTTCCTTTAAAGCATCAATAAAATGTTGCTCTTTTGCCAATATTTTATTTTTATAATCTAATAAATCTAACTGATCAGGAGATGATTTTAGCATCGCCTGCCAATTGGTTTTATCAGTCACATGTTGTGCAAGCTTTACTTCGATTAAACCTGATAGCAACCGCTCACTAACTTGAACAATTGGCAATGCCTGAGTTGCACCTTGATCAATCCAACGAGATGGAATATTTTTTTCACGCGTAATACCCACTTTAATAACTGCCGTATTGGCAAGATAAATATAATGTGGCTTTATGCAGTGCGCCTTACCCCAACTACTATCACGGCATGTCCCTTCATGGTAATGACATAATTCTGGCTTAATGATACAGGTATCGCATTCTGCTAAGCTTCTCAAACAAGGAAAACAATAGCCCTGATTAAAACTCTTTTTAGTGGACCGTCCACAGGCAACACAATTAATTTCCCCCAAAAATTTCAGAGTTATACGTTTACCAATAAGCGCATTCATTTTAAGCTCGCCTAGCTGATATTGAGCTATATTACTTTCACTCAGGAAAGTTTGCATTTTTGACAAAGTGATTGTTTGTTCTATCATTTAACACTCTTTGCTTGTTTGCAGTTAAACTCAGCAATGACTTTTTGCGTATGCTCCTTAACAATTTTCCAACTTACAGGACCCAATTCATCTGCATATGCTGCTGGATCCTTTAGTTCCAAGGCTAAAAAGGCTTCAATTCGCCCAATTGAAGATGCTGACTTATAATCGCTATAAATCGTATTGTCATATTTAATAGGAATATATGAGGTAAACGTCATTCCATAGATCTCTTCATAGTCTAGTCCCAATGATTCACATGCACTTATTCCATCTTTTAATACATATGCTTTGTTATAATCAATATAAGGAAGATAATATTTCACACGCTCTGCATCCCAATTACCCGCAACAAACGCTTCATAGTCTTTATCACGAAACAACTGACGACAATCTGGATAGGTTGCATGATCTCCAGCATGAACCCCCATTGCAATTAGAACCTCACAATCATTAGCTTTTGCAATTGACAATGCCACTGCTTGCAAAATTGAACTAAAGATTTTATTACGATTTGGCACCACCGTTAAGCGCATATTACTCTCGTGATAATGCCCTTGAGGCACATTATCTCCACCATTTATTAATGTGGAATGCAATAACTTTGCAAGTCCATCTATTTTAATTACTTGATGATGAAGCTTAAAGTTTTGTAGTTTAAGGTAATCAGCCAAGCTTCTTGCTTTATCTAATTCTACTTTATGCTTTTGACCATAATCAAAAGAGAGTGCTGTAACTTCATAACCATCATCTAGTAAACGCAGCATCAATGAAGAGGAATCCATACCACCTGAAAATGACACTACTGCATATTTTCTTTTACTCATTCTTGACCTCACTGCAATTTAGAGTTTCAAATTAAAAAAGATAAACCAATTGAACTAAGTTTCAGCGTATTATCTGACTTTTTAACCCAGCAAATCACACATTACAGACATTAAAAATTAGACCTGTTAATCCAAGTAGATTATACCGATAAACCAATCAACTTTATAAGTTATTTATGAAAATTTAACATGATAATTGCGTTTTAATCTATCTATACATCGCTTCAAAATAGGGTAGAAAAATTGCGAAGCCAACGTTGACTCAAACGTAGATATAATTACTTGCAGCTGAATAAGAATTCGCCTATAGTGCTAAAAAATTTTTAAAATATCTTACTACAAATGATTTACCGAATTGAAAAATGTCTTGATGGCTTTTCCACTTGCTTTCGCCAATGGAACGCTATTCATTCACATTGCCGTTTTTTGCACGGCTATGCTATTTCGTTTCGCCTGCATTTTAAAGCAAATCAACTTGACCAACACAATTGGGTATGGGACTTTGGATGGCTAAAAGATAAACAATTTTTAATTGATGGTATGACAACAAAAGAATGGTTTCACTATATGTTTGATCACACGATTGTTTTGTCTGAAAAAGATCCTGCCCTTAGTACTTTTAAAGCTCTTGAAGAACAAGGTCTAATTCAGTTACGTACTTTACCTTATTTTAGTTGCGAAGGTATTGCTGAGTTTGTGCTCAACAAACTAGGAAGTATGGTTTTGACTCACAGTAATAATCGAGCACAACTCTATCGAGTAGATGTCATGGAAAACAATAAGAATCTAGGAGCTGCTGAAATTGAATAACCTAGGAGGCGCATCACAACTTCGTGTCACCAATTATAATCAAATCCTACCTATAATCGAAATTTACCCTTGCTTACAAGGAGAAGGCTCTCGCCGTGGACATCCTTGTTTTGCGATTCGCACAACAGGGTGTACACACCGCTGCTATTTTGGTGAACAAGGGGACTGGTGCGATACGTGGTACTCAAGCATCCATGCGCAAAAAGGTAAGTTCTCATTTTATGACATCATCCAAATGATTGAATCTTCCCCTAACATAAAAGAAATCATGTTCACGGGTGGCGCACCAACTATGCACCCCGCTATCATCAATGAAATCATGCACCTTGCATATCAACGTAATTTCTTTTTAACCCTTGAAACAGAAGGCTCACACTTTATCAAAACGGAGCATCCAATTCACCTCATTAGCCTATCACCCAAGTTTAATAATTCGATTCCAAAGCTTGGAATACTTACACCTAAAGGCAAAAAGGTTGATCAAAAATTCATTGATCAGCATAACAAATACCGCTTAAACCTTTATGCTATGCGTCAAATGATTGATTACCATCAAGATTATCAACTAAAGCCAGTTTGTGATGGAAGTCACGAAAATATCCAAGAAATCAACTCTCTCATTGCTGAACTTAATATTCCTAGATCAAAAGTTTACCTCATGCCTGCTGGTAGAACTCGCAAAGAGATAATAAAAGCCTATCCAAAGATCATTGAACTTGCACTTAAAGAAGGCTTTAAGTTTACAGGTCGCGATCACATTATCGCTTTCGATGACAAAATTGGCGTTTAGAGTTTGCGACTTAGGCGCCAAGATCCTACCGCCACAATGATCAAAATAATGACTCCAACACCCCATAAATAACCAGCTGCATAACCACCATAACCAGTTGCAATGTCTGTATAAACTTGTTTAACGAATAGTATTGTTAAAACCATCGGAATGATATAACTACATAAAAGTTTAAAACCTGTGTGTAATGCTTGTGAACCACCTCCTTGAAATAACTCACCACTTAAGCGATTAATATCATACAACCAGGTAATTACAATCACTTCCGCTACCATGACGATAACCATCAAATAACCATTTATAAAATGATCAATTATATCTAATAAATACAACCCATTTCCCATCGTATATAATAAGTTACAGATAAAAAGCAACACACATATTATAAATAAAATAGTTGCACGCTTAAGCTTTATTTTACTATCCATTAATGCCGCTAAAATTGCCTCAAATAGCGATACGATAGATGTAAATGCCAAAAAGAACACGGAAGCATAAAAAATAAATGAGAAAAACTCTTGTACAACTGGAAGTAAAGTTAGCGCATGTGGGATCACTACAAATGCAAGCCCGATACCTCCTGAAACAACTTCGTGCACGTCCTTGCCATCTATATATGCAACATGTCCTAACACTGAAAATATGATCATACTGCAAATCATAGACGCTAACGTGTCACCAATTACAACAATTGTACAAGTTTTAGAGACATTCACCTCTTTATTTAATAATGCACCATAAGCAAACATGACACCAGTTGCTAATGAGATTGAAAAAATGACTTGTGTTGCTGCTGCAAACCATACTTTAGTATCTAACAGCGTTGACCAAACTGGGATAAATAATTGATATAGACCACCTAAACTACCCGACAGTGTAATAGAGTTCCCCAATAAAATGAGTAATAAAATAAATGGAAGTGGAGTGATCCATTTTGCAACAAATGCCAAACCACTTGTACCTTTATATAGTGAAATATAACTTAACAGTAAAATCACCATAACACCTAAAATGATTGTCAGCTTAGGGACAGTAAAAGCACCAATCCCAGATGATAGCTCTAAGAATTGATTAAAAAAGTATGATTCACTATCTGCTTGCCACGGCATTTTAAACGAATCTACCGCAAAATTAAGCACCCACGAAGCAATGACAATATAATAAGTTAAAACACCAAAAGCTACTAACACTGCAAGCCAACCAACTATTTTAAAGCGCTTAGCATGACCGATTAATGCCAAGGCCTCTGGCGCCCCTTTTTTAGAGGTTTTCCCCAAACCCACCTCCAAAATCAATAATGGCAAACCAATACAGAGCAAACAAATGATGTATGCCACGAAAAATGCTGCTCCTCCATGCTCATAAGCAAGGTAAGGAAAACGCCATAAGTTTCCTAAGCCCGCAGCAGACCCAATAGCTGCCAATATAAATATCCAAACTGAACTAAAGTCTTTACGTATTTGCCCCATTTCTTCCTCCCATCATTAGCAATGAACCATTTTCATAATACTTTAAAAGTATACCATTTAAACTTAGCAATGTATCAACATATAATTAAGTTACATTAAAGATAAACCCAAAAGTTCCTATAAAAAATAAAGGGTAGCATACATTTACACATAACTTTATTACAGCTTTAATGCTAATTCTGTTGCCTCTTTAATCGCACGTTTTGCATCTACTTCTGCTGCAATATGTGCGCCACCAATAATATGAACGTTTTTTGTCTCTTTGCTCAATAACTCATCATAAAGCGATTTATCTGATTCTTGCCCTGCACAAACCACTATCTGATCCACACTCAATAATTGAGGTTTATCATCTATCATAATATGTAAACCTTCATCATCAATTTTTTGATAATCCACACCTTTTAACATCTTAACCTTGTAATGCTTTAACATTGTGCGATGAATCCAACCTGTTGTCTTGCCAAGGCGCTTGCCTAATTTTTCATCTTTTCGCTGTAATAAATAAATCTCACATTTTGGCACTGTTGTTTCTATGATATTGATATTTAAGCCCCCTCTATGCTTAAGTGTAACATCTATCCCCCATTCTTTGTAATAAGTTTCACAATCCGCACTCATTTTACGTCCCCCCAATACCAAGAAAGTCGAAACATCAAAACCAATACCCCCAGCGCCAATTACTGCCACTTTTTTACCAGGTGCGACGTCAGAATTGATCAACTGCACATAATTGACAACACTTTTATGGTCTATGCCCTTTATATTTGGGACTCTTGGCACAACACCCGAAGCAATGACAATTTCATCATATTTTTTAGCTAATAGCTCGTCACTTTGGACTTTATGATTCAAGAGACAATTAACCTGAAACTTATTTAATTGATAGTTAAAATAGCGCAAGGTTTCAGTAAACTCTTCCTTTCCTGGTATTTTAGCGCTGAGTTTGAACTGTCCACCAATCTTATCAGATGCTTCGTATAAATCAACTTTATGCCCTCGTTTAGCCAACTCAATCGCTGCTACCAAACCAGCAGGTCCTGCTCCCACTACAGCAATTTTTTTAGCATTTCGAGCAGGTATTGAAATCATAATTGTTTCATTGCAAGCATATGGATTAACCAAACACGATGCTTGTTTGCCAACAAAGACGTGATCTAAGCACGCTTGATTACAAGCAATACAAGTGTTTATCGCCTCACTTTCCCCATTTTGTGTTTTTTTCACAAAATCAGGGTCAGCCAATAAAGGACGTGCCATTGAGACCAAGTCTGCTTTATTTTTCTGCAGAATTTTTTCAGCAATTTCGGGGGTATTAATTCGGTTAACACAAACAATTGGAATATTAATATATTTGCGAACAATTTCAGTAATCGGAACAAATGCGGCTCGTGGCACTTGGGTGCTAATCGTTGGAATGCGAGCCTCATGCCAACCAATACCAGTATTAATAATCGTGACCCCTTTTTTTTCAAGCGCCTGAGCTAATGTAATAACTTCATCAAAAGAACTACCTTGATCAATTAAATCCAACATCGATAAGCGAAACATAATGATAAATTGCTCTCCCACTTTCTCACGAATTGCTCTTATAATTTCTAATGGTAATCGCATCCTATTTTCGAAGGTTCCACCCCACTGATCTTTGCGATTATTGGTGTGTTCAACCAAGAATTGATTAATTAAATATCCTTCTGAACCCATTACCTCAACACCATCATAACCAGCCTCTTTTGCAAGTTTGGCACAGCGAGCAAAGTGCTTAATTGTTCTTTTTATACCCCAATTCGTTAACATATGTGGTTTAAACTTATTCGTTGGTGCTTTGACATTTGAGGCGCTAACACAGAAAGGGTGATAACCATAACGCCCTGCATGCAAAATTTGCATCAAGATCTTACCATCTGCTTTATGTACGGCGTCAGTGATTAACTTGTGCTTTTTCACTTCAATTTTATTAGTTAATTTAATTGCAAAAGGATAAAGCCAACCTCGCATATTGGGTGATACTCCTCCAGTTACAATTAAACCCACGCCACCTTCAGCACGTTTTGCATAAAAAGCAGCCAAGCGCTTAAACCCACCTTTTTGCTCTTCTAAACCTGTGTGCATTGACCCCATAACAATACGATTTTTAAGTGTGGTAAAACCAAGATCTAAAGGAGTTGATATAAATGGATAGATACTTGTTTTATTCGTCATGAATGTAATTCCATAAAAGCTACTAGATAAAAAGTAGTGTAACGATTTTACGAGGATAAAGAAAGTGCGTTAAGAAATGAGTTTAGTGACGAAATAAATAATTCTCGGAATTACATCATATTTTTAAGAACAGTTTGCAAAATGCCACCATTTTTCAAGTAGTCAACGTCAACATCGGCATCTAGACGCGCCAATGCTTCAAATATGGTTTTATGTCCACTTGGATGGATGGCTTCAACAATCACATTTTGGCGTGGTTTAACATTGTCTAACCCCTTAATATTAAAGGTTTCTGTCCCATCTAACTCAAGCGATTTTGCACTTTGACCCTCAATGTATTGTAATGGTAATACACCCATACCGACTAAATTAGAACGGTGAATACGCTCATAGCTTTCAGCAATAACTGCCTTGACACCTAACAAGAAAGTGCCTTTTGCTGCCCAATCACGCGATGAGCCTGTACCATATTCTTTACCTGCTAACACAATAAGTGGTATGTCAAGTGCTTTATATTTCATGGCGGCATCAAACACATATTGAATCGAGCCATCCAGATGATACTTCGTAACGCCACCTTCTATACCTGGTGCTAATAAGTTACGAATGCGAATGTTGGCAAAGGTACCACGCATCATCACCTCATGATTACCGCGGCGAGAACCATAAGAATTGAAATCCTTCTTCTCTACACCATGTGCTTTTAGATATTGCCCTGCTGGATATTTTTCAGGAATGGATCCTGCTGGAGAGATGTGATCTGTTGTAACCGAATCACCCAACATAAGCAAGGTGCGCGCACCAAAGATATCTAAGGAATTTTTGCCAGAACTGGTAAAGTTCTCAAAGAAATTAGGACACTGGATATAAGTTGATTTCTTATCAAATTCATATAACTTACCTGAAGATGATGCCAGTCTCTTCCAATCTGGTGTCCCATCTAGAACAGTTGCATAAGATTTCTCAAACATCTCAGCGTTGATCACGCGAGATTGCAACTGTGCTATATCATGACTACTTGGCCAAATGTCTTTTAAGAATACATTTTTACCATGCTGATCTTGACCAATTGGATCATGCTCTGGATCAAAATTAACCGTACCTGTAATTGCATAGGCAACAACGTGAATAGGAGAAGCCAGATAATTTGCTTTCACATCGGGGTTAATACGCCCTTCAAAGTTACGGTTTCCAGAACCGACAGAAGTAACAACTAAGTTACCCTTGTTAATCGCATCAACAATTGGTTGGTCTAATGGACCTGAGTTACCAATACAGGTCGTACAGCCATAGCCAACTACATTAAATTTTAATTGTTCTAAATATTTTAATAAGCCAGACTTCTCAAGGTATTTTGTGACTACTTGTGATCCAGGGGCAAGCGAGGTTTTAACGTATGGCTTAACGGTTAAGCCTTTTTCTACCGCTTTTTTCGCTAATAATCCCGCCCCTAACAAGACTGAAGGGTTCGATGTATTGGTACATGAAGTAATCGCAGCAATCGCAACATCCCCATGCTTTAACTCACAATTCATGCCTGTGACCTTAACCGATTTTTTTACTTCTTCCGCACTTAAGCCAAAACCATGCAATCCTGCTTCATGCGTCAAACACTTTCCAAATGACGCCTTTAAGTCACGCATAGAAACACGATCTTGTGGACGCTTAGGCCCTGCTAAGGTAGAATCCACCGTTGACATGTCAAGTTCAATGACCGTGGTATATTCTGGTTCTTCTGCTGGATCATGGCGGAACAAATACTGTTCTTCGTAGACCTTTTTAGCCAAATCAACGTATTGAGCACGATTTGTTTGCTTAAAGAACTCTAATGTCACTTCATCAACAGGGAAAAAGCCCATCGTTGCACCATATTCTGGCGCCATGTTGGCAATGGTTGCTCGATCTGGTAAGGATAAATATCTTAAACCTGCCCCATAGTATTCAACAAATTTACCAACCACACCATGTTTACGAAGTAATTGGGTAATCGTCAACACAAGATCTGTTGCAGTCACACCTTCTCGTAATGCTCCTGTTAATTTAACGCCTATGACATCAGGCAAAACCATATAGTAAGGTTGTCCAAGCATCACAGCCTCAGCTTCAATACCACCAACACCCCAGCCCATTACACCAATACCATTGATCATAGTAGTATGTGAATCGGTTCCAACAAGCGTATCTGGATAGGCCACTTTTTCGCCATTTTGTGCTTTAATAAGAATACCTTTTGCTAAATACTCTAAATTAACCTGATGAATGATTCCCATACCAGGTGGTACCACAACAAAATCATCAAATGCTTTTTGTCCCCACTTAAGCAAAGAATAACGCTCACCATTGCGCTCAAATTCCTTGGCAACGTTTTTTTCTAACGAGTCTTTTGAGCCAAAATAATCGACTTGTACTGAGTGATCGATCACCATTGCTGTATCGACAAGTGGGTTTATCTTTTGTGGATTCCCACCTGCATCTTTAATTGCTTGACGCATTGCCGCTAAATCGACAACAGCTGGCACACCTGTAAAATCCTGCATCACTACACGAGCAGGCATATGAGGAATCTCAGGACGCACTTTTGCTTGAGGTTCCCAATTTAATACATTTTCAACGTCTGCAACTTTAACTTTATAGTTGTCGATATTACGTAATTGGTTTTCCACCAACACTCGAATTGAATAAGGTAAACGCGTGATATCTTTAGCCGTTTCTGCTGCCAGCTTCTGCAAACTATAAGCTGTATATTGCTGCCCTTTTGAGTCAATCAGCACTTTAGTTAAACGCTTTAAATCCACCATTAGGATAGCTCCTTCTTCTATGATTTATGAGGTTATTTCGGCGCTCATATTAGCGGAATTGATTACCTTTGTACAGCTGCACTCAAGCACTCATAGGGCACTGGCATAAAAAGCTCATTACAGCTGTATTTTTTGGATTTACGATATTATCCTTTAAAAATCACTTTCTCACAAAATCATTTATCAAGTGTTATAGACGTAATCAAATACTCAGGTAACGGATGATTGGTTAGCAAAAAACGCTTAGGCGTTTCACCTAACAAATACCCCTGATACGGCTGACTCTTTTTAAAATAGAGGTTATAGTTATTGGCATCGGTAAAAACAAACACACGTTGATCACTCTTCCAAACGGACCAAAATTGCTCCGCTGTTCTTAGCGTTTTATCCGCACCTGAGTTAGACATTCTTGCTGTATTGGCAAGTTCACCTTCATTTGCCACAATCCAAGTTAAACGATCTAAGTAAAACTGAGCATCATAAAAATAACCACCATAATTGGCAACAATAGCATTCGGATAGGCTTTTAATAGTGGTGCTACAATATTAGTCAACGGTTTTACTGTTTTTTGTGCAAAATATTGAGAACCTGACCATCCCAAGTTAAGAATAATCATCATTGCTGCAACAAACCATAACATGATTGTTTTCAGGTTATCGCGTTTAAGATAAATACAACCCATAATTGCTGTAATGATTGCCACTACAGCACCCAACCAATAATAAACTGCGATTTTCAAAAAGAACATTGAAAACTGTGGAATAAATGGCAAAATAACAAATGCAATTGCAATAGCTGCAAAAAAAACTAACGCCACAATAACACTTGCTTTAGTTGACTTTTTTAATTTAACGTCATTCAAAACCTTATCGAGTCTACGCGCAATTAAAATTGCAAATGGCACAACAATTGGAATCAAATATCCTATCAAGATGGATTTTGAGAATGCAAAAAACAGCAAAATACTCACCCCCCAAACAAATAAGAACCATTCATTTTCGTGTTCTCTACGTGTTCTCCATTTAGTTAGCACTGATTTAAAAACTTGTGGTAGAAAACCAAACCAAGGGAAAAAACCAATAATGAAAATTCCAAAATAAGCAAACTTGCTCATTTGCCTACCTTGCTCATCGGTGGCATATCTTAAGATCTGCTGCACAACAACATAGTAGTGAAAAAATTCAGGATGTTCGCTGTTAACTGCAATAATCCAAGGAATCGAAATCAAGACCACAATGACTAAGCCAAGGTACAAACGGTAATCTAAAAGTAATCGGAACTTACCAACAATAATTGCCCATAAACCAATAATCATCATAGGAAACACAATGCCAATAAGACCTTTGGTCATCACTGCTAAACCTGAAAAAATAAAGGCATTTAGCAACCACAGATTGTTTGTCCAGCTTTTTTGTTTATATTGCCTTGATGCCCAAAAAGACAACATAGTGACCGTAATAAAAAAAGCAACACCTGCATCTAGATTCAGATAACGCGCACCCCCCAAATACAAAATTGAAGTCCCAGAAACCAATGCTGACCATAATGCCACACGCCTTTTTTGATAGACAATCCGACAAACAACATATACAAATAACACACCAATTATCGATAATATCGGATTTGGCAATCTTGCTGCCCAAATATTAAAACCAAAAAACTTAAGCGATAAAGCCGTTAGCCAATAAATCATTGGCGGCTTTTCAAAATAAATCACGCCATCTAAATGCGGTACGACATATTCATTATTCACAATCATCTCACGTGCAATTTCAGCATATCTGCCTTCATCTGGGGTGAATAAAACAGGCACACCATAAAGGCACAGCGCAACTGCCATAATCAAACTCAATATTAATAAATCACACCCAAAAATACGATCCACTTGCATACGTAAGCGACAATGACTTCCGTGTTTTATCATAACTTTTACCACATTAAACGGGATAACATTAAAATAACCGAAATTATAACATCGAGAAATTATTTTGCGCCATTTTTTATCGGATAGGTTTCTGTGTACATGAAGAAAGGTTTGCAAAGTTTTGACGGAAGCGTTATTTTTTCTTAATTTTCAAAACATGAGAAAAATACTTCAATCAGCTATCGCAGTTAAAGGTTTCAAATTGTGTTTGATAATTATACAAAGATCAGTTTAAGTGCAATTCAAATGAAAAAATTCTACTGTACAGAAAGAAAAGACTAAAAAATAGGGGACAAGCGCTGTACAATGCAAAAGCTTAAATCACAGTAGATGGAGCACAAATCATGCAACATAATAATGAATTTCTTAAATTGGTTAATGACGCCAAAACACGTATTCAAGAATGTGATATTTTTCACATTAAATATTTAATGGACAATGGTACTTTAGATGGTGTATTGATTGATGTTCGCGAAGAATCTGAATATACACACGCACATTTACCAGGAGCCTATCATCTAAGCAAAGGTCTTATTGAAGTCAAAATAGAAACACTTATTCCCAATAAAGAACAAAAGCTTTACCTTTATTGCGGTGGTGGCTTTCGCTCTGCCTTAAGTGCAGATAATTTACAAAAAATGGGATATCACAACGTTATCTCTATTGATGGAGGATTTCGTGCTTGGATTGCTGAACAATTTCCAGTTGTCATTAAAGGTGAATAAGCCATGTTTCGTATTGGTCATGGTTATGATGTTCATAAAATCAGCACTCAAAACAAACCACTAATACTTGCTGGAATTGAGGTTCTCGCCCCTTTTTCGTTAGAAGCACACTCTGATGGTGATATCGTTTTACATGCCTTAACCGATGCACTTCTTGGTGCTGCTGCTTTAGGGGACATTGGACAACACTTCCCTGACACCGATCCAGCACATAAAAACAGAGCAAGCAAAGATTTTTTATTGCATGCGCAAAAGAACGTGGTTAGTTTAGGCTATCAAATTTCCAATATCGATATTACAGTTGTAGCACAAGTACCGAAGCTTGCTCCCTATATCAATGAAATGTGTCAATCGATTGCTTCACTGTTGCAGCTTAAATTAAATCAAGTTAACATCAAAGCCACTACAACTGAAAAGCTTGGGTTTATCGGCAGAAAAGAAGGTCTTGCCTGTTACGCCGTAGCTCTGATCTATCAACCTTAAGGAGAAGTTATGGTAATCGCTCTTATTTTAAGCATGGTTGCTGCTTTATTAATTGGAATCCTTATCGGTTTAAACTTGCGCAAAAACAGTAAAGCTTTAAACACCGAGCTGGAAGAGACAAAAAAATTATTAACGCATTATCAAAATACGGTTAACGAGCACGTCCATAAAACACATGAAATCATGGAAAGTATCTATCAACAGTTTGCTGAGCTCCAAAAGCACTCACAAGAATATAGTGTAAAACTGAATCTAGATCCTTCTAGACAATCTCTTTTGCAACCCAAAGTGTATATTGATAAAAAAACTAATCAGCCACTTTCCGCTCCAAATATACCAAAAGATTATGCAAACGGATCTGATGAAAAATAACGCAATATATAGGTACTCTCAAGCAGGTTTGAAGCTTTTATTTACCAGCTAGTGCCCCTTATACGACTTCTTTAATCAGCACACACGAGTGCAAGCAAAATTAAACGATGGAAAGAACATGGAATCACATTACAAAATTGCCATTATTGGAGGTGGTATTTCAGGAATAAGCTTTGCCCATTTTGCCGCTTGGAAAAATCATTCCTCTATTGTCATCGAAGCAAGGGATAAAATCGGTGGCTGTATTGAAACTTATTACAGTACAAAGGCGCACGATTTTTGGTTAGAGCTTGGTACTCATACCGTCTACAACTCTTATCAACACCTAATTGATTATTGCAACCAAAAGGGGCTATTAGAACAACTCCAAAAACGAAACAAATATCCTTTTAAGCTTCTTATTAACAATAACATCTGTTCGATTATACCTCAGCTTAACCTTATGCGTGCAGGATTGGGTTGGCCATTATTTAAATTCACCACTGCCAAAGATAAAAGTGTTAAGGAATACTTTAGTTTTGTATTTGGCAAACAAAACTATAATACAATCTTACGTTATTGCTTTGATGCCGTGTTATGCCAGAATAGTCGTGATTTTCCAGCTGATTTTTTATTTAAAACACGCAAAAAAAATAAAAATTTACCCAGAAGCTTTACTTTCAAAAATGGCATGTCCAGTTTGTTTAATAATTGCGAAAACGAGGTTTTCACGATTCGTACCAATACCACATGTAACGGTATTTACTATCAAAACAACACTTGGCATATTAAAACTAACCATAGCGAATTAACGGCAGATAAGCTTATCTTGGCAACACCTTGGGATATTACCCAGAAACTTCTTAAAGATATAAACCATCCACTTGCAGACTTGCCACACCAGCCAACATTATCAAACCTCATAACGGTAGCACTTATTGTCGATCAGGATAAAGTGAAACACATCAAGCCGCTTAATGGGTTAATTGGTGTGAATCAAAGCTTTTATTCAATAGTAAGTCGCGATGTTATTGATCATGAAAAATACCGTGGATTTACCATTCACTTTAAACCAGAAAATCACGACATAATAAGTTTGATAACGAAGTTTTTAGCCAAGCTCAATATCCCTAATGATGCACTTATTGATACTTATATCAAAACAAATAGCTTACCATGTTACCAGACTCACCATTCAAGGTTCTTAACCTCTCTTAACAAGCGTCTTGTTCAAGATAATAGCCTTTATCTTACAGGGAACTACTTAACTCGCCTGGCAGTAGAGGATTGTGTTAAGCGATCTTATGAAGAATTTTTGCGTTTAGTATCTACAAGCTGATTATGTGTGTTTTCGAGATTTTCTTAACACTAGTCCAAATCTGTTGATGAAAATATTCAACAGACCTTTAAATCATCAAAATGTAAGCTATAAATCACGCATAAACCATGCTTCCAAAGCTGCAACCTGTTCTTTTGTCAACCACAAACCAAGCTTACTTCGCCGCCAAATGAGTGCATCAACATCAGTAACCCATTCTTCTTTTACTAAGTATTCCAGTTCCTTTTGGTAAAAGTTATAGCCAAAACATCGTCCCAAATCATCATATGATTTTGCATCTGTTAGCACATCAAAACTCTTCATCCCATAAGATGCGGCAAATCGATAAGCGTGCTTGGCTTCAAGCCACGGGTACGTTTTTTTGAGTTGTTGCATAATTTCGCTAAAAGAATGTGCATTTCCACCTGCTGTTGGAACGCGATCCGTTACACAAGAGCCCATATTAGGGAAATAGGGCTTTAATTTATCAACCACATGTTGTGATAAAGTGCGATAAGTTGTAACCTTACCACCAAAAACAGATAATACAGGTAGCTTACCGTTTTGATCTTCTAACTCAAGATGATACTCCCTTGTGATCTTTGATGGATCAACTGAGTGATCATCATACAGTGGACGCACACCCGCATAACTCCAAATGACATCTTGCGAAGAAATATGTTTTTTAAAATAACCATTAATTAATTTACATAAATAATCTGTTTCTTCTTCACTAATCTCAATATCTCTTGGATCGCCCTCATAATTTAAATCAGTTGTACCAATTAAAGTAAATTCGTTTTCGTGTTCAGAGACAAAACCATACGGCAAGGCAAACACAATTCTGCCATCTTTATTTTGCAAAATATACGCATGATCACCGTTATAAAGTTTAGGCACAACAATATGACTGCCTTTTATTAATCTTACTCCAGATTTTGAGTTCGTTTCCAGCACATCATCAATAATATTGGCAACCCATGGTCCACCTGCGTTAACAATTGCCTTTGCATTAACCAAAACTTCTTTGTTACTATTATCCAACAGCTTGACTTGCCATTTTTTACCTTGCCTTTTTGCTTCTACACAACGATAAGGTATTAAGATCTTCGCGCCATTGTCTTTTGCTTCAATAGTATTAAATACCACCATCCTGGAATCATCAATTCGGCAATCTGAATAAGCAAATCCAACTTTAAATTCATCAACTAATTGCTGACCTTCTTTGCTACCCACAAGCGAGATTTTTTGTGATTTTTTAAGTGACATTTTACCTGCTAGAAAATCATACAAGAACATGCCTATGCGAATCATCCATACTGGGCGCAAATGCTTAGCATGCGGTAAAATAAAGCGAAGCGGATGAATAATATGTGGTGCTTTTTTCAGCAGAATTTCTCGCTCCTTTAATGCCTCTTTAACGAGTTTAAATTCATATTGCTCAAGGTAGCGCAAGCCTCCATGTACAAGTTTACTACTTGCAGATGAAGTGGCTGAAGCTAAGTCTTTTGCTTCACATAGTACAACGCTTAACCCTCTTAAGCTTGCATCAAGCGCAATACCTGTTCCATTAATACCACCACCAATAACCAATAAATCTGTTTCCATCTCGTTATTTTCTTGCAATTGCATAATCACTTCATTAATTTAGACTGTAGACCGCGGTGTATTGTAGCTGATTCCAAATGATTTTTCTAATCATTAAAATCACGGTGTTGACATATCAGCCAAATCAGTTCAAAATGTGCTGCATTTTAAAATTTGACAGTCATTCCTATCCCAGAAAAGCGTGTCCATTTCTTGGTTTAGCGAACTGTAACCTAAAGAATTTAAGAAATAAAAAATAAGCTGGAGAACAACATTGGCTAATACTAAACAGGCTAAAAAGCGTATAAGACAAGCGGAAAAAAACCGTCAACATAACATGGCTCGTCGCTCAATGATGAGAACGTTTATGAAGAAAACCATTAAAGCAATTGAAGCACAAGATCTTTCTTTGGCGAAAGAATGCTTTGCTAAGCTTCAACCTGTACTAGATCGTTATGCGACAAAAGGTCTTATTCACAAGAACAAAGCGGCACGTCATAAAAGTCGTATCCATGCCAAAATAAAGGCTTTGTCACTTGCTGCTTAATAAAAATTTGCTCCTCAAGATTTAAATTAAGCCTAAAAGCTCCTATCATGGGGCTTTTTTTTTAAAATAAAATATAAGGTCTTTTATTGCAAAATAATTTGGTGATCAGCACCTATAACCTCATAAGGATGTAACATGTACTCACTAAAAAAAATTGCCCAAATTCTAGGCGGACATGTACACGGTGATGAAGCCATTACTGTATCTCGCCTTGCAACGCTCAAAAATGCACAACCTGGTCAGCTTTCTTTTCTTGCTAATAGCAAATACCTTTGTGAATTAAAAACTACCCAGGCCTCTGCAGTTTTACTCACTAAGGAAGCACTAGCACTTTGCCCAACTAATGCTGTCGTGCTTGATAACCCTTACCTTGCATTTGCAAAAGTAGCACAGTTATTTGATAAAGCTCCAAAGGCGCAACCTGGTATCCACTTATCCGCAGTGATTGCAAAAACAGCGATCATCGCAAATAATGTAAGTATTGGTGCAAACGTTTTGATTGGTGAGCATGTCGTGATTGCTGATGGAGCTATCATTGGTGCGAATTGTGTTGTTTTAGACAATTCTAGCATTGGTAAATACACCGAAATTAAACCAAACGTTACTATTTATCACGGCGTTGAGATAGGTGAAAAGTGTATTATTCATGCTAATTCTGTCATCGGTTCCGATGGCTTTGGTAACGCTAAAGATGAACAAGGCAACTGGGTCAAAATTCCTCAAATTGGTGGGGTCACCATTGGAAATAATGTAGAGATAGGCGCCAGTACTTCAATTGATCGTGGTGCGATAGATGACACGTTTATTGGCGATGGTGTTAAAATCGATAACCAGATTCAAATTGCGCACAACGTTGTCATTGGGGAAAATACAGCGATTGCAGGTTCATCGGGTATAGCAGGTTCTGTCACCATCGGCAAAAACTGTCTCATTGGCGGACAAGTTGGCATCAGTGGTCATTTGTCAATTTGTGATGATGTGATGCTTGCTGCTGCATCTAACGTTAGTAAAAGTATTGATACACCGGGCTTTTACACAGCAGCCTTCAATGCACGACCACACATGGAATGGAAACGTACCAGCGCACGCATTTTTAGGCTAGATAAACTTGAGAGTCGTGTTAAAATGCTCGAGAAAAAATTGCAAGACGACAAATAAAAAACTTTAAGGCACCTCACTCATGCAGCTTAATATTCAACAAATTAAAGAAATTTTACCCCACCGATATCCCTTTTTATTAGTCGATAAAATCATCGATATGGATATTGGCACAGGTACTGTTGTAGCACAAAAGAACGTCACTGCAAACGAAGAGTTCTTTAATGGTCATTTTCCAAATCAACCTATTATGCCAGGCGTACTAATTGTTGAAGCAATGGCACAAGCGATTGGTATTTTAGGTGTTAAAATGATGGTATCCAACCAAGAGCAACTTGACCATAAAAAGCTATTTGTTCTTGCTGGAATTGATAACGTTCGGATTAAGCGTCCTGTGGTGCCAGGAGACGTATTAAAACTTCATGCTTCTATAGGTAAAATTAAACGTGGCATGTGTAAAAGCCATGCCGAAGCTTATGTAGATAATGAACTTGTTGCTAGCGCTGATTTTATTGCTGCCTATAGGGAAGTGTGAAAGTGATCGACTCAAGAGCAGTTATTCATGAAACGGCAGAAATTGCCGAGAATGTCACCATTGGTCCTTATGCCATCATTGGTGAAAATGCCAAAATTGGAGAAGGGTGTAACATTTCTGCTCATGCAGTTATTGGTAAAAATGCCATTGTTGGCAAAAACAATCGCATATTTCAATTTGCCTCAGTTGGAGAAGAGCCAATCGACCATAGTTTTCATGGCGAATTTTCACAACTGATCTTAGGTGATAATAACATCATTCGAGAATGTGCAACCATCCACGCAGGTACTGCCAAAGAAGATGGAACTACCCGAATTGGTAACAACAACCTCATCATGAACTATGTCCACATTGGTCATGACTGTCAAGTTGGGAACAAGGTCACCTTGGTTAATAATGCTGCTCTTGCTGGACATGTTCGTGTGGATGATTTTGCCACTATCGGCGTCAATAGTGGGGTCCATCAATTTTGCCGAATAGGTGCTTACTCTTTTATTGCACATATGGCACTTATTACTCAAGATGTGCCTCCTTACCTCATGGTTGCTTCCTCTCCAACTTCTCCTTGCGGCATTAATATAGAAGGGCTTAAGCGGGCCAAGTTTTCTACACAAGAGATCCGAGCCATCCGAGAGGCTTATAAAATAATTTATCGCCAAGGTTTACGACTAGTTGACGCCATTGAAAAACTTAAAGTGATGCAAAAAGAAATATCTGCCATTGAACGTTTTGTTACTCTATTAGAAAACTCAAAACGTGGAATTATCCGTTAATGAGAATCATGCTCGTAGCAGGTGAGCTCTCAGGGGATCAACTAGGAGCAGGTGTCGTACGTCTATTAAGACAACATTATCCAAATGCAATTATTGAAGGCATTGGTGGCACTCAAATGCTTGGGGCTGGGCTAAACGGTCTATATCCTATTGAAATTTTATCGGTTATGGGTATTATCGAAGTCATTAAACATTTGCCTTCAATTTTGAAAGTTCGCCGTGGAATATTACAGCATTGTAAAAAGAACCCTCCTGACATTTATATTGGCATTGACGCACCTGATTTTAACTTACCTATTGAAGCAAAACTCAAGGTTTTAGGTGTCAAAACGGCTCACTATGTTAGTCCTTCTGTTTGGGCATGGCGTGAAAATCGTATCAAGAAAATTAAAAAAGCGACTGACATTGTATTTGCAATTTTACCATTTGAAGAAACCTTTTATCAGAAGCACCAGCATAAAGCCATTTTTGTCGGACATCCTTTAGCCAATAAAATCCTTCTCACAGAAGATACACAAAGCGCACGAACCTATCTTGACATTACAAGCGAACACAAAATTATCGCTCTTTTACCAGGTAGTCGCATCCAAGAGCTTATAAGAATTCTACCTATTTTCTTAGAAACATTATCCAAAATTAAACAAAAAGGATATCAATTTAATGCTTTACTCCCAGTTGCTAAAAAAAGTCTTTATACGGAACTAGACAGATATAAAGAACAATTTGATGTGCTAAACATAAGACTCATTGATGGTCAGGCACACCGCGTTTTGCAAGCTTGTGATTTTAGCTTAGTAGCTTCAGGTACCGCTACACTTGAAACGATGCTCTATAAAAAACCAATGGTTATTGGCTATAAAGTATCAAATATTACAGCTACTATTGTAAAGCATATGCTTAAAACGCCATTTTTTGGCTTACCAAACATCCTAGCCAATGAAGAAGTTGTTCCTGAATTTATTCAGCAAAATTTCACCTCTGAAAATTGTGCTGGTGCTTTACAGCGCTATTTTGACGATGAGCATAAAGTCAATACAATCAAACAGCGGTTTACTGAACTTCATAAACTACTCATCCAAGATGCAGATTCAAAAGTAACTATTGAGATTATAAAATTATTAAATTCCTAGCGCTTTTGCCTTTTTAATTGAGCATTGATTGATTAGAATAAACTATCGTTGAAGATTGACCTATTAAAATAAAATGACCAAAGTCCAACTCATACTCCTTCTTAGCATCATCATCGTTATCCTGTTACTTATTGACACATTTAGACGAAGTAAGCGTAAAAGATATAAACGTGAAATGGCTGAGCTTACAGCTATACAAGAACAAGAAAAAACTGCCAAAGTAACCACTAAAGAAAAACATAAACAATCAACCAAACTTCATCAAAATCCCAAACAAGGTACTGCCGTTACAAAGGTTGAGTTAGAAGAAGACATCAAAGTCGATCCTAAATCTCCCTTAATCATCAGTGATTTTGAACAAATACAAACAACCTATCCTAAGCTTGAGAAAGGCATTGCTGTTTACTATATCAGTGCACCACGAGGTTATATTTTTAATGGCGAAGACTTAGCTTGGCTTTTCACCCAAAATGGACTCATATTTAACTCAGAACTTAAACGCTTTGAATTATTGACTGAAGATAAAGACGTGCTGTTTTTCATAGAGGCAGATGAAGAAACCCATGGTTTTGATCTAACAAACTATAAAACAACCGATTACACTTGTCTTTTATGTGCCTCAAACTTATTAGAATTATCGCAATACTACGATGTTCCTATGTGCTTTGAGTATTTTAGCAATAGCATTAATCAGATAAATCAACGTCTAGGTGGTACCTTACTAAATGAACACAAACGCCGTTTTACCAGCCATGATGAAAGCGGATATAAAAGCCATTTAAAAAATTTAAAGGTAACTGATCAAGTTACAAAGGATTCACAATAAAAGTAAAATACCTAGCTTAATATGATTTATAATCCACAACCATAATCCCAGCTACAGGTTTTGGCGAATTCATCGTAGTAATTATTGTTTTTTTCAAGGTTTTTAAGATAGTTTCTAAAATTTTGTTGAAACATCGTCTGCTTGAGTCTAGTTTCTAAATCGATAACCCTTGCAGTATCTATATCACTTAATGTCATAATATCCCGTTTAGTGAAATGAATACATGGCTGACATTCTAATGAACGATGCTTAAGTGGAGTTTGAAAGGGTGTTTTTGCAATGAGCTGATCACGCTGTTCTTCAGTCACATTTGCCAATAAATACTGTACTTGACGACTGTCATAACGATCAGATTCTTTGACTCTATCTGGTAAATCTGCTTGAACTTTACTCATGCTACGACGATTTGCCAATAAAATAATCGCATCTAACGTCTCATCGTGTTCTTCTAACCAATTTAATATTGTAATACCTTTTAAAAACCCAGCACACCAGTGAAATTGTTGTGACGGAAATTGTCTACGCGTTTCAACCAATTTACTAAAGCCATGCTCTGCTTTAAGCTTATGATGACTAAACCCTAAAGAAGTTATCCAAGCACTTGCTTTTTCAACGCGCGCTTGCCAACTTTGTGCCTGCCAAGCTGTATCAACTGACAATACTACAACGTCCTTAAACTTTAACTCATAGATTTTTTGAATTAAGGCTATGCTATCATCACCAAAGTTCGCAATAATGCAATACATCATTAAAGACCGCTTTGTTGTTTAAGCTTATTCAACAATGCTTTTGCTTGCAGTCTTGCTTTTTGTGCACCCAACTTAAGATGCTCATCAATAATTTTTTTATTTGCAAGTAGATATTCATATTTTTCGCGCATAGGAGTAAGCACTTCATCCATTTTCTCAAATAACAGCTGTTTAGCTTCACCCCAACTAATGCCTTCATGATAACGTTTTGCTAAAACGACAATTTCAGCTTCAGTTGCAAAATGGCGATATAGTGAGAATATCGTACAATTTTCTGTTGATTTCGGTTCTTCTGGTAATTGAGAATTGGTAATGACCTTCATCACTAATTTTCTAAGCTGTTTAGTTGTTGCAAAAAGCGGAATCGTATTATTATAACTTTTAGACATCTTGCGTCCATCTAAGCCTGGAATCGTTTGCGTTGATTCATCAAACATTGCCTCAGGTGCTTTAAGTAAATTACATTTATAGATATGATTAAAACGATTAGCAATATCACGCGCAATTTCAATATGCTGAATCTGATCTTTGCCAACTGGAACCAAATCAGCATTAAACATGATAATATCAGCAGCCATCAACATTGGATAATTAAAAAGCCCCATTGTAATCCCTGCATCATTATCTTTTTCACCATCTGCAATATTTCTATCTACCGCTGCTTTGTAAGCATGCGCACGATTTAACAGACCTTTTGCCGTCACTGAAGTCAAAATCCAATTAAGCTCCATAATCTCAGGAATATCAGACTGGCGATAAAACATAACTTTCTCTGGATCAAGCCCTAATGCAAGCCATGTTGCGGCAATTTGATAAATATATTGCTCACGCAATTTTTTATCCCAAAGTTTAATAAGAGAATGGTAGTCTGCAATAAAGAAGTAGGCGTTAAAGTCTGGGTTTTTTGCCATTTCAAGTGCTGGTTTAATTGCACCAATATAGTTGCCCATGTGTGGCGTTCCAGAGGGTGTAATTCCAGTAAGCACAATTTTTCTATCTGCTTGTTTTATATTTTGCTGCATGATGAATTAGTTATAATTTTAAGAGAGCTATAAGTTTAACAGAAAGCATATATAAGCGTAAATCTTAAATACTTATCTACTTGATCAATAGCTTTTGACTATACTAACAGCGAATTCACAATAAAGGAGTATCAAACATGCCAGGAATTCTAATTACATTTATCTTACTGCTTATCAGCGTGATAAGCTCGTGGTTTTATCGTAAACTCAGCATAATTTTATTTTGTCTGACGCTAATTTTCATGGGGTTTGTATTCTTACATCACGCTACCGACAACCTTGGACTATATTTTTAAGGAGAAAACCATGCAACGTTCACAAATCAATAATGTTGTTAAATGCTTTAACGCCATTGAAATACTAGGAGTTACATTTATTATTGCTATTGCATTTGCGTTTCAATTTATTTTTAGAGAACTGCCTTGCCCACTTTGTTTATTGCAACGCCTTGGACTATTAGGAATTGCCTTTGGCTTTCTTTTAAATGTCCGTTATCATGTACGCCCTGCTCATTATAGCCTGTCTTTATTATCGGCTGTCCTGACTTCTTTTGTCGCATTGCGCCAAATTGCATTACACATCACTGATCCTGATGGCTATGGTTCTGCTATCTTAGGAATTCATATGTATACATGGGTATTCATATTTTGTATTGTTGCTATTATTTACATCGGACTTATTATGACCATCACCCAGCAATATGAAATTGAACAGGATAAAAAAGAAATTGCTGAAGCTAGAGGCAAAAAAATTCGCATTTTTAGCCACATTGCTTTCATTATCTTTGTATTGATCATTGCTGCCAACATCATTTCAACATTAACTGAATGCGGTTTGTCCGAGTGTCCAGATAATCCTGTATCCTATATTTTGCTCTCAAAAGTATAACTTGACTTGTAGCCAAGTAATGGGTCTTTCAATTTCTGATGCTCTTCACCTGCTTATGCTTAGGGTAGCCGATGAACACCGTTTGCTTTTGTTGATGATTTCCTTTGTTTTTAATGAATACCCAAAACAAAGCATTTGTTTCATCTTCACTCAACGTACTTCTCACCTGAATGTAGATAGTCTTTTCACTCTGAGGTACAGGATCAAGAAATATTGTATCGGACATTTTTGAGTTTACTTCAAGATTGCGATGTTTAATTGCCGTACCAATCGCAGCACAGCCTGAAAGCGCTAACAATGATGCTGCCATTGATGCAGTTATTGATAATTTTAGGATTTTTCCTTTTTCTTTCATGTTTTTTCCTTATTGGTTGGTTGAGAAATGTATACAAAAACTTGCTAGTATCTCAATTGAGATATATAATAAGATGACACTGCTAAATTGAGATGTTTCTATGGCTAATACTTCGATGCTCCACGTTCGAGTTGATAATGAACTTAAAGCGGATGCAGCAAAAAAACTCGCTAATCTTGGTTTAACCGTTTCTGATGCGGTGCGTATTTTACTCACACGCATTACGAAAGAAGGAGGCATGCCAGCAGGGCTAACAATGGAACCGAAGGAGTATGACGCTTGGTTTCGTACTAAAGTTAAAGAGGCATTAACTGATCCAAATCATGTAATTTCTCATCAAGAAATTATGGATGAGGCTCAAACTTTGATTGATAAAAAACGCCGCCATGTCTGAGGTAAAATGGTCAACCCATGCACGTACCGATCTCTTGGCAATAGTGGACTATATTTCAGACGATAATCCAGATGCTGCATAACGTTTGAAAGACGACATTGAGTTAAAGGTAATAAGATTGCTGGATTTTCCGAAAATGGGACGATCTGGACGAGTAAAGGGAACCAGAGAGCTGGTTACATGGGCAAACTATATTATTGTTTATCAAGAGAATGACAATACTGTAAGAATACTTCGTATATTACACGCAGCACAGCAATGGTCTGAAATTAAGATTTGATTGTGTTTTACCCCATTTTACGTTAGGTTGCTCAAAGAGCAAAAGTTAATAAAAACAAGGACAATGCTATGAATGATAAGCAAAAAGAAAGACTTTTAAAAATCGCTGAAACTCACCCTGAATTGGCGAAAGAAATGATCGATATTTTCAAAACTGAAAAATCAAACAACCAAGAACCCATTGCCGTGAAAATGGTGAAGTCAGAAGAAGATAAAATAGAAATTACTGCGGAGCAGAAGAAGTATGCGATTAGGTGTATAAGTTTAGACTTGACCTGACAGTTGCCTATTTTTCAAACGCGATTTTTGTCAGATATGGTTGAGCAATTCAACCTTCTCTTGCCAGTGCGTTTTCCCATCAGTAAAAGTTGCTATTGGTGTT
>NZ_QLIR01000021.1 GCF_003428155.1 Fastidiosibacter lacustris
GAGAGTTACCTGATGATAATAGCGACTGTGAACCACCTGAATCCATTCCGAACTCAGAAGTGAAAACAGTTAGCGTCGATGATAGTGTGGCATTCGTCATGTGAAAGTAGAACATCATCAGGTTTTTATTTATGTATTTTACTCATAAAATGTATAAGTGTCATTACCAAGGTAAAGTGTCGGACTAATTACCAAGGGAAATTGTCGTGTTAATAGTATGGTCTGAATGCTATTGAGTCAACAAACTATTAGTAATAGCCCTGGCTTTCTGAATGCGTAAAGCAATTGTATTCAATTTAGGACCACCAAATATACCAGCCCGGTCAACATATAATGTGTAGAAGTTTAGACTTGACCTGACAGTTGCCTATTTTTCAAACGCGGTTTTTGTCATATAGTCAATCGCCAAAAATAAGGTTTTAAAGACTACATTATCATTCGGAAATGAGCGTTTGTTTTTCATCACCTTTTTTCAGTGATTTCAAATATCCTTATAGCGTATGCTTTTGAATATCTATCATGCTCATGCCTTTGGTATCCATGAATTGACTAAAATACTTTTTATCTCATCTTTTTGATCTTTATTGAGTAAATCTTCACCTACACCAGTCTCAACATTAAAGCTTGCCAATGTTTGAATAATCACATCGATTCGTTTTTTATCTAGCATATGATTGCCAACTTCAATCTCATCAATTTTATGTGCTTCAGATTCAAACCAATTTTCTACAACAACTTGCTTAGGTTTATTTTGATTTGCTAAATTCTTAATCACCAAGTTACTTACTTCACGATAAAAACGGATATCGTCTGTTTTTAGACCATGAAGCTTTAGAAAGTCGCTGCTATTGTCAGTATCGTGGTTATTAATGATCACATTATTTGAACGCCTTAAATCAACTTGATAGTAATCAGATCCCTCACCACCCTCCAAGGTATTATTATCGCCATCTGCAATCAGTTTATCATCGCCTGTGTTGCCGTAAAGATGATCATTGCCATTTTTAGCGTACAAAGTATCATTTCCTGCACCACCTAGCAATTGATCATGACCATCTTTACCTGCATAAAGAATATCATTTCCCTCATTGCCATTGAGCACATTATTTCCTGACTGCCCATAAATAATATCATCTCCATCTCCTGAATCGATATTATCATTGCCTTTACCCGAGTAGATCACATCATTACCATCTCCACTATAAACTACATCATCTCCATCACCAGCATCAATCCAACTCATTCCTGTGTTAATCAGGATTTGATCATTTCCAGTTGCAGTGTAAATCGAACTGCCGTTACTATGTTCAATCTCAATCACATCATCACCAGCACCTGAATGAATTATGTTTTTACCAAATTGCACTTCAATATAATCAGCTCCATTCCCTGTGGTAATGGTATTATCTCCAGTGCCTGTATAAATTTCATTGTTACCATGACCGGCTTTAATCACATTATTGCCATCACCCGTATAGATATAATCAACATCTTTGCCACCAAAAATTTGATTATCCCCACTGCCTGCTTGAATAGTAT
The DNA here is from genome assembly GCF_003428155.1 of Fastidiosibacter lacustris. Lineage (GTDB taxonomy): Bacteria > Pseudomonadota > Gammaproteobacteria > Francisellales > Francisellaceae > Caedibacter > Caedibacter lacustris. Next base: position 1,540 of record NZ_QLIR01000021.1, read on the forward strand.
TCTTACCACTGCCTGCTTTAATAACATTATTACCATGTCCTGCTTCAATGACATCGTCACCTGCACCACTAAGGATCAAATTATTTCCATTACCAGTATAAATTCTGTTATTCCCACTACCTGCTTTAATCTCGTTGTTACCGCTTCCTGTATTGATCAAATCATCACCATTGGCTGTGGTAATTTTGTTATTGCCCTCACCTGCCTCTACCTGATTATTACCACCCTTGGCATTTATCACATCAGCACCGTCATAAGTTTCGATATAATCATCTTTCTTGCTGCCAATCCGATTTAAATTATCCTCTACTCTACTAAACTTTGTTTCATCTGTTATCAACTCAGAAATCAGGTATTCATTACCCTGACTGTCTATGATTTTATCTACACTTAGGTCATTAAAATAACCTTCAAGCTTTATACTGCTGCGATAAAACTGATCTCCTTGTTGATATAATGTTGCTCGATTATAGTTATGTGAAATCGCTTTGATATATAAATCATCTTGATCACGTAAAAAATATAGCTCTTCTAACGTAATGTCTTTCAATAAAACTGCATCTTCATGATTATTGTTATCTGCAACGATCACATCGTCAAAAGTTATTTTTGATAACACGTAATGATCAACACCAAAACCTCCTGCTAAATAGTCATTATGTTGTTTCCCATCCAAAACATCCTTGCCATCTGTGCCTTGCAAATATTCAACTCTATTTATCCCTTGAATATAATTGGTCTGTGTTTCCTCATCAAAATACATTAGATAAACACTATTAGAGAACTGCTTTTCTAGACCACCTGCTTCGCTTAGGATAAAATCTTTATGCGGTATCACTTGCCAAATTTCAGCTCCATTATTAAATTCGAGGGATATTGGTGGTGCATAACGATTGTCTCTATCATCATAAGGCTTCGTTAAAGCATAGTCTGCTATTGTAATATTGATGTTATGTTTTTCAGCAACAAATACTAAATCCCGTACATACCATTCTGTATAATGCTGACCACTTTTCGAGTAAGTATGCGAACTCAAGCTTAAATAAATATTATTCAAGTCCTCTAGCTGAATATCATCTTCAAAAACAAGCGTTACACTATTATCTTCATTTACTGAAAACAGCTTAGGAGTTCGTACAACATCATTCCCACTATTCGTTGAAAAAACATATCGATCATGACCATAACCACCAACCAAAGTATCATTATCCTCTCCACCAACTAGCGTGTCATTGCCCAATTCTCCGTATAAATGATCATTTCCTTGACCGCCATTTAAAATATCGTCACCGTCGCCACCCTTTAAATCATCATTACCTGCCTTACCATCTATCAATTCGCTTTCAGCATTGCCAATTAGCTTATCATTATTATCAGTACCCCTTATTTGTTTTGAATCTAATAGAGAATAGTTCTTATCAATCATCTGTCCATCTGAGAAAGTAAATTGATTGACGCCAGATATATGCTGTGGTGTATCCGTATAGAACCGTTTTATCGTTACCTGATCCTGATTGTTGATATGCTTAACAATCAAATCATCTTCATTTTTTATAAAATAAAGATCTGATAGTCGAATGCCATCAATAAATTCGACTGTATTATCAACAAAGGTTTCATCATTATATAAATACACTGCTTCAATTTCATCAACACCAAAAGACTGACCAAATACATACCGATTCTTCCCATACCCTCCAGATAGGTAATCATTGCCTTCACCTCCAGTGAGTATATCGTCACCTTCATTTCCATAAAGTTCATCATTGCCAGCATCACCTATAATATTATCATCTCCCTGACGTCCATAAAGCTTATCATTACCACCTAAGCCTTGGATAACATCATCTGCAATTGTCCCTGAACTAACATCTGCTTGTTCTGTTCCTATATAATGAATATTTTCAGGTGTAACGTTAAATATAGCATCACCACGCTGCCAGACTGTACCATTAGCAAATTCAATACGTGAAACTTTGCCTAGATTAACATAGTCTGATGCACCTTTATAAAAATTATCTAGTTTGATGCTATCGTATTCATTAAGCGTTAAGATGAGATCATATTCAATACGTTTAAGTAAAATATCTTCATGACTGATTCCCACTGTAAACTGTAATATATCCCCAAAAGTATCATTGATACTCCCATCTTCTTCGCTAAATAAATATGTTTCTATCTCTCTCTCGTTATAACCTAGTTTTAATTTCCCCTCATCAATCCACGCATTTTTTAAGATAATATCATGCCCATCACCTGCATCAATATAATTAAAACTTGATAAGCTATTGCTTGTTCCAATGTATCGTTTTGAGTCAATCGGTGTCACCACGTTATCTTGGTTATTTCCAACCACAATACTATTGCCTTGGACAGTATAAGCTATATCATCTGTCAATAACATAGCATTACTGATCACCCCATTTTTAAATACATATGAGTCTATTTGCGCAAGCTCAGCCAATGCTTCCTCATTCATTGACCTAAGTGTTTTTGCTAAAGTCTTATTAGCATCCCAACCTAACTTACCTAGTAAATCCTCTGGTGCCAGTTTAATCAATAACAACAAACCCACTGCTTCCACAGCAGTTGCATCAACACGATCAATAAAATATTGATCTATAGCATCAAATCCAAGTGACAACTCCCCTTCATCATTACTATTAATTTCAATCATATCTACAAAACGTTGATAGTCATAATTCCTAAAAATAGTATTTTCAACTGAACTTAATAACTTATTATACGCACTATCAAGTAAGCTATTTTGTCTGGGAAGCCCCGAAAATAGGTCATCTTTTAATACAAGCGGTTTACCACTAGTAAATTTAACTAGATTCCACCAATTACCTATTGAGACTCTAAGCTCAGAATTCTCTCCCTTCTCAATGATATCGTAACTGACCAGATTGCTAAAATTAAAGGTCTCAAGCACAGCTATTCTTTCAAGCCTTTGCCGTGTGGTGTCACTCAGATCAAAACTAATTGTTGTCCCTGAGCTTAACTCCAAACCTTCTAATTCAGTAACGACTGAATTAAAGCTTTCTGCTGAGTCTGCCCACGCCTTAACAAGCTTTTGATAAAGCATTTTGCGTGTATTGTAGTTTTCTGTTTCAGTAATTGCTTGCACTATCTCTACAATGACAGGGTTCAGCACAGCTGCTTGATTTAAATCCCTTACTGCGCCAGAGCCTCTAAGGCTAAATGCTAAATTTTGCTCCTCTAACTTGTCTGCAAATTGATAATAGAAATCGTCACTATATTCACGGTAAAAGGAATTGACATTAAAATTTAACGCGCCAATGTCATGCTTCTGACCATTCAAGTCTCGATACGTTGAGCTTTTGACAATTACACCCCCATCAGCATTACTACCATTATCTACTACTACATTCAAATCAATACTTTGTACATCTGAGTTAGTTAGAGCAGTTATTTCTCCTTCCTGAACCACGCCATCTTCGTTTTTATCCTGCCATAATCCTACTTCGCTAAATGCATGATCTTCCACATTAAAAACACCATCATTATTATCATCCAAATCTAATAGCGCATCAAAACCATCTGTGGCTTTCTCTCCATTTTGCTTAATCGTATTGTCCCCAAATAACTCCAATCCACTATCAATTTGACCATTGTTATCCAAATCACGCACCAACAGAGCATCATCACCATTAACCCAGCCTGTGGCATGCTTCACTCCATCACTATCATGATCAAATAAAATATTTCCATGAGCTGCAATGGTCTCAATCCCATCACCATCTAAATCTAAAATAAGAGGATCACGGGGAGGGAAAGCGACCTTTGATGCTTCAGTAAAGTCATCGTTAACGAGACTATCAATAAAGTCATTAACTGCGGAACCCTCTCCCATTAAACACATTAAAATATCACCTTTAAAAGCTTTCATGACGTTTTCTTTCTGGTATTCAGATGAAAATAGAGTTTGATTATAATTAGCCATTCCTAAAAACAAATTGTTATAATTGCTCAGTTGATCCATAAGCTTTTGTTGAGCATGACCTAAGCGATAATACTCCCGCAGTAAAATCGGATTATCACTAATCAAAATACCATGAAAAAGATGTAAATTCTGTAATGCCTCATCTTTAATCTGCTCAATATCAGCACGTACCCGTGAGATTTCTGCTACACCATCTTCATATAAACGATTAACAATGCTTATGTCTAATTCATTTGGAATCAAAGCACCATTTTGATCAAACTTTTGATAGAGATAATTATTGATGGTGTGTGCATCAAGTAAACCTAAACTCTCATGACCTGGAATAATAATTGTATCCCCTATATTTGTCGCCCAAAAAGCAATTAGGTCTCCTTCACGTGCATAGTTGATAATCTTGTTGTTCACCATTTCATGATTGACTGCATAGTTTTCATAAAGTGTAATTTTTATTGGATCAGTAACAGCAACATAGCCTAAACTCTTTTCCCCTGTAAGCCTATCTTCAACTACCCCTACCTCATAATAAGTACCGCCTTCTTTCTTTCCTTGTAAGATTTCCTGCCCACCATAGCCTTCAAAATTGTATATCATGCCCAGCTTTTCACTACCTATATAAGTCGCTTGTGCTTGTGCTATCGTCGCCCCAGCTGAATGGTTGGCTCCTGAAAATATTTCAGGCGTATAAATCTTATCAACCATATCAATAAAATTCACACCTGCCATCATATTCTGCGAAATACGATAAGCCAGCATTTCTGCGTCTGAAGCATAATCACCCAATTCACTTGTGCCTTTATTAACAATCACCATTTCGGTTGTATTAAGTTTTGGAGTCACTGCAATAGCGTAATAGCCAGCTCCCCCAATAGCGGTGTGATTCTCAATCGTATTACTCGTTGCCATTAGTGTAAAATTGTCCAACACCTGATTAAACTTATTTGCCGCTAGGGCAATTTGATCACGCAAATCCTGGGGGATACCTTCGTGAAAGTTACCTTGATCATCGTAAATATACTTTGATAACTGGCTACCTTTGTTCACCTGGTCATTATCAAAAATATATTGATCTGTTTTTATGTCTTTGGTGTAGACAATATTTGCTAATATTGCGCTTTGTTCCGCTGTTAACACGCTATTCATGGCTTATCTCCTTATCGTATAGTGTTACAATTTGGTTATATAAATCAGTTTGTGTTAAAAATTGAGCTTCACTTGAATCATACCTTCTGGCAACAATCCAAATCTCCTCCACCTTGCCTGATAAAGTCTTATATTTAACCGTGTGCATAGGCAATAACTTAATATATTTAGCCACATCCAAAGGAGAGTGAATGCTTTGAGCTATATTGGCATACTCTGGTATATTTGGCTTACCATAACAAAACTTCATAATCCCATTCATAGGGCAGTCTGAAATCATTAACACACCCCATGTATACTTATTCATTTCATAACCCTTTTGTTGAATAAAAAAACTCGTGTCCATCTTTTGTTGCTTTAACCAAGATTCATCTGGGATATCAACTAATCTAATTTCCATATTAAAGCTAAATAGCTTTAACGAGAGTAAATAATTATTGAGCTTATAGATTTGACTCATCAAGGTGAGCAAGTTCTGTGGGATTTTTTGTATTTCAATTATTGCAGTAAATGTTAACTCTAGTGCGTTATGGTATTCTCTTATCCATTCTTGCAAATGCAATGCTTTGCTACGGAAGATATATTCCGTTTCTTTAGCTAAATATCTCTCGTTTTCTGGTAAGTCCTTATCATAAATCGACGTTGCTAATGTCCTTGCGGCAAAATTATCACTCACTGACTTAAAATAAGGTTCTAGCATTTTAGCTACTTCGATTGATGTCCTAACTAATAAATAATTACTCGCAAACGACCCTTTGCCTGTTAAATCCGTAATTACCATTAACTGTTGATCTGGCATTGACTCTGGGATTACAGTAAAAGTATAACTTCTACTTTGTCGATTATAATTGCCACTTATCACTTTAAAGTTCTCACCATACTTGGCTTTAAGCTGATGAGCTACTTTATCCATCATATCGGAAGAAACCCGACTACCTAAGCCATGGGAAATGTAGTAAAAAACGCCTATTAAGATTACTATCGTGATTGAGATGGTTACTATTATAAAGCCCAGCTTTGTTATTCTTGTCTCTTCCTCCAGTTTTACTTGTCCAATATTCCTTTTCTTATCCATCTTTCACTTACCTCTAAAACCGCAATTTTTCAATCATACTACGAACATAATTGAAGCCTTCATGCCATTTCAATTTGGCAATTCCCATTTTTACTTAGGTAACACCACCAAAAAGTCGTTTAAAAACAAGCCTTTAAAATCAAGCTTTGAGTATAATTGATCCCTTATCGGAGAATAAAAAAACAAAAACTAGCAGTGTCATCTTGGTTTAAGCGTAGACGATTATTGTAAGAGGTCAAATTTTAATCTTAGACTTTCTCACAGTGTTTTAAAGAGTGAATAAAAATAAAAACGTAGATTTGGACAATGACTGATATGCTAAAAGGCACTAGTTTGCTTTTAGTTCAAAACACCGATATTCAAATCAAACCTTCTATGACGAAAACTGTATTATAGATCTTAACCAAATAGCTTAAAGCACTCCCTAATCCCAAGACCATCGAACAGTCTAAATCGGGATTTGGGATTACGGATTTTGTCAACAATATTGGAGGTTTTAAATGTGAGTGTATTATGAATAATTTCGAGTAAGAACATAAGGAAAAGCAAGTGCAATCACTATTCCTGTAACAAGTAATAAATCAAAGTTAAAGGTGGACATCGTTACATCTGAGGTTGGAATAAATCCTACTATAATTGCAACCAAGCAGCTAATAAATCCTAATGATGACATTACAATGGTTCCTTTGACACCGCCATAAATTTGATATTGCCCAAGTTTGATTGGATTAGTGACCCTTAATTTAATTGCCGCAGCAAACATACCGATATAACCTAATACAGCAAGTTGTGCCGTCAGTGCACTTAAAAACCAATAAGCTGAATTGACCGATGGCATAAGAAGATAACTCAAACAAAATATAGAGAATATCAGAGCTTGCAAAATAAGCACTTTACTGGGTGCGTTATAAGTATTAGTTTGTGCAAGCCTTTTTGAAATAAGTCCATCTTCTGCTGCTATGGTAAAAGCTCGTGATAAACCCATAATCCAAGCTGAAACAGTAGTAAATGCTCCTAATACCAAGGTTAATGCGATGATACTAGACATCCACGGCATATTGAATTTAGCAAAAAAATAGCTAAATGATGCCATAAGTCCTGTCACGATATCTACATGCCCAGTGTTATTGCTATTGACTGTAAAGATTGCAACGTTAGACAAAACTAGAGATAGTAAAATCACTACGCTAGAAATTAATAGTGCTTTGGGAAAGTTTTTTTGTGGATTGTTGACATTACCTGCATGAATAGAACTCATCTCTAGACCAAATAAACTAAACATTACGGTTAAAAACAGACCCCAACTGTTAATATTGGCAAAGCTTGGTAGTACATCTGAAATAGCCGATGGCTTCAACATGGGTTGACCAGACAATATCCAAAAAAGTGCTAAGCCAATAATGAGTAGCATCGGCATTAAGGTACCAACAATCGCGCCAATGACACTGATTGTGCTTGAGGTTTTTATTCCAAATAGATTAACAATCGTAGCTAACCAAAACATGCACAGACTCATGCTGATTATATACCAAGGATTACTGACCAAAAAATCTGGATTCATGCCAAACCAAGGTGCAATAATATAAGCAATGATTCCTGCAAAAAATCCACAGATAGATGGGAACCATACCAAATTATAAATCCATTGCAGCCACAACACGACAAATCCTATTTTGGCACCAAAGGCTTCTTTTGTCCAAAGGTAGATTCCACCATTTTTCGAATATCCTGTTGCCATTTGTGCAGTTAATAATGCACATGGAATTAAAAATACAATAGCGGCAAAAATGTAAAAACTCACCACAACCCACCCAGCTTGTGCTGTAATAGAGATATTACGCAGGCTATCCACGGCAATGATATTGATCATGACTAAGCGTAGCAAGGTTAAGGATTGAGTTGATGAAATTTGCATAATTTGTCTGATGGTTGCTTTTTAACGACAATTAGTATATACCCATCACAAACCATTTTACAGCCTTTCTCGCTTTGCATTTGTGCTTTAAATTTTACTTATTGCGTGCTTTAACTTTATATGTTTCGAACTGTTCCTTTAGAGTTGCTAACTGTGCTTATGTACATTTAGTGATATAGAACTAGATGAAATATACGTTACATTTGTTTCAATATAATCTGAGAGTATTTTTGTATTCTCCTAAGCAATATGCGCAATACTAAAGCTCGCCTGGCAATAATCACAGGGCTTAGTATGTTTGTGCTGTCACTTACCTTTCCTTGCTGCTTATATTTGGCATACTTACCACAGAAGCACAACTTTTATATTTTTTGTCTAGACATCTGGAATACATCGATGTATCGTTACAAGACTACATTGATAATCGTAGCTTGAACTTAAAAATGGAAAAAAATTGGCAAAGCTTAATTAGAGTAATAAGAATTCTGAAATCTGATAATGAACTTAGTTTATTATTGGATTTTCTTTTTACGTTGGAAGAAAAACGTCAACTCAGTAATCGTTATGCCCTTGCCCAACAAATGGTCTTAGCACAAAAGTCACAACGTGAAATCGCTAAAGATCTGGGTGTTAGTATCAGCACAGTAACGCGTTGCTCTAATGCACTAAAGTTATTACCTGATGAGATAAAACAAAAATTCAAACTATAAAAAACAAGAAGGAGTTTTAATATGGCTATTTCAGCGCTAACAAAAGTACATCAAAACCAAGTTCAACAACTTTTTAATGATGTAAATTTTTTTAGCACTGAATGGTTTTTTAGTTCCAAGCAACTGTTTTTTGGATTTTTTAGTAACGAACAACTCATTGGTGTTATCGGTGCTGAATTGCAACATAATATAGCCATGCTTAAAGCCTTAGTTATTACCAAAGAGCATCGCAATCAGGGCATTGCAAAGTATTTACTTAATTATCTTGAAAATAAATTGATCGACGTAGGCATCAAAGAGCTGATTGCCTTGACGCGCTATGGTGCAAACTACCTTGAGTGCTCAGGCTTTAATCAAACTATTGTTGAAAAATTACCAAGCAAAATTGATACGTATTTGCAACTAAACTATCATTCAGATTTGATCATCATGAGGAAAAAATTGTTACAGTCAAAAAAGCATCTAACGCACCAAGATTCTCCTTGCTTCCTTCAACACACAATCTATCTTGCTGCGTAGGTCAATAACAAACTTTTTGAATTGAGCTTTTATCTAAATTGAGTTGAATTTAAATAAAAAGGAAATGAATTTCGGAGATACACGTTATCAAATGAATGAGATAAAAAAGTAGCGTCAAATAAGTTTTTTAACTTCATCAACCAATTTTTCCACTGCATCGAGTTTCGCTACACCCTTGGCGTGACTAGACATATTTTCCAATTTAGAGCGATTTATGTCCATTGCACGAATAAAAGCCGCGAGCTTTTGTGCATTAAAATGCTCCTCACGCATGCAAATAGCAGCCTCCGCTTGCACTAGGAATTGTGCATTATGATATTGATGATCATCAACAGCTTCTGCAAAAGGTACAAAAAAAGCAGGGACGCCTACACTTGCAATTTCCGACACCGTTAATGCTCCAGCACGACATACAATAATATCTGCCCATTGATAAGCTTGCGCCATATCGTTAATAAAAGGTTCTACTTTGAGCTCACATTTATAATCGATATTAAGTGCTTGATAAGTACTCATCGTCTCAGCAAAACCTTTTTCTCCTGTCTGATGCCAAATGTTAACACAGGCTTCACGTGGCAAAGCTTTAATAAATTTAGGCACCACATCATTGAGTACTTTAGCACCTTGACTACCGCCTAAGACAAGAACGTTCAGAATATGTTTATAAAAGTCACGTGACTGATTATGCAAATTACGTATTTCACTGCGTATTGGATTGCCGATAACCTCAACAATTGACTTTGTTTTAAAACCGCTAGTAGGAAATGCACACAACACTTTTTTAGCAAATTTTGCCAACATCTTGTTGGTCATACCAGGATTGGCGTTTTGTTCATGAATAATCAATGGAATATTAAGTAGTTTTGCCGCAATCCCACCAGGTCCAGAAGCATAACCACCAAAGCCTAAGACACAATTTGTCTTGCGCCTTCTTAGAATTATCATTGCACGTAATACAGCTAAGGATAATTGAAAAGAAAACAATAATTTTTTCTTTAGACCTTTGTTGCGTACTCCACCAATTTTTAAAAAATCTAGTGGATATTGGTTGGCAACTATTTTTTTTTCTAAACCATATTGGGTCCCAAACCAGAAAATATTGGCGCCTTGTTCTGACAAATGCTTTGCCACTGCAAGTGCTGGAAAAATATGTCCTCCAGTTCCCCCTGCCATCACCACGATATTCTTACCACTTACGACATCTGTTTGCTGCTGCATCCACTTAAACCCTGCTTTATAAAAAATAGCTATGAAAATAATTGCTCTTTACTCTTTGTTTCAATCAAAGAATACTACAGTTTGTGTAGCCAAGTATAAATAGTTGATCCTTATTGTACCTGATAGCTTTCAAGGCACCAATGATTTCTTAGCTATCGCAAAATAACTTTACTGCTATTTTGGCTAAATCTTTAATGGCATTACATGACTCAAAAGGTTAAGATTTTTTGTAAAAAGTACGGAGTATTTAGATGAATATATTAGTAGTTGGGAACGGTGGTCGTGAACATGCACTTGCTTGGAAATTGGCTCAATCTCCTCATGCAACCCACGTTTATGTTGCTCCTGGTAATGCTGGGACTGAAAAAGAAGAAAAAGTAAGCAATATCAATATCGCTGCAACCGATATTCTACACTTGATTAATTTTGCTAAAGACAATGAAATTGAACTCACAGTTGTGGGTCCTGAAGTACCTTTGAGTCTTGGTATTGTAGATCAATTTGAAGCACATGGCTTAAATTGTCTAGGTCCTAAACAGCAATGTGCACAACTTGAATCTTCGAAGGTTTTTAGTAAAAACTTCATGGCAAAATATAATATTCCTACTGCGCGGTACCAAAATTTCAAGGATAGCCAAAAAGCTAAAGCTTATGTTGATGAAATGGATTCTCCGATTGTTATTAAAGCTAGTGGACTTGCTGCTGGCAAGGGTGTAATCATTGCGCAAACCAAAGAACAAGCGTATCACACGATAGAAGACATGCTTGAGGGTAATAAATTTGGAGATGCAGGTTGTGAGATTGTCATTGAGGAGTTTTTAGACGGTGAAGAAGCAAGTTTCATCGTATTATGTGATGGTACCCATGCACTTGCGATGGCTAGTTCACAAGATCATAAAGCACGCGATAATGGTGATCAAGGTCCTAATACAGGCGGGATGGGTGCCTACTCACCCGCTCCGATTGTAACACGCGATGTTCACGACAAAGTAATGCACACCATTATCCAACCTGTACTAGATGGTATGAAAAATGAAGGGGAAGTATATAAAGGTTTCTTGTATGCAGGTCTTATGATTATGCCAAATGGTGAAATCAAGACACTTGAGTATAACTGTCGTTTTGGTGATCCTGAGACCCAACCTATCATGATGCGTTTGGAGTCAGACTTGGTTGAACTTGCTTTTGCAGCGCTCAATGAAGAATTAGATGGCTATGAGGTCAGTTGGAGCAATAAAACTGCGCTAGGGGTTGTGATGGCAGCAGGTGGCTATCCTGATCAGTGCAAAACCGGTGACATTATCACAGGACTTGACCAAGATGATGGTGTTAATACCAAAATTTTTCACGCCAGCACTAAACGTCAAGATTGCAGTATCTTCACCAATGGTGGTCGTGTTTTATGTGTCGTTGCGCTGGGTGAACATGTTGAAGATGCCTATCACAATGCTTATGATCTTGTTAATAAAATTACTTGGAACAATGAGTATCATCGTACCGATATTGGTAAAAGAGCTTTTGTTAAGTAATGTCAATTTATATACCGATTACATATGACTAAAATTTAATTAATCTAAAAAATATGGTTGTATTGATCAGCAAGATTCAGTTACGATTGTTTTACAATGTTTGACTAAATGGAGGCAATACAACATGGAGCTCAATGAAAACAATAAAAATAAAAGCCAACTCAATGAGTTTAATGTGCTAATGCAAGAAGCAGAATCAATGCTCAGAATGGGCGTACCAGTTTCAGTCGTTGCGAAAACATTGGGTATTTCTATAAATAAGATTAGACACTTAAGAAACGAGCGTAGCAATAATAATGAATAACGCTAGATTAGCTCAGTTTCTTAAGCAATATTTCGTTAACTTGCTTGGGATTGGCTTGTCCTTTACTACCTTTCATGATTTGACCGACAAAAAAACTTAAAAGTTTACTGTTGCCTGCTTGATAGTCCGCAACTTGTTTAGGGTTGTTAGCAATAATTTCATCAACTAATGCTTCTATTAGTGAGCTATCATTACTTTGACGAATGCCTAGTTTATCAATAATAGTTTGAATTGCATCTGATCTTTCATAATAGCTTTGCAAAACAGCTTTAGCAGATTTAAGCGATATTTCATCTTTATCAACACATTGAATGATTTCAAACAACGTATTAACTGAGATTTTATGCGTATCAAAAGTGCTTTGTGCACGATTAAATAGAGCTTGTAATTCGATCCCAACCCAATTATAAGCAACTCTTGGTGTGGTTTTTGTGACAAGCGCATCATAGTAATTGGCAATGTCAGGATTATCCATTAAGAAATTAACTTCATCTTCATTTAAATCTTTTTGATATTGGATACGGCGCAACCTAGGTAACAATGGCATCTGTGCTTTAATTAAATCGATATCCTGTTGGGTAATCAATATAGGCAGTAAATCTGGATCTGGGAAGTAACGATAATCAAAAGCATTTTCCTTATTACGCATACTGCGTGTTTCATTTCTATCTGGATCATATAAACGCGTTTCTTGAATAACTTTTTGACCTTGTTCAAGCATTTTTATTTGACGCTTATATTCATAAGCAATAGCACTTTCAATAAAGCGAAAAGAATTGATATTTTTAAGCTCTACTCTTGTGCCAAAAGGCTCTTTTTGTTTATGCACAGATAGGTTCACATCACATCTAAATGAGCCTTCTTGCATATTACCATCACAAATACCTAAGTGTTGAACAAGTTGATGCAAGTCCTTAAGATAACAAATGACTTCTGTGCTGCTGCTAAAGTCAGGATGGGTTACGATTTCTAATAATGGTGTCCCAGCGCGATTGTAATCTAATCCTGTTTGATCACCAATGAAATCATGTATTGATTTACCTGCATCTTCTTCTAAATGTGCACGCTCAATTCGAATGAGTTTACTTCCATTGGAAGTTGTTATTTCTAATATACCATTTTGGACAATCGGATTACTAGATTGACTAATCTGATAACCTTTAGCTAGGTCAGGATAAAAATAATTTTTTCGAGCAAAAAAACTATTTTTAGAAATTTTTGCATCGGTCGCAAGTCCAAACATTATTGCCATTTCAATTGTCTTTTTATTGACTACAGGTAAAGTACCAGGTAAAGCAATGTCAACGAAACTAACTTGTGTATTAGGTTTTTGTCCGTATAAAGTTGCGGCATTAGAAAAAATCTTGGATACTGTTTTAAGTTGAACGTGCACTTCAAGCCCAATCACCATTTGATAACTCATGCACATACTCCTTGTAAGAGTGGTTGTGGTTGATGAAAATTAGTGACCTGTTGAAAAGTACTTACTACTTGGAGCAATAAATGATCATTAAAATTATTGGCCATCAGTTGCGCACCAAATGGTAAATTATCTATCTTCCCGATAGGAAAGGATATGGCAGGCGCGCCAGTTAGGTTAGCAATAAGTGTATACATATCAGAAAGATAAGTGCTAACAGGATCGGTTTGAGTACCAATTTTTGGTGCTGTTGTCGCTGCTATTGGCAACAAAATAACGTCGACCTGTTGATAAAGAGCATCAAAGTTGGCTTTAAGTTGACTACGAATTTGTTGTGCTTTGTGGTAATAGGCATCGTATTGACTTGCTGCTAACACATAGTTACCGATAACAATACGGCGCTTAACTTCTTGACCGAAACCTTCCGTTCTAGTGTTGATATATAGCTCATCCAGAGTATGCGCCTGTGGACTCCTATAGCCGTAACGTACACCATCAAAACGTGCTAAGTTTGTTGCTGCTTCTGCTGGAGCCAAAATATAGTAGCTTGAAACAGCATGCTCTAGGTTAGGTAGCTTAATTGACCTAATTTTAGCGCCTAGCGTCTTGTAATCATTGATACAGTTTTGTAAAAGTTGTTGCGCTTGTGGTGAGAGCATGGAAAGCATAGCTTCATCAATACCAATACGTATGTTGTATATATTTTGATCAATAGTTTGAGTAAAGAAATCAGGAGAGGTTAGAATACTTGTACTATCTTTATCGTCTTGCCCAGCCATAGTTTGTAAAAGATAAGCGCAATCTTTGGCAAAATGCGTTAATATTCCCACTTGATCTAAAGAAGAACCGTAAGCAATAAGTCCAAAACGAGAAAGTGTACCATAGCTTGGCTTCATCCCGGTAATACCACAAAATCCAGCAGGTTGTCTGACTGAACCGCCTGTATCGCTGCCTGTTGCAAACGGCGTTAACATTGCAGCAACAGAAGCGGCAGAACCACCAGACGAACCACCTGGTACGCATTCAAGCTGATAGGGGTTTTTTGCCGCTCCAAAATAGCTATTTTCATTGCTAGAGCCCATGCCAAACTCATCCATATTAGTTTTGCCAAGCAAGATCATCCCACTTTTTTCCAGTTTATCAACAATGGTTGCATTAAAAGGAGAATGATAATTGTACAAAATTTTAGATGCACAGGTTGTTGTTAAAATATTGGTACATAGATTATCTTTATGTGCAATTGGAATTCCTGTTAATAAGTTTTGCTTCCCTTGTGCAATTATATTATCGGCTTTTTGAGCTTGTTTGATGGCATGTTGATAATTAATTGAGGTAAAGGTATTTAGTATTGGATTATATTTTGTAATAAGGTTTAAATATTTCTGTGTTAGTTCACTTGCACTGATGACTTTGTTGTCTAACCTTTGCCGAAGTTGTTGTAATATGCTCATATCTTTAACCTTTTTTATTCAATGACTTTTGGAACGATAAAGTGATGTGCTTCGTATTTAGGTGCAATTTCTTTGAAATATGGTTCGCTATGTTGTTCGATTGCATTGTCTTGACGTGCAATAAAATGACTTGTTAAAGGTGAAATCATTGCTGGAACACCTGTGGTATCAACGTTTTGAATGTTGTCGAACAGCTTAATGATATTATTAAGGTCCGCTTCAAATTTGCTAAGTTCACTTTCATCTGCATCGAGCTTAGACAAGGCAAGTATATGTTTTAATTGTTGTTGCGAAATCGCCATGACACCTTTCCAAATCAGTTGAGTAGAAGTAGTTTATAATAACATTGTTGATTACAGCATGGAATGATCGTTATGAGTGAAAATTATTGCATCCAAAGATGTTTCTATGTAACTGATTGACAAACCTCAAAAACAAGCGCAATCTTGGTGATCAAATTCCTTATTTTGGTATCAAGCCTGTCCATTTAAAATGAAAGAGCTTAGAATATTGATTGACAGTCCAGAAGCATGGACACCTTATTTCCCAAGTGATAATGTAGTTTTAATAAAAGATTACTTAATGACCCGAGAAGAAAAAAGCTATTATTTAATTAACCTTTCAGAGAATATCTCTTATTTGGGTCAAGGATATTATGCCTCACTTTTGGCAGAAGCCAATGGTGATCGCGTTATTCCTAGTGTAAATACGCTTAATAATTTGCAACATTTAGATGATTTGTCGTTTAGCTTGTTTAATATTCGTTTGAGTAATGCTTGCCTTGAAACACTAGATAGAATTGCTGTTGATAATGAAGCTCAAATCAAAATTTATTTTGGTCAAAGTGAACAACAAAGTTTCAATAAACTAGCACGCAAGATTTTTGATATTTATGATATTCCAATACTAAAGCTTGTTTTTGAAAAACGACTTGATATATGGCAAATAAAGGGATTGCAAGTTGTTCCGATAAAAGCGTTAAATGATGTAGAAGAGACTTTTTTCGCCCAAACTTTGAGTGAGTTTAGCACGAAAGTATGGCGTAAGCCGCGACTAAGAAAGCAATATCGCTACGAAATGGCAATTTTAGTTGATCCAAAAGAAGTACTGCCACCAAGCAATAATAAAGCCATTAAAAAATTTATTCATGCAGGGCGTGAGCTTGGAGTGGATATTGATTTGATTACCAAACAAGATTATGCAAGATTGCCAGAATACGATGGGTTATTTATTCGTACTACAACAGCGATTAATCATTACAGCTATGCCTTTGCCAAAAAAGCAGAAGAAAATAACTTAGTGGTCATGGATAGCACACAAACAATCATGCGTTGCACCAACAAGGTGTACCTTCATAACTTAATGGAAAAAAATAAAATTTTGATGCCTGAATCTTATTTTGTGTTTCGTGATCAAGAGCCTTTAAATAGCGATGAACTAATTGAAAAACTAGGCTTACCAATGGTATTAAAAATTCCAGATGGTTCGTTTTCTCAAGGAGTTAAGAAAGTAAATGATAGAAAAGAACTTAATCAATTGTTAGATAAAATGCTGGCACAGTCATCAATTATTATTGCACAAAAATACCACTACACTGATTACGATTGGCGCATTGGGATTTTGAATAACAAACCATTGTATGCTTGTAAATATTACATGGCGCCTAACCATTGGCAAATTGTCAATCACAACAAGAAGTACATTACGGCTGGTCCTGCTGAGGCTTTTGGCATTCATCAAGTACCAAAGGATGTGATTAAAATAGCGATAAAAGCGTGCCGTTTGATTGGAACGGATTTATATGGTGCTGATATTAAAGTTATCGATAATAAGCCCTGTATTATAGAAATAAATGATAATCCATCATTAGATCATCCTTGGGAAGATGCGTATTTGGATGATGAATTATACAGCAGAATCATATTGGAGTTTGTTAATCGCATGGAGTATAAGCGGGTGCATTATGGCGATTAGTTTTCGTTTGGCAACAGCTGATGACATACCTGCATTGGTAGAGCTCGAAAACACCTTATTTAATACAGATCAGATCAGTAAACGTCAGTTTTACTATCATATCCATTCCAAACGTAACTTTTTATGGATAGTAAAAGAAGAAGCGAAACTTATTGCTTATATGTTAGTATTTATGCGTCGTAAAAGCGCGCGAATTTATTCGCTTGCAGTATCAAAAACTTGTCATGGAAAAGGCGTTGGAAGTGCGTTATTAATGAAATTATTCGAGGAGTTGCCAGCAGCAAATATTAGTAAAGTAGGGCTAGAGGTTAATATCAATAATCAAGTCGCGATTCGTTTATACTTAAAACTTGGCTTTAAGATCGTAAAAACACGGATGCACTATTACTTAAATGGTGATCATGCCTATAAAATGTATAAGTTTTTATAAGTCTTACAATTTGTAGTGGCGTTGACCTAGCTAATCTCTCTACTTAAATTAGTGATAATTTCTCATGCATCTCATTTTGCTTAGATTTGCAAAATGGGGATCTTTATTTATTATTGAGCTATTATTTTGGGCATCTATTTTATTCATTGTAGAGTTTATTCTCAGGCCTTTCGTATACGTTCTAATGTAGTTAACGTTAATTCGATATAAATGCTTATAATACAAACAGCACATTTGGCTTTTTAGGCTGGAAGTAATACACAATTAACCTACATAATAGATTTGTCATAAAACTCCATATTGAACGATGCCTTTGTATGTTCAATTTGGTTAATCTTTTTTAAGTCCTTTTTTCATGTTTTTTTAAACTCATATAATCAGTTGTAACACTAACCCACCCACGTTCAAAATCTTTATCACCAAACTAATTTATCAATTAAGCCTTGCGTTAAATCCAAAAAACCATCCTATTGTCGATTTTGACCGACTTGCTATCATAATCAAATTTAATATCTTTCAAACAAAGATTTGGATGCATCTAGAATTTGACTCAACTTTGATGTCTCAAGAAAAAAATAATGCATCAATCAGTATTTTGTAAATTCTTCTTTGTGTACAGAGATAAGCTTTACAATAATCAAAAAGTTGAATATTATTTTTGCATTCAAACTTAAGCCTTTAAATTAGATGTTAAATTTTAATGGCTATTGGTGCTAAAAAGAAATTATCATACAGACCTTAGGATTTTACCTATTATATTCATTGAGTGAGCTATAAGCATATAGGAGAACTTAGAAGCATAGCAGCTGAAGTAAAGTTTGTATAATTTTTATATCCATTTAATGAGCTTATAAGAGAGTCTAACTTTGTACATAAAAACCAAAATTAACGGAAATAGATTATGATAATATGGTTACGAAACGTTGTAAAAATAATATTTTTTATCTCTTTTTATCTTTCTACTTACGGTCATTCGGCTGAAAAGCAAGATATAGCAAACCTTCTAAAACACCAAAAATCAATTAGTAGCATTAATATTGATCACTTTGATGATATTGAGCAACTTCACGTCCCCTTGAATGATTATGAAAGCTATTGTTCAAACAAAAAAATAGTCTTATTTGTAAACAATTAAGCAAAATTGTCCCGTTTTATTCAATATCTATTAATGAATTAAATAATTTGAATTTTGAAAGTTCAGATCCAAGAGGTTTATATAATTTTATATGTGGGGAAAAGAGTTCTGAAGATAAAATAAGTAAAATTTGTCAAGAGATAGATAAAAGAAGCCGCGCTTTTGAGACCGCAGAAAATTTTGACAAACTATATTTGCACAATAAAATTTAAACTACTACAGCATTAGATGAGCTCTTGATAAAAGAGCTTAACCTTCGTTGGACAGTTATGATGGATAAGAGTGCTTTTTATATAGTCGAGTAGCAAAACCATATTACTATGATTCCGCTATTTGACTAATGGGAGAATAAATTAGCATCGATGTTATTAGCAGCAGCAATGACCTTTAGGCGCCTTAATGCATCAACCTGAATTTGGCGGACACGTTCACGTGTCAAGCCAATATGTACACCAGTTTCTTCTAAAGTTTGGATGTCATATCCGCGAAGGCCAAAGCGCATGGAGAGTACCGCTCGTTGATTATCACTAAGCTCATCTAACCATTGATCAATAAACTCAGCAGCCTTACGGTGAAGATGTATGACCTCAGGATCACTTGTTTGCTCATCAGCAATGGTTTCGAGCATGCTACGATTGGAGTCATCATAAGCCTCGTCTAGAGAATCGATTGGTATTGTAGAAGAGAGAATTTTTCGGATATCCTCAACGGGGCGATCAATAAATTCAGCTATTTCTTCAGGTGAAGGTTCATGATCAAGTAGCTTAGTTAATTCAGTTGCTGCACGCAAATAAACATTAAGCTCTTTTAAGATGTGTACGGGTATACGTATGGTGCGCTGATGATTTAAAAGCGCACGCTCAATGTTTTGACGAATCCACCAAGTAGCATAAGTTGAAAAGCGCCAACCCAAATCAGGATCAAACTTTTCAACTGCACGAATGAGTCCTAAATTTCCTTCAGCAATTAAGTCTAAAAAGCTCAAGCTATTACCACGTGGCTTATAGCGTTTTGCAATTTTAACAACTAAGCGTAAATTACTCTCAATCATTATATTTTTAGCTTTTTGATCGCCTTTTTGTACCAATTTAGCATAGTAAAACTCTTCATCCTTCGTTAACAATGGTCTAAAACCAATGTCAATGAGATACATCTTGGTTGCATCATTCTCACTATAAGGAAAGTTCTGAGTCTCAAGCTCGCTAATTTCACTACTGCCAAAGTTTGTGTGGGTATCATCTTCTTGATTATCAGTTATAGCATCGTTATCTCTGATATTTTCAAAGTCGATATCGCTGTTGTCATCAAATTCCTCAACAAATACATTTTTTGGCTTATTCTTAATTGATTGTTTTGGGAGTGGCTGTAACACGTTGAATCTCCTTATTATGTTGTCTAAAACTCAAGCTTTAAGAGTTATAACGTGACTTTGTTATGGTTTAAAGCAAAATTTAATTTAAATTGCAACATGCACGTTTTGGCTTCCTGCTTAGTATCGCAATAACAATTAGCAGATGATAGAGCAAAATGATATTTATACTGTCATCAATCACGGAATTGTTATCAGATATTTTTATATCTTATTGATATATCATCGTAACCTATATGGTAATAAGATGACAAGTGTAATAGCAAATTTCTGCACAATTACCACAAACAGAAATTCTATGCTTTAGAATATAGGGTACAAGCTGTCAACCTAAACCTTTCCGAATTTTGTAGAAATTTGCTTTTGATTAGCTGACGAACCATAGATTTTGCCTATATTGTAGGGCTAGAAATAAAAAAATTAGAAACAGCTCATATTAAATTTTTTGATGTACACCAGTCACACGTTCAAGCTGATAACACAGTTTGCACCTTGTGCTTTAGCTTGGTAAAGTGCTTGATCCGCTTTATTCAGCGTTTCATCAAAATGGTGATGATCTTTACTATTAAAAAAGCTGTTGGCTATACCTATGCTAATCGTCACCTGTATATTACCTATTTTGGGAATTTCTTGCAGCACCATCTTGTTTAATCGCGTTGCTATTTGTTCTCCTTGGATTTGATCAATGTTTGACAGCAAAATAACGTATTCATCGCCACCAAAGCGTGATACAACATCATGTTTTCGTGTATGACGAAGCAAAACTTTAGCTACATCTTGTATAACTTTATCACCTACCGTATGCCCATACTGATCATTAATGTTTTTAAACTTATCAATATCAATAAACATTACGCTATAAGGCATGCCTTGATGTGTAGCATATTTAAAATCTTCTAGACTATCTTGAAAAGCAGATCGATTTAATAAACTCGTCAAATTGTCAGTTTTTGCCATGAGCTCTAGTTGTTTTTCGCTATATTCTAGGTCAGATAAAATCACAGAAATTGTGGTTGCAATAACAACTGTAATAGTAATTAGAATAAATAAGTTTGTTGTAAGTTGATTTTGAAGTGTCAACTCAATCAGATAGTTGCTATTGGGATATATTAAACAAAAAAGCATTAATTCCACAGAAAGTAACGATAATCCCCACTTCGTTTTATGTTCATTGACTTCAAAAATCATATTAGAAAAAGGTGGCACAACCATGAAAAATAGATAGTTTAATAACTGTGGTTGATATAAAAAGTAGGTGAATATAAAGGTGTTAACGATGAACAATATGCCTAAAGTCAATTTGGCTAAATAATAGTGTCTTGCCTTAAGCATCGCCAGTGGAATAAGATAGGACAACACCGCACAATAACTATAAATACCACCGTATAATTCTTTTTCTGTTAAAAAATGTAATATACCAAATATAGTATTTCCAATGATGACCAATATGAGGCTAATCAAAGTAACGTGAATGCGGTGCCAATATGCTGACCTTGAGCTGTTGACGTTAAATTTTTGGTTTAACCAGTCTTTTATTCTCCTCATTGCTAATAATCCATTTGATGTCTTTACTGTTAACATAACTCTTGTCCATCATATGTTTTTTCGTTTAATTCACATTATTTTACATTTTTATACATTACGTTTTACTATATGCGATAAGTGAGTGAAAACCTACTCTAAACTATAGTCTATTTTGTATTAAAAAGTACTAAAATGGGCAATTTTCATTTTCTAAGTCATATGTATTTCAGAATATTTTCCTAGCATAAATGTTTATGACTTTCTACACTCATCAATACATACGCTTTAGATTAAAGGATCAAACGATGAAGACGCATGAAATCACCCACCCGTTGGTTAGTTACAAACTTGATCTTTTGCGTAATGAAGAGCTTTCTAGCCAAAGCTTTAAAGCAATTACTAATGAACTTACTACTTTGCTTTGTTATGAGGCATTATCAGATTTACCATTGACCAAAAAAAAAACATTCCACATTGGCAAGGGACATTTAGTGCGAATACCTTGGCAAAACCATTGCCGACATTTTGCCCCATTTTGCGTGCAGGTTTAGGAATGTTAGAAGGGGCATTAAAACTTTTGCCTAATGCACCTGTTAGTATGATTGGCATGAAGCGGGATCAAAACACTACCAAAGCGCATTGTTATTACTTTAATCCTTGTCCTGACATTATTCAGCGTACCGCTATTATACTTGACCCCATGCTTGCAACCTCAAATTCAATCAATAGTGCGATTAATCTTTTGAAATCTCATGGCTGCAAAACGTTTATTGTCATTACTTTATTATGCGCACCTGAGGGAATCGCTGCACTTCAAAAATACCATTCAGAAGTAATCCTTTATACTGCCTCCATTGATGAGCATCTTGATCAAAATGCCTACATTATCCCAGGATTGGGTGATGCTGGCGATAAAATTTTTGCAACGAAATAGTATTTGACTGCCAACTTAACAATTAGTATGAGTTATTGCTTTGCTGAAGTAATCAATCAATAAATACTATTATGCTGTGGTTTTTTGCTATTTTGCTAAATATGTATTTTCTTTTACTTATTTAACTACATACGCTTTGTCGTTTTTACAAATTTGGTTATGATCGCTGGTCATTTAGAAAAAAAGTAACTTTTGGCACTATACTCATATAGATGGAATGTTACATCACCATGAAATGACAAATCAGGAAGCATTTTAATGAAAATAAAGCTCAAGGAGCTCGTATTAGGTAAACGACTATTTTGGCAAGTGCTTATTAGTGCAAGCAGTCTACTGTTTTGTTTAACTTTAGTCGTCTTTCTACTGTCATTTTACCCTCTTTATCAACAAAAACAAACTGATGTGGTTAGTCGTTATCAACAAATTTTAAGTTTCTACACCAATCAAATAGTGCTTGCATTATCTGAGGCAAGAAGCAGTTCTTTGCAAGTTAGCAATCACACAAAAGCGAATTACTTGTTAAACGAAATAGAAAAAAAATATGCTATTGGTCTACCATTTTCAGCTGAAGTCAGTGAGCTTCGCACTATTCTTGCTTCAGCATTGGTATCAAATGATAGTCTAGAAGCCATACAACGTTATGAGATAAATGGTAACCTTATCGTTGAAGTTGGCACTAAGCAAACTATACCTTTTGCAAAGAAACCACTTTCTTTTTTCACTCAAAATAACCAATTAATGGCTATTTTTACCATAGCTATTCGCTTACAGGGCGATCAAGGTAAAGAAATTATCGGCTACGATCGACTATATTTCAACCTTGATCAAATTGTGCATAAACTTGAAAGCGCAAGTCTGGACAATAAAGTAGATGTCTACTGGTTTGTAAAGCTAAACAACGACTGGAAAGCCGTGAGCACAAGTTTTAGTAATCACTTAAATACACTACCTCATCAAGTACTAGAAACACTCAATGCTCAAGACTTTGCAACTTTTCGACTCAACACAAAGGTCTATTACTTTCAGAAAATAAACAATCAGCAAATACTTGTATTAGGCGTGAAACAGAGCATGGTTTCCGCTAGTGTATGGATAAATCTTTCGCATATTCCATTAACTGTTTTAGGGTTTATGGTTGTTTTTATCTTGCTATTGATTTTGTGTTTGCGTTCGATTTTATCTAAGCATCTTGCTGAAAATGCTCAATTACATGCGTTTGCTCATTATGATAATATCACAAATCTTCCTAATCGAAAGCAATTTGAAAAGGTATTTAGTACACAGCTCGACCTAGCATTTACTCAAAATAGTAAGCTGGCACTACTGTATATTGATATTGATCATTTTAAGCATATTAACGATGGATTTGGTCATGATTTTGGTGATTGCTTATTGCATGAGTTGGCGATTAGACTTAAAAGTAATATTCGAAAAACCGATTTTATTGCTCGGATTGGCAGCGATGAATTTGCCATTATTTTGAATGATATCCAAACTGAAGAGAATATTAGAACGACTGTAAATCACCTGTACAGCATTATTCATCAAGTGATCGTTATTGATGCTTATCCCATTAATATTCGTGCCAGTATGGGAGTGGCAATTTATCCAGATCATGCTATTGACAGGCAAACCTTACTTAAATATGCGGATATGACCATGTATGAAAGTAAAAAAGCAGGTGGTAACAGTTATTGCATCTTTAACAATAAAATAGGTGAGCATTACTTAAGGCGAATAGATATTGCTAAATATTTGGAACGAGCCATTATTAATGATGAATTTTATCTAGTTTATCAACCCATTATTAACCTTAATAACAATAAAATCCCGCATTTTGAGGTGCTCCTTAGATGGCGAAATAAGTTTTTAGGCGAAGTTTCTCCAGCTGAATTTATTCCAGTTGCTGAAGAGTTAAAAATCATTATTGAAATTGGTAATTGGGTCATTCGCCAGACTTTCTATCAACTTCGCCAGTGGCATGATGATAAAGTTGTTATCTATAAACCTACAATATCAATCAACCTTTCCGCTGTTCAAATTAATAATGCCTCTATTTTTTTGAGTTTATTACAACAAACGCTTGAGCAACTTAATTTACCGAAATCAAATGTGACTTTTGAAATAACTGAGACGGTCATTATGGAAAATATGAAAACCACTTCTTTTGTGTTAAGCATGCTCAAAGGTATGGGCTTCCAAGTTTCAATTGATGACTTTGGAACAGGGTTTTGTTCGTTAGGATATCTTAAAAACACTGATGTTGACTATATCAAAATTGATAAGTTCTTTATTGATGATGTGTTGACCAATCTCAATAGCAGAGTGATTGTCGAAAGTATTATTAGACTGGGGCATAATCTTGGTAGTGCAATAATAGCAGAGGGGATAGAAACAAAAGAACAATATCAACTCCTTAAAGAGCTAAAATGTGATTTCATTCAAGGCTATTATTTTAGTAAACCATTATCTGCAAATGATGCAAGTGCTTTTATAAAGAATCAAATAAAAACATAAACAGCGTAAGTGACATTGCCAGCATCTTACACTCTGTTACAATACTTTAATTTAATGTTCAAGGATTAAATTTATGCTGTTATTTTCTAGGGGATTTGGTTCAGTGATGATTATTACAGGTACCAGCGTTGGTGCGGGCATGTTAGCAATTCCTGCGACTGTTGCTGCATGTGGTTTTTGGTTAGCAAGCTTTTTACTTGTTACGGTTTGGTTTGTAATGATGTTGACAGCACTTCTACTTGCAGAAGTAAATCTTGCCATGCCCGATGGTACAAATTTCAGCCGTATGGCTTATATTACTCTTGGAAAGTCAGGACAAATCATTACCTGGGTTGCTTACCTATTGTTGCTATATTCACTTACTGCTGCTTATACTGTAGGTGGTGGTAACCTTGTTGCCAGTGGCTTAGATAAACTCGGTATTGGCTTGCCAGTTACGGTTAATAACGCTTTATTTGTTCTTGTTTTAGGTTTATTTGTTTATATGGGTACAACAACGGTTGATCATACTAATAAGATACTGATGTTTATTAAATTTTTAGCGTTCTTTGCTTTTGTGATTGCAATCTTGCCTGAGGTTCAACAAACGTTTATTGATACTAAAACACGTTCTATCAATTATATCTGGATCACTTTCCCTATTTTAATTACCTCGTTTGGTTTTCACCACATCATTCCAACCTTGCGTAGCTATGTAAAATCTGACCGTAGAACATTGCGCAAATCTATTATTTTGGGGAGCTTCATCCCACTTGTCATTTACTTTATTTGGACGTTGACAACACTTGGCTCAATTCCTGTATATGGTGAATTAAGTTTCCAAAGCATTATTCAAAATGGGAATGTATCATCTGGGATTGTCGAAAGCTATCATAGTAGTAGAGTGGGTAATTTTGCCTATTTATTTGAATCGGTTGCGATTACCACGTCTTTTATAGGAGTTACCCTTGGTTTATTTGATTTTAATCGCGATACGTATCAACTAAAATCCAATACATATATTAATAGAGTTATTATTTTTATTATTACGTTTTTGCCACCTTTCTTATTCGCGGTTTTCTATCCACAAGGCTTTGTCATTGCATTGGGTTATGCTAGTATTTTCGTTGCTGTTTTATTAATTGGTTTGCCTGCAGCCATGACTTGGATTATTCGTAAGCGTCATGGAAAAAACCACATATTGAGTAAACTCTATCTTTCTACTATATTGGCTGTTGCATTACTTATGATCATCCTTGAACTTCTGACGCTTGCAAAACTTTTACCAACGCTGTAGATTACTTCATTAATGTAGTGTTCTGTTTTCAGAGCACATCGTATCATAAGTATAATTACTGGCTCGACTTAATTCCTCGTCGATAAAATCTTGCCAATTTAACAAATCATCAACTTCACCTTCAATGGCGATAAACTGTTGATATTCATCAAGATAATAATCTAATGCCTGATCTAAGTCTGTGTTGTGGTCCTTAGCATACAGATAAAGTTGATAAACAAGTTCCATCTTTTTATAAAATTCATCTAGAGTCAGTGCTGTAAATACCTGGCGTTGTTGCCCCTTGTAAAACACATTAACAGCATATAAAACGATTCTTTTTTTATTGTCTATGCAGCATTGTGCTTGGACGTTATACCCAAAATAAGAAAGTGCTAACTCAAAATATTGGCAACAGCTATCAAAATGAATGCGTTGTTGTTTGGTGAACAGTTGATCAAGTGACATAGTCATAGCGCATCCTCCTGTTATGGTTGGCTGTTTGGCAAATGCCTTACTGTTAGCCCCATGCTACCCAGTGCAGCCAATGCTTTACCTATCTTTAGTATAGCACTTGGTTAGCGTTGATAACTACTTTTTTATATTTTTTCTCCGTATACGAAGAAAAATTTGCAAACTATTATTTGCGACTAATTTACGTGTCAGATATTGAGCGTTCAACTGCTTTCTATAAATTTTTATTTAAAACAAATTTCATCTTTACCAACCCGCGTTATTTCGCTTTTTCAGCTTCTGCTCTGCTTCAGGTTATTCGTTCTTTGCTATTTGGTCTGATGGAGGAAAGCAGCAGTGTAAGCCAACAGATAAATGGCATTTGGATGAGATAAATATCTAAAGTAAATGGTCAACGTTTTGTCCTTTGACGTGCTGTTGACTCTGAAAGAATAGAGTTAGACATCTTCTTGCAAAAACATCGGAATAAGAAAGTTGCTATTCAATAGAGTTCTTTCCAAACCTCAATTAGTCAATTCAAAGTTGTAAATTTCCGTTATTAAATTAAATCGAAGTCCAAACCTTTTTCGTCTATTCCGATATTTGTCGGCAATGCACCTGATGTTCACTGGCATCTACTGCCCTGGCAAGCTGAACTTTTTACTTTTAATCAGCGTATCTTCAACCCAACGAATCGTTTTATAAGCATAGCCCTCACTAATCCCATAACTTTTGCTAACGTGAAAGTAGGTACGATATTCCCTTAAATATTCTAATGTCATTAACAATGTCTCCTCTATGCTCAACTTATTTTTTCTACCACCCCTTAGTTTTTTTTCTGCTCGCGCCGCTTGTAATATTTTCACCATCTCTTCAAACGTTGGCTTTTTTACACCAGTTAAACGACGAAACTCATCTGCTGCTAACTTGTTTATCGTTTCCCATCTCATTGATCATATCCACCTTTAATTTTTAAATAGCTATTTTGCTAGATTAAATACGGTTTGGAAGGAATTCTATTACTAATATCACGTAAGCTTATTCACACGATTGATGAAAAAAACAAATTTTTATTGTCGCCAGATATAACACTAATTTCAGAGAAAACTTTGTATGGCGATAGTTATTATCTTAAAAGTAAATATTGCAAATGGAAGTGTTTGCCACTCATTTAATATACAATTCAAACAGATATCACTTAGCTTCAAGGGTTACAATGCAGAAAAAATTTTAACCAATCTTTACATGAAAAGTATTATCAACACGCCATGTTCAACTTTTTAAATCCCCAATTTTTCAAACTGTATCGCTAAATAACCTTCACTCTTGCATATGACAGCACTAACGGTATGCGCAAGTACCTTTCTGGCAATTCGCTTCGTTAAATGC
>NZ_QLIR01000022.1 GCF_003428155.1 Fastidiosibacter lacustris
GATGAATTTATTATTAGTATCCA
The DNA here is from genome assembly GCF_003428155.1 of Fastidiosibacter lacustris. Taxonomy (GTDB): domain Bacteria; phylum Pseudomonadota; class Gammaproteobacteria; order Francisellales; family Francisellaceae; genus Caedibacter; species Caedibacter lacustris. Next base: position 24 of record NZ_QLIR01000022.1, read on the forward strand.
ACATGAGGTTGCTCCTGTTTTTGATTTATTTTGTTTCACGTTTATCAAAACAGGCAACCTCATCTAAGTCAAGATGAATGTCAGATTATATCTAGACTAATACACTTTAAAAATGGTTAACGAATTGTTTCAAATGCAATTTTCCATTGATCATTATTTTCCAATGATTTTGCTGTTAATTCCAATGTTCCTATTTCGGTATGCATTGCACTGATATGAACTGGAACCGACGTACCATTTGTGTAATTATCTGCTGATAGGGTTAATCTAAGTGGCGATAGTTCAATTAACCCAGCTTGCTCCCAATTAGTAAATACATCGCCCAATTGATCATTTACACGGTGGTTGGCAGCAAAGAACCTAAACTCAACGGGCTCCCCCACGATGAGGGAAAAAGTTTCTGCTTCGTAAGTCGTAACCTCACCTGCTTCCATACCTTGAGTAGCAATACAAAGTGCTTCAGTTTGTGGTTGAAAGCCAGGAATCGCAGGCATGGGTGATTCAATTCCAATATAAAATGAATGCGATGCGCCACCTTTAATACGAATACCATTTCCTTGTAAAGCATCAGCAAAAACTGTTGCACCAATGGCTACTGACGTGTCATATTCCGCATTTTCCAATTCAACGGCAAAAACTTTACCTTCTATCTCCAACCATTTATTAATTGTTTGCATAATTTGAGTGCGCAAAATTTTTGGTTTAAAAACACCACCATTGAATAACACGACGCTTGGTGCTACAAAGCTCTGCTCTTTTTCGGCTTGTTTACTCAAAAACAAAGCCAAATGTTTAGTAATTGCTGGCTCTTGCGCATAGGTTAAAGAAAACCGACTCAAACCTGATCGTGGATTTGCTTTGGGGTGATCTGTAATCGATACTTGTGGGAAAAACCCTTGTAAAATAATGCGTTCGACATCTTTTTTAGCCAACGTCTCTGAAACAGCGTTAGCAAAGATATTTGAGGATCTGCCTGGAATAGAAACCGATATTTCATTCAAACTCTTATCACTTAACAGCTTTTCTTTTGCATTACGACAACTATGTACCAAAGCCTGCATTTGCCAAGGTTCTAAGCGCTGACCGCTGTCCAATAAACGCTGTTGCAGCGTATGTGCTAGCATTAAATCAATATTGTCACCACCTATTAAAATATGATCACCTACAGCAATTCTTCTTAGTGCTAAATTCCCGTTATCATCTTCTACTTTAATGAGTGAAAAATCTGTTGTCCCACCACCGACATCAATGACTAAAATAGTATCATCAATCGATAGTTTATCTCGCCAATTTTCATTATTATTAATCCAACCATACAAAGAAGCTTGTGGCTCTTCCAGTAAAATGACATCTTCAAAATCACATAACCTTGCAGCTTCTGCTGTTAAATCCCGAGCGGCTGGTTCAAAGGATGCAGGAATAGTGATGATTATTTTTTGCTGAAATAAAGGCGCATCAGGAAAAGCACTATTCCACGTTTTCTTTATGTGTTCAAAATAATAAGTATAGGCCTCAAGTGGGGAGATGCGTTCAACACCCTCCGCAGCTTGATAAGGTAAAAGCGCTTTTCTCTTATCAATACTGGATTGACATAACCAACTTTTGACACTAGAGATTACTCTATTAGGAGTTGTTTGTGCTTTTAGTTTGGCATGCTCACCCACAATCACTGTTGTTTCACTTTGCCATGGCAAATTTATATCCGACAGAGTGAGTTCAAGTTCACTTGGAATATACAAAAACGAAGGCATGAGTATCTTTGATTCATATTGATTTTTAGCAAAAAATTGAGGTATAGCTAAACTACAAATACTATCCTCGCTCTTTAACCTTTTATAGGTAATAGCAGAATTTGTCGTTCCTAAATCTATCCCAATTAAATATTTTGCATGATGAGACACTTATATCACCTCCACTTCAGCTGGTTGTAATATATTCAGATTCGCTTCACTCGTTACATTGGGCAAGTAAATTTCCTTTATTTTCCACCCTTGATGAATCAAACGACCGTGTAAAACATTTGTTTCACTTACGTTACCTGTTAAATCTATGCTTTGACGATCAAAACCTGAGTGTAATGTAATTTCGCTATTTTCTTTTTCTAGGCACACAGGTTCTATTGAACAATAACCATACAATGCTTTTTGGCATTTATTGTGTATTTCTCTTGCTACAGCCGCAACCTGAGTATCATCATAATGATCTAAGTTTTGATGTAGAAAATCGATAAGCCTTCCTTTTTTTTGTAATATAGCTAGTAGTTGCTTTGCTGAGTTTGTATCCATTTCCCCTTGTTGAATATTGGTGGTTGATGAATATGTCTCTGTGTTATTCTCAGTTACAAGTGTGCCTGTAAAAAAGCACTTCAAACGTTGCTTCCATGAGAGTTTAATCAACATGCTTTGATTCCTAAATACATCTCTTTAATCATGCGTATAGTTAGTTTAACTCAAGCCTATATCAGCTACAAACCATTTTACGAGGTTTATAATCCACGATTACATCAAAAGTATTTCATGTTTTGACTAGTAATCTTATTTAACCAATAATTACAACTAAAAATTATGGTTAACTAACGATACAATGCTTATTTTAAAAAAGGTTAATTATTTATGGCGGCTTTTTGCAACAGGGCTATGTTTTTTATTGTTTTCTATTGGTAGCTTAATACTTGGTTATCTGATCATTCCAAGTGTAATTGCCATTTCTACAATCACAAAATCCAAAAAGTCAAAAAAGCATATTGTACAATATTGTATATATCTGACTTTTAGATACTTTACCCAAACCTTGTCATGTTTAGGTTTAGTTGATTATCAATTTAATGGCTTTGAAAAATTGCAACAAGATCAAGGTACTTTATTTCTTGCAAACCACCCAACCTTGATTGATTATGTTTTGATTGTTTCTAAACTTCCTTGTTGTGACAACATCGTAAAAGCATCACTATGGCAAAACCGCTTTGTTCGCAAAGTCATATCAGATGCAAGCTATATTCCTAATATTAATCCAGAACAGACTTTTGATGGTATAAAAAATACATTGTCAAAAGGTAATAACTTATTGCTATTTCCAGAAGGAACACGTAGCTCACCAAATAAACCTATTACGTTAAAGCGAGGGGCTGCACAAATTGCATTAAGAGCAAATGCACCAATTCGAGTGATTTATATCACTTGTATTCCAAGCACACTGGCAAAAAACGATAAATGGTATAAAATACCCGCCAAAAAACCAGTCTTCACATTAACTGTTGGTGATCTTATAGATCCCTACTTGATTTTGCAACAATGTAATGGTTTACCTTCTGTTGCAGCAAGAAGACTGACAAAAATACTTGAAGAACAACTACAAGGCAAATAATAGCAATGAGCAATAAACAACTTGAACTTGAGCTTAAAAATCTCATCATTGAGGTGCTGAATCTCGAGGACTTAACCGCTGATGATATCAATAGTGATACATTATTATTTGGAGATGAGCTTGGTTTGGACTCCATTGACGCACTTGAACTTGGTGTGACCCTCAAAAAGAAATACAATATTGAGATAGATAGAGAAAATGAGGATATAAAGCAATATTTTGAATCTGTTGCAAAACTTGCACAATTCATTAAGCAACAAAAAAAGACAAAAAATGATCACATCAAAAGAAAAAATTCATCAAGAATTAAAAAGCATATTTGCTGAACTTTTTGAACTTGATCCCCAGAATGTCACATTGCAGGCAAAATTATATGAAGACCTTGACTTAGATAGCATTGACGCAGTTGATTTAATTGTCTATCTTCAAGGCAAAACAGACAAACAATTTAAGCCTGAAGAATTTAAGTCAGTAAAAACGGTCTCTGATATTGTCGACATCATTCATCAAGAACTCAGTAATAAATAATGTCATTTCGCACTGTTGCTACAATAATCATCGGAATATTAATAGTTTTATACCCATTTATTGTATTTATTGGTTTTCATACTCTGCCTATCAAATGGTTATATCTATTATTAATTTGCTTATTTGCAATACGTGCGGTTTTTTCATCCAAACAAAAAAATCAAAGACATATAAGCAAAAAAATTTTTGTATTTGCTTCTTTAGGAGGGTTGGCATTTAGCCTATCAGGGCTTATGTTTGAGAACATTTTTTTTGTTAAGTTTTATCCAGTTATTATAAGTTTGCTTTTTTTTATTGTTTTCGCAACTTCATTGACTCAAAAGGAAAATGTTATCTATCAATTTGCTAAGAAAACTTCATCTAAAGAACTACCACATTTTGTGGTTTCTTACACCAAAAAGGTCACAATTTCATGGTGTTTGTTTTTTTTATCTAATGGCTTAATTTCACTTTATACTACTATGTTCAGCTCAATGAAGGTTTGGATGTTATACAATGGTTTTATTGCTTATTTTGCGATTGCAACCATGATCACAGCTGAGCTTATTATTCGATTTTTTGTAAAGAGAAAATATAAAAATGATAGTCTTTGATTTTCTATCATTTTCAACAAATACAGCAGATAAAGTTATTTTTTGCCATGACAAAAAAGATATTTTTCTATCTCAAATTCAAGATCAGATTTTTTTACTTGCGTCTAAACTAGTTAACTATTCTCAAAAGAATATTGCACTTTATTGCGATGATATTTACCATTTTTGTATTGCCTTTTTTGCTTGCCTTATTACTGATAGAACAACTATTCTGTTACCAAATAATACTATTGGTGTAAAAAAAGAGTTAAAAGATCATTATGACGCTTTCTTAACTTTTGATGTATCTAAAAACAGTTTCACATTAGATGGTCAAACTATAATTTTAACTGAAAAAAATAATGTCACTCAATCCAAAATTAGAATGACAACCATATCAATTGATGATTTGCAACAAAAAGAAATTATTTTTTTTAGCTCTGGTTCAACTGGAACACCTAAAAAAATCACCAAACAATTTAGCTATGTTTTAAACGAAGTTATTGTTTTAGAGAATATATTTGGACAATATACAGCTAAGCTTTCAACTTTTTCTAGTGTTAGCCATCAGCATCTATATGGCTTTATTTTTTCCTTTTTATGGCCGCTATTAACTTGTAAAAAAATCTATACCAAACTGATTCGCTATCCAGAAGAATTACAATTTAATTTGAAGTACAAAGAAAAATTTACCTTTATAACAAGCCCAACCTTATTATCTCGTTTAGATTTCAGTGAAAAATTAAATAATATTATATGCTTTATCGCAGGTAGTTTGCTTAAAACCGACATAGCGCAGAAGGTCAAGCAAAATCTACAATTAGAGCCATTTGAAATTTTAGGTAGTAGTGAAACAGGGATTATTGCTTGGCGTCAGCAGCTAAAAAATGAGCGTTGGCATTGTTTTGATAGTGTTCTCCTTCATCACAATTTTGAAAACTTATTAGCCGTTAGTTCTAATTTTTTTCCTGAAAAAATTTTAAGTACAGGTGATAAAATCCAATACCTTAATGATAAAGAATTTATTTTACTAGGACGTTCGGATCGTATCGTTAAAATTGAAGGCAAACGCTTATCGCTTACTGAGCTTGAAAATAAGCTTAAATTACACCACTGGATTGAAGACTGTTATGCTTTGAACTTACATAAAAATCGTGATTATATTGGTATTTTTATTGTGCTATCTCTTGTAGGTAAAAGTCAAAAACTCAACCAATCAGCACATATCTTTCACAGTCAATTACGTGCACATTTAAAACAGTGGTTTGAAAATATTTTGCTACCCAGGGCTTTTCGTTACGGCAATGAAATCCCATTAAACCAGCAAGGGAAAGTTGATAAAGATGCTATTGCAAAATTGTTTTAACTTCTTTTTGAAAAAAATATTCTCCAATTTTGATCAAAACGTTAACATATGCAAAAAATTAACCAATCACTTAGTATGGATAAAAATAAATTTGAATACCATCATATGGGCATTCCAACAACTAAAAGAAGAGCTGACGAACGCTACAGCTCAACCTTCAAAATGTATACCACAAAAGGACATAATTCTTTTAGAATACAATACCATCGCTTTGAAGTTGGTTGCCCACTTCATCCACTCATTCAATCTAAACCACATGTTGCTTTTAAAGTTTATAATCTAGATAAAGCAATTAAAGGTCATAAAGTCATTCTTGAACCTTATAGTCCATTTAATGGATTTAAGGTCGCCATGATTGAAGTGGAAGGAGCTCCTGTTGAATTAATTGAAACAAGTTTAACCGAAGAGCAAATCTGGAATGACGATCATAAAGGATCCCATGTCTATCCTGAGAAAGAATAAAATCTTTTTAAAACAAAGCTTTTAGCCGATCTACTAAAAAGTTTAATTTTTTGCCAAAAGACTAGGTTCTGTAAACCAAATTTTTTTACCACAGCCATATTAAACTTCCCTAAATGTGCAAAAACCCACTGAAACTGATCATTCTTTTATCAAATCTAGAAAAAACTCTGCAACAGTGTTTCAGCTTAGAAAAAAGCACTCAATCACGCCCCTTGTGGAAGAACCCCCAAAAAGATGGATCGTTATTTAATCATCCATATTAAACCTTGCTGCACTAGGAATCCAGCGATATAAAATAGGAATGGAAATACCTAAATCTTTTGGTAATAGACCACTTTCAAGTAGCTTTTTGGCAGATTCTAATTTGCTGTCAGTCATTTTCCTTTTACGCCCATCGACTCGACCATTTTTCTTAGCGGCCTACAGCCCTGCTTTCGTTCGCTCAATGATGAGCTCTCATTCCATTTCTGCAAGAGATCCCATAACATGAAAGAAAAATTGACCTGATGGCGTCGATGTGTCTATTTGATCTGTGATACTTTTAAAGTTGACTCCCGCTTTATCTAAAGTTGAGACGACATCAATTAAATGCTTAAGGGATCGGCCTAATCGATCAAGTTTCCAAACAACAAGAGTATCCCCTTTTCTTAATACCTCAAGCGCCAAGTTTAAACCTTCTCTGTTTACTTTACTGCCTGTTGATTTGTCATCATAAATTTTCTCACATCCAACATTAAGTAACTCTTTATGTTAGAAAGATAAATTTTGATCTTACGTACTTACACGCGCATAACCGACCAGCATACCTTACTCTAAAACCCATTGACCATTTTTTTTAATTTCTGTGTGCATAGCATCAGGTGCAATATCAAGTTCTCCAGGCCAGGTAACAGCGCCATGGCTAATGAAAGCTTTGTTAAAATAGTCTTCATCTTTTAGTACTTCAAAGACACCTGTGAGGTGAGACGGTTTAAATTTCACCACGCCTTCTAAGCCGTCTTCAAATTTTACTTTAAGCATCAGGTGCTGTTGTGGTACAACTGAGGTGACATTCCAATACATGTGTATACTCCTACCGTAGTGGCTCAATTTTATAGGGCATTTTTTTCTGGGTGCATAGTTCCCAATCAAGCAGTAATTCTTTTTGATGCAACTCAGACCAGTCTAATATAAGGTTGAGCGCTCGCCGTGGTAAATTACCTTCTAATATTTTTAGTTCTTTAATATCGATAACACCTTGGTATTCTCCATAAATGGCATGAAAATGTGGTGGTGCATGATCATTCCAAAACATTTGGATAATAATCCCATAAAATGAGCTGATTGTTGGCATAAGCACTCCAAATATTCTCATAACGCATAAAAAGTATATAATGCCGCCTTATTAGATTCAAGAATGGTTTTTGAGAACATCGGACGCTTGAGAAATCATTGTCACAGCTATTCTCAATAAAACTGCTCACAAACGACCATTTTTAAGAAGGAACCCATGTTGAATAAAAAACGTATTTCATTGCTGACAGATTCAGAAATTGATGGGCTTTTTCAAGGAGTAATTGCGTTAAGAGATCTTAACACTAGTCCTATACTCCGTCCCCATTCAATACGGTTAATGTAAAGCTCGATAACGATATTGTAAATTAACTCTGCTTTTTGAAAAGCAGATACTTTTCCTGGCAAGTCGCTTTATTCTGATCCTAAATGTCAAAAACTTACGCCCAATCTTCTGTGTATTACGTTTCCCTATGTCATGATATTCATCGGGAATATATTTGGAATAGCTATGCCAGTCATCACTGTAGAATAGTTCAACCGTGAAACGTTTTGAGAAGTAATTACAAAGCTTTCATGCATATGTCTACCAAAATAATAGGCAACAATTTGACTTGTCTTGTAGCAGCTATACTTTTGAACTCCTGCTGGATTCGATTTTAGCTTATGCTTGCCTGCCTTAGTCGTTTTATTAGAATTGCATGATCTGCAACAAACGTCAATTTTTGCCATTTTTGATTTAAGAGTATGAAAGCAAATGTGCTAGATAACAACACTACCCATTTTACAACCCTGCCAAAACCTTTATTTCTACGCAAATAAGTATAGTCATTCTAAAATAAACCAATCCATAATATATTGATAAGCTTTAATTGGTAGAAACTTTTTATGGAACGGATGTCATACAGTATAGATTTGAAAAAGCGTGTCGTTAATTTTGTGCGAGCCGGTGGCTCAAAAGCAGAAGCTTGCAGGCGCTTTTCTATAAGTAAGTGGTGCATTGACCAATGGTGTAAACGAGACGATTTAGCACCTATTTCACCACCAGGACGTCCTCGCAAAAATTTAGATTGGAAGACTCTAAGAAAAGACATTATGGAAAAGCCTGACAAAGCTCTGAAGAGAACATGCCAAAGAGCATGGAGTGAGAATAAACGCTATTTGGTATGACTGCAAACAAATGGGAATAGTCATAAAAAACGACTAAATATTGTGAACGTTGCCATGAAAAGCGCATCAGCTATTTGAAAAAACGAAGAATGTATGGTGACTACGACAACCTAGATCAGCTGATCAAAGGGATGGAAATATATTGGAATGACTATAGTTGTAAACTAATTGATAAATATTTTGAAGCATACCTTTTTATCTACAAAGTGAGTCTGCACGGTTTTAATTAGTAAAAAAATGGCTATACTATGACGCTAGGTTGTTTCCAATAACCTACCTAGATACAAAGGAACTAAGGAAAATCAATATGATCAAGCATTTGCACTTTTTTATATCTTGCATAAAATGGTTGCACAGCTCTCTGTTACTGTTTTCGGTTAGATATAGAAAACTAAACCCCCAAAAGAGTAGTGCAAGCCCTTTATTAATAATTGCAGGATTAGTCTCTCTTTTATTATTAAGCGGCTGTAGCTCTGGTGTGTTAGACCCACAAGGTCCGATTGCACATCATGAATTAAGATTACTTGTATTTGCAACTCTATTGATGTTGATTGTTGTACTACCTGTGATTTTTTTAACTTTCTGGTTTGCCTGGCGCTACCGTGCATCCGCAACTAAGTCAAAATATCGCCCTGAGTGGTCGCACAGCACAATTCTAGAGATTATCTGGTGGACCATTCCGTGCGTTATTATTTTAATTTTGGCGATTGTAACTTGGGTGACAACACACTCACTTAATCCGTATAAACCATTAGAGTCTGATAAAGCACCAGTTGAAGTCGAAGTAGTTGCACTTGATTGGAAATGGATGTTTATTTATCCTGAGTATGATATTGCTACGGTGAATAAACTTGTCATTCCTGTTGGACGTCCAATTAACTTTAGAATCACGTCGGCTGCCCCTATGAACTCTTTCTTTATCCCGCAGCTAGGTGGACAGATTTATGCGATGACTGGGATGATTACGAAGTTACATTTATTAGCACAAAATCCAGGTCAATACCGCGGCTTTTCAGCAAACTATACAGGTCTGGGGTTTGCACATATGCAGTTTTACGCCGATGTAACTTCTGAGCAAAACTTTAATGACTGGATTGCTGAAGTAAAAACGGATAAGAAAACATTGACATGGGAATATTTCTGGGATCATTTGATGAAACAATCAATTAACGACCCAGTAACTTATTATGGGCACGTTGATAAAAATCTTTTCAATGAGATCATTATGTATTACATGATACCAAACTATAAGCGTGGCATGATGGGGCATATGCACCATATGTCAGAAATGAGTCATTAGTAAGAAATAGGAAAAAAATATGTTAGAAACGTTAATTGGAAGGCTCAGTAACCCACATGATGTCTTCCCATATTTGTATGAACCTATCAGCCAGCAATTAATCTTCCTTGGTATGTTTATACTCATTGTCATTGGTGGTGCGGTAGTATTGGGTGGTGTTACTTACTTCAAGAAATGGGGATACCTTTGGCGTGAATGGTTTACAACTGTAGATCATAAAAAAATTGGAATCATGTATATCATTGTTGCAATGGTGATGTTATTTCGTGGTTTTATGGATGCAGTGATGATGCGCGCGCAACAAGCTTTAGCATCAGGAGATCATACTGGTTATTTAATCGCTGAGCACTTCGATCAGATTTTCACTGCACATGGCGTAATCATGATTTTCTTTGTAGCAATGCCACTTATGTTCGGTTTGATGAATATTGTAATACCGTTGCAAATTGGTGCACGTGATGTAGCATTTCCTTATCTAAACTCTTTAAGCTTTTGGCTTTTTGTTGCTGGTGTTGTTTTAGTTAACATGTCATTATTGATTGGAGATTTTGCTCACACGGGTTGGTTGGCTTATCCACCATATTCTGAGACTGCCTACAGTCCTGGAGTGGGGGTTGATTATTGGATTTGGGCGTTGCAGATATCCGGAATTGGCTCTTTAATGACAGGAGTAAACTTCTTTGTCACCATTATTAAAATGCGCTGCAAGGGCATGACATTAATGAAAATGCCGATCTTTACTTGGACTTCTCTTTGTTCAGTTGTTCTCATAATTGCTGCTTTCCCTGTGTTAACTGTAACATTAGGGCTTTTGACACTCGATCGTTATTTTGATATGCAGTTCTTTACCACAAGCGGTGGTGGAGATCAGATGATGTACGTCAACTTGATTTGGATTTGGGGTCATCCTGAGGTTTATATTTTGATCTTACCTGCGTTTGGTATTTTCTCTGAAATCACAGCGGTATTTTCAAGAAAATACTTGTTTGGCTATGCAACAATGGTATGGGCAACTGTTGTTATTACCATCCTTTCTTTTTCAGTATGGTTACACCATTTCTTTACGATGGGGGCAGGAGCAAATGTCAATGCTTTCTTTGGTATTATGACAATGATTATCTCTATACCAACCGGTGTAAAAATCTTTAATTGGTTGTTTACCATGTTCCGTGGACGAATTACCTTTACTACACCAATGTATTGGTTAATGGGCTTTTTGGTGACTTTCACAATCGGTGGTATGACAGGTGTATTGTTGTCCGTGCCAGGAATTGATTTTCAAATGCACAATAGCGTGTTTTTAATTGCTCATTTCCATAATGTTATTATAGGTGGTGTGGTATTTGGCTATTTTGCGGGTCTTATCTACTGGTTTCCTAAAATGTTTGGCTTTAAGCTGAATGAGCGCTTAGGAAAGTGGTCATTTTGGTGCTGGATCATCGGTTTCTTTGTTGCCTTTATGCCATTATATTATTTAGGTGCAATCGGGATGACCAGACGTTTATATCATTATGATGCATCAACTGGTTTCCAACCTTGGCTCATTGTCGCTTGGGGTGGTGCAATGCTAATTGCAGTAGGTGTTTTTCTGCAAGTTTTGCAAATCATTGTTAGTATTAAAGATCGTCATAAAAACCGTGACTTAACAGGTGATCCTTGGGATGGGCGCACACTCGAGTGGGCAACCCCTTCTCCTGCACCATTTTATAATTTTGCATTTGATCCTGTGGTTGACTCACGAGATGGTTTCTGGGAACAAAAGCACAAAGGTTTAAATATTGAAAACAGACCTGTATCTGAGAAAAAAGGTTATCAAGATATACATATGCCACGCAACACCGGAGTTGCTTTTGTAATTAGCTGCTTTGGCTTGGTATTTGGTTTTGCGATGATATGGCATATTTGGTGGTTAGCAGCAGTTGGTTTAATTGGAGTTGTAAGTTCAATTATTGCACGTTCGTTTAATTATGATATTGACTACTACGTCAAAGCAAAAGAAGTTGAAAAAATTGAAAATGAAATTAAAAAGATGAATAAGGTCGGTATATGAGCGCCACAACTGTAGAAAATCATTATAACGAACACCATCATCACTTTGATGGTTCTAAAAGCGTTTTTGGCTTTTGGATATATATTATGAGTGACTGCGTATTGTTTGCGACTTTGTTTGCAGTATACGCAGTTTTTCACACTCATACTTTTGGTGGACCAAGTGCAAAAGAATTATTTAGCCTACCATTTGTCTTTGTTGAAACGATGCTTCTTTTGATCAGTAGTTTTACTTTTGGTTTGGCGATGTTATCTCGCACAACAGGGAATACAAATACAGTCAATGGTTGGTTATGGGTGACTTTCTTCTTAGGTCTAGGGTTTATTGTTATGGAATTTTATGAGTTCCATCATCTTTATATGGAAGGGCATTCGTGGACGCAAAGTGCGTTTCTATCTTCATTCTTTACCTTGGTGGGCACGCATGGTTTACACGTAACTATTGGTTTGATCTGGATTTTGAGCATGATTTTTCAAATCCGTAAGCATGGTATTACACCGATGAGCAAGACAAAACTTACCTATTTAGGTTTGTTCTGGCATTTTTTGGATATCGTGTGGATTTTCGTATTCTCTATTGTTTACTTGATGGGAGCAATCTAATATGTCTAAAAAACACTTGTACGATCATGATACTGGATCAGCATACGGAACCTATAAAACCTATATCACAGGCTTCTTATTATCCGTAATTATTACAATAATTGCTTTTTGTATTGTTGGCTTTAAGACATTTCCACCTATTGGCTTATACATATCTGTTTCCATTTTAGCCTTTATCCAGCTATATGTACAACTTGTATTTTTCCTTCACTTAAGTACAGATTCAAAGGCGCGTTGGAACTTAATTAGTTTTGTCTTTGCAGTTATTGTAGTATTAATTTTGGTAATCGGTACACTATGGATTATGTTCAACCTTTACAGCATGATGATGGTCATGTAAACCTAATGAAGTTCATCAAACTGGTCAAACCCGGTATTATTTTCGGCAATATTGTTACCTTGTGTGGTGGCTTTTTTGTTGCAGTACAAGGCAATTTTTCATGGAGCGTATTTTTGAGCGCACTTTTTGGCATGGCATTTATAATCGCTTCTGGCTGTGTGCTTAATAATTACATCGATCGCGACATTGATCAGTTGATGAAGCGCACCCAAAACAGACCTTCTGCTTGTGGTCTTGTTTCGCTTAAATTTGCATTAAGCTATGCTTTTATTTTAGGTGCCATTGGCTTTGCTATATTATTGGTTGGGACAAATCTATTAACCATAATTATTGCGGCAATTGGACTTTTTGCATATGTTGTGGCATATACTTTATGGTTTAAACGTAATTCCATTTTTGGTACGGTTATCGGTGCAATTTCAGGATCAATACCACCAGTCATAGGTTATACGGCGATGACAAATCACTTTGACTTGGTTGCGGTTGTGTTGTTTGTCATTTTATTTTGTTGGCAAATACCACACTTTTTTGCAATTGCGATTTACCGCAAAGATGATTATGCCGCAGCAAACATTCCAGTATTGCCACTAAAACGTAGCATGCTTTATACCAAAGTCAATATACTGTTGTTTGTACTACTATACGTTTTGGCAACATTCATGCTCATGATTGTTGCCACAGTACACCTTTTGTATTGTGCTGTTGCAATTATTTTAGGTGCGACTTGGATAATGTTAAGTATTCAAGGTTTTAAAATGGAGAATCATGAACAGTGGGCACGTAAAATGTTTTTATTCTCTATTATCAGCATTACCCTGCTGAGTATCTTTATGGCAATTTAGCTATCTCTCTCATATATTAGATAAAATAGACCCCCTTATCTGATCAATTCGGTTTCTTAAGAAAATACCAAGCATATACAAATAAGGAATCTAGCTATGAGTCTTAAACTACTTAGCATAGATATTGCAAAGAACATTTTTCAATTACATGGTAATGATAATAGTGGTAAATGTGTATTTAAAAAATGAATACGTCGAGATACATTAACTACAACATTTGCTAATTTGCCAAAAGGCACAATCATTATGGAGTCTTGTGGTGGCAATCCACTGGCATAGAAAATTTATGGTTATGGGGCATTAAACGAACGTTTACCCTCTATTTTTGAAGATATAATATAAATAATGAGTTGACTTCAATGTCAAGGTTGCCACTTCAAGAATTAGAAGTGATTATACTTTTTAATAATCTTAAAATTATCCATTTTTAAAATGAAAATGGATTATATTTATGAACATTTAAATAAAGACCATTGCATTAATGAGCGAATCCATATATGGAATTAACCCCTATATATGAAGAAAACCACTAAATAAAAAAGGGTTGCCAAAACTGTCAACCCTTTTTAGTTTTCCATATGCTTAAAATTATCTTGTGATTTGCACGTTCACTGCTTGTGGACCACGACGTCCGTCTTCAATGTCAAACGTTACACGTTGATCATTTGCCAAGGTTTGCATTCCACCTAAAGCGGTCACATGCACGAACAAGTCCGCCCCGCCATTATCAGGTTTAATAAAGCCAAAACCTTTAGCTTGGTTAAAAAATTTCACTGCGCCAGTTTGTTGCGACATAATCCTATACTCTCTTATTTATTAATTAAACTAAAATCGACTCCATGTATTTAAAAGGTTTTGTGTTTAATAGTCACCTCCTCATCCTGAATGACATTAAGGTGCATAATAAACGACAAAAATCAATCAAAGATCAAAAAGTCATGCTCAGTATAACAGCAGTTGTTAAAAATAAAATCGTTTTATCGTGTCAAATGTAAACTATTTTTCAGATATGAATTGATGGTAATTTTGATGTGAGATGAAAATTATCCCTTCTCCTTGTTTATAATCAATAAAAACTTCTTCACAGATAGCATGATTACGCGTCCCAATTTTATTACTGAATTTAAGCGTTTCATGATCAAGATCAAATGCAAATCCTTTCAAGGTCAACTCATGTAATTCAAACAATGGCACGATTGAAATCATTTTGCCACGCACCTTTTTAAGGTGCGTTCTAGCTGTTAAAAAATAGGAAATACCATACACATCGATCATAGTCATTTTAATTTGAGCTTTATATGCTAATGCGCTAGAAATATTTCCGAGATAATGATCCATTTCGCCTCCACCAAAACCAAATATGATCACCTCTTGAAACTGATTGTCAATCAACCACAATAATGCTTTTTCAAAATCGGTGGTATTTTGATCATAGTATAATTGATATGGCACGTGCGTTTTATGTGCTTGTTCAATAGAATCACCATCACCAATTATGAGTCCAAGCTTCTTACAAATCGTGCTAGAAACTTTAATCTTATTGAAAGCACCGTCCGCACAATAAATAGGTAGGTCATTATAATAGCGCTTTATATACGATTGACAAAATGGCAAATTGATTTCACCATTAATAAATAATATTGCTTTCTTCATTGTCTCAATTATCTCAAAAGTTTTATTTTCGCTCGTATAAAAACTCAACCTCTTATATTCATCACAAATCATTTTACAGCCTTTCTGGCTTTAAATTTTGCGCGATGGGTATATACTTTTAGCACAAGACATAAATCTTAACCGTTATGCATCAACACATTACTACATTTTTACGCTATTTAAAATCACAGCGTAATTATGCTGATCACACACTTTGCGCCTATCAAAATGACTTATTGACGTTTGAACAATTTTTAGATTCTGCAAATAAATCCCTTGTCGATACACGTAAACAAGACGTCCAATTATGGCTTAAGAAACTCCATAGCCAAGGAATCAGCGCAAAATCCATACAACGTAAATTAAGCGCCATTAAATCTTTTTTTCACTATTTTGTTCATGAAGAGATAATTGATCAAAATCCAGCCTATAGCGTCAAGGCACCTAAAGCAGCCAAAAAACTTCCTAAAACACTTGATGTTGATCAAATGCAAACACTGTTAAATTATCAACCAGACGATAGCCTTGAAATTCGGGATCTTGCTATGCTTGAATGCGTTTATAGCAGTGGTTTACGCTTAAGTGAACTGATTGCGCTTAGCTTTTTGCAGCTTGATCTATCACGTAGGCTTATTCGTATAATCGGTAAAGGTAATAAAGAACGAATCGTTCCACTTGGTGAAAAGGCATTACTGGCGCTAAATAGATGGGTTATCGTGCGAGCAACCCTCAACTGTGACCATGACTATATCTTCACTACCCTTCAAGGTGTACCAATTAGCGCTAGAAACGTCCAAAAGCGATTTGAAAAATTTGCCAAGCAACATGCTCCAAAACACATTCACCCACACATGTTAAGGCATGCTTTTGCAAGCCATTTACTAGAATCTTCCAAAGATTTAGTCGCAGTACAAAGTTTACTAGGTCATAGCGATATTTCTACAACTCAGATCTATACCCATTTAGATTTTCAACAACTTGCAAACGTTTATGATCAAACCCATCCACGCGCAAAAAGGAAATCTTAATTATTCGAATCCTGACACTTTGATGGACAATGTTAAAAATTGGCAACGATAAACATAAACCAATAAAACTATTGAGTATGTTCCAACCTAGTATAAAATGCTGAGATAAATTGATGATCACCAGTATGAAATTAACCAAAATAATCAGATATACCCATGTTATCTACAGGAAAGTTCAGAACAGCGGATAAATTTACGATGATCAAGTTGTATATCTCTAAATCAGTTAAGCTTGAGAATCGTTCAAGTGCTATTCAGGCATTCCAGATGTCATAAGTGGTAAAGCGGACAGAAAAATGTTGTCATATATGGGGTGGATGAGGATAAAAGTTAATTCTTATAGTCAAACATTATTTATAAATCTTATAATTGCCTTAAAATATGAAAGCGAAGTTGAATATCATTATATCACAGCAGCTGATTTAAGTTGGCAAGCAGTTAATATTGTGAGTGTTTATATGTATGCGTTAAAGTGACTAGGAGTTGAGTAATGATGAACACAGTTTATTACTTACCAAAGGATAACAACTATATTGAAGTACCTCAAAGTATCTACGTTCGTACTTTGAGCACTCAACTTCAAAGTGGATTTTACTTAACTTATATCGATCAAAAACTGACTCTATGCCACACCAGCTCTAAGCTCACACTTTGCGTTGATTTTGCGAATGTTGAAATTCAAAATCGCATTAAAACGAATGCTGCTAAGCTTGATTTAGTCAAAGCTGTTGAAGGCAAGCGTAAAACTCAACTTTCCATCCTTGATATGACAGCAGGCTTAGGACAAGATAGTTTTTGTCTTGCTTCACGCGGTCACCATATCACTGCTATCGAGCAAAATCCTTATGTTTTTCTGCTTGTCAATGATGGTTTAATTCGTGCTCAACAAGATATAAAACTACAAGATTCAGCTAGTCGAATTAGACTTTATTTTGCAAACGCTATAAATTTTGCCACACTTGATTTATCACATCAAGCTTATGACGTTATCTATCTTGATCCGATGTTTCCTGAACGACTTAAAAGTGCTAAGGTTAAAAAAAACATGCAATTACTTCATCAACTTGTTGGTATTGATGAGCAAAATAATGATGCTCTTTTTCTTTTTGCGCAAAGCTTCTTTGCAAAAAAAATTGTCGTTAAGCGCCCACGCTTAGGCGAATTCTTAGTTGGGAAAAGACCCACCAGCCAACTCATAGCAAAAAGTAGTCGTTTTGATATTTATGCAAGTCATACAACTTAAATCAGATAAAAGCTAAATATAAAAGATTTATCATCTGTTCAATAAAAAGGTTGATCTTAGCTAAGATTGATACTGATCATCTTACTTTAGTCTTAAACTATAGATATAGCTTTGATCGAGTTTTTGATGGCACATTTTACCCCATCATTGAGATAACTTTAGTCCTATGTTAGGAAATAACATGTCGTATGATTTTTCGACTCTAGTATGTTGTTCCGTTAATAAATTCTCAATCGTAATACCCAGATAATTGGTTATGGCTAATAAAGTTAATATGGTTGGATTACATTTACCGTTGACAATTTTACTCACTGTTCCTGTCGACAGTCCAAGTTCTTTACTCAACTCAACACTATTAACATTCTTTTGATACATGTAAATTTTAAGGTTCGTTCCAATAATATTTAATTTTTTATAACCATCAATTGCATTCACTTTTAAAGTTTCAATTTTCATATTCACACTCAAGTTCACTTTAACTAACTCATACATAAAAAAATTCTAACTTGAAATAAAAATTTGTGCAACAAAACTATTGCAATAGTATTCAATAATTGATACGCTTGATCGGAGTCATTATTAAGGTCACCCCCATACCTTAATGCTAAACACCCCTCCCTACATGAAAAGGATTTACTCAACTAGCAAGGAAATGACTCAAGTCCCATTATTACCTGAGAACTCTATCTTCTTTAAAGAAGATAAAAGGCATTATGCCTAATTTTTTGGATAACACAAGTTATTTTTTTGAAATTTATGTTTGTACAGGATGTTTTTTCATTTGAGTAGCTCTTGAATTGGTTTTTGATAAGCGTTAGTAATCATAAGCAGCAGAACTTCTTTTGCTTTAATCAACTAAACTAAATTCCACATTTTTAAATAACGGCGATACCATTTGCGTAAGGTTAGTCGTGAAATACTATAAAACTACATTCAACAAATGACTTCCTTGTTGTAATGCACCTTTTGCATTAATGCTGATAACAAGTCCATTAAATGGAAAAGAAATAGAGATGGCTGTTTGACTCGACATTTTAAGGCATCTACCAACCAGTTGATCTTTTTTAATAACGTCTCCTGGTGCAATAAACCATTCATATAAACCACCATATAGCGCATGCAGTGCTTTGAAGTTATCTTCGTTATGAAAGGTAACACGACTTGATAGGGCATTGCTACTATCTGAATATGGCTGAACAACTTTGTGATGAGCTAGGTAGTTTAGAATGCGCAATGCTTGCATTTGTGCTTTTTGACTATTGATTAATTCTTCTGAACCTAACTCAAGTGTGAAACTTTCAACGCCAACAACTTCTTTTCTACCTAATTCACCAAACGCTCTTTGTAGACTCCACCAAGGATAAAACCCTGCTTCGTCTAACGCACCATTGCATTTGTTTTCGATTAAAAACACATGCTCAAAACCAAATTTCTCGGCGCTGTTTTTTGCATATGCAGGGCTATAAAGATAATCAATTGAATGCGTATCGGTATGTAAATCTAGAATAATATCTGCTTCAAGCGCATGTTTTTGCATCGTGTAGTTTAAGCGTTTAGCGCGTGATAGCATATATTGATTTGCTAAAGCTTGATCAATTTGTTGATATAACACTTCACGCAAAGCCTGTTTATAAACTTTCATATCACTTTTAAGATGTGTTTTAGCAAAATCATGGTAATTAATATCAGGTTTAAAGTAATAACGGTTCCAATTATCGCCATTTGTTGAATCAAACCGACCCTGGTGACCTGCACCTATGAGCATATCGCGTCCAATCGGGTTGCATTGTGGAATAATTGTAATATCGCCTAAAGGTTGCTTATTTTTAAAATACTTGAGAAGTACCAAAATAACGGCATTACCCTGAATTTCTGATGCGTGCATGCTTGCTTGAATATAAACTTTTTTGGCAGCAGAATCACCGCCTTTTATAACAAGCTTAGTCACCTCTATTGCCTCACCAGCAGCATTTTCACCTACTTTTATTTTTTGTTCTGAAATATATTCATATCCACTCATACTAACCAACTCTGTGCGTTTTTTGTTTGTCTTATTATCCTAATGTGACCCTTATTAAAAACTACCTCAGCAGGTAGCTTGTGGCATAAAAAAAAAGGCATACTTTCAGTAAAACCATAAGCACCTGTTGTATGAAATACCAAGTAATCATTTATATTCACATCATCTGGTAACTGAATTTGTCCAAGCTGATCTAAATTGGTACATAACGAACCATGCACCTGAATAGGTATGAGCTTAGCAAAACTTTGGCGTAATAGAGTTGTTGGAAATGCTTCCCCAGTAATGGCAGGTCTAAGCAAATGCTGACTCCCTCCCTCAACAACAAGTAAAGTTTTACCATAGATTTGTTTACGATCAACAACGCGTGTCAAATAAACACCACATTCAGCTACTGCGTAACGACCTAATTCAAGCCAAAACTGAAGCTTTGGATAACTATTGATTAAATTTTTCAATAATATTTCAATATCTTTTAATACTAAAGGGACTTGTAATTGAGTATATGGAACACCTAATCCACCACCTAGGTCAAGCACTCGTAAATTTATGTTAATCTCGTCTGCAAGCATATTAAGCGTTTTAGAAATCGTAAACCAAATCTGTTCAAGCTTGTCTTTAGATAAAACATTGCCCCATTGAAAGCAATGAAAGCCGATGATATCAACATAATGACTTCGTTGTTTATTTTGCTTAAAATAATCTACCCAATCTTGTGGTGGCAATCCAAACGGGGTGATACATTTGCCACCTAAAACATTTTTTTCGCTCAAAGCCCACTTAAGCTGCACCCGCAATAAGACTTGTACGTCAACCTTTTTTTGATTCACAATGTTCGTTAAGTCAACCAATTGCTGAATGCTCTCTATCACAAAAACACGAACACCTCTATCAATAAAATACATAAGCTGTACATAGGATTTAGCAGGTCCTGTGTGAAGAATACGCTGAGACAGAACACCCTGAGCTAACACCTGCTCAAGCTCACCGATACTTGCAACATCAAAGCACATTTTTTCAGTGGCTAGTGTTTGAATAATGCAAGATAGTGGATTGGCCTTTAATGCATACCAAAGCTTAACAGGAAGAGAACTAAGCTTTTTAATATGTGATGCCAGCACATCTAAGTCATAGTAAAAAAATGGTGCATCAATCTGTTGGACTAAGCTTTGCAAATATGGTTCATGCAAGTTAAGATCAAACATTAGCGCAATGCCTCCTCTAGGCTTAGTGCTTGATCACTCTTATCGTCACGATATTTTACAATAATCGGACAAGCCGCTTGCAAGCTATTTTCCTTTGCCCAAGGTTGTAACAATGGGCGTGTACCAGGGATCACAACCGCACCCTCTGGGATTTTTTCACTTTTATCTAAGATCCTTTCATTGACACAGTCGTAAACGTTAACTCCTTTTGATAGTACCACTGATGGTGCAATTACTGCGCGTTTACCAATTACTATTCCTTCAACAATAATCGCTCCAGCACCAACAAAAACATAATCTTCTATGATCACAGGATTCATACCGATTGGTTCTAATACACCTCCTATTTGGACGCCTGCTGATAAGTGAACGTATTTACCAATTTGTGCACATGAGCCAACCAATACGTGACTGTCAAGCATCGTATTTTCATCAACATACGCACCTGTATTAACATAAGAAGGAGGCATAATTACGACCGATGGTGCAATATAGGCACCTCTTCTGACAGCTGATCCTCCTGGTACCATACGTATACCATCCTTAACGCTAAAAAGCCTAGGTGGCAAATTATGCTTATCAACAAACCCATGATATGCTGCGTCAAAATCTTTATTTTTTCCAGCTTTAAACGCCTCTAGAATCGCTTGTTTGACCTCAATATTTACCTGCCAATCACCATTATCTTTTCGGCTGGCTGACCTTAGTTTACCTGTTTGTAAATCTGCTAAAACTTGTTCCCAGTTCATGTTGTCCTCAGTTTGTTTTTATACTACAGCTGTGTAATATGCCTTAAGTATTTCATCAGCTTCACTAAGTTGTGCCAAGCCAGTAAGCTCACTTGCCACTAAAGGCGCTCTTAAAGTATTGCTTGCAATTTTATTAGTGTGAGCAAGCCAAACTTTTGCGGGAATCGGATTTGCCACACTAAAACAGGCCTTAGCTGCTGTTTGCCACAAGCTTTGTTCTTCATTTGTGATCTTACCTGCTAAAGCAGCTGTAACGTAGCATTTAGTTTCGATAGGCCAAAGATTGGATACAACTGATACCAAGCCTTTGGCGCCAACCTGTGCTAGTTCTGGCATCATTGCATCCTCTCCACTATATACAGCCACTGAAGATGCGATCTCAACATAGCGTTTGAAACGTTCAATATCACCAGAAGCCTCTTTTAATGCCCATAGGTTGGGATGCTCTTTTAATGCATCAAACGCCTGAAAGCATAAATTAACTCCTGTGCGAGAAGGAACGTTATACAGCATACAAGGTTTTTGAGAACGATCCAAAAGTGTATTAAACCAGGCAATTTGCCCTTGTGTTCCTGGTTTAGCATAAATGGGTGTTACTATTAAATAACCATCTATTTTCTGCTGGTTACAGAAATCCAACCACTGTACTTGTTGTGGTAGCTGATAACCACCTACTCCAACTAAAAGTGGGACGTTTAGGTTTAAAGCACAAGTAAATTCTACGACTTGACACTGCTCGGTAAAAGTAAGTGCCAATGCTTCACCTGTACTACCCAAAATTAATACGCCACAATCAGCATCTTCTTGCTGTCTTAATAATCTTTCAAAGCTTACAAAGTCGATTTTCCCTCCATCTAACATTGGAGTGACAACCGCTGTATATAAAATATTATTTAAATTTATTGTCATAAGACACCTCCTACTAATTCATCAAACTGATAAAACCCGATGAGTGGTTCATTTTTACAGACAAAACGCGCTGCCCATATCGCGCCTTGTGCAAATAGTCTTCTATCATGAGCGGTATGTTTTAATTCAATCTTTTCATAAGGGTTGCTGACTACAAGCCTATGCTCACCTTTTACATCTTCTTTGCGAATAGATTCAATTGGGCAATTGTCAACGCTAAGCCATTTTTGCCATGAAATTGCCGTTCCACTTGGCGCATCTAGCTTCTCTATATGGTGCGTTTCCAACAGTGCAAACGAGGTATTTGTCACTAAGTTTTGCAGATTGCCTAATGTACTAAGCATTTGTTTAATCAATACCATCGACAAGCTAAAATTATTGGCTACTACCCAAGTTTGGGCATTTTGGTTAACGCTATCAATAATTTCATCTGTGTAGTCAAATCCAGTTGATCCACACACTACCATAACCTTACTTTGAAGCAAAATGGGTAAGATTGAACGTAGCGCTACAGCATTAACAAAGACAATCGCAACGTCTGCCTTGTTAAGCTTTTCCACGGTAACCAAATTTTGAGAGTCAAATATATCGCTTATTTCATTATCCTTCAATAAATCAATAACGGCTTGTCCCGTTTTGCCTTTACCAATTACAGCCACTTTCATATCACATTATCCTTATAAGTTTGAAGGAAAATTTGATCATAAATCCTTTTGATCAGCATCTTTGCATTTTTTTATTTACTAATTAAGCGAATATTATGCCTACTTGCGCTATGACTGAAAAGATGAATATGATCATAAGACAATACACTAAACAACTTACCACTAACGCCTTTATGCTGTACCAATCACGGAAATTAATGACAGGTTAAGTTCAATACTGATTTCAATATTATCTATAGTCTGTAATTCATGCCGTAGATTACCGTTACTAGCTTATTATCCACTTATGACTACCAATATGCTTTAGAATTAAAGCAACGTTCACTTCACTGTTACTGACAAAATCACTATAACCTGACCTTTTTATCACGATCAAAAGGTTTGTGTTAAACTTTTTTAAAATACTTACGGCTTAAATCTAAACCAAAAAGCTTTTCTAACTTTATTTTAAAACGTTGACGCTTTTCTTTTTTGGTCAATATATGATGAGTATTGGCTTGAAAAATTTCCTCTTGCTGTGGAAAAAATCCTTCAATAATTTTAGGATGTGTCCCAACAAACTTCATCAGGATTTTGGGATCGATATCGCTGTATTTCGAGTCAAAACCTTCTGATTTTCCCCAATGCTTATTGACCTGGCTAATCTTCTTACTCATTGCAGATTCAGGACGCACCCAACCATAATGATAGATATAATTATCCAATAGTTTTGCCTTGGGATAACGCCCAATACGATTGGATTTTTTAGGATCCAATACCAACCAGTACAAACCATCTGGTGCATAACTTCTAACACTTGCTTTAATGACTCTAGGTGCGTAGCGATACCAAGTTGGTGACGCTAAATAAGTGTTAGTATTACCATAAAAATGATAATAACGAAAAGCCAATGCTTCGACTTCTGGATCGTTTTTGTACTGTTGCAAAGCCTTTTGAATATCATCTAAATCCTTTTCGTGAACAATTTCATCTCCTTCTAGATAAAAAAGCCAATCACCAGTACAAGCAAATTGAGCAATCATTTTTTGCTGGGCATAAGTATATCCTTTTACCTGCATGTGTTCATTCCAGATGGTTTCAATAATTTTAATTTTTGGATTGTCTTTGGTTAACTGATACAGAATATCAGGACTTTTATCTTGAGATTTTCCAAGCGCAATAATAAATTCATCACAAATCGGTAAAATCGATAAAATAGATTGAACATAGGGAAAACACAACTCTTCGGCATTGCGTAAAAAAGTAAACCCTGATAGTTTCATGACAAATCTGATTCAAATAATTTTGCAATAGTTTAGGGAAAACAAATTCAGAATGATACTAAAAAACATCAATTCGACATAAAAGTTCATAATACAATCCATTCTCTAGTCTTTTCCTTTGTAAACGAAAATTTTTTCATTTGAGCAATTCTCGCAGTGATTTATTTAAAATTTTTCTTTACACTAGTCGTCAGCTGTTTGCTGTTTGAGGTGCTTTTTCATATTGCGCAAATCAGAAAAAATAACGTTTCACGCAGCATTTTGCAATCTTTTCTTCGTGTACAGAGAATCGATGTAGAAAAAGTAAATATTACTGAGTTAGTCCAAGCTGGGGTGCTACATGAAAATCTACACTAAGCGAGATTTATACCTTATTAATATCGCATCAACTTTTGCTTACGTAGGAGCTGCCGCCACGTGGAGTGGGATACCTTATTTGCTTGTTAAACTGACGGGTGATGCTCAACACTTTGCTTTTATGCTGATTACAAGTCAGATAATTGGTGTTGTTGCACCTTTCCTATCTAAATATGTTGTGGATTGTTATAGCCGCAAAATAATAAGTATACTGTCAAGCATAGGTGCAATTATATCGCTTTTGTGGTTAATAAACTTAGACTTTACTACCTCAGTAGCTATGTTTTATATTGCAAGTTGCTGTCTGTGGCTAATGTTATATATGGGAGAGCCCGCTCGTAAAGTGTGGCAAGGAAATATAATTAAGGAAGTGTATGAGCGTTGCGAAGAAGGAATGGCAAGGTTTAATGCAATTAATATGGTTGGTAAGGCGATTGGTTTTAGCATTGGACCCATCCTTTTTGGGTGTTTGGGATATTATGCATTTTTTGTGGAGGTACTTGGCTATATCTGTGAAGTTATACTTTTATTTTTTATTACCTATGAAGCATCCTTGGCTGGAATAAGAGAAGTTAAGAAGGTTACACTAAAATTTCTTGCACAAAATAGACATTTTTTTTGGATTTTAGTTTCAACAGGTATTTTTGCTTACCCTGTGTTATATGTAGGTCAAAACTTATTGATTTCCAAGTTTAATGCTTCAAGCTTGTTAATTTCCTTATTTTGGCTGATGCTGACACTAGGTTCTATTATAAGCAATTTACTGGTGAGTAAGAGAGTTATGCGAAATTGTGATCAACTAAAAATATATCGAATATTATCTTATGTCGTAATGATAGCCATGATAGGCATGCTTTTTGCTCCATCACCTTATTTACTCATAGCGTTTGGTGTCGGATGTACACTAATTAATCCTATGTTAAATGTAATTGCAAATAAGGACATATTTATTCGCTACCCAAATCAGGTTAGAGGACAGGTAATTGCCTTATCAACCTCTTTTGCCGCTGTGATAAATATTATTGTGTTAAGTCTGCTACAAGCATTTGATTTGACCCAAGTAAATGTTTCCCTGTATGTTTTAATTGGAATGCTTAGCATTGTGGTTTTTAGGAATCATCACGTTCGTTGTTATTCAAGTGTAAGAAAATAAGGACTTATGGGACACCGATACTCAGCATCATAAATTGGAGATGTTGCCATAAAGAAGTTAAATTGCAGATGTATAATCTTTAGTGTATTGACTTGTTCAAAACTATGATCAAACGTAGCTTTCAGTCTCCAATGGAAGAAGCGTATTTTCATGAGTTGTTTGCCACAATATATTAGAGAAAGTCATATAAACATTACTCAACCACACATCAGCCTGTAATTGTTCTTTCTCAATGCTATCTTGAGC
The DNA here is from genome assembly GCF_003428155.1 of Fastidiosibacter lacustris. Lineage (GTDB taxonomy): Bacteria > Pseudomonadota > Gammaproteobacteria > Francisellales > Francisellaceae > Caedibacter > Caedibacter lacustris. The sequence goes on from NZ_QLIR01000022.1 coordinate 26,381, forward strand.
AAGGTATCTTGCGTCATTATATAACTTAAACTTTTCAAACAAGTGTTGTTTGATACGCTGCTCCAATAATGTACGCTTATCACCAAAGCTCGTTTCGCCTTTTACATATGAAATATAATAACGATCTGCTTCAACCTGCTCTAAGGCTTTTTTATAATTCTCAACGCCATCACCAATGTAATTTTGTTTTGGCCAGTTAACATCAAGTGGAACAAGGGTCGTATTACTCCAGCGCTCTAAATGATTATGATTAAAATCTTCTAATGCGGTAAGTTCAAAGCGATAATCTTTATTTTTACCTTCTTTATCCTTCTTTGATTTAATCATTGCATAAGCTTCATAGCTTAGCAGCTGATGATCAGCAAAACTTGCCAAGAAACTCAGCTTTGCCAAAATATATGACTTAGGATTGTTAATATCGTTTTGTGCGACTCTTTGCTGCCATGCTGTTTGGTCAGCTAAATTCCGGCTATTTTCATTGGCTTTTTCATGTAAATATTTCTTTAGTGTGCACAAATTGACACAAGAGACATGCTCTCGCCAATAACTGTTCATAATACTTGGAATTCCTGCATTAACTAGCTTTAACTGGGTTAATACAAAAAATGCTGTCAATAAGGCAATCGCTTGTGAAAATTCTTCTTTGGAATGCTGATGAAATACACTCAACAGAGGACGAACATTGTTCCAATGTTCCTTTTCTAAGTAATGCAAAAACAGTTTGGTTTTGTCATCTAGATCAAGGTAGATACTGCCTTCTTGATTCATATTGGTATTTTCAAAGCTATAGCAGAAATATAAGTGATCTCGAATTTTTTTAACAAACTGTGTTTTTTGCTCTTTCTTTTCAGTGGAAATTGCAAAATACTCATCAATTAAGAACTGGCGTTGTGCCTTTAAGCTTTTGCTTACCTTTTGCTTATTTCCCGTTAAAATATAGCCAAGATCGACAATAAATTTGTCTAATGTCTTTGTTTTACCTTTATTTTGCGTGGAATTTAGCAAATCATGTATTTGCTCAAACAAAGTATACTCTACTGACTGTTGATAGTCTTGATAGCCAACATAACGAATGACTTCTGGCTTAAATGTGTCAATAGCATTCAGCGGCTCACCAGTGGTGTTTAATGCCTGAAAAATATTATGTGAATATGAGTTCTTAGTTACACTAATGACTGTGAAAGCACAACGGTAAAGTACAAACTCTGCTAAATAAAAAAGAGCAACGATTTCTTTTAAGTGTTTAAGCTTTTCTCCTTTAATAGGCAAATGAGGATTTGTGATGGCAGACAACTCGAATCGTTGCAAATATTCATATAAATGACTGTCAGGTCGCAAGAAAGCTTCTGTCATTTCTTCGGACTGCAAAATGTCATTTATTTCCTGATCAATAATTTTAAAAAATGACTTTAAATTCCCATTATAACCATAATCAGATTGACGATAATTAAATAAATAAGAAGCAACATCAGAATTATAAAGCACTTTGGACTCAGAAGTTGACCAACAGTCGTCATACATGCGAATAATGCGTGGATAAACACAAAATGGATTCTCTTTTTCATCCCCTTCAGCAACTGTGAAGCGGCAAATGTCATGAGTGGCTCCTGTAATAGTACCAATACATGCTGTAATACCGTAATATAGGTCAAGAATCATGACTCGATTTTCACATTTATCATCTTCTAGATTTTCAAAATAGCGTCTATCTTCTTTGAGCTTCTTGCTAAGTTTGTTAAGTCTTTGATAAATTCTTGAAGCCAGGAGGGTAAATGTTGTTAAGCGTTGCTGACCGTCTACCACAACAGAGACCTGAGAGGGCATAGCTCTTGTATCACAAGGTTCAACGTCCAAATTGCTATTATTATCTTCAACTAGCACAATTGCACCAAAAAATACTAATGCGGATAAATCATCTGAAAACATGCCTTCTTTAAGGCTATTAAAGAGATCACCCATATTTGTTTTGCCATCACCATCCCAAGCAAACGGACGTTGATAACTTGGGATATAATAGCCATTTTTCTGCGCTAAAGTCATATAAACACTCTTGGGTGTTGAAGTAAAAATGCCATCGATATTGATTTTCATTCCTTCATATTTTGTCATTGCTATCCTCCTGAAAGTTTATTTATTACGACAAATAATGTTTCATTATGTTTTTTATTAAAAAACTTTGAATCCAGTTTCATTGATTTGTTTCACGTGTGACATCACCAGGTTGTTACGGGTAATCGCTGAATGTTGCCAAAATGCTTGATAAGATGTTTGTAAGGTGTTGATACGATGTTGATATTTTTTATCTTTGCTTAGCTGTTCTAATACGGTATGAAATGCATAAACCCCATTTGTCTCATCGTGCCCATAAAAGCGCGGCAATACATTTTCTTCTATACAGTATGGTGAAATATATTGCGCTTTTTGCTTAAGTAATACCTCGCTTAAACAAAAATAAAGAACATCAGTTTGGAAGTCTTTGACGTACATCACATCAACATTTTCTAACTGCGAGTTATACTGTTGCCCTGACTCATGCAAAGGTAGTTTCAAACTCATTGAGCTTAGCTTTGTTCGTGTGAAAATTTCGCCTAAGTAAGCATATTGTTTCACTTGAATAGAGCTTAACTTTTCATGCAAAAAACGCTCTATTTGCGTTAACTGACCTTGCAGTATTTTTACCGAGTAGTTGAATACAAAAACATCTCTACTGCCATATAGTTCTTCAATCGTATAAAGGCTTGCTTTAGCGACTGCTCCTAGTGATGGTAAGCTCATTATTGACCTAAACAGCTATCGATAAATAATAAAGCACATCATAAATATTTATATATTTTTGCAACAGGTGTTATTAAATGAATCATGATCCTATGAAAAATCACAAAAAGCAACTTTAGTAATCAAGGCTAAATACAACAACGTGAGCACCCGTCAATTTACCTTAATAATTTATACGACAAAATTACTTGGTGTTAGCATTGATCAACGTAAAACAACAACTCTTTACAACAAAGCATTACAGCGATACTGGAATTTTAAGATACCATCTGTATTTGAGGTAAAGTGAATGTAAGGAAACCTTAGATGATTAAAAGTGTTGTTCTAAAGTATCTTCAAGCGACACTTT
>NZ_QLIR01000023.1 GCF_003428155.1 Fastidiosibacter lacustris
GAGAGTTACCTGATGATAATAGCGACTGTGAACCACCTGAATCCATTCCGAACTCAGAAGTGAAAACAGTTAGCGTCGATGATAGTGTGGCATTCGTCATGTGAAAGTAGAACATCATCAGGTTTTTATTTATGTATTTTACTCATAAAATGAGGTATTTCTCTATTTATCCAAGTCATTTTCATGACCTTTGATTTATTAATATAATATTGTTGATAGCTTGCTACGACATCCTTGATATCATTATCAGTTACTTTCAATGTCCAAGAAAAAGTTGTATTTGCCAAGGCTTTTGGCACATTAGATAGTATACCGCATAACATTTCAGACTTATGTAACTTTTGATAGCGGTATGTATATTCAGAACACAGCGCTATATAATGTTTGAGTAACCATTTATAATGCGCTTCGCTTTCTATCACCCATAATACGCAAGGATGGTTTTGGTGTGTTAAAGAATACAAAGCTTGATCATTACTGCCTGATAATCTGTGTACTGAACTTAAAATTTGTGCAGATTCTAATACCATTTTTACTACATGCTTATCACATTGATATCTAGCTGCCAAACTAGGATCTTTATCTAAAAAAAAGATATTCATAGCATCTCAACCTGCAAATTATTTTTCCTAAAGTAAGCTTCCAGTTCTTCATAAGTGTCAAACCATTAAACGCATCATAACTTAATGTCATTTCTCCTAGTTTAGTAACATTGCCATTACTATCATATTCAACATGATGGCTTTTATCATCAGTGTAACTGTTAAGCTTATTGTTATATTGGCTAAACTGTATTTTGCCATTGATGCTACTGATACGCTTAGGGCGCTGTTTGTGGTCATAGCTAAAATGTAAGGTTAAACCACCTAAATATTTAACTTCTTCGGGTAATCTATGTTGATTCCATCGGTAATTAGCTTCTTCATAAATCGTTGAACCATGAGCTATTTTTTTCTGACGCAATAAACCCTTGTCATCATAATAGGTACTGACATTTACACTCTTGCTTTTAACCTCTTTAGGAAAAACGTGGCAGTCATGGCTATGCTCAAATAGTTTCTGCCCAATTAGCTGCCCACGATCAAAGGTTTTTATTTGATATTCAATTGGATTTGGACTGTTAACAATATAATCCATCCTTTCAAGATGCATATTGCCATTAACGGGATTGACTGGATCACCAACTAAATGACAAGGATCTCCCAATTCCGAAAAAATATCTCGAGTATTTAAGTCTTTGCGGCAGGCATAGCTGCTTTCGATACAAAGAAATAAACCAGAGAGATAAGTAATCGTTATTAAAGCTTTTTTGACCAATTTATCATCTTCAAATCAGGTTAGGTACTGTTAGTAATAATATGAGGTTATGCTTAAGTGAGGTAGTGTTTTTGTGTAAAGAATGGTTGTTTTATATAGTAAAACACAACGATAAGCCTAAATTGATTTATCTATTAGGTGCGTATTTGCATTGTCGATTGTGAGCACGAATTTGTATGGAGTATGAACCAAAGCTTATTGTTACTCAAATATGAGACGTTGCTTTAATGATCCATAGTTAATTTAGTGCTTTTGGGTTTGGTTAACGTACAAATAAAAGGAAGGCAAAAAAGTAGCAATAAATAAGACAAATATGCAACATCATTAAAACCAATAATGTTTGCTTGTGTTGTGATGTTTTGTGCAATGATGGCTAAGGTCGTTGGATCTTGAGCTTGCCAATTTGTATGTTGAAGCCAAGTTTGATAGTAAGGATTGCTTGGATCAATATGCCTAACCATGCTGTACCAAGCTACTTGAGCCTGTTGGGTGAGTACTGTGACCATTATAGATGTGCCAACGGATGTGCCGAGGTTTCTAAAGAAGCTAAACATACCGCTACCTTCAGCTAAATCTTGGGGCTTTACTGTTTGTAATGCCATAGTGGATACAGGAACGAAGAAAAAACCCATGCCAATACCTTGAATGATGCCTGGATACATCAAATTCCACGTGTCGCTCATCAGTGGTATTTGTGCATATAAATAATTGCCATAAGCGGTTATGGTAATGCCTAGGAAGATGATAAGGCGTAAATCCAGTTTTTTGGATAATGGTGAAATGAACATCATTGCGATAGCAGCTGCAATACCGCGTGGCATCATAAGTTCACCCGATAGTGCTGCAGAGTAATTCATAAAGCGTTGCATAATCAGAGGTTGAATGGTCATTAATCCAAATATGCCAGCGGTATATAGTACGAGTAAAATGCAGGATGCAGCATAATTTCGATCTTTGAATAAATGCAAATTAAGAATATTTTTAGGGTTAAACCATCCTCGAATAATAAAGACGATGCCAACGATCAACCAGAACGTTAGCATGGCAACTATAAAGTGTGATGATAGCCAACCGTCATTATTGCCACGATCAAGAAAAATTTGTAAAGTAGAGATTGCTATGATCATAAGGAATAACCCGAGCCAATCGATATTAAGCTTCTCACGTTTGGTTTCACTGATAAACAAGACAGTCATCACAATTGCAATTAAACATACTGGAATATTGATATAGAAAATCCAACGCCAATTCATCCAATCTGTAATATAGCCCCCTAATGTAGGACCAAGTACAGGAGCAGCCATGATTCCAACACCCCACACTGCCATTGCCTTGATTTGTTCTTTGGGTGGAAAAGTGTCTCTTAATACATATTGAGAAAGGGGAACTAAAGAAGCGCCAAAGATGCCTTGCATAATCCTAAAAAATATCATTTCTCCAAGGGAAGCTGATAAGCCGCAGAGCATAGAGAAAATAAGGAAACCGATAATGTTAATTAAAAGCAGACGTTTTCTGCCAATGGTACGCACAAAAAAACCTGTTAACGGCATGCAGATTGCTGATGAAACTATATATGAGGTGACAACCCATGAAATTTCTTCAGCACTGGCACCAAGAGAACCTGCCATATCTTGTAAAGCGACGTTAACTATTGTGGTGTCGATGATTTCGATCATCGCTGCAAGCATAACAGTTACCGTAATAAGCCACTTCATAGTATTGGAAGCGATATGGTTTTGTTGTGTCATGTCAGGATACCTAAATTTAAACGCAACTATTGTAAAATCATTTACGTTTATTGTATAGGATGGATAAACAAATAATACATAGAACGGATCTCATTCGAATCTTACTATAATCATTTTGCGAACAGCGATTTTGAAACCATTATGCTAAACTGTGTGTGACCTGTTTTTAGGAAATGAGCTATACTGACGCGCAATAATTAGAATATAAATAACTAAATATGAAATTCAGGACAATAAGTATAAGTACTTTTGCTTTGGCGCTATCTGGCTGTGCTACTCAACAAAATCGGGATCCGTGGGAAGGCTATAATCGGGCAATATTTAAATTTAACCAGATAACCTATGATTATGCATTTATTCCTGCGGCTAAAGGCTATGTTTATATTGTTCCTAATGAAGTTCAAACGGGAATCGATAATACTTATAATAATATTTTAGAACCAGGACGTGTAGCGAATAATTTGTTGCAATTTAATTTAGATTATGCTTGGCGCGATACGGCGCGTTTCTTGGCTAATACAATCTTTGGGGTTTTTGGTTTATTTGATGTGGGGAAGACGCTGGGTTTGCCAAGAAGAACACAAAATTTTGGATTTACACTTGCAAAATGGGGTTATCGTTATTCGCCATATTTTATTTTGCCGATTTTAGGACCTAATACTTTTGGTGGGGCAACAGGTAACTTGGTCGATAGTGTATTTAATCCATTAAATTATACGTATATTTCACCACGAGTTGTAAGCTGGAGCGCTTATGGTATATATAAATCAAATGAGGGAGTGCAATATTTATCTTTATATGAAAGATTAATGAATAGCTCAATTGATCCATATATTGCAGCACGTAATGCGTACTTGCAAAATTATGATTATGAGCTTGATAAAACGTTGCAAACTAAAGAGAACAATAGGCAACAAAACAGTTTTGCAAGTGATAGAGATGTACTTGACATCTTAGATCAACAAGAGTAAGTTTTTATCATTTTTACGATAATTCTTACAGAAAGGAAAATGATTTACCTTGCCTCTCAATCGCCCAGAAGAGCAGAGCTGCTTCGCCTTGCTAATATTCCTTTTCAGCAATTTAGCGTTGATATTGATGAGACCGTTTTAGCAAATGAAATTCCCTTAAGTTATTTAAAGCGTGTAATTACTTTAAAACGAATAGCTGCAGAAGCGATATGTCGACAACAAGACAAACCGATTTTAGTTGCTGATACCATTGTTGCACTTGAAGGTGAAATTCTTACTAAACCCTTAAACTTCGAAACCTTTTGTGATTATATGAGCAAATTAAGTGGCAAATGGCATCAAGTGTTGACTGTTTTTGCATTAAGCTATCAAGGGAAGGTACATGAAGAGGTAAGTATCAGTGAAGTTTTATTTGCTCGCTTATTAGAGCTTGAAATAAAACAATATTGGCGAACAGGTGAACCGCAAGATAAAGCAGGTGGTTATGCTATTCAAGGAGTTGGTGCGCGTTTTGTCAAGGCATTTAAAGGTGACTTTAATAACATTATCGGGTTGCCGATTGACGCATTGAAAAAAGCACTTGATTCGCTAGAAATTCCAATGACAAAATCATAGATTATTTAAGTCAAGGAACGTACACTACCTTCATTAAAACAAATTGATATAAAGAAAATATGGCAATTGAACACTTTGAAGTAGAGTTGGTGGATGCAAGCATGATCGCACCAAATGTTAAACATCTAGTATTTAAAAAAGCAGATGGTAGCAAATTTGAGTTTGTACCAGGACAGTTTATTACGTTTTTATTTGATCATGAAGATGGAAAACTCAGACGTAGAAGCTATAGCGTTGCAACGATTCCAAACCAAACAGATTTAATTGAGATTGCAATTTCATATGTTGATGGTGGCATTGCCTCTGAAAACTTTTTTAACATGCAAAAGGGTCAGTGTTTTAATGTGATGGGACCTGCTGGACGCTTGATATTAAAAGAGAATGAAGTTATTGATAAACTGATTTTAGTCGGAACGGGAACTGGCATTGCGCCTTATCGTGCAATGTTACCAAGCTTACAAACGGCTCTAACAAAGAATGTGAAAACTGTTTATATTCTTTTAGGTGTGCAATATCAACAAGATGCAATCTATGCTAAAGATTTCCGTCAATATGTAAAAAACACTCCAAACTTGCATTTTATCGCCTGTTTAAGCCGAGAAGAAAATGCTTTGTTGGAAGATGAAGTAAAAGGCTATGTCCAGCGTTATTTTGAAAAATTGGATTTAAATCCTGCACACGATGTCGTTTACTTGTGTGGTAATCCCAATATGATTGATGATGCATTTGCACTTTTATCTGAATATGGTTTTGATGCTAAGCATGTCAGACGTGAGAAATATATTTCATCTAACTAAACCTTCTCCACCTTATTTGTAGAATTTGAGATTAATCTAGTTTGGCTTAGTCATGGAAATGGCAAGATCATTACTCCTCTTTAAGCCCTCGAGTTAATAGTCTTTTGGCAATCGTTAGCATATCCATGTCTTGGTGTATGATATTATAAATGGCTTCAACGATGGGCATTGGTACTGCATATATTTGTGCAATTTTATGTACAACTTTAGTGGTAGCAATACCTTCAACAACTTGCTGAACTTCACGACAGGCTTGTTCTTTTGTTTTCCCCTGCCCAATTAAGACGCCAAATCGCCGATTGCGTGATTGATTGTCGGTACAGGTTAAAAGCAAATCTCCCAATCCACTCAAGCCATAAAAAGTCTCAAGGTTGCCGCCTAATGCTAGACCTAATTGTGTGAGCTCATTTAAGCCGCGTGTGATGAGACCAGCCCTGGCATTGGCACCAAATCCTAATCCATCAGAAATGCCGCAAGCAATAGCAAGTATATTTTTAACTGCACCACCAATTTCAGCACCTGTTACATCTGTGGAGCTATAACAACGAAAGTTTTCACTATTAAAAAGTGTTTGAATATGTTTGGCATAATCAATGTCGTGAGCAGCAGCAAGAATAGCAGTTGGCAAGCCTTTTGCCACTTCTTTAGCAAAACTTGGTCCTGTAATCAAACCAAAATTATTGTCTCTTAAAGTTTGTGCAACCAGTTGATCTAATAGTTGATAACTATTATGACAAAAGCCTTTTGTCGCTGAGATAATCCCTTGATTAGATAAAAGATAAGGTTTTAAAGTATTAATTGTATCAATAAAACCTAAGCTTGGAGTAGCAATGAGAATATCACTACACTGATGAATAATGTATGACCAGTTATCAATGGCAAGTAGATTGGCTGGAAAAGGTGAATCAGGTAAATAATCATTGTTATGCTTGTCTTTTACCATTTTGGTATTGTGTTCGGTTTTCCACGAGTGAATATAAACAAGGTGACCTACACGAGCAAGTTGTAAAGCAAGTGCTGTACCCCAAGAGCCAGCGCCCATCACAAGAATTTGTTTGTTCATGATAAGTAAAAATTTAAGAAGTTTGTGAGGTATTGTAACGTTATTAACTTAGAGGCTTCAACTGTGATATGTAGGATTATTAACGAGTACGCTTTATTTCGGCAAGGACGTTATTCGATTTTTCAAGTTGCTTTCTGTAATATTCTAAATTTTGCTCGGCCTCACGCTTTAATTGACGAATTTGACCATTTAAAAAAGCAATTTGTCCTTCTAAGGCATCGCGTAGGTCAGAAATGCGTTGAGTTGTTTGTTCTTTAAGTGCTTCGGCATAAATGCGTGCCTCTTTTGCCACCTGCTCAGCAGATTCACGTCGAGTTTGTTCCTTAACAAGAGCGGCATAAAGCTTGCGCACCTTGATTTCGGGATTACTTTCATTAAGTACCATGCTCCACTCATCTGACATACTGCTGAGGATATCGCTGCTTAATGATTGTGAACTTGCTAATAGCGCTTCAATCATAGGATCGGTATTTTTTGTGACTGTGACTTTGTTATGAGTATAATCAGAGGATTGAGTTTGATTTAATTGGGTGACTCCTTTTCCCTGATTTGCTTGTGTTTTTTCTAAAGCAGTTGCTTGAGTTATTGGCTGCATGTTTTCTTCTTTTTTAGAGGTAATTAATACTTCTTGTTTGATATTTTGAGGTACAGCGTTTTCCTGCTCGTCTCGCCATTGTTTTAAAAATTTACTGATGGTGGTGGGACTGCCACGACCTATTGTATCTCTAACATTGTTGATGCTAGGTTTATTGCCTTGTGCATGCAAAGTTGCGATTGCGTTTAGTATATCTTGGTAAGATAATCCTGGGCTAGCCATGGTATTTGTATCCTTATTGATTATTTGATTATATAGCCTAACGAGAAACATTAGAGTTATTCACTAAAAACTGCCGAAATTATAGCAAGATATTTGTTTGCGTCAAACATTCATATGCGGCGAGCATATATTTTGTTATGATAGTGGGCAAATTTATTAAATGCCTTGATGCAGCCTAACTAAAATTATCAAGAGGAAATAATATGACATTGACAAAGTTGATTTATACCTATACAGATGAAGCACCAATGCTTGCAACCTATTCATTGTTACCAATTATTCAAGCCTTCACTAAGCCATGTGGCATTGAGGTAGAAACAAAAGATATTTCATTGGCGGCACGTATTTTGGCGCATTTTCCGGAAAGTTTAACTAAAGAACAACGCTGTGAAGATGATTTAGCAGTATTAGGTGAGCTGGCTAAAACACCAGATGCTAATATTATTAAATTGCCAAATATCAGCGCATCTATTCCTCAGTTGCAAGCGGCGATTTCAGAATTACAAGCTCAAGGTTATAATATTCCTAATTACCCGGTAGATGCCAATACCGATGAGCAAAAAGAAATAAAGTCACGTTATACCAAAATACTAGGTAGCGCTGTCAATCCTGTATTGCGTGAGGGTAACTCAGATAGAAGAGTAGCAAAAGCCGTAAAAGAATATGCTAGAAAGCATCCACACTCAATGGGGGAGTGGTCAAAAGCTTCTAAATCACATGTAGCACACATGAGTGAAGGCGATTTTTATGGTAGTGAGCAATCTGTAGTGGTTGCCGGAAACACGAGTTTCAAGATTGTTTTTACAGCAAAAAATGGCTCAACAGAGCTGTTGAAAGCTCAGGCTCCACTATTAAAAGGTGAAGTGATTGACGCCTCAAAGATGAGTGTAAAGGCGCTACGTGCATTCTTTGAACAACAAGTCGATCAAGCCCAAAAGGATGATATCTTATTGTCTTTACATATGAAGGCAACGATGATGAAAGTATCTGATCCAATTATCTTTGGCCATGCAGTAAGCATTTACTATAAAGATGTATTTACTAAGTATAAAGATCAATTTGCGCGCCTTGGCATAGATCCAAACAATGGCATTGGTGATGTTTATGCTAAGCTTCAAAAGCTACCAGAAACTGAACAAGCTATGATTAAAAGAGATTTAGAAGTCGTATATCAAACTAAAGCAAAGCTTGCAATGGTTGATTCTGATAAAGGTATTACTAATCTACATGTACCAAACGATGTGATTATTGATGCTTCAATGCCAGTCATGATTCGTTCATCAGGTAAAATGTGGGGTAGAGATGGTAAGCTTCATGATACAAAAGCGATGATTCCAGACCGCTCATATGCTGGCATTTATCAAGAAACAATCAATTTTTGTAAACAAAATGGTGCGTTTGATCCAAGAACGATGGGGAGTGTTGCCAATGTCGGTCTTATGGCAAAGAAAGCTGAAGAATATGGTTCACACGATAAAACGTTTGAAATTAAAGAAGATGGCAAAGTGTCCGTTATTGATGAAAAAGGCAATGTACTGTTATCTCATGAGGTTGAAAAGGGTGATATTTGGCGCATGTGTCAAACTAAAGACATCGCAATTCAAGATTGGGTGAAATTGGCACTTATGCGTGCCCGCTTAACGCATACGCCTGTTGTTTTTTGGCTGGATAAAAATAGAGCACATGATGCCAATATGATCACAAAAGTTAACACTTATTTGAGAAATCATGATACATCTGACCTTGATATTCACATTATGTCACCAGCTGATGCAATGCACTTTTCTTTACAAGCCATTAAAGTAGGTAAAGACGTTATTTCAGCAACGGGTAACGTGTTGCGTGATTATCTAACAGATTTGTTCCCTATTTTAGAATTAGGGACAAGTGCCAAAATGCTATCTATCGTACCGCTTTTAGCAGGCGGGGGGTTGTATGAAACAGGTGCAGGTGGTTCTGCACCTAAGCATGTACAGCAGTTTATCACTGAAAATCATTTACGGTGGGATTCATTGGGTGAGTTTTTGGCTCTTGGCGCGTCATTAGATGATCTTGCAAACAAAACAAATAATAGTAAGGTGCGTGTGCTTGCAGAATGTTTAGATCAAGCCAATGCTAAATTTTTAGATAATAATAAATCACCATCCCGTAAAGCTGGTGAGATTGATAATAGAGGCAGTCATTTTTATTTAGCACTTTATTGGGCACAGAGTCTGGCATATCAAACAAAAGATAAGCAATTGGCGGAAGTCTTTAACCCAGTTGCAAAGGCACTACAAGATAATGAAGGTAAAATTGTTGCTGAACTTAATGACGTACAAGGTGCGAAGGTCGATATTGGGGGCTATTATCATCCAACCCCTGAGAAAGTTATGAAAGTAATGCGTCCGAGTGCTAGCTTTAACCATATCCTTAATGCGTTAACAAAAGAAAGTATAGCTGCTGTATAAAAGATGCGTTTTAATATGGGGGGGAAGGATACTTTTGAAGTGGTATAAACGGTGGTAGGTTAGAGTTTTAGTTTTCTGACTATAAATTTTTTCGAAAGTATTAAAATAACTGTGTAAATTCATTTATAGATTTGTGTTGTCCCAATTGCCCTATTGTTGGCGACAAGTACTTCCTTGGCTTAAAGTAACGTTTTTGCATAAATAGCGCGTCCATCAGGTGGTAAAAACAAGGTCACCAAATTAATGATCACTACTTGGTTTGTTATAGCGTGATTCAGAAATACTTTGTATTTGTAAGATGATATTGCTTGCAACTTGGGATTGTAAATTATTGTAGATTTGGTGTTGCTGAGCGTTACTGCTTAGTTGTTGAGTGGCATTAGTTGTATAGGTTTGTGACGCAGAGTTATTTTGGTTTTTAAGGATGGCTTGATTTTTATTATTCAATATATCGTAGTTTGCGCTGTAGCTTAGGACATAATCGTTAGAAGATGCACCACCAGTGATGCCAATAAGGCGGCGACTTGAGGTGGCACTTTTTATGTCAATTGTAACATCTGCATCTGTAGATGATGTAACAACTTCTGCTCCCGTTGCATTGATGGAGGCAGTTAAAGTATTTAAAAAATTAAAATCTGTACCTGCATGTCTGATATAAACTTTCTGCATAAATTTTGGCATACCTTCATTCCAGCTACGTAGATGAAAACCGCAACCATAAAGAAAACTTGCTACTAATACTAAGAACAAAAACTGGATAAAAAAGCATTTTTTCAATAAATAATTGATCATCTAATCACGCTCCCACTACAATATTTAGAAGTTTTCTAGGGACATAAATCATTTTTTTAATAACCTTGCCTTCTAATAGTTTGACCACAACTTCATGTGCTACGACCATATCTTTAATTTGTTGTTGGCTTAAATCGCTTGGCACATCAAGCTTGGTGCGAAGCTTACCGTTGATTTGAATCACCAGGGTAAAGCGATCACTCTTAAGTGCTTTATTATCCACCTGTGGGAAGCCCGCTGTTAGAATATCACTGCCAAATCCTAATTCTACCCATAACGCTTGTGCAATATGTGGTGTAAAAGGTGCAAGTAAGCGTAATAGAATATTAATGCCTTCGCTAATAAGTTCAGATGGATTAGCATTTTGTAGGCTATTAAATATTTTCATACAGGCAGAGACAACCGTATTAAATTGCATTTTTTCAAAATCAACTAATGCTTGCTTAAGTGTTGTATGTATTTCTAAACGTACACTTTTATCGTTGCTATCAAGTTTATTGGTATCGACTTGTAGGTGAGGATCGATGCTATCTTTGTTTGTATAAATATAATTCCAAATTTTCTTTAAGAAGCGGTGCGCACCATCTACACCTGAGTCTGACCATTCAAGTGACTGCTCAGGAGGAGCGGCAAACATACTAAATAGGCGAACGGTATCGACACCATATTTATTGATTAGGTGTTGTGGATCAACGGTATTTCCTTTTGATTTCGACATCTTAGCACCATCTTTTAAGACCATCCCTTGTGTTAAAAGGTTTGTAAAAGGCTCACTACTTGTTACAAGTCCTGCATCACGCATCAGTTTATGGAAGAATCGTGCATAAAGTAAGTGCATGATTGCATGTTCAATACCTCCTATGTACTGATCAACAGGTAGCCAGTAATTTGCTTCATCCTCTAACATTTGATCTGCATTTGGGCAGGTGTAACGTGCATAATACCAAGAGGATTCCATAAAAGTATCAAAGGTATCGGTTTCTCGAGTTGCTTTGCTACCACATTTGGGACAGTTTGTTTCATAAAACCTGGGCAAAAGTTTAAGCGGTGAGATTGTGCCGTTTAAAGTAACATCTTTTGGTAGTTTAACAGGTAGATTTTGTTCTTTTTCAGCGACGATACCACAGTGATCACAGTGAATCATTGGAATAGGACAGCCCCAGTAACGTTGACGTGAAACACCCCAATCACGAATCCTAAAGTTGGTTGTCACTTCCCCTTTATTATGAGTAATAAGGTGTTCACTTATTTTGCTAAATGCTTGATCAAAGTTTAAGCCGTTGAAGTTACCTGAGTTGATTAAAATACCTTTCTCAGTGATCGCACCTTTGCCTAAATCTGTGTTACCTTCTGTCGTTTCAATCACTTGTTTTAAAGAAATATGATATTTATGAGCAAATTCCCAATCGCGATCATCATGAGCTGGAACCGACATGATTGCGCCTGTGCCATAGCTCATTAATACGAAATTTGCTATCCATACTTCAACTTTTTCGTTGGTGATCGGGTGAGTGGCATAAAATGATGTTTTAATACCGAGTTTTTCTTGGGTAGCAAGATCTGCTTCCATCGTAGAAGTTTGTTGACATTTTCTAATAAATTGAGCGATTTTGGGATCATTTTGAGCTGCTTGTGTGGCTAGGGGGTGTTCAGCTGCAATGGCTAAATAGGTCACTCCCATCAAAGTATCAGGGCGCGTAGTGAAAACCTTTAGTTTTGTGCCATTTACGTCAAAACAAACAGTAACGCCTTTTGATTTGCCAATCCAGTTGGTTTGCATTACCTTAACAGCTTCTGGCCAGCCTTGTAATCGGTCTAAGTCTTTTAATAATTCGTCAGCATAATCGGTGATTTTAATAAACCATTGAGGAATTTCTTTTTTCTCAATAAGTGCCCCTGAGCGCCAGCCTCGACCATCAACAACTTGTTCATTAGCAAGTACGGTTTGATCAATTGGATCCCAGTTAACAACTGAGTTTTTACGATAGGCTAAACCTTTTTCAAATAGCTTAATAAAAAACCATTGCTCCCAGCGATAATAGCTGTCGTCACAAGTAGCAATTTCACGATCCCAATCATAACCAAAACCAAGTGATTGTAGTTGTTTTTTCATATGGTCAATATTGCTATAAGTCCAATCAGCAGGGACCTTTTGGTGTTTAATGGCAGCATTTTCGGCTGGAAGCCCAAACGCATCCCATCCCATTGGTTGTAATACATTTTTGCCAAGCATTTTTTGATAACGACTAATCACATCTCCTAAGGTGTAATTACGTACATGCCCCATATGTAGTGTTCCACTTGGATAAGGTAGCATTGAAAGGCTATAAAACTTCTCTTTTGAATTATCTTTTATTGCTTTAAAAGACTGGTTGTCATGCCAGAATTTCTGTACGGCTTTTTCTAAGTTTGTAAAATCATAAGTTGCTTGCATGAGGTTATCCAATATGATGCTTGGTTTTTATTAAACTTACAAATACTTAAGGCGTAATGGTAGCGAAATTTTAGGATTGAAACCAGGGCGTAAATCGATTTTCTTTAAGTTTTAAAGAAGTAGGAGATGCTAATTTCATTTACGATTTTTTTATCTTTTATGCTACCATGAGCCATCTTTGTCCCAGATGGGTAGGATTTCTTATGGCAATTGATATACAACAAGATTTAGATCAAGAGGTGCTTGCGCGCGTGCGTTGGGCAGCAAGGCGCGGCATGTTAGAGCTTGATTTGATGTTATCTTCTTATATTGAGAGTGAATATTTAAAGGCTTCTAATGAAGAAAAACAAGCGTTCCACACTCTGTTAGAGTGTGAAGATCAAGACTTATTTAATTGGTTTATCAAGTCTAAACCAGTGGATAAAAAACACCAAAAAATGGTAGCAAAAATTTTAACGATTAAACAGCAAGGTACTCAAAGACAAGCACAAGATGCTACAGTTGAAAGCTGTGATGATTTGCAAGGTGAGGTAAGCATGATTTTAGATCGCATAGATAAATTTGATCAATCCCCTTTAATGCAAGAGGTTTCTAAGTATTGGTTATGTAACGAGAAGACAATCGTTGAAAAGCTTGCTAAAGAAGCTGCGCTTACAGAAAACGAACGCTTGAAAATACAGGATATTGCCAGTGGTTTGGTTGCAAGCGTACGTGAAACTCGGTTAAGTAAAAGTGGGCTAGATGCCTTTATGACCAAATATGATTTATCAAGTGATGAGGGTATCGTCCTCATGTGTTTGGCTGAAGCATTATTGCGTGTGCCTGATAAATATACAGCAGACAAGCTAATTAAAGACAAACTCACAAGTGCGAATTGGCAGGAACATGTTGGTGACAGTGAGTATTTGTTTGTTAATGCAGCAACGTGGTGTTTGATGTTGACTGGTAAAATTTTAAAACCAGAGCTATATCAAAATAAGTTTAAAACCGTGCTCAAGAACTTCTTAGATAAGCGTTCGCGCCCTGTGGTGCGTCGCGCGGTTATGCACGCGATGAAAATCTTAGGTCAGCAGTATGTAATGGGTGAAACGATTGAAAAAGCCTTAAAGCGTGCTAAAGAGAAAGAAGAAATCGGCTTTACTTATTCATATGATATGTTAGGTGAGGCAGCAACGACGATGGCAGATGCTGAATTCTACTACAACGAATACCATAAAGCGATTGAGGCAATTGGTAAAGCTGCGCATAAATATAGTGTACGTACTAATCCAGGCATTTCTGTGAAGTTATCAGCACTTCACCCACGTTATAAAGTTGCACAAGTAGATCGTGTACACCTTGAGATGTATCCAAAGCTCTTAAAACTTGTTGAATTAGCACAAAGCTATAATATCGGTTTAAATATCGATGCCGAAGAAACAGAGCGTTTAGAGCTTTCTCTTGAACTTGTTAAGCGACTTGCGTATGAGAGAAAATTACAAGGCTTTGAAGGTATTGGTATCGTGGTGCAAGCATATCAAAAACGTGCAAGTTTTGTACTCGATTATTTAATTGATTTGGCAGAGCAAACAGGTCATAGATTCATGATTCGTTTGGTTAAAGGTGCATATTGGGATTCAGAGATTAAACGTGCTCAAGTGGAGGGCTTAGAAGATTACCCAGTATTTACTCATAAGTGTTATACTGATCTTTCCTACCAAGCATGTGTTAAAAAAATATTTAACCATACGAAGCATATTTATCCACAATTTGCCACGCATAATGCGTATACAACAGCATTGGTGATGCACTTAGCGGGAGAATACAAAGACTATGAGTTTCAATGTCTTCATGGTATGGGTGATGCACTTTACGATCATGTGGTTGGTAAGAGCAATTTTAATATACCTTGTCGAATTTACGCTCCTGTTGGTACATATAAGCACTTATTACCTTATTTAGTAAGGCGATTATTGGAAAATGGTGCCAACTCGTCATTTGTGCATCGTATCGTTGATGAAAAAACACCGATTGAAAGCTTAGTAGAAGACCCAGTGCAAAAAGCTGAGTGTTTAGGCTTTTTACCTCATTTGCAAATTGCATTACCGGTTAATATGTTTGGAGAAGAAAGAATGAATTCTAAAAGTTATAACTTAAATGATACCAGAACCCTTGAGAAACTTGCTTTACAGATGAGTCAGTTTGATCATAATGATTATATTGCTAGACCCTTAGTTGTCGGTGTTGACACTTCTAAACTGGTGGCAGAAAACATTATTAATCCTGCTAATAATCAAGTATTTGGTAAAGTATATAATGCTAATAAAGCTATTGCTCAAATAGCAATGAAAGTGGCACATACTGCATTTGATAGCTGGAGTTTAGTTAATGCAAATAAGCGCGCTCAAGCACTAGAGAAATGCGCAAATTTATTGGAAGAAAATATGCCAAAATTTATGGCAATTGCTGTGCGTGAAGCAGGTAAAACACTTGCAAGTGCTTTAGCAGAAGTGCGTGAAGCCGTTGATTTTTGTCGTTACTATGCCGCACAAGCCAAAGCTGAATTTGCAAATCCTAAGACACTTCCAGGACCTACTGGTGAGTTAAATCAAATTAGCTTGCATGGTAGAGGAGCTGTTGTTTGTATTAGTCCTTGGAATTTCCCGTTAGCGATTTTCTTAGGTGAGGTAACAGCTGCTCTTGCCGCAGGAAATACCGTTGTGGCTAAACCTGCTGAACAAACGCCAATTATTGCTTATGAAGCAATAAAATTATTACATGAAGCGGGTATTCCTAAAGATGTTGTGCAACTTGTGCCTGGCACAGGAGAAGAAGTGGGTGCAGCCTTAACCCAAGATCTACACGTTGCAGGAGTAGTTTTCACTGGTTCTACCGACGTTGCAAGACTTATTCAACGAACACTTTCTGCCAAAGAAGGTGCGATTGTACCATTTATTGCAGAAACAGGTGGTCAAAATGTGATGGTGGTGGACTCGTCGTCCTTACCAGAGCAAGTGGTACAAGACGTTATTTCATCAGCTTTTGATAGTGCAGGTCAACGTTGTTCTGCGTTAAGAGTGTTGTATTTGCAACAAGAGATTGCTGATACGGTTGTTACCATGTTAAAAGGTGCGATGAATGAACTTAAGGTCCATGATCCTGCATTTATTGAAACTGATATAGGACCTGTAATTGACCAAGAAGCACAAGCAAATCTTAAAGCACATATCGATCATATGCGTAAATCTGCCAAGCTTGTTCATGAGATTGCAAGTGATAAGACCTTAGAAAAAGGTAACTATATTTATCCTGTGGTGTTTGAAATCGATAGTATCAAAGCACTTAAGCGAGAAGTATTTGGTCCTGTATTACATATCATACGCTTTAAGGCTGATGAGATGGACAAAGTTGCCAAAGACGTTAATTCAACAGGTTATGGTTTAACTTTTGGTATCCATAGTCGGATTCAAGAAACCATAGATTTTTTTATAAAGCACATTCGTGTCGGCAATATGTACATTAACCGTAATATCGTTGGTGCAGTTGTTGGCGTACAGCCATTTGGTGGACAAGGTTTATCTGGAACAGGTCCTAAAGCAGGTGGACCACTTTATTTACATCGCCTAGCAGTTGAGCGCTCAATTAGTATCAATACAACAGCATCAGGTGGTAATGCGTCATTGATGAGTTTGGAGCAGTAACACAATCTATCTGGTCTATCAACAATAATCCTATCAACTTAGGTTTTTTCTATTGCTTGCTGGATTATAGTTAATTGTGTTTTTTCAACTACTTTTGCAATAGTTTTTTTGTTTTTTAAGTCTTTAATTTCAGCGATATAATTATACTCTTTGAGTGCGCGTACGATATTCTGGCTAAGCGTGATGGATGCTAAAGCTTGAGGGTGTTCATGATAAATATATTGAAATGTATATATGAGTAGATCAAAGCTTTGTGTATTGCGTAAAGCGTTAGCTGCTTTTAAAGTTCTTAATATTTCTTGTTCTGAAAAAGCATAAATATTGCTAAAAAAATGATGATACCGATATGTTTCTAAGCATAATATTTGTGTAACTTTGGGAGTTCTTAGTTGTGATAAAACTTTGCTTATTAGTACTTCATTTGCAAGTGGAAATAATAGTAAGGCAAACAAAATATCAGTTTGTTGACAGTTTTGTGTCTTAGCGTGGATGATATGAGATAGATCTTTATATGAAAGTTTTGCAAGAGGGGAAACAATGTGTTTAAAGACACCAGTATTTTGCAGAGTTTGAATGAAGATTTCTGGGTTTGGTGTTGAAAAAGCCTTAATAAATTCCTGATAAATGCGTTCAGATGATAGTCTTTCTAATTCATTATTGGCAACAATTGTACGCATAAGTGTTTGTGTTGCAGGTGCAATCGTAAAACCTAAGTAGTGAAATTTGGCAGCAAAACGTGCAACGCGCAACACCCGTAAGGGATCTTCACAAAACGCATTACTGACATGGCGAAGTGTTCTACTTTCTATATCTTTTTTGCCCCTAAATGGATCGTGTAACAACCCATCTTCATCGATTGCCATTGCATTAATTGTTAAATCTCGACGCTTTAGATCATCGACTAAACGAACATCTTCTGTGTTGAAAGTAAATCCTTGATAGCCTTTATCTACTTTTATTTCGGTGCGGGCAAGTGCATATTCTTCATAAGTTTCAGGGTGTAAAAAAACAGGGAATCGTTTGCCAACTTGAATAAATCCTTTATCTAACATTTCTTGGCTTGAACCATCGACAACAAGCCAGTCACGATCTTCTACTTTGAGGCCTAAGAGCTTATCGCGTACTGCCCCACCTACTAAATACGTTTTCATGTTATTTTATTTCTATTTATCCAAATTGGCTTATTGCTTTATGTTATCAATAAATTTCGGTAAACTCTGTCTAATTTGTGTTTTGGATCTCAAAAATTAATATGCAACTTTCTGAAAATGTGCACAAGAAAACCTATAGTTTATATCGAAGGTTGTTATGGGAAGTGCATTCATTGTGGCCTTTACTCATTATTTCTGTGATTGGTAGTATTGTATATTCTGGCTGTGATGCTTATGCAATGTATTTGATTAAACCGTTGTTAAATGAAGGTTTTACACCAACTGGGGGCGAGTTTTTGAAAACCATTGCTTTGGTATTTTTATTATTGTTTACCTTGCGTGGAGTTGGTTCATTTCTATCTTCATTTTTCATGGGGAAACTAGGAGCAAGCGTTGTCTATCGTTTCCGTAAAAAGCTTTTTCGACGTTTTTTGGATTTGCCAGCGCATTATTATGATAGAACTTCTTCAGGAAAGCTATTATCTAAAATGCTTTATAACGTAGATCAAGTGACTAGTGCAACAGGTTCAGCGATTATTACCGTAGTTCAAGATGGAACGTTTGTAATTGGATTAGTTATTGTGATGGTGGTAACAAGCTGGCAATTATCGATTACAGTGATTGTGGTTGCGCCATTTTTAACTGTTTTTATTACTTGGATTAGTAAAAAATTCCGCCATTATAGTCGCAATACACAATTGGCGATGGGCTCGGTAACACACGTTGCAGAAGAATCATTGATCAACTATAAAGAAATCCGTATTTTTGGTGGTCAGCAATACCAGCTGCAAAAGTTTGATCACAATTTAAGTTATACTTATCGCCAACAAATTAAAACTTTAATGTTAGATGGGTTGTCCTCACCGATTATTCAATTTATCGGTGCGATTGTTATTGCGATTATCTTATTTATCGTTGCCACTTATGGTTTAAAAGAAGGTGGTTGGTTAGATGCTGGTGGATTTGTATCATTTTTTGCATCGATGATGGCTATTTTAAAACCGATTAAAAACCTTACTAACGTTAACTCGACAATTCAAAAAGCCATTGCCGCAACAGAGGATATTTTTGAGATTTTAGATCATACTCCTGAAGCAGATAGAGGGACTAATAAGCTTGAAAATGTGAAGGGTGAAGTTGAATTTAAAGCGGTAAGTTTTCAATACCCTGAAGGAAAACAAATGGTACTAAAAAACGTTAACCTTATCGCTGAAAAAGGTCAGACGGTTGCTTTAGTTGGGCGTTCAGGAGGTGGCAAGACGACCATGGTTAATCTGTTAGCACGTTTTTATGAGCCAACTAAAGGTCAAATTTTATTAGATGATGTGGATATGCAGTCACTAACTTTATGTAATTTAAGAAGTCATATTTCATTAGTTTCACAACATGTTAATTTATTTGATGATACGATATTTCATAATATTGCATATGGTCGAGAAGGTGAAGTCAGTGAAGAGGAAGTTATAGCAGCAGCTAAAGCTGCAAATGCTTGGGATTTTATTAAAAAATTACCAAAAGGTCTCTATACAGAGGTTGGGCAAAATGGCTTAAGTTTATCAGGTGGACAGCGCCAACGAGTCGCAATTGCAAGAGCAATATTAAAAGATGCACCTGTATTGATCTTAGATGAGGCAACCAGTGCGCTAGATAATGAATCTGAGCGTATTGTTCAGCAAGCCCTAGAGCATTTAATGAAAAATCGTACCACTTTTGTTGTAGCACATAGGCTTTCTACTGTTGAACATGCTGATAAGATCGTTGTTATGGATGGTGGTGAAATCGTCGAAATTGGCAAGCATAGTGAACTACTACAAAGTGAAAATGGCTTATATCGTCAGTTATACCAGCAATCGCTAAGCTAAATGATCAAGTGATCGAGGTTAATAAATGGATATTCAGGCGCATTGGTACCAAGCAAAAAAAACATTATTGTGCCAGCTGTTAAGACCTTTTTCTTGGTTATTTCAGCTTGTTAGCATTTTGCGTAAACATAAGATCCAAAGCCTAGCTTATCATAGTAAATTACCAGTGATTGTTGTCGGTAATATTACCGTAGGTGGTACGGGTAAAACCCCAGTGGTGCAAGCAATTTGTTCTTTTTTGCAGCAACAAGGGATGAATCCCGCTATTGTTACACGTGGTTATGGTGGACATGCAGCTCAATATCCACTTTTGATTGACGATACAACACAAGCCAAATCATGTGGCGATGAACCATATATGCTTAAGCGCTTGTTGCCAGATGTGCCAATTGTGGTTGACCCTAAACGTGTTGAAGCGCTTAAGTTTATTGAAAGCAATTTGGCTCAGGTTGATGTCATTATTAGTGATGATGGTTTACAGCATTATTATTTTGCAAGAGATATTGAAATCATCGTTGTTGATGGTAAGCGAACGTTTGGTAATGGCTTATGCTTGCCAGCAGGACCTTTGCGTGAACCAATTAAGCGCTTAGAAACAGCTGATATAATTATTTTTAATGGTGGTGTAAGTCACACACTGAAACTAACTCATAAAAAGTTGTATCAGATGCAACTTAAACCTATTTACCTTGTTAATTTGCTCACAGCTGAGAAAAAATCTATTTCTCAATTTAAAATAGAGTTTGGTAACAGCTGCCATGCGGTTGCAGGGATTGGCAATCCACAGAGATTTTTTAAGACGATACAACAGCTTGGATTGACTGTTGATAGCCATATATTTCCTGATCACTATAGCTATACAAAAAAAGATTTTTTATTTTTACAAAATGAATCTTCAATTGTTATCATGACCTACAAAGATGCGGTCAAATGTCAGTTATTTGCACATAAGAGTTGGTGGTATCTGGAGATTTTCCCCATGATTGAAGATGAATTTTTTGAACAGTTACAATACAAATTATCTCTGCTAGAGAGGGGAAAGGAGGGAGGGAATCACCCTAGCAGAGAATAATGTTAATCACCCCTTGATTACTCAAGGATTTATGCAATGTCCAAACTATAACAGCATCTTTTGATAAATGCTGTTTCAAAGCAGTATCTCTTTGTATTAAATCTGATACACTTTTCAATATCTTGATTGCTTGGGTTTTTCAAGCGTACTAAAACGCAAGCTAAACTTTACTTAATTGCTGATATGCCTATATTTTGATGGGTCTTACGTTTATAATTATTCCCATTTTTGAAAGTCAAATTTCTAACTTGAAACTGTCTATGGAGGCAATATGTCTGAAAGATTTCACGATATTGACGTAACAGAAACACAAGAGTGGCTAGAAGCCTTTGAAGATGTTGTTGCGCGTGAAGGAATAGAGCGCGCAAGCTTTTTAATGAATCGATTATTGGATCACGCTAATCAAATTGGGATTGAGAGTGCTTACGGACCTTCACAAAGCATCTTATTTATGAATACGATTAAGGTAGAAGATCAACCAGCCTATCCAGGAAATTTAGAAATCGAGAACAAAATCGAGAATCTCAATCGCTGGAATGCAGCAGTTATGGTTGCAAAAGCTAATAAAAAAGATGGTTCTTTAGGGGGACATATTGGCTCTGGAGCATCTATTATTACCCTTTATGAAGTGGGATTTAATCACTTTTTTCATGCACCAAATGAGCAGCAAGCAGGGGATTTAGTATTTTATCAAGGTCATACAACCCCAGTTATATACGCGCGCTCTTATCTAGAAGGTCGCTTAACCGAGACACAATTAAAAAACTTTCGACAACAAGCATTTAATGATGAGGAAGGTTTGTCATCCTATCCACATCCTTATCTGCAACCAACTTATTGGCAATTTCCTACTGTTTCTATGGGCTTGGGACCTTTGCAGGCAATCTATCAAGCGCGTTTTATGAAATATCTTGAAGCACGTAAACTGGCAGATACAAAAAATCGTAAAGTTTGGGCATTTTGTGGTGATGGTGAGATGGATGAACCAGAATCACTAGGTGCAATTAATCGTGCGGTACGTGAAGGCTTGGATAATTTGATTTTTGTGATCAATTGTAATTTACAGCGCCTTGATGGTTTGGTAGATGGTAATGGCAAAATCGTTGAGGAGTTTGCACAAATCTTTAAAGGTGCTGGCTGGAATGTAATTAAAGTGTTATGGGGAAGCAACTGGGAACCACTATTTGCTAAGGACACAAATGGTAAATTGCAACAACGCTTAGCACAAATGAACGATGGTCAGATGCAGTTTGCAAGTTCTCATGGTGGAGCAGACTTAAGACAAACAATTTTTGGTGGTGATCCTGAGCTTGAAGAAATAGGTAAAGGCTACAGTGATGAAGATGTGCAAAACTTAATGCGTGGTGGGCACGATCCAACTAAGGTTTATGCAGCATATCAAAAAGCGGTTAACAATAATACAGGTAAACCGACTGTTATTTTACCGATGACGATTAAAGGTTATGGTTTAGGTGAGTGGGGCGAGTCAAAAAATATTGCACATAATGTCAAAAAGCTTGACACAGAAGCCTTAAAATATATTCGAGATCGTTTTAAGGTGCCAGCGACAGATGAGCAAGTTGAGCAAATGGCTTTTTTAAAGTTTGAAGAAGGTTCAAAAGAACATGCGTATTTGCATGCACAACGTAAGGCATTAGGTGGTTATGCTCCTGCTCGATTTGAAAATAACACACCGTTGTTAATTCCACATTATCAAGATTTTGCTCAACTATTTTTAGAAGCAAGTGGTGATCGTGATTTCTCTACGACAACAGCGTTTGTGCGTATGTTTGTCAACTTGACCCGTCACAAAGACCTAAAAGATCATTTAGTCCCGATTATGGTGGATGAGTCACGTACCTTTGGGATGGAAGGCTTATTCCGTCAATTGGGTATTTATAATCATCGTGGGCAGCAATATGTGCCAGAAGATAAAGCACAAGTAATGTACTATAGAGAGTCTAAAGATGGTCAAATCATTCAAGATGGTATCAATGAAGCAGGTGGTTTTTGTTCATGGTTAGCCGCAGCTACTTCTTATAGTGTTCATCGTGTTCCGATGATTCCATTTTATATTTATTATTCTATGTTTGGTTTCCAACGTATTGGTGATTTGGCATGGGCGGCAGCTGATTCTCATGCAAAGGGTTTTTTGTTAGGTGGTACTGCTGGGCGTACTACTTTAAATGGTGAAGGTTTGCAACACGAAGATGGTCATAGCCACATCCAGGCAGGGTTGATTCCATCTTGCGTTACTTATGATCCAACTTACGCTTATGAGCTTGCTGTTATCCTGTGGAGTGGGATGAAACGCATGTATGTCGAGCAAGAAGAAGTTTTCTACTACATTACTTTGATGAATGAGAATTATACCCACCGCGCGATGCCAGAGGGGGTAGAGCAAGATATTATCAAAGGCTTGTATTTATTAAAAGCAGCTGAAAAAGTCAATGGCAACAAACACATTCAGCTCATGGGATCAGGCACGATTTTGCGCGAAGTAGAAGCAGCAGCAAATCTATTGCAACAAGACTTTGGTGTTACAAGCGATATTTGGAGTATGACCTCTGCCAATGAGCTTTATCGTGATGGTCGTAAGGTTGCACGTTGGAACTTGTTACATCCGGAACACATGCAAAAGCAAACACATATTGAAAAATGCCTTCAAAATCGCAAAGGACCTGTAGTGGTGTCAACGGATTATATTAAGTTATATACCGAGCAGCTTCGTGAGTTTATGCCAACTAACTACATTACATTAGGAACAGATGGCTTTGGTCGCTCTGATTCACGTGCAAATTTACGTCACTTCTTTGAGGTAGATCGTTATTATGTGGTCGTTGCTGCTTTAAGTGGTTTGTTAAGAGAAGGTGCCATTGACAAAAAATTGGTAGTAGAGGCAATTAAGAAATATGGTATTGATCCAGATCGTGTCGATCCAGCTTATCATTAAATAAATGACGGAAGAAGGAAAAACTCATGGCAATTAAACAAGTCACAGTACCCAATATTGGTGACTATAAAGATGTTGACGTGATTGAGGTCAACGTCAAAGTAGGTGATGTCATTCAAGAAGAAGACTCATTGATCACCTTGGAAACAGACAAAGCCTCAATGGAGGTACCTGCACCTTTTTCTGGTACGGTAAAAGAAGTGAGTGTCAAAGTAGGTGATAAAGTGTCTGAGAGTTCATTAGTTCTTTTGGTTGAAACAGATGCTGTAAATACAAATGAAACAGCCTCATCAACCATCCTCACTCAAAGTGCGGTTGAGCAAGGTTCACAACAGCAAATTGCAGCTGCGCAAATGCTTGAGATAAAAGTACCAGATATTGGTGATTATAAAGATGTGGATGTCATTGAGGTGAATGTTAAGCCAGGTGATGAAATCAAAGAAGAAGATTCATTGGCTACACTTGAAACCGATAAAGCCTCAATGGAAATCCCATCACCTTACACAGGCAAAGTCGTTGATGTCAAAATTACAGTCGGTGATAAAGTTTCTAAAGGAGACTTGGTGCTCACTCTTCTTGTGTCACAAGGTCAAGTTGCAACTGAAAATAAGATATCTAAAGCCGCGCAAGTTGAAGAGGTGGTAAAAAGCCCAGTCGTTGAACAAGCTGCTATTGTATCTAAAGTTCCCAATACCAATGCACATGCCTCCCCTGCGGTTCGCAGATTAGCACGTATTTTGGGGATTGATTTATCACGTGTCATTGCGACTGGTAGAAAAGGACGCATCACGAAAGAAGACTGTGATAACTATATTAAAAAAGCAGTGCAATCCTTACAAACTGGTCAAGTATCCAGTGGGGGCGGTTTAGACTTATTACCTGATCCCCAGGTGGATTTTGCAAAATTTGGTGAAATAGAAGTCGAAGCGTTATCACGTATTAATAAACTCAGCGCCAAGAATCTTGCACGCAATTGGGTTAAAATCCCGCATGTGACCTTTTATGACGATGCAGATATTACTGATTTAGAAGCATTTAGAAATGCAAAAAAAACAGCAGCAGAAAAAGCAGGGGTCAAAGTTACACCACTTTCGTTTTTAATCAAAGCAGCTGCAACAGCATTACAAGAATACCCACGCTTTAATAGTTCATTATCAAACGATGGCGAAGGCTTGATTGTGAAGAAATATTATCATATTGGTTTTGCCACTGATACCCCAAAAGGCTTGGTTGTACCTGTGATCAAAAATGCCGATCAGAAAGGTATTTTTGAGATCTCACGCGAAATCATGGACTTAGTGAAAAAGGGGCGTGAAGGTAAATTAAAACCAGATGATATGCAAGGGGCAACCTTTACCATATCAAGCCTAGGTATACTTGGTACAACTGCATTTACGCCAATTATTAATATGCCTGAAGTGGCGATTATGGGTGTGTCAAAATCAGCCATAAAACCTGTGTGGAATGGTACAGAGTTTATCCCAAGAACCATGTTGCCATTGTCGTTATCGACTGATCATAGAGTAATTGATGGCGCATTAGCAGCTCAGTTTTTAACGCGTTACTGTGCAATTCTGGCAGATTTAAGAGAAATGCTTTTGTAAGAAAATAAATTAAGGTAAAAAAGATGAGTGATATAAAAACAGAATTAGTTGTTTTAGGTAGTGGTCCTGGTGGTTATAGTGCAGCATTTCGTGCAGCAGATTTAGGTAAAAAAGTCGTGCTTGTTGAGCGTTATGATTCGATTGGTGGGGTGTGTTTAAATGTCGGTTGTATTCCTTCAAAAGCACTTTTGCATGTTGCTAAAGTGATCAATGAAGCGCGTCACCTGGAAAAAGATGGCTTAATCAGCTTTGACAACTTGACTTTCAATAAAGATAAAATCTTGGGTTATAAAGACAAGATCGTAAGCCAACTAACAGGTGGCTTAAAAGGGTTAGCTAAGCAACGTAAAGTTGACATTGTGGAAGGCTATGGCAAGTTCACTTCAAGTAATGAAATTGCTGTTGAAACGAAAGAGGGTGTTAAAACCATCGCTTTTGACAATGCGATTATTGCCGTGGGGTCAAGCTCTATTAAGTTACCATTTATTCCTGAGGATCCTCGTATTATTGATTCAACGGGTGCACTTCAAATGAAAGAAGTTCCTAAAAAAATGCTCGTCATTGGTGGGGGCATTATTGGACTTGAAATGGCACAAGTTTATAGCGAGCTTGGTTCTGAAATCACGGTAGTTGAATTTATGGATCAACTTATGGGAACGGCAGATAAAGATATTGTGAAGCCTTATGAAAAGATGATGTCTAAACGGTATGACATTCGTTTGAAAACGAAAGTGACCAAGGTCGAAGCAAAAGATGATGGTCTTTATGTGTCAATGGAAGGTGACAAACCACGCGAAAATGAGAGGTTTGACCGTATTTTATTAGCAGTTGGACGTACACCAAATGGTAAACTGATCGATGCAGAAAAAGCGGGTGTTAATGTTGATGAGCGTGGCTTTATTAAAGTTGATAACCAACTTAGAACTAATGTTCCACATATTTTTGCCATTGGTGATGTTGTGGGACAACCGATGCTTGCGCACAAAGCTGTCCCAGAAGGGCGTATTGCTGCGGAGGTTATAGCAGGTTATAAGCATTATTTTGAGCCAAAATGTATTCCAGCTGTAGCATACACTGACCCAGAAGTGGCGTGGGTTGGGGTCACAGAAAAAGAAGCCAATGAAAAAGGAATCAAATACGACAAGGGAGTATTCCCTTGGGCAGCAAGTGGTCGTTCATTGAGTATTGGTCGAAATGAAGGTTTGACTAAAGTGCTTTATGATGAAAATCACGTCATTATTGGTGCAGGTATTGTTGGACCAAATGCAGGCGAGTTAATTGCAGAAGCGACCCTAGCCATTGAAATGGGTTGTGATGCGGAAGATATTTCTTTAACCATCCATCCCCATCCAACTTTGTCAGAAACGCTAATGATGGCAACAGAGGTATTTGAGGGTAGTGCAACTGACATTTACGCGCCTAAGAAAGAGCGGAAAAATTGAAATCATAAGACCTTTATTGCTTATTTTGTAAATCCTGGGCAAGCTTCCTAAGTTCTTCAACAGAATACTCAAACTCGGGACCTTCCTCCATAGCCATCAGCTGGAGTAGTATCTCATCAAGATCAGGAGCCAACCCAACTCCATGATCTTGATAAAGCTGGAATGCAACGCGAGCGATTCTTACGACGTCATATCCTTTATCCAGCTCAGCCTGCAACACACTACTTAGTTCTTTTGCAGTAAACGTCATAACCCTAACTCCCTAGTAACTGGAGGATAATGTTGAGAATTAACGGTTTGGCCATTAATTGACTTGGGGTGCACCCTGTTCACACTCCCTGCATGATCGTAACTTTCCATCCACTGCCTTACGTTTCCATTTTGGGGGTTATGCTCGGTAACAAAAGAAGCACCTCGAGTTGGACCTTCCGTTCTAGCAGGAACTTCCTGGGTGTAATAACGAACGCGCCCATCTGGTAATTGCCGTGTAGTAGCTGCATTTTGCTGTGCTTTCTCTAGTCCAGATAATTTCGCTCTAAGAGCTGATTGCGCGTTTACGTTTTCAGCACCACTACTTACCTTCCTCGCAACCGTCCCACTTTCCTTAATCACCCTTGGCAATGCCACCTTTGCCATTGCCTTGCCACCTCTGACGGTGGCACTTAACCCCGCTTTCGGTATTCCCCCTAGCACATTCGCTGCAATTAAACCTGCATAATGCGCTAACTTATGCTTGTCATCGTAACTAAAGTCCATTAATCCAAAACTTATTTCATTGACAAAACCCCCACCAAACGCTGTCACTGTGCCATAACAATACGATAAAAACTGCCAGCCAAAATGTCGCGCCAATGCCCCCAGCGGATCTGCCTGGTATTCACG
>NZ_QLIR01000024.1 GCF_003428155.1 Fastidiosibacter lacustris
AACACCAATAGCAACTTTTACTGATGGGAAAACGCACTGGCAAGAGAAGGTTGAATTGCTCAACCATATCTGACAAAAATCGCGTTTGAAAAATAGGCAACTGTCAGGTCAAGTCTAAACTTATACACATTACACTTTATGTTTCAAAATTATTTAAGTTTTGGTTGGTGTAATTCTCTTAATCCGTTATTTCATTTGCAACTTCTATGAGGTAGAATCCCTCAATATGAAGATAGGCAGTATTGTTAAACTATATGAAAAAAACGTTCTATAATATTCCAGCGACACGTTTATTGCCTAGCAAATGGGATTTGTTTTCACTCTTTTTTGTATTGTCTATGATTTTTATTATTGCTTGGGTGTGTAGTAGCTTGGGTGGTAGTGTTGACTATCGTAATATTGATACTTTAGCTAAATATGAGCATGTTTCTATGAATTTGTGGAATTTGCCAAAGTATGCGGCAAATACAACTGTTCGAATGTTTATCGCACTTTTTTGTTCATTCGTTTTTAGCTTTGTAATTGGGGCGTGGGCTGCTAAGAGTAAACGTGCTGAGGGCATTATTATTCCTATTATTGATATTTTACAATCCATTCCTATTTTGGGTTTTTTAGCGATCACGATTACAGGATTTTTAGCTATCTTTCCCTATTCTTTGTGGGGTGCTCAACTTGCTGTTATCTTTGGGTTATTCACTGCTCAAGCTTGGAATATGATGCTAAGTTTCTATCAATCGTTAAAGACAATACCAAAGGAATTAAGAGAAGCTGCTGATATGTATCAGCTATCTGGATGGCAGCGTTTTTGGAAATTGGAAGTACCTTTTTCTATGCCTGGTCTGATATGGAATACGATGATGTCAATGTCAGCCAGTTGGTTTATGATTGTAGCGTCTGAGAGCATCGTTGTTAATTTTTCTCAAACGACTTCTGCTACCATTAATCTTCCAGGAATCGGCACTTTTATTGATCAAGCTAATAATGAACGTGATTTTAGTGCGGTTTTTTTAGCTATTATTGTAATGCTTGTGGTGATCATTTTATATGATCAACTGATTTTTAGACCAATTGTTAAATGGTCAGAAAAGTTTGTTGTTACAGAAATACAGCAAGAAATAGGATCCAATTCATGGTTTTTAAAACTATTGCAACGTTCAACAATTTTGCAAGGCTTTAGCCATTTTATGGCGTTACAAGCAAATCGCATCGTCAATATTTCGTGGTTTAAAAAGGACTTAAATAAGAACTACAATCAGCTTAAGCATCAAAAAGATGATGGGAGTAATTCGCGTCTACAGGCGGCAATTTGGCAGTTGTGTGTCGCTGTTAGCATTGGTCTGTTCATTTATCTTGCATGGCAGTTTATCTATGGCAACAAGGAGGCACCCATTACATTTGCTGAAACTTTAAAAGTATTTGGATATGGGCTATTGACAGGGTTACGTGTATTTATATTAATAATCATTGCTTCAATTATCTGGGTGCCTATTGGTATTTGGATTGGTTTGCGCCCAACTGTCGCTGAGAAAGTGCAGCCTTACGCTCAAATTTTTGCAGCTTTTCCAGTAAATGTGTTATACGGATTGTTTGGCACGGTGGTGATTGCATTTAATCTGAATTTTAATATTTGGTGTATATTGCTGATGGCATTAGGTACTCAATGGTATATTTTGTTTAACGTGATTGCTGGTGCTTCTGCTATTCCACATGAACTTAAAATGGCTGCTAAAAATATGCAATTAAAAGGAACTGTAAAATGGTTTAAGTTCTTGTTTCCTGCTGTTATGCCTTTTTATGTAACAGGTGCAATTACTGCTGCAGGTGGTGCCTGGAATGCAAGTATCGTTTGCGAATATATCAATTGGGGTAAAGATTCAGTGATTATGGCTTCAGGGATTGGTGCTTATATTTCTGAGCAATATAATGCACCAGGCGATCATACGGCAAATATTGCGCTAGGTGTGGTAGTAATGTGTGTTTTGGTAGTGCTTACAAATAAATTGTTCTGGCGCAAACTTTATAATTACGCTGAAAAGCGTTTTAGTATGAATATGTAATTTGGCGTGAGAAAGAAGAAACGACTCTACTTAATAAATAAAGGATAATCATGATTAATAACGATAGTATAGTATCGAAAGCTCACAATGTGAGCTCAAAGGAAATACAGCGTATATTATGTGTTGACAAGGTATCCAAAGCCTTTAAAAAACCTGATAAGCAAGATTTAATGGTACTTGAAGATGTCGATTTTACAATGAAAGAAGGTGAAATAATTGCTCTTCTAGGAAAGTCTGGCTCTGGTAAATCTACTTTGCTAAGAATCATTGCAGGACTGACTGCACCTACTACAGGGGAAGTAATTTATCGCGACAAAAAGGTATCAGGACCTGTTCCTAATGTGTCAATGGTTTTTCAAAGCTTTGCTTTGATGCCGTGGTTGACCGTATTGCAAAATGTAGAGTTAGGTCTAGAAGCACGTAATATCAGTGCCAGTGAGCGTAAAGAAAAAGCATTAAAAGCGATTGATATGATTGGTTTGGATGGTTTTGAAAACGCATATCCCAAAGAGCTATCAGGCGGGATGCGTCAGCGTGTGGGTTTTGCACGTGCGCTTGTATTGCAGCCAGACTTGTTGTTAATGGATGAGCCCTTCTCAGCACTTGATGTGTTAACGGCAGAAAATTTGCGTGAAGATTTATTGGAGTTATGGGAAAAAAATGATGCGATGAAGGGAATCTTATATGTTACTCATAATATTGAAGAGGCAGTGCTCACAGCGGATAGAATCATTATTTTTGGTAGTAATCCTGGCTTTATTCGAGGAGAACTTAAAGTTGACTTACCTCATCCAAGAAACTCTCAAGATGAGGCTGTCACCGATTTAATTGATGAAGTATACCGAATGATGACAACAGCAGAAACAAGAGAGCTAACTGAGCGCATGAATAAGCGTAAAGCACTTAATATTGGTTATCGATTGCCAGATGCTGAAGTTTCTGAGTTAACTGGATTATTGACTGAGATGGATGATTTACAAGCTAAAGGCTCAATCGACTTACCTGATTTGGCAGATCATGTGCGCTTAGATATTGATGATTTGTTTCCAATTATTGAAACTTTATCCGTACTTCATTTAGCTAGTGTATCAGATGGGGATATTACAATGACTACCTTGGGTAAACACTTTATGTCCGCAGATATTGAGGAGCGTAAAGTGATCTTTTCTAAGCTTTTAGTGCAGCATATTCCATTGGCGCGTCATGTGATAAAAGTTTTAAAGGAACGCCCAAATAAAAAAGCGCCAGAATCACGTTTCTTATCTGAGCTTGAAGATTATTTAAGCGATGATGAAGCTGTACGTGTGTTTAATACCTTTATTAATTGGGCGCGTTATGCTGAGATTGTTGAATACGACGCCGCAATAGGTATATTAAGCTTAGATGAAACCAATACCTAATAGGTATAAATGAATATAGAGTAATTAAGATGCTAGTGTGTACTTATTTAAGTGGCTTTTGATACTAAAATTAAACAATAATCACTAACCATATCAATTGTCATACTGGATTATCACTCATGATGTATTTAAGGAATGGGGCACTGAAAAGTGATCAAATCGTATGTTCAAGTTGAATGCAATGTGAAATTATCGTGCCTTGGATAGAAAATGGAACATTCAAAGCGGTATTAGATATGGGTTTTGACAATTTAGTGACATTTGATCATATAGGTCAATTTTATTTAGAACAATTGTTGGCTTCGTTATAATGTTGGGTAGTAATTTTGACAGAGTATTATAGCATTGATATTAAAAAACTATTTTCAGACGCTGGTTTGCACATGCGTGAAGCACAACTTCAGATGATTGAAGCTGTTAAAATAGCACTGGTTAATGATGAAAAAATTATAATTGAAGCCCCGACGGCAACAGGTAAGAGTTTTGCATATTTATTGGGTGCTCTGCTAGCTAACAAAATGCGATGTGAGCAAGGACATGAAAAACTTACCATTGTTCTATCAACAGCAACCGTGGCATTGCAAGAGCAATTAATGGATAAAGACTTACCGTTTATTCACAAGCTACTACAAGCACATGATTTAGCTTTTAGCTATCAGCTAGCAAAAGGGCGTTCACGTTATTTGTGTCCGCGGAAATTGCATAGCCATAGCTTAATAGAAACTGATTTAATTACCGAAGCAGAAAGTTTAGATAAGCGATTTCAAAAAGATTGGGATGGCGATTTTGATTTATTAGAGGAACCCCTTTCAAAAACACTGATGCAAGAGATATATAATACCAGTAGCTCATGCTCATTTACTCGTTGTGAATATTATCGCGAATGCCCGTTTTTGATAGCACGTCAAGGCTTAAAAAAAGTAGACATAATTGTTACTAACCACAGTTTACTACTATCTCATTTAGATTTAGGAGATGGTTCGATTTTACCTAAATTTGAAAAGAGTATATACATAGTTGATGAATGCCATCATTTACCAGATCGAGCGTTAAAGTCTTTGTCAGGTTTTGCATCATTATTGGGTTCTCACACTTGGATTAACGATGTTGATAAGTTATTAAATGCTTTACCAGCAGAACTTGCGGATAAAACTCGGCGTGAAAATTGGAAGCTTGTATGTACAAACCTCATTCAGCAACTCACCTATATGCAACAACTTATAGATCCACTTTATCGGCAAGCACAAAAAGAAGAAACCGTGTGGCGTATCAAACATTTGGACGATGAAATGCTTAAGCTTGCAACAGAAATTAAAACTTCTGCGAGTTTCTATGTTATACAATGTCAAAAACTTAAAGATGAGCTCGATAATTTTATTGAAAAAAATGAAATATATTCAGTAAGTAGTTTGGAAAAACAATTTACCCAAATGGGTTTTTTATTGGAGCGTGCTCAAAATTTGCAGATGGTATGGTCATTGATGATAAACTCAGCCACTTCCCCACCGATTGCAAAGTGGGTTATTCCACATGATAAAAAAATCAAGCAGGAAGAAATCCAAACGGATATATTGGCAACCAGTTTTCAAGATTATGATATTCATGCTTCACCAATTGAAGCAGCATCATTGCTGAAACAAGCATTCTGGCAACACGTTCAACACGGGGTGGTATTGTGTTCTGCGACTGTACGCTCATTGGGGAAATTTGATCGATTTTTAAATGCTATAGCGCTTAAAAAAGAAGCAAAAACGCTGCTCTTGCCCTCACCATTAAATTATGAAAAATCAAAGATGATTATTCCTAATATGAAAAATGAACCAGTACAGCAAGAAAATCATATTGATGAAACAGCAAAACTACTTAATGAACTCTATTTAAAGGACTTGCATGAAGGTGCTTTGGTATTGTTTACGAGTATCTATGCAATGGAAAAAGTCTATATGCGTCTTAGTGCTCAACTGAAAAAAATTACCTTAGTTCAAGGAGATCGCTCAAAGCAAGCAATGATTGCCATCCATAAAAAACGCATAGATGCTTTTAAACCTTCAGTTATTTTTGGTGTAGATAGTTTTTCAGAAGGAGTAGATTTGCCTGGTGCATATTTAACACGCTTAATTATTCATAAACTGCCATTTTCTGTGCCAACAAATCCGATTGATAAAACGCGCGCTGAGTGGTTAGAATCTATCAATCGCAAGCCATTTATGGATATATCCTTGCCGCAAGCTTCTTTAAAGCTTACTCAAATGGTTGGTCGCTTAGTCCGCACTGAGTCGGATGTTGGTGAAGTGATTATTTTGGATAGGCGCTTAAAAACAAAATTTTATGGTAAAGCATTATTAGATAATTTGCCACCTTTTCAAATTATTTAGAAAAAGGATCGTTTGGATCAGTCTACTCATCCAAGAGCCATTTTTGTCTATTTCATAAAGCACCTCTTTTATTTAATTAGGATGTTTAATAGTCTAGTTTAGACCGGACAATTCATGTGTTCTTACTTAGGACATTTTATTTATTCTCTACAACTATTAAGACAGTTTGAGGTAGAGTAATAATTAGTTGTGACCTGCTTCACATAACTTGTTTTATTGATTATATTCATGTCGCTTTTTACATAGTTTTCCATAAACCAATAACTTTTAAATGCGATTACCCTGTAAAAGATATAGGGTCTTTGCTTGCGTGGTTGAGTATTAGGAAATATTATAGTAAATTAATTTTCAATTAGGAGGGATATCACCGTATGGATAGTATTGAATCAGTTCTTGAATTTTGGCAATTATGTGAATTATCTGATTTTAAAAGATTCAATTGTGCAAAAGAAAACGTCTCCCCTTTAGACTTATCACAGATTAATAAATTTAAACAAATAGCTAATGAATATAGCAAATCGAATAACAAGGACTATAGAGTAAAAATAGACAATAAAACAACTAATATATATAAAGTTTATTTAGGACTTATCCAAGCAAAAGAAGCAATAAGATACGTTTACGATGCTTTTAAGAAAAGTGGTTTACTAGGCGAAGATATAGATATTATTAATGCACTTGAAAAAGAGTTTGAGAAAATAAAGAAGCAAGATTGTACCTATCTAGCATACCTATATCTTGATCATAATTTGAATATAGTTTCAATTAAAGGTAATTGTTTTAATATAAATCCTATTTTTTATATATCAGCTATGCTACCTGATAAAAGTAAGTTAAATAATTTTGAACTGAATAACTTTGCAGAGGGATATAGTGATGAGTTTAAAATAAAACATGAGGTGATCAATAGAAGCAATACTATTGTTATACCTGATGTTCAAAATCTTCTTAAGATTGGTCAGTATCCAAATGCTTTAAAGACATTATTATCATGTGATAAGTGTACACATCTATACATTTTTAACGAAACTATTAATGAAATACTTAACATTGCCAATACGTTATCTCACCCATGTAGCAAGAATGCCTCTAATATCCTTGATGAAATATCCAAAGTAAAAAACAATCAGATTGAAGAACCTCGTCAATATCCTTATATATGTTTTGCAGAACGTCGAAGAGAACACTATGAACATTGTCATGAAGAATATTTATTAAACTCAGCAATTAAATTGCCATCGGAACAACCGTTTAGCTTTGTTTTTTTATATACCAAGCATGAGTTGAGAAACTTTAGTATAAATCTTCCTATAAATTTATATTTAATCACGTGGTTTGATAAAGAGCTTTTCTATACACCACCGCTTGTTTCTTAAAATAAACCTGTAGATCAAAAAATTTTAGACTCAATATTTCGTCACATAAAAGACAGACTAAATATACCTGAAAATTTTTCATGTATTCAAAAACCGTATTTTTTTGCTAAACGATATGAGAATCACAATATTAGACGTATTCATTCAATCGTTAAAACGAGCTTAACGAGTTACTATATTGATTCTCTTCGTGAAAGACTTAGTAAACTCTCATTGCCATATATTATGGGGAAATCTCAGCGTATTGATGTGAATGATGGCAATATTAATACTAGAAAATCTATCAATGACCTTAAATATTTTAAACTTGTAAATAGTCGGTGGCCAAATAGTCATGCCCTTTACTATGCACAACAAGCAGCAGTAAACCTTTTTATCTCAAATCATAATAAATCAAATGAGAACATATTTAGCATTAATGGTCCTCCAGGTACTGGGAAAACAACACTATTACAAGATGTTATTGCTTATATCGTAACTAAAAGAGTGGAAAATTATCTCAAGCGTGATGGTAAAATATTTGACAATAATTCTCTACGAGATGATATATGCGGAAAGTACGAGATATTAGTCACTTCTCACAATAATAGCGCCATTA
The DNA here is from genome assembly GCF_003428155.1 of Fastidiosibacter lacustris. Classification (GTDB taxonomy): domain Bacteria; phylum Pseudomonadota; class Gammaproteobacteria; order Francisellales; family Francisellaceae; genus Caedibacter; species Caedibacter lacustris. The sequence goes on from NZ_QLIR01000024.1 coordinate 7,807, forward strand.
AAAATATAACTGAGGACTTGCCTCAAGCTAAAAAGATAAACTTTGATTACCTTAAAGCTAGTAAAGAGGATTTTTTGCTTCACGATTGTGCAAAGAAATTCTATGACTCTATTATAACTAATAAAGAACAAAAGGATGAAGGCGAAGACAATAAAAAAGACGACCGTACATATTGGAGCTTCATTGCTTTAACATTAGGAAAAAAGGATAACTTTACAAAATTTAAAACTGCCTTTCAATCTGTGCTTGACTATATTGAAGATGATAGAAACCTGCACAATGAAAGACTAAGAGATCATCAGTATTTGACACATAGGATGGCTAGATTAAAAAGTGAATTCTTAGCTATAAAATCAGAAATTATAAGTATCAATAAATTATTTGAGCAACTATCAGGTCTGCACGAACTAGATAAGAAAATAAACACCCTACAAACTTCGATTAAAGATACTTCTAGCGGTATAGCATCATTGAAATCAGAAATTCAGAAGCATAAGAGTAGAGCCGATGAGCTAAATGCAGAGAGTGTTTTTTTAAATGAACAGATTAAGATCACAAATCATCGCTTAGTGGTGAAAGAGACAGCGATAGGGAGTTTTGGTTTTTTTGCAAAAATTTTCAAAAATAGTGCGTTTAATAAACTTGTTCATGAAAAATCTTCTATAGCAGCAACACTAGACAATCATTTAAGCCAACTGCATAAAGTAAATAGTGAAAATAAAGAAACCAAAAAGCAACTAGATGACTTGAGCAGCAAGCTAAGCCAAAATATATCTATTCAAAAGGCGAAAGGAAACGAGTGTCAAAAAATGATAAATCTTAAATCCTTTCTTCTCAAGAAAAGTGAGGATTGCAACATTAATAATGAGAACTATTATCGGCTTTGTGAAGAAAATATACAAAAAAATAGCCTGTTTAATAAACCTAATTATCTTGAGAAAAAAGCACAGCTATTTAAGGTAAGTATCCAAATTAGTGAAGTTATTTTCTTGCTCAACATTGATAAATTTGCCAATGAAATAAAGTTTTACCATGATAATTATGCAAAAAGAGATTTGTGTAACTCCGATAAAATAAAACTACAAAAAGCTTTCTCTGCTATTTTTTATGTTTTTCCAGTTATATCAACCACGCTAGCATCATCTTATACGATGCTCCGCAATATATCTCAGTATGGTACTTTGCTATGTGATGAATCAGGTCAAGCCACCCCGCAATCTTTAATTGGTTCTTTAAATAGAGCAAATAATGCTTTAATTATTGGAGATCCACTGCAGATAAAACCCGTATTTACAGCTCCAGAGATTGTAATAAAAATACTTCAAGAAAATTTTAATATTGATGATATATATTCACCTTTTGTATCATCAGCACAACAACTCGCAGATAATGCTAATATATATGGCTCATTTTATACTGTTGAAAATAAGAAAGTATGGGTTGGAATGCCGTTAGTTGTTCATACTCGCTGTGTAAATCCAATGTTTAACATATCAAATACAATTTCGTATAATCAAAAAATGGTTCTAGCAACACCACCTATTAAGAGTGAGGATAAAATAAACTCCCTTCCTAAGAGTGGTTGGATTAATGTTTATTCAGAGACTGAAGACTTTAGAAATAACGGATCAACAAAAGAAGAAACTGAACTGTTCAATTTTATTGAGCTATATAAGGAAGAATTAGGAGAAGAATACTTTATCATCTCGCCGTTTAATGCTATATATGATATTTCTTGTGGCTCACGTGAAAGTAAATTAGGGACTGTTCATACTTTTCAAGGACAGCAAAGTGATGTCGTTTTTATAGTGCTTGGTGGAAAGAATCCAGGTTCCAACGCATGGGTTGCTTCAACAGCCAATATACTTAATGTTGCCATTACAAGGGCAAAAAAAAGAGCTTATATTTTTGGAGACTACAATGTATGGAAAAAGTATAATTATTTCAATGTTGCGGCAGACAATTTAAAACCAATTAACTATAAAAATAAAAGCCTTATAACATATTGAAAACAGATTAGAAAAAGAGCAGTGTAAACTCAAACATAAGAATGGGAAAGCGTGAGTAAGTACCAACCTGCTTAATTAGAACATATCCCCTTCCTTTAGAGATGGAGGGATGTCAATTGAGTGCACTTTATTCGATCTTAATTTATTGACACAAACGTTAAAACTGATTACCCTGGGTGCAAATGATACTAAGTTAGTCCTATTTTGATGTTAAAGGTCAGTAAACTTGCTGATTATGCGGTTATGACTGTGTTGAAAATTGCACAATCCCCACAGGCTTTACATAGCGCAACCGATCTTGTGGCAGTGACGAGGCTTAACCTGCCAACCTTACGTAAGATTCTAAAAATATTAAGCAACAAGGGGATTTTACATGCCAAACGCGGTTCAGAGGGTGGTTATGAGTTAGTAAAAGATATCAAAACGTTATCCGTATTGGATGTGGTAGAAGCGATTGATGGGCAACTTGCTTTTACCGAATGCTGTGAGAAAGGATTTAAGTATTGTGCTGTGACTAATTGTCAAATGAGTAGTTACTGGCATGTGATTAATAAGAAAGTGCGTGAAACATTGAATGTATTTTCGATACAAGAACTCATAAATAGAGAAATCAATAGCAAAGAGATTAAGCATTATGACTGATGACAAGATAAACAAAATAATCAATCAAGAATATAAGCATGGCTTTGTGACAAATATCGAACAAGAAACTTTTCGAGCAGGCCTTGACGAAGGTATTATTAGTCAAATTTCTGCACGTAAAAATGAGCCTGAATTTATGTTGCAATGGCGCTTGCAAGCATATCGTAAGTGGTTAAAAATGAAGGAGCCAACTTGGGCACACGTTAACTATGAACCCATTGATTATCAGTTAATTAGCTATTACTCAGCACCAAAATTCAATAAAGATCAACCCAAAAGCTTGGATGAGGTGGATCCTGAGTTAATCGAAACTTATAACAAGCTAGGAATCCCTTTGCATGAGCAAGAAATGTTAGCAGGTGTTGCAGTGGATGCTGTTTTCGATTCGGTATCTGTTGTCACAACATTTAAAGAAAAGCTTGCTGAAGCAGGAGTGATATTTTGCCCTATTTCAGAAGCGCTAAAGAAGTATCCAGAAGTGGTGCAAAAATACATCGGTAGCGTTGTGCCACAAACTGATAATTATTTTGCTGCTTTAAATTCAGCTGTATTTAGTGATGGTTCCTTTGTTTATATTCCCAAAGGTGTACGCTGTCCGATGGAACTATCAACATATTTTAGAATCAATGCTTCTAATACGGGGCAATTTGAGCGTACGCTCATTATTGCGGATGAAGGCAGCTATGTCAGTTATTTAGAAGGCTGTACAGCACCTATGCGTGATGAGAATCAACTACATGCAGCAGTTGTTGAACTCATTGCACTTAAAGATGCAGAGATTAAATATTCTACAGTACAAAATTGGTATCCTGGTGATAAAGAAGGTAAGGGAGGCATTTACAATTTTGTAACAAAACGTGGTCTATGCAAAGGGGAGAATGCAAAAATTTCATGGACACAAGTCGAAACTGGTTCATCAATCACTTGGAAATACCCATCGGTTATTTTAAGAGGTGATAATAGTATCGGTGAGTTTTACTCAGTTGCGTTAACGCGTCATGCTCAGCAAGCCGATACGGGAACAAAAATGATTCATATGGGTAAAAATACCAAAAGCACGATTATCTCAAAAGGTATCTCAGCAGGATGCGCACAAAATACATATCGCGGGTTGGTGCGTACCTTGCCTGTTGCTGAAAATGCGCGAAATTTTTCACAATGTGATTCTCTTTTAATTGGTCATCAGTGTAGTGCGCATACTTATCCTTACATTGAAAATAAAAGCGAAACAGCGCAAATCGAGCATGAAGCAACGACTTCAAAAATCTCAGATGAACAGTTGTTTTACTGTCAACAGCGCGGCATAAGTAACGAAGATGCGGTGGCGATGATCGTTAATGGTTTTTGTAAAGACGTATTTAAGAAGTTACCACTGGAATTTGCGGTAGAAGCACAAAAATTGATAGAAGTTAGTCTAGAAGGGGCGATTGGCTAGTAGTGCTAATATGCCAATAGTACTTGAAGTACTAAAGAGTTAAAAGAATAAGGTAGAACTGGTAAAAAAGATGTTGTTAGAAATTAAAAACCTACATACAAAAGTTGAAAATAAAGCGATTTTAAAAGGTATTGACCTTAGGATCAATCCAGGTGAAGTACATGCGATTATGGGACCAAATGGTGCTGGTAAAAGTACGCTAGGTAATATACTAGCAGGAAAACCTGGTTATAAAGTAACAGAGGGAGAAGTGCTATTAGAGGGTAAGAACCTTTTGGAACTTGACGCATCTGAGCGTGCGCATGTAGGTGTATTTTTAAGCTTCCAGTATCCTGTTGAAATCCCAGGGGTAAGTAATACGCAATTCTTAAAGACAGCGGTTAATAGTATGCGTAAGGCACAAAACCAGTCTGAGCTTGATGCAATGAGTTTTATGAAAAAGCTGCGTGCAAATATGGAAATTCTAGAAATGGATCAAAAGTATATGAAACGTGGTGTTAATGATGGGTTTTCAGGTGGTGAAAAAAAGCGTAATGAGATGTTACAAATGATGATGTTAGAGCCAAAAATTTGTATTCTTGATGAGACGGATTCAGGACTTGACATTGACGCTTTGCAGGTTGTATCAAAGGGTGCTAACCATATGCGTGATCAAAAGCGAGGATTTATTGTCATCACTCATTACCAGCGCCTATTAAACTATATAGTGCCAGATTTTGTTCATGTGCTCGCAGATGGCAAGATTGTAAAATCGGGCAATCGTTCGTTGGCATTAGAGCTTGAAGATAAAGGCTATGCTTGGATTAATGAACAAGGAGTTTAAAAATGTTAGTTTTAGAGAAGGCTTTAGAAGAGTTACCGTTTGTAGATAAAAATACAATTGCAAAGCGACAAAGTGCTTGGCAGGCTTTTAATGCGGCAGGCTTCCCAAGTAAAAAAAGTGAAGCGTGGCGCTATACTGATTTAAATGCCTTATATCAAAAATACAACATTAAAACCATCAAGTTAAGTCATAATAAAAATGCAGCTGAGTTTATGTCTTTGCTTAACCTGTATCCAGGTACTTATTATAATATTGTTTTTATTGATGGTACTTTAATTTACTTTGATCAAGTTGAAGGGCTTGTTATTGAAAATATACTCACAAAAGAAAGTAAGTTGAACCTAGATGCAGAAGATGCTATAAATGCAATAGATTTACTTAATATGTCGTCAACGATTGCAGGTGTTTACATTGAAGTTAAACAAGACATTAAATTAATTAAACCTATCCTTATTACTTATGCTCATAGTGATGGCAGTGCGGGGATGTTGTTAAACTATCATAATCACATCAAAGTGGGTAAATCGGCACAATGCTTTATTCGTGAACATTACATTACATTTAGTCATGTTTTAACTGCAATCAACGTTAAAACACAGCTTGACCTTGCAGAAGACGTGCATTATACATATGACGTATTGGCAAACATAACCATGCAAAGACTTTTGATCACAAATAGTATTTTTGTGAAGCTATATAAAAATTCTTACTATGAAACCTTTCAATTGTCATCACAATCGGCACTCAATCGTGTTGACTTTAATGTTGATTTGCTAGAAGAAGGCGCTGTTTTTAATGCAAAAGGTATTTATACTTTAGCGCAATCTGCACGAGCGGACTATCACTTTTATGTTAATCACCTGGCATCAAATACTCAAAGTGATGTATCATTTCGAGGTGTTGTTGGAGGTAAGGCATCCGCAACCTTTAATGCGAAGGCTTACGTGAATAAAGGATTGCATGGCATTAAAGCTTTTCAAAATAACCGTAATATTCAACTAAGCAATAGTGCTGAAATAAATACCAAACCCGAACTTGAAATTTATTCGGATGATGTTATTTGTTCACATGGTGCAACGATTGGTTATTTAGATAATCAAGCGTTATTTTATTTAAAATCTCGTGGGATCCCAAACAATGATGCAATGACGCTTCTCATAGAGGGGTTTGCTAAAGAGCTAATTACCCTTTTAGATCGAGATGAAGCTACATTGCAAGATTATATTGATAATTTTGAGGGTCATATCAAAAATTTGTTGTAGAAGTTTATCTTTTAAGAACTACTTGCAAAATTCAGTATTGATTGAATTTTAGCTTAATCAAAACCTTTAATTTATATTAAGCTTATGCAGCTTTTAAATTTATTTTATTACCTTGCAGTATAGATTATGAGAAGGGAGGGAGAAAGTATACTGCAAGGCAATTTGCTTGGTCTCAAGGGTTTAGATCACAGGTCATACTGAAAGAGAAGGGAGAGAGAAGTACTGCCCTATAATCGAATGCCCTTGAGTGAAGTCAGTATCACAAGCAAAAATTAAAATAAGCTTAAGGTAACCATAAATGTTGATAAAATTTTATAAAAAATGAATTTTCTTTTTTGATGTGATATCACATTCATTTATCTGTAAAGCTAGACAAGTTAAGTTTCGTTGTTTTTGTTTAGTATTATTTACGTTGTGATTGAGTCGTAAATTAGATATTGGATTTTGTTATATAAAATTTTTGTTTTAGTCATCTAATATTTTGATTGACCATAAAAAAAATTGGTTCTAATATTCGCACTTTCTGTCACTCTAACTTAAGGCATGATCAACTATGACGGAAGTAAAAACATTAAGAAAAGACCTTAAACTGCGCCACCTTGAACTTATTTCTTTAGGAGGAATTATTGGATCGGCCTTTTTCCTTGGAACAGGTTATATTGTTGCTCAAGCTGGACCTGCCGTTTTAATTTCGTACGCTTTGGGTGGATTAATCGTTTTTCTTGTGATGTTATGTTTGTGTGAACTAACGGTTGCAATGCCAAGTTCCAGTTCATTTATTCAATACGCCAGTGACTACATTTCACCAACTTGGGCCTGTGGGACAGGTTGGTCGTATTGGTTAAACTGGATTGCATATATTCCAGCAGAGTGCACGGCTGCAGGAATCATAATGCACTATATTATTCCGAGTGTGCCAGCGTTTAGTTGGGCTATGTTATTTGGGTTTGTCATTACCATTATCAATTTGTCCAAAGTACGCATATTTGGTGAGATGGAGTTTTGGCTAGCAATTGTAAAAATTTCTGCAATTATCATGTTTTGCATATTAGCCTTGTTTATATTTTTTGGTTTATATAAAAGTAGTGGCAAAATGCCAACGATTGGCACTGAGTATTTGCTTGGAGATGGTGGTTTCTTCCCTAAAGGAAAGCTTGTTTTAATTAGTTTGATGGTCATGTTATTGGTTAATTTTCAAGGCTCGGAAATCGTTTGTTTGGCAGCAGCTGAATCTAAAGATACCGATGTTGCGATTCCACGCGCTTCACGCAATATTGCTATTCGCATCGTGCTATTATATTTAGTACCAGTTTTTCTGTTAGTACTTATTTTTCCCTGGAGTAAAATGGACAGTGACACTTCTGTTTTTATATTAGCTTTGCAACAATATGGCTTTCATTGGATAGCAGGCATATTTACATTTGTTGTACTAACGGCGGCATTTTCTTGTGCTAATAGTGGCATGTATGCAAGTGTAAGGGCTTTATATGGACTTTCTCAACAAAAAATGGCACCAAAAATTTTCTCGCGCTTGAATCGCCATCAAGTTCCGATGATAGCTGCAATTTTTACTTTGGTTTGTATTTGGATCTTTCTAATATTGTCATACTTTTTTTCATCAACAACTGCATTTTCATATTTGTTAAGTATCTCTGGGTTCACTGGTGCAATTTGTTGGATTTCAATTTGTTGGGCGCAGTATAACTTTAGAAAGCATTGTAAACGGAATAACATCGAATTAAAGGGAAAGTTTAAAACACCTTTTTATCCTGTGGTTCCACTTTTGGGGATTTGGCTACAAATTGCTTGTTTAGTGTTGTTGTTATGGAATGAAGAGTTGCGTCCTGCGTTTTACTTTGGTGCTCCTGCTGTTTTTTTGCCGATGATTATTTATTGGGGTTATAAAAAATATGCTAAAAGGTCAAGTGTTTAGGTGTTTTATAGATCATAAAATCTTGATGTTTATTTGCTAATTATTTTTTTTATTTCTTTTTAATAAAATTTTTATTTACAGCAGCTTATGTTGTTGTTAATTTATGTAAGATTTTTAAGAGCTTTGTCTCTAGTTGTGGTACAACTAGATGACAAGGTGAGTTTAAGGGGCGCTTTGAGTGTGAATGTGGTATTAAAATGCGTTATTATACACCATTGGTGCATATTGACGTGTTTGCTTTGCCACAGTATGTCGTAGAGGTATTACGCTAGCTAAACGTGATGCAATTCCATTAACAATTTTCATAGAAGGAGGATTTCTATGGAAAACCATTTATTTTCATTAAAGGCATTTCAAACTTTTGAACCCTATTTTAGCTATGATCAGAATAATCAGCTATGCGTTCATTATGGACAGAATTTTGAGCAATTTATGCCTCTTGTTGACATTGTTAATAATGCACTTGAGCAAGGTGCCAAAAAGCCTTGTGTGCTTACTTTTAGACATATTACAGAAGATAGAATGCTTAAGCTCTATCAAAGTTTTAATAAAGTGATGAGAAATTATCGTTATCAAGGACATTATCAATTAGCCTACCCAATTAAAGTCAATCCAAATGCTAATGTTATGCAAACATTAAAGAATTGTGCACATAAGCACGATTTACCGTTTAGTTTTGAAGTCGGTAGTAAATCTGAGCTTTTGAGTGTTTTGGCGATCAGTTCAAAACAAAATAGTATTATTTGTAATGGATTTAAGGACCTTGAGTTTTATCGGTTGGGGAATTTGGCAGCAAAACTTGGATTTAAAGTGGTGATGGTGCTTGAGCATGTTAGCGAAGTGACTTTGGTCAAAGCTTTAGCTCAAGAAGATCATGTTTACGTTGATTTAGGGTTTAGAACTAAACCTTTTATTGATGATTTACATAGTATAAAGTTTGGTTTGAGTCTTGTAGACATATTAAGTGCAAAAAATGAAATTAAGGCACTAAATCTTGCACATAAGGTCGTACTTTTACACGGTCATATTGGTTCACAACTTAAGAATCTAAAACAAGTAGAAAAACATATCAATATGATGGTTTGTTTATATGCAGAATTGCTTAAAGAGTGTGTTAACTTAAACTTAATCGACTTAGGTGGTGGTTTGGGTATTGATTATTTAAATACTCAAAAACCACACTTTGAATTTGACTATTATGCGCAGACAGTTGTTAGAACATTTAGCTATTATGTTGATTTATTCGACTTACCTCATCCAAACCTGATTACAGAATCTGGGCGTGCAATGACAGCGATGTCTAGTGTGTTAATTGTGTCCCCACTTTATCAAACCTTGTGTTTTGATTCTGTTGCACAAACAAGTTATGATAAAGCGACACAAGATCAATGGTTAAGAGGTGACATTGATTTAAACACTCTTCTAGGGAGTAGTAACTTAAGTTATATCGATCAGACAAATCAATACAAGTTATGGTTAAATTTTTCGTTATTCCAATCGCTACCAGATCACTGGGGAATTAATCAGCATTTTCCTTTGCTACCCGTAAGACATTATTCAGCAACGGAAACTATAGATTGTCAGATATTTGATATTTCTTGTGATGCAGATGGTGTCATCAAGGGCAAAGATGGCATGGATTATATTTCCTTACCTATGACTGAAATTGGGGATCTTGCCTTTATGTTTGTTGGTAGTTATCAAGACATGTTAAGTAGTAAGCATAACGTCATTGGCAAGACTAGTAGGGTCGAGATAAACTTTAATATGTATGATGAATGTGTAATATCGGTTGAAGCGGCAGAAGACTATCATGCTTTATTATGTCAATATGGGCATAATCCTCTATCTCTCTTATCTAAATTTCAGCGGCTTAGCCAATACAATGCACAAACTGAGCTTACCACTAATGATTTAACATTATTGGATAATATGTTAAATGGGTTTCCTTATTTACAATTCACTACATATGAGGAGTCTGTGAATGCAAAAATATTTGCCAGCTGAGTGGCAAAAACATAGTGCAACATGGATGATTTGGCCTATTCGTTATCAAATTTGGCCAAATTTTGAAAAGGCTTGCCAAGTATATGCAAATGTTGCTAATAAAGTCAGTGAATATGAGACAGTAAAGGTGATTGTGGCACCAGAACAAATCAAGCTTGCACGTCAATATTTGTCTCAACATATTCATTTAATTCAATATCAGGCTGATGATTCTTGGGCTCGCGATAGTGCACCAATTTTTATGAATAATAATGGTAGCTTATTGGCTTTGAACTGGCGATTTAACGCTTGGGGTGAGAAATTCTTACCCTATGATCAAGATCAAAAACTAAAGCTTATGCTTGCACAAATTGAATCTTGGGATACGCTTGAAATTGATATGGTGTTAGAAGGAGGGGCTATTCATAGCAATGGTCAGGGAACGTTGTTAACTACTGCAGAATGCTTGCTTAACTCTAATCGCAATAAAAACCTCTCTAAAAAAGAAATTGAACAAAACTTATCAACGTATTTAAACGTTTCTCGTCAACTATGGTTACCGTTTGGAATAGACGGGGATGTAGATACTGATGGCCATGTCGATAATGTGGCATGTTTTAGTAATGAAAAAACAATTTGTATTCAAGCTTGTTATGATCAATTAGATGAAAACTATGTGCGCCATAATCACAATATGAGTTATTTACAACAGATCGCACCAGATCTTGATGTAGTTGAAATTCCTCAGCCTCAAAAACGGAGTTTTCAAGGTGAGCGCTTAGCATTATCTTATTTAAATTTTTATATTTGTAATGGTGCCTTGATTATGCCAAAGTTTGATCAGGAAAAAGAAGATCAAAATGCAAAGACCATCCTTCAAGAACAGTTTCCAACTTATGATATTCATCAAATTAATGTACAGGATTTAGTTGTAGGAGGCGGTGGTATTCATTGCATTACCATGCAACAGCCAAAGTGTTAAAAATCTCTATAAGCTTCTGTGGCATCAAAACCTTGACTTAAATTGCATAAAATAGAAATGAATAAGAGTTTAATAAAAGAAAAAGGAAAATAAAATGACTGTTAAAGTAGCGGTTATTCAATCAAAATTCAGTAATGACGTTGATAGTAATATCATACACTTAAATCAAAGAGTTGTTGAGGCAGCAGTAAGAGGTGCACAAATTATTTTGATGCCTGAATTGCCGTCATATTGGTATTTTTGTAAACGCCAAGATCCAGCGTATTTTGCTATGGCAGAAACTTTAGAGGAGTGTAAACTTATTGGTTTAATGCGAAAAATTGCTAAGGAATATCAAGTAGTATTGCCAACAAGCTTCTTTGAAAAAGTTGGAAACACATGTTTTAACTCTGTGGCGATGATTGATGCAGATGGAAGTATTTTAGGTATATATCGTAAATCTCATATTCCTGATGGTGCAGGTTATCAAGAGAAATATTATTTCTCACCAGGAAAATCAGGTTTTAAAGTATGGCAGACGAGATATGCTAAAGTAGGCTGCGCAATTTGTTGGGATCAATGGTTTCCAGAAGCAGCAAGGATTATGGCGCTTAAAGGTGCAGATTTGCTTTTATATCCAACTGCAATTGGTAGTGAGCCACATTTACCAGACTATGATTCAAAAGATCACTGGCAGCGAACAATGCAAGGACACGCAGCAGCAAACATGGTTCCTGTTCTTGCTGCAAATCGCTATGGGGAAGAAAGTGATAGTAGCATCCAGACAACTTTTTATGGCAGTTCATTTATTACAGATGGCTTTGGACAGAAAATAGCAGAATCACCGCGCCAAGGTGACGATATTCTCTATGCGAGCTTCAATTTGAAAAAGCTTCAAGAAAACCGCTTTGCATGGGGTCTATTCCGTGATAGGAGACCTGAGCTATATCATGATATTACGGCGGAAGCATAAGGATATATGCCAATAAAATCGGCTCACTGTTATACGTTGCCTAAGTTTCAGCTTCTGAGATTACTAGTCCGCCAACGATAGCAAAAATCTTTTGTTTGAATACTTCTCTAGCGCTAACAGCAACATCCCAATGATTCCTAACACAGTTGATCCACTTATTAGCCAAAAAGGCAGCATCGTAAAACCATATTTATCTAAAATAACTACGGACAATGCGGGTATTGGGGCACTGAAAATAGAATAACTAATATTGTACGATAGCCCAATGCTACGACATCTAAAACCAATGTGAGTCATTTCGGCAATAATGACAGTATATGTTGATGCCATCATACCAAATAAAGCAAAGATAAGCATCAAGGTAAACGCGCTAATAAAACCATTAATTAGGTTACTATAAAATAAATGACCAAGTATAGATGTTGCTATAGTTAGACAGCAGAAAAAGAGTTTCTTATTTACATAGTCGCTGATAATTCCTCCAAGAAAACAGCTGAAAATCATAACGCAAGAGCCATAAAAAATAAGATCTGATACAAGTTTTTTATCGATAGTTAAATAAGTTTCTGCGTAGCTAGGCAGAAACAAAAATAATTGCGTTGTAAGCATTGCTGCAGGAGCAACCAAGAGTATTCCGATAACGATATTTTTAGTGTGTTTTATCTTATTATTTTTAATTGCATATTCCTTCTTGAATGCTAGAAATTCAGGAGTTTCATACAAGCCTTTTCTTAAGAAATAAATCAAAATAGAGAGTGCTGCACCAAATAGAAACGCGATTCTCCAACCATACTCATATAAGGGATTTGACACTGGAATATAACTAATGACCATAAAAACAAATGTACTTAGCATAATTCCTAAACCAAGACATGAGAAAATAACGCTAATAGCCATTCCTTTTTTCTTAGGGAAGTGTTCAATGCTATATGATATTGCAGTTGGGATTTCTCCGCCTATGGCTAGTCCTTGTATTATTCTTAGTAGAGCGAAAATGATAGCTGTAGATATACCAATAGTTTCAGTGCTGGGTAAAATTGCCATTAAAAGGGTTGATAAAGCTAGGGTTAGCATAGTAAAAAAGAAACTCGTTTTCCTGCCGTATTTATCACCTATAAAGCCAAAAATCAATCCTCCAATAGGTCGAATAAAATAACCAAGAGCAAGTATTAGAAAAGCATATATAATACCTAAAGCAACTGACTCTTCAGGGAAAAATGACTTTGCGATTACAGGTGCAAAATATGCAAATATTGCAAAATCATAATATTCAATTCCTGCACCACAGCCAGAAATAGCAAGAGTTTTTAATTGATTAAGTTTCATTGTGTTATATCCTCCCCTAATTTATTAGTTAGAATATAAGGTTTTATGCATCTTATAACAACCTAATTTTTGCATGGCAATTGAATGCTTGTAACGTCCAATTTTATTTGAGATTCCTAACACTTTATTTTGTTTTTGACTGAATCTGTTATTAAAGGCATCACTTAATCAACACAGGCTTAAATACTTTGGCGTTACCATCGTTTTCGACTTTACGAAACGGTAAGGTAAACGAAAATCTTGGTCCTTCAAATAATGAGTCATTCAATTCTTCGCCATCACAGAGCAAGTCAGCATAATACTTGGCTAAGGAAAGATCATAAGCAAAGTTATGTTTATCCGTGGCGATATGGCTTTGAGATTTATAGACAAGATGCTCTGCACGAATATTACCGTCTTCTAATTCTAGAAAAGGCATATTGCCATCAAATTCAAAAGTAACATACAATTTATCTTTCATACCATCTTCGGCAGTAATAGTTAAACGAATGTCTTTTTTTCTGCTGTCTCTATCTATGGCTTTTGTGTAATTGGCAAATAAAGTGCGGATAACGTGACGGATTTTTTTATAATCGACATAAAGTTTTTGTTTGGATTTTTCGTCCATATCAAATGAGACACTCACATCGAATTCTGCGCTGATTGAGGCATCTGCAAGATTTACCTCGTTTTGAATCAGTTCTTGTAAATACAAAGGAATTTGGTTTGTTTCTGGTTCCTTATCTTGATCTAATATTGATGTATTTATTTTTTGATAAAGCGAGTATATGTCAGATAAACTTTCATTAATATTATAAAACTCATCATTAAGTTCAGTACGAACATTATTTGGAATATCCAATTTCATTAGTCGGTGCTCAATATTTTCGAGTGATTGAGAAATAACCTTAAGAGATTCAACGTAATCGTAACCATAAGATTTAAGATAGGCTCTTTGATATTCTAATTTTTTCTCAAGCTGATTTTTTTGTTGTATGGTTTCAGTCTCGAGTTTTTTGCGTTCGGTGATGTCGATGGAAATATTTAAAGTTCCAATTACTTCCCCTTTCTTATTCCGCCAGGGCGCAATAGTAGTATCAAAAATTTTAGTGTCACCTGTGATTTGATCTTTAACAATTTCTTCACAGTGGATCTGTTTTTTATAATTGATAACATCATTTCTATTTTTAGTCAACTTAACTGCTATTTCTTTTGGATAGACATCAAAAGCATTTACACCTAACCAATTTTTTTCAGAGTTGATATTTGCTGCCTTAACAGCAAACTTATTCATAAAAGTTACTTTGTGTTGTAAATCAGTACCATAAATAGGTTGAGGTATCATATCTGCAAATTCTTCAAAAGATGGCGTAATTGTAGTGATATCTACTGGCATAATGCTTCCTTAGTTTTTATTTTTCTTAAATGGTATCTCAACCCAAAATGTAGAACCTTTTCCAACAACACTTTCAAAGTCTACTTTGCCACCTAATAGATCAAGGTTGCTTTTGACAATATATAAACCGAGTCCTGTACCATGAATATTTGTTTCATAAGAACTGACTAAACGTTTACCTCGTTTATATATTTTTTCGCGATCTGACTCAGCAATACCCATACCCGTATCAGTAACGATAAACTTAACTACCCATTCCTCTTTATGATCGATGATTTTCACTTCCAATGTAATTTCTCCTTCTTTTGTGTACTTAATCGCATTCGATAACAAATTACGTAAAATTTGTCTTGTTTTAGAAAGGTCACCATTGAGTTTGCTTGGTATAGTCTTATCCATAGAATAAGAAACAGAAAGCTTTTTACTTTGTTCAATCGAAGCCTTAGCAAGCTCAATTTCATCTTGAACCATGAGTGATAAATCAAAGTCACTTAAGACAATTATATGCTCAAATTGCTCTTTCAGCATTACATCGGTCATCTGCTCAAGCATTTTATGTAACGACATAACGTTTTTATTTAATTGATTAATGAAATTGGTGAATTTTTCATCTTCTTTACCCAAAATTTTTAAAAGCGCAAGATTACCTACTAACGCATTAATGGGTAAATTAACATCATGACTAAAATTTTTGATGAATTCTTTTTTGATTTGATCTTTTCCTTCCAACTCATTTTTTTGTTGTATGGTTTCAGTCTCGAGTTTTTTGCGTTCGGTGATGTCGATGGAAATATTTAAAGTTCCAATTACTTCCCCTTTCTTATTCCGCCAGGGCGCAATAGTAGTATCAAAAATTTTAGTGTCACCTGTGATTTGATCTTTAACAATTTCTTCACAGTGGATCTGTTTTTTATAATTGATAACATCATTTCTATTTTTAATCAACTTAACTGCTATTTCTTTTGGATAGACATCAAAAGCATTTACACCTAACCAATTTTTTTCAGAGTTGATATTTGCTGCCTTAACAGCAAACTTATTCATAAAAGTTACTTTGTGTTGTAAATCAGTACCATAAATAGGTTGAGGTATCATATCTGCAAATTCTTCAAAAGATGGCGTAATTGTAGTGATATCTACTGGCATAATGCTTCCTTACTTTCTATCTTTATTTCTCTGAGATAGGTGTTATTTAACGATAAAACGTTTATCTTTTGCCATTTAAAATCAAAGTTTTTTAAATTTTTTAAGATATTTTCAGTTTTATTTTGCAATATTAATAGATTAAACTTACTCATAAAATTCTGATCTTCTTGCCAGCCCATGCGTAATAAAAATCGTCCAATTAAATCACTATTATCATTATTGTGTAAATAATCAATTAAATCGTCAATAAATTTATCAAAGCTCACTTTAGCGAGAGGTTGGTTTTTGACTGTAAGCATGTCGGATAATCGAATTAAATTTGGATTAAAAACGTGATAAGTATCATTGCTTAATTCTACTTTGTTAAAAAGCTTTACAATCGCTTGTGCTGTAATATCGGCAGGGGAGATTTCCACTTCATCCAGAACTTCAGCAATACACCCTAATTGAGCGATAAACTTCACATAGTTAGCAAAAGAGTTATCTTCAACATCCTCTTGTACTTTGCCATTTTGTTGCATAAACGCTAAATTACCGACTCGATAAATATTGCTTTTTATTCCCTTCTCGCGCCATTTAATGGTTTCAATCTCACCTAAATACTTAG
>NZ_QLIR01000025.1 GCF_003428155.1 Fastidiosibacter lacustris
GAGAGTTACCTGATGATAATAGCGACTGTGAACCACCTGAATCCATTCCGAACTCAGAAGTGAAAACAGTTAGCGTCGATGATAGTGTGGCATTCGTCATGTGAAAGTAGAACATCATCAGGTTTTTTATTTGTCATTAGTTTATCAATACGATAAAAACGACCCTTCCCTCTTTAACTTTTTTAAAATATCCTGTATACAATCGAAGTCTTCATATCACTTCAATTTGGCAATTCCCATTTTTACTAATGGCAACACCACCAAAAAGCCCTTTGAAAACAAGTCCTTAAAATCAAACTTTGAGTACAACTAGTCTCTTAGCAGAAAATAAAAAACATTATATACAGAGGGGTTCTATGATAGCCAATGGAACTTTTCTTTTTTTGTGGTACAATGTCGACCAATTTTCAGTGGCTGAATGACTTGTCATAGCTGAAATAGCTGATCAATATAAAGGTACCTAGATGACACTTATTTCTTTAGCAATTGATTATAAAAAAGCATCCCTTGACGTTCGTGGAGCATTTGCACTTGAAACTGAGTGTTTGTCAAGTTATTTACAATCGCTTAAAGCACAAGCAGGTGTGAGGCAATGTATGATTTTATCTACTTGCAATCGCACTGAAATCTATGTTGTGTTGTCTGAATTACGTCAGCTTGATTTGGTAATTGCTTGGTGGCAGATAAATGCCAAAAGGGCGGACTTAGATCTTAAAAATTATCTTATCATCCGCCAAGAAACACACGTTGTTCACCACTTGATGCGTTTGAGTTGTGGTCTGGAATCAATGGTACTTGGTGAGCCGCAAATACTCGGACAAATAAAACAAGCTTACGCTCAAGCAATAACTGTTGGAACTTTGGGAGGAACGCTAAACCGCCTTTGTCAGAAGGTATTTTCAGTGGCCAAATATACCCGCTTTCATACTGATATTGGTCAATGTCCTGTTTCAGTTGCTTTTTCTGCTATAAGCTTAGCTAGGCAACACCTTGATCACTTCGAAGATAAAACGATCTTGGTTATTGGTGCGGGAGACACTGCTAACTTAGTTGCAAGACACCTTAATTCATGTATGCCAAAAGCGCTTTTTATTGCTAATCGAACATTAGATAAAGCCCAAAAGGTAGCTGATCAGTATCGCGCCAAAGCATTTGATTTGAACGCTTTAGACGAGTTGGTTAATCAAGCGGATATTATTGTCAGTGCGGTGAGGTGCCCAGGTTTTATGGTAACGGTCGATATGTTGACAAAAAATACAGGTTATAAGCTACTGATAGATCTATCTGTACCAAGGGTTATCGATCCGATGCTTGACCATCTGTCTCATATTACAACTTATTGTGTCGACGATATTCAAGGGTTAATTCAAACGAATAAGGCTCTACGCGAAAAAGCGGCTTTACGCGCGGAAAAATGGATTGAAAAAGGCTTAAATGATTACATCAATCATGAAAAAGCAATTCTCTCAGATTCTACAATCAAAGCGATGCGTGCTCAGACGAAAGACATTATTGATGAGGAGCTAAGCCGTTGTTTGCGTCGTTTAGAAAATGGTGAAGATCCTAAAATGGTATTAACGCGCTTTGCTCACAATCTTAATAATAAATGGCTGCATACACCTAGTGTATCGTTACGAAATGCAGCCGTTCAAGGGCGTAATGATATATTGGGTTACGCTGAGGAAATTTTTGGTTTAAAAGGTAGATAATAATATTTATGAAAGAGTCAATCAAAAGAAAACTACAAGGCTTAATTGAGCGTCATGAAGAAATTGGTGTACTTCTTGGAGAAGCCGAAATTATTAGTGACCAAAGTAAGTTTCGTGATCTGTCAAAAGAATATGCCCAACTTGAGCCCTTAGTCACAACCTTTAAAGCGTACGATAAAGCACAACAAGACATTATCAGCACCAAAGAAATGCTCAAAGAAAGTGACACTGAAATGAGAGAAATGGCTAAAGAAGAGCTTGTCCAAACCGAACAAAAGATGGAGCGTTTAACAAAAGACCTGGAAATTCTGTTGTTACCTAAAGATCCTAATGACAGCGCTAATGTATTTTTAGAAATACGTGCAGGAACGGGAGGTGATGAGGCCGCTATTTTTTCTGGTGATTTGTTTAGAATGTATAGTCGCTATGCTGAAACTAAAGGTTGGAAAATAGAAATCGTAAGTCAAAGTGAAGGTGAACATGGGGGATTTAAAGAAATTATTACCAAGGTTTCGGGTGAAAACGTTTACTCACAACTTAAGTTTGAATCTGGTGCCCATCGTGTGCAACGCGTACCTGCCACAGAATCCCAAGGTAGAGTTCATACTTCAGCCTGCACAGTTGCTGTCATGCCAGAAGCAGATGAAGTTGAAGGTATTGAAATTAATCCTGCTGACTTAAAAGTCGATACGTTTAGAGCATCAGGGGCAGGTGGTCAACATATCAACAAAACAGATTCGGCTATTCGCATCACACATATTCCAACGGGTGTAGTTGTCGAGTGCCAAGATCAGCGTTCCCAACACAAAAACCGTGCCCAAGCGATGTCAATGTTAAAAGCTAAGCTTTTACAAGCAGAAATAGATAAGCAGCAGCAACAGCAGTCTAGCCAGCGCAAGAGCCTTGTTGGTAGTGGTGATAGATCAGAACGTATTCGCACTTATAATTTCCCGCAGGGGCGTGTTACTGATCATCGAATTAATCTTACACTCTATAAGCTTGATGAAGTCATGGAAGGTGACCTTGGGTCAGTAATACAGCCACTTATTCAAGAATATCAAGCTGACTTATTAGTTCAAATGTCGGAAGACAATGGCTAATACCATCAAGACCATTCTTCTTAGCTACCCTCAACGCTTAAACGGCATTTCTGATACGGTAAGGCTTGATGTTGAGTGTTTGCTTTGTCATGTATTAAATGTTTCTAAAAGCTACCTTTATACTTGGTCAGAAAAGCAATTGACCCAAGCACAGCTTTACCAGTTTAATCGACTTTTTGATGAACGCCTACAGGGCAAGCCCGTTGCTTATCTTACTGGTAAACAGGGTTTTTGGAATTTAGAGTTAATAGTGAACGAGCATACGCTTATCCCGCGAGCTGATACTGAAGTGCTTATTGATGCTATTCTTAACCGATTCGCAAATGCCTCAGACTTGACAGTGTTGGATCTTGGTACAGGAAGTGGTGCTATTGCATTGGCTTTGGCAAACTCAAAGCCAAGCTGGAATGTTATTGCGGTAGATAACTGCCTTAAGGCACTCACAATTGCCAAAGAGAACGCTCAACGACATGGTATTGATAATGTCACTTTTTTGTGTGGTAGTTGGTATCAACCCTTAGCTAATGAAAGTTTTGACATTATTGTTTCTAATCCACCCTACATCGATAAAAATGACCAAGCTTTATGTGATAAAGTACGTCAATATGAACCAAATAATGCACTTATTGCGAATAATAACGGATTAGCGGATATTGCACATATTATCACGCATGGTAAATGCTATCTAAAACCCAGTGGTTTTATGATTATTGAACATGGCTATCAACAGGCCAAAGATGTGGCTGAACTTTTTAAGCAATATAGCTATACAGATGTTTTACATTATTATGACCTTGCTCACCATAAACGGGCAACAAGTGCCAACGCAGAAATTCTTAAAACAATGATATTTCGATAAGGTTTGTTGCATTACACAGCATCTTAAACTCAAATAAAATTATGATTTAAAGTTTCTGAAGACATCAGCTTAGCAAATGAAATTTCAAAGTGGCTGCTTGTTTAGGCATAACTTGTTCGCCACATAGGTGATGTTTGAGTCGTCAATGTTGCAACTTGCTCGGTAGAAAAAGTATTAAAAAAATTTAATCCTGTGCGCTGTTCGACTTCTTTAACCGATACACGGTATTTGGCAACATCTTTCTTATCTATATTAGCGTTGGGCATGATAAAAGCAATCGACTTATTCTGCCTTGGTGCATAGATTACTTTAAAGAAATATTCAGGCACGAAAACTTTGTTTTTGCCGATTGTTTTGTGTGTTTTACTGTTTTTAAACACAGGGCCCGTATAAACATAGAGCTCTTGATACATCTGCGCCCAAAAGCGCACATCCCCTTCAAGCTTAGCCCAGCCTTTACGATTTAATCCCGGTCTTTGTGGTGACATATTTGAGAGATAAAAGGATTGAGTGGCACTTGTTTTACTGAAGTCCATCGACGCATAAGGCGCCAAGTGTCCACGGTCATAACCACTATTTTTATAGTCCGAAAGTTCAGCACGATATTTAAAAGGTATAGTAGGATCGCTCTGAAATTCATCCTGTCTTTTTTTCTTATTTGAAGCAGATTTGGCAGTTAAACGATATGCCACCCAGCTAGGTTGTTTTGTTGTATAGTTATATCCAACAATATAGCCTTCACGGCAAAGATATAAATCAACTTTGCCACCAGGGCTGCCATATTTTAAAAAGCCATTGCAATAGTTAGTGGTTGCTGGCAATGTGGTAATAGCGCTTTGAGTCAAGCTCGTTATATTGGCAAAACTTAAACGTGTAAATGCCAGCACCATTATAGTGAGTAAAATAGGATAATAACGAATAAGTCGCGTAACCATAATATATTATTAATTCAATGTGCGGGGACCTTAAGATATAAGAAACTTACCCAATAATAAAGCTTTTATGCGCTAAGTTTTGACCATTGCCGTAAAATTTCGAAGATAAAATAAATTGTAGATTAGTTAAAAGTTAAATCTTGAAGTAATTACTCATTACTTTAAACACTTCATCGCCTTCGTGCATCGTTGCTGAAGAGGTTCTTGTTAGCAAAATAGCATTAATTGGCAGCGTAATTTCAATCGCTTCTTGTATTCCCAAAATACTGCTTTGTGTATGCAAAGAGCCTAATTTCACATGCTTGTTATGAATTTTTCCTAATTGTGCATCGTCATATTCTATTATTCCACCCAATGATGCACGCACTCGGAAAAAGTCAGCTTCTTGACAGCCATATTTTTTATCCTGAGTTTCGGGGATGTTATTGTTTTGAATATAAGCAATCATACCGTTTAATAAATTTTGTGCTGACTTACTATCAAATGTTTCTTTATTACCCATCTCGTAAGTAAAAGCGTGCTTGGGTGATTGTTGTTCCTCACCTGTCAATTCGTTCCAATAGGTTATCAACTGCCACCACGGGTAAAAGATAGCTTGATTGAAACAACCGCTTGGCTCATTTGGGGTGAAGATAAAGTAATCACTGATAAAGTGACATAGACGCTTATCTTTTAAATAACTTGGCGCATAAATATAAGGAACTGATATTGAGTCACAATGTAGATCAAAGCTAAAGTCTGCATCCAAAGCAAGCTTATGCAGTGTATTGGCAAGCTTTTCATGAGGTGCAATATCGTGTTGGATACAAACTTGAAGGCGTTTGGACAAAAGCTTATGAAATGCCTGACATAATTGATCAAAACCTTGGTTTTGATACTTTACTACAAACTCTTGTAAGTCGATTTTATCCAATCCACAAACAGGCATAAGCAAATTTTTAAACCCTCGATTCCAATTTTCTCCAGTCTTGGTATCAAAACGACCATAGGTATATTCGCCAATTTTAATATCCATTGCAAATGGGTTAGCAAATGGCACAAGTGTGACATTATAAGGAAAGTCATTTTTTTCTAAAAACTCTCGCATTGCCTTTATCAAGGCAATCCCATTGGTTTCAGCAGCATGTAAAGCAGCTTGTAAATACACATTGGCTTTTGCTTGCGGGTGCCGATACTCAATAACACTGATCTTATGTGCTAAACCAGAAATCATTGTTCTTAAAGGAATCTTTCGAATGTTTATCATCTTATTACTCTTATTTCACCATCAAAGACATGTACAACCGAGCCTACTAACACATAGCCATTATCAACCACGTTTACTTCGAGTTCAGCAACTGCATTTTCTACCTTAACAGCTGAAGTTAAAAAACCCAAGTAAATACCAGCAAACACCGAAGCAATACTGCCACTGCCACAAGATGGTGTTACTCCTGTTCCACGTTCCCAATGTTGGACATAAATTTTATCTTTAGCTAAACGTTTAACACAATGCACATTAATACCATCTATGTATTGTCGTTGTATTGTTTGTCCAAGCGTATTAAAATCAAATGCTGGTGCATTTGCCTTAAGCCAAAGTACTAAGTGAGGATTACCAACATCGACCTCAATTCCGTATTCAAATAATTGACTACCAGCTAAATTATAGGTCAGTGGTTTTAAGATCGGTAGTCCAAGGTTAACACTGATAGTGTCTTTTGAGGCGCGCTGGCACGCATAATGCTTGCCTTCTACTTCAATTGTAATCGACTCTTGGTGCATATTTTCTTTCAGGAATAAATATGCCACAGCGCGCAAACCATTACCACACTGTTTTGCCTGGCTGCCATCTTGATTATAAATGGATATTTTCACATCCGCTATCTGAGAAGCTCTTATTAATAACAACTGATCAGCACCTATCCCAAAACGTCGATCACATAGGTTTTGGATTTCTCCTAATTGCCAATCACATTGTCCTTTACGCTCATCAATTACAATAAAATCATTACCCAATGCGCACATTTTGTGAAATTTCAATACTTTACTCACTCACATAATCCTTAATAATCAATGATGTATTAATTCCACCAAAGGCAAAATTATTACTCATAATGTATTTTGGTTTTAACTGCCGTGGGATACCGATAATATAATCAAGCTTAGCGCATTCACTATCGACTTCGGACAAATTTAACGTTGGCATAAATATACCTTCTTTCATCATCATAATTGAAAGCCAAACTTCAAGTGCGCCACACGCACCAAGCGTATGTCCAAAGTTACCCTTTAATGAGCTCACTGCAACACGATCACCAAATATAGAAAAGGTTGCATGACTTTCAGCTACATCTCCTTGTTCAGTTGCGGTACCATGTGTTGAAATGTAGCCAATGGCACTTGGATCAATGGCAGCATCATTTAATGCTAGTTTCAACGCATCACACATTTTATCAGCTGTTGGCTGAGTAATATGTTTGGCATCACAATTTGTACCAAATCCAACTATTTCTGCATAAATATAGGCACCACGTTTTTTAGCGTGTTCATATTCTTCCAACACCAATGTACAGGCGCCTTCTCCAATTACAAGACCATCGCGATTTTTATCAAATGGGCTTGGAGTTGTGTGAGGGGCGTCATTTTTTTGGCTTGTTGCAAACAAAGTATCAAAGATTGTGACTTGGCTTGGACATAGCTCTTCTGCTCCACCTGTAAGCATAATTTTTTGATAACCATGCTTTATTGTTTCATAGGCATAACCAATTGCTTGTGAGCTTGATGTACAAGCACTTGACGTTGGGATCACACGTCCAGTCAACCCTAAAAATAGTGCGAGATTGACTGCACAAGTATGACTCATTGATTTAACATACGTTGTGGCGCTTACATTTTTCACCGTTTTTTCGGTTTCAATTTTGATTAAATCACATAAAGCTTGTGTGCTACCTGAGCACGAGCCATAGGCAATACCAATTTCTCCACTTTCCAATAACGTTTTATCTTCAAGTAAGTTAGCATCAATCAACGCCTTCTCCGAAGCAACACTCGCCAATTGTGCCACTCTACCCATTCCCCTTAGCTGTTTACGCGTATAATGTGCTGGCACTTTAAAATTTAGGATTGGAGCCCCCAAACTTGTATGTAAGCCTTTAATTTTTTTCCATTCTTCCATACTTTTAGTTGCTGTTTTAGCCGATATAAGCGCTTGTTTAATCTCTTGCCAACTATTGCCTAATGCGGTAATGCCTCCCATTCCTGTAACAACCACACGTTTTGTCATATCAAACCTCCATTGACAGAGATAATTTGACGTGTGACATAGCTTGCAGCATCTGAACAAAGAAAATTAATCACTGAAGCCACTTCTTCTGCCTTCCCTGCGCGACGCATAGGAATATATTTTTCAATTTCATCTTTATACTCCAGATCACTAGTCATGTTTGTTTCGATCAGACCAGGTGCGACGCAATTTACTGTAATTTTGCGTTTGGCAAGCTCTAGTGCCAAGGCCTTTGTTGCACCAATAATACCTGATTTTGCAGCACTATAATTAACCTGTCCTCTATTACCAGCTATCCCAGAAACGGAGGCCAAAGTAACAATTCTTCCTCCTTTTCTTAATTGAATCATCGGCATAATACAAGGCTTTAGTACATTATAAAATCCATCTAAATTGGTATGGATGATTTTATCCCACGCTTCTGCGTCCATCGCTGGGAAAGCCACATCTTCGCAAATGCCTGCATTGTTGACAATAGCATAAAACGCACCATTTCGAGCAATTTCTTGTTCTAATTTTGTAAAACAATCTTGTCTATTTTCAAGATTAAATTGGATCAAATTTGCTTGACCACCTTTGGTTTGTATCTCATCAATTGTATATCTTGCACCTTCCTCATCACGATTATAATGCACAACCAACTCAAATCCAGATTGCGCCAACATAATTGCTGTTGCTTGACCAATACCTTTACTTGCGCCTGTTACTAATACTCTTCTCATTAAAACGTTTTCCCTTTAACAATTTGTTCGAATTCTTTAGCGCTTGGCTGATAAGCACTGAATTTTGCAGTTGCTATACATTTGCCATGCAGTTGAATTTGACACAAAAACACACCAATTGGGTCAATGATCATTTCTTTATTAGCAATGATCGTTAGCATTTCACCTTTGGCAAACACAGATTGTTTTGTTTTGAAATTACGTACACTTATCATGAAGCCACGCCTGGGTGTATGATCACTTTCGCTGCCTTCAAAATAAGCAAGTGCAGCTGATGCTTGCGCCATCATTTCAATACCTACCCAAGCATATATACCTTGAATTTGATAATCGTAAAAGACATGGTTTGCAGTAATTTTTGCTGTACATATCGCTTGCTCTTCATTTATATAATCCAATGAGTCAATCAAGCGCATTGGTGGACTTTGCGGGATGATTTCTGCTAAATGATACATAAATCATTCCTTACTCAATGATGTTTTAAACGACGAGTTTGCTGCAATAATTAGACTTATATTATTACCACCAAAAGCAAAGGAGTTACTCATAAAATATGGTTTTTGCCAAATACTATTATCACCTGTTAATTTGATTTTGGGTAAATTTGGATCAAAATTATCATTGCCAACTTGGGCAGGTAATTGTTTATCTGGATTATATTCAGTAGATAGTAAAAGCCAACATAAGCCCAATTCAGTTGCACTTGCTGCACCCAAGGTGTGACCTGTTAATGGTTTAGTTGAACTACAATATACTTGATCAGTAAAAATATCAAAAATTGCTTTGCTTTCGATTTCATCATTTTTTTGTGTTGCTGTGCCATGTGTATTGATATATCCAATATCATCAGGGTTTAAATTTGCATCCTTTAATGCCTTTAGCATTGCCACTTTAGCTCCCATGCCTTCTGGATCAGGAGCGGTGATATGATACGCATCAGAAGTTTCTCCACCTCCGACAAATATTATTTCACTTTGATGTTTACTTAAGATAAAAAGTGACGCTCCTTCACCAATGTTAATACCATCTCTATCAATCTGAAAAGGTTTACAAATATTAGAAGTCATTGAATCTAATGCATCAAAACCATTAAGTGGCACCTGTGATAACGTATCTGAGCCACCTACAATACAAAGTTCACATATATTGGCCTCAATTAATCGCTTTGCCGCCATAAACGTTTTTCCACTAGATGAGCATGCTGTTGAAATCGTATATATCGGTCCTTTAGCACCACAAAGATCAGCCACAAATTGTGCCATTTTGCCAAACTCTTGTTTGTGATAATGAAAACGCCTAGGCATAGCTTTAGTTTTAGCATGTACTATATAAGCTTGTTCACTTTCCAAAATACCAGCTGTACTAGTTCCAAGAATAACTGCAATGCGAGCAGGATTAATGCTGGCAGACAAGCTTCGATAGTTTTTTTGGATTTGGCTAAATGCTGCTAACAGCATTCGATTGTTACGGCAATCAATCTTAGCATAACGCTTATCTAAAGCTGGTAATTCACAACTTACTTGACCAACGTAGGTTTTTCTACCACTAAAAAGCTGATCATATGGTTTTAAAGCTGTTTTATTTGTCAAAAGTGCACGTGCAATTTCTGCTTTATTACAACCTAAAGCATTGATAGCACCCATGTCATTAATATAAATTTTACTGTGCATACTCTTACACCAGTTTATGGAATAATGCCGAAGGTTGTGTCAAAAATTCTTCGATGAGTTCAAAGCTAACGTCAATGTTACTATAGGAGTGACCTTGACCTGTTTTTATATCGATGTGCGCACAGGCAAAGACCTGTTCTGCTAGATGAGCAGGTGTGATTGTATCATCTTGTTGTAACAGCAATAGATAATCATTCATGTGTTTAAGTTGCTTTGGCATGGCATTCACTAATGCCATTGCCTCGTGATACATATCGCTATATTGTGGCATTAAAGCAATCAAATCTAAGCGTGAAGCTGGATTGATTAAAATGACTTTGTCAATATCACTTCGCGTCTGTTTTAATAAATGCGCCATATAACCGCCTAGTGAGCTACCGATAATTACTTTACTATCAGCTTTAGCCTGAGATAAGAGTCGATCGATCATACTCATTGCTTGTTGTGTATTCATGGTTAAATGTGGCATGTCGATTTGAGCATTTGGATATTTTTGCTTAAACCATTGTTTAAGCTTTTGCGCTTTGGGTGAAGTCGGTGACCCTTGAAAACCATGTAGATACAAAAAATATTTGCTTAGCTTACTCATATTGACCTCTTTGTGCTGATGTATTGCCAACAGTTAATCAGATGATAGCCTGTCGTTGATTTTACTTTATCAAAGGCAGCTTGCTCATTATGATCGATATACTCAATTGGTAAATCATTTGCTATAAACACCTTAGCAAAAATTTCAAATGCTGCTTCAAGTGTATTTTCTTGTTTTGTCATGGCAAGATAGCGCATGTATTCTAACATCGGCCAAATGCGATATTGTGTTTGATCATCTTTGTTATTCAAGTTACTGCGTACTAAGCCGTTAGCATTAACACCCTTTTGAGAGGCAGACAAAAATAATGCTTTATGATCGGGCATGAGTCCTACATCCACACCAAGTTCTAGTGCCTCCAAAATAAGTGCACTCCACTCAAAGCTATGACCTGGTTCAAAAACAACAGGTTGATATTCAATCGAATATTCACGCATCAGCATTTGCTTGTGATCAAAAAACAAAATAATGATTTGCTCATATAAAGCTTGTGCTTGATTTTTAAAAATATCACTTTTGGTATAGCGATAAGCACTTAAATAACTTTCAAATAAGTGCATCAGCGCATTTTGACCAATTACACCTTGTGCATCCTTTAAGTTTTTAAATGCTTCACTTACAAACTTCTCTTGAATTAATTGATTCACCTTCAAAATATCCGCCAATAAATCTGTTTGTGTGTATTTTTGATATAAATGACTCAATGAGAAGAGTAAGAAAGCATATTCATAAGGATCACTAACGTTCCCATCTTGAACAAATTTGTGCCAGCTTTGTGTTGAGTGATTCCAATAAAGTGCTTTTATCTGCTGATAAAGCTTAAAAGCCTTGTTCCACCCATCTTCTAGATTGTTTAAGCGCGCATAGGTTATTAAATAAAACATTCCCCTTGTTTGACATAATAGTCTTGTGTTGGCTTTGTTAACTAAATAAGGTTTGTCCAAAAATTCTGGTACATAACTAAGTGTATCGATATTTTTGACTAACAAGCCATAATAGGTTTTCTGCCACCGTTTAATATAGCTTAATCTATCTATACGTTTGATGTCGGTTAATACTTTATTAAAAACGCCATTGATATCCAAGTTACTAGTATCTACAACAATTGCATCATCTGCTGCTTTCAAGGGAGCTATTGCTCGATTCCTATCTTGCGCATCACGTGCTTGCAATTGCTCTAAAATCTCGTTGTAATCTGCTTTCTCAGCTTTAGCAACAAGTTCATCATAGCGTCGCTTTGCACGCACTTGAATTTCTGCGTCTAAAAAAAACTTATATTGTGCATTTGGAAAGACAACTGTTCCCATGTCTCTTCCATCTGCAACCAAGCCCTTTACTCCTTTAGCAAAGTCTTTTTGGCACGCAAGCAAAGCTTCGCGCACAATAGGAATTTTTGCAATTTTAGATGCTATCATACCTGTTTTTTCTTCCCTGATTCGGTGGCTTACATCGACACCATTCAAATAAGCGGTTGTTTTATCATCTTCAATCTTAAAGTCAATATTTAAATTTTTTAAGGTGTGATATAAACGTTCTTCATTACAAAGATCTAACTGCTGATCCAAAACAAGTAATGCCGCTAGCCGATAAATGGCTCCACTATCTAACAAGGCGTAATCAAACTGCTTGGCTAACAAGCGTGATAACGTGCCTTTTCCCACTCCACTTGGACCATCAACTGTAATAATATCAACCTTATTTCCCATGGTATTCAAACTCCTGCATTACAGTAATAAATGCTTTTACTTCGTCTAATGTAATTGAATTGTATAGGCTTACTCGCACACCGCCTGTGCTTCTGTGTCCAGCAATGCCATAAACACCTTTCTCTCTAGCAAAATTTAAAAAGGCTGTAGTTTGATCCAAGCTTGGTAAATGAAAGACTACGTTCATTTTTGAACGTATTTCAGCTGCTATGAAATTATTAAATATTTTTGAGTCATCAATTGCTTTATATAAAAGCCTTGCCTTATGATTGTTGTTTTCAGCGACAATCGCTAAGCCGCCTTGTGCCAATAAATCTTGCAATACTAACTCAACTGATACCCAAGCAATCACGTCTGGTGTGTTATACAAAGAGTTTGTTTGTTGCATTGTTGCATAGTTTAATATCGCTGGAATACTTTGTTTGTCTTCATCAATCAAACTTTTTTTGATGATCACAACAGTGATACCTGGTAAGCCTATGTTTTTTTGAGCTCCAGCATAGACCAAATCGTATCGAGATATATCTGTTGGTTTTGACAGAAAACTCGAAGACATATCGCAAACGAGTGGTGATGATGTATTGGGAATATAATGCCATTGTATGCCATCTATGGTTTCATTTTCAGTGTAATGGACATAATCATATTGAGAAGCTATTAAATCACTGGACTCTGTCATTGATAAGAGATCTACGGCAATAAATTTTTTGGCTTCTTTAATTGCTGCTTGTGACCAATAACCGCTGTTGATATAAAGGGCTTTACCACTTTTATTCAGGTTCATAGGGATTGCAGCAAACTGACCGCTAGCCCCCCCCGACATCAATAAAATTTCATAATCATTGCTTAAATTTAATAATTGAGTTAAATATTGTTTGATATTATGATTGACCTCTGCAAATAATTCGTCACGATGAGACAACGACAAAAGTGATAATTTTGTACCTTTGTAATCATGAATCATCTGGATAAGTGATTGGTAAATATGGCTTTTAAGCTGTGCAGGTCCAGCACAAAAATTCATTGTATACATGTGTTGTATGTGTTAAAACTTAAGTGGACTCATTATAGCGAAGCAATGACAAGCATGAAATCTATATTCCCATCACTAAAGCTGAATTTTTAATTTAATTCTAGAGTTACATACTTTTTAGACCCTAGGGGCAAACATTAGTGTCTCATCTCTTAAATGCGTTATGGTTGATAATCCAACATGACAATTGATATGGTTAGGGGTATTATTAAGTGAGCATTAAGAGTTATTTAGGTCATCAAGCATTAGGGCGATAATCTGCCAAAGGTTGTTATTAAAATATTCCTTCATGGAAATAATTTTGTTACAAAACGCCAATACCAGAAATACTGCAAAATAAAACGTGAATAAGATATACTTATAAGCGTTTAAACCTGAGATATGGAGACGTAATATGAAAAAATTGAGTAAAATTATTGGCATCACTGCATTTTGTTTAACAAGTGGTAACTTTGTATTTGCTCAAGGTGTGCAAACGGGACTTACTCTTGGTGCAAGCTTAGGTGGTGCATCAACACAAAACTACGACTCTAGTGGAATAATCAGTAATACCACCAAAACACAAGGTGGTGCCTATGGTGGTTTTGCAGTTGGTTATGACCTTGCTTTAACCCAAAACATAAGTCTTGGTGTCGAATCCGGTTTTTATTATGGCTATAGCTTAGCTTCATTAAAAGCAGATGGTCTAGATAAATCTAACCTTAACCAGTGGAACATCCCTCTTCTTATTGTTGGCAAATACACTTTCAATAACGGTGTTAATGTGTTTGCGAAAGCGGGTGCAACTTATGTTCATCAACAAATTACAAATACCGACACCTATTTTGTTCCTGGTACCAATGGCACCAATTTTGAATTTTTACCAGAGCTTGCAGCAGGGGTCGGCTACAAATTCACAAATGGTATTAATATTGGGGGTCAACTTGGCTATTTATTTGGTTCAACCGCAGACTTAAGAACATCTAACTCTTATCACGGTAATGATGTCAAGGTTGCGGCAAGTGTGACTTTGACTGCTTACATTAGTTACACATTTCCTATATAAATAAACTTTAAGTTGTACAAGTTTAGACTCGACTTGACAGTTGCTTATTTTAAAACGCGACGGCAGAATTTAGAACTGTGAAAAATTTACACAGTCAATTGAACAGGTTTGGCTCATCTATTTTTATCTAAGTCTTGTGATTCTGTCATTACCAAGGTAAAGTGTCGGACTAATTACCAAGGGATTTTGTCGTGTTAATAGTATGGTCTGAATGCTATTGAGTCAACAAACTATTAGTAATAACCCTGACGTTATTAACCGAATCATAAAAACTGGTAGTCCCTGCTTTTGTGGGTAACGTTTGACCTGTTTTTATCGTGTTCTCACCTATATAGGACTAGTGTTAAGGTCCGTGCTTCAGCAGTAACGCAATACCTGATCTGACTATCCTGCTGCTTATTTATTCTCTACATACTTGAATTTAGGGGTTGACAGCCAATAATATTTCATGCTGAAATTACTGTGGCGGGCAAGGAACTCTTAGCGACCGCTAGATTGACATTTTAAATTACCGCCGAAAGATGGTAATTTGAGGCATTACAATAAGGGGGATTTATGAAATCAAGTGATAACCAAAAATTCGCGAAAGCTTCTAGTGATGACCCCGTTGTCTATCCACGTCATTTTGCTCCAGACTTTAAAGTCATGGGTGCTGGATCCACGCAGTGGCCACGGCATGCGAATCATGTATTGACAAGATCAGGTGTAACATCAGGATGTTTATCAAAAACATAGTTATAACATTGATAGTTCGTTAGTATGGCAACATAATTAGCTAAAAAATAGTAGCCTGCGACGGGATCAACTATTCTCGCTAAAAAATTGATGAAAGTCTTATAAATAAGGGATTTTTGAATAAAACAGTTACGAAAAAATACAAAGTGAGCATAATTGCATATCAAAGGATCTAAGACTGGATTTTCTGGTTGCGGGATATGTCTGGCTGTAAGGAGGGTTAGTGTAGTGCAACATGATATCTCAGAATATATTTCCCGTGATGAGCCTTTATTTAGTGCACCTGTTCACGTTGATTTTGATATGACAAATGCATGTAATCTGGCATGTCATCACTGTCATGCTGCATCTGGTAGAAGACAGCATGATGAATTAACTTCAGATGAAATAAAACATGTGATCGCCGATTTGCATCAAAATGGTGTAATAGACTTAACTATTGCTCGAGGTGAGCCATTTCTCAGACCTGATTTATCTGATATCTTAGAGTATGCTGATTCATGCCAAGGTATTTATACAACTGTAGTAACGAATGGTACGCTTTTGAAGCGTGAAACAGTAAAAAAACTTTCCTCAAATTGCAGGGGCATAAATTTCAACATTAGTATTGATGGCTCCACTCCGGATAAGCTGGATATTCTTCGACACAGAAAAAAACGTGATAATGACAAAAAAAGACAGTTGTTTGCTCAGATTATTGATGATGCTAAAGCCATTTCGGATGCTGGACTTACTCTCGGAGTTAGCTTTGTAGCCAGCGGAATGAATGCTGATGATCTTGAAAATGTTTACGATATGGCTGTTAATGAGCTAAGGGCGAAAAGTGTAACTGCAATACGTTTTTTTCCTGCCGGTTTTGGAAAGAATGCGTTAAACGAGCTGGTGCTAAAATATGAAAAGTGGGAAAAATTATTCTAAATCTTACTAGAAGACGTCATTCTTTCCAGAATCTCACCATTTCTGTTGCAGCTCCATGGGAAATATACCTTCCCCTACTGGAAAATGGCTACACACCTCAACAAGTGTGGGAAATCTGGCAATATAAATCAATGCTAGCAGATCCCCTTTATTCATCAGCTTATCAGATCGGTGATTCGGGTGGGATTGGGGATTTGAATATCAGCGGTAATGGTAATGTATACCCTTCAGTTCTAATGTCAGGTAGCCATGACGTCCTATGCGGAAATATACGCAACCAGTCACTAAAATGGATATGGAATAACGCTAACCCTCTAAAGGAACTACGTAATATTCAACTTTCTAAAATTGGTGGTCCATGCGTTGACTGCCACATTCGTGATTTATGTGGTGCAGGCTCGCGCGCTCGCGCGCTTTCTCTGACAGGGAGTATATACGGACTTGATTATTGGTGCCCTGTCATTGCAAAAAATCTCAAGGAGATATAATTATGTTACTGTATTCCAAAGAAAATAGTACCATGCGTCTGCTGGAAAGATGCTATGGCGCCGAATTAAGGTATAATCGTCAGGTATTTTTTGCCAATAATGATTTAACAAAAATTATCAAATTTGTTATTAAAACATCTGGTTGTGATTACCCTCCGTCGTATAGTAGTCAATCATGGGTAGATGAAAAAACTGTACGTGACACATTGCATAAACTTTCAGATGCAGGTATTCCACTTTCATTTTGGGGTGAGTTTTGGAGTAATACTGAAGTTTTGTCAGCCAATCATAGTTTGAAGATAGATTTATGACGGTTTTTTCATTTGCCAGAAAGATAGGGGATGCGTTGTACCGTGAGTGGGGAGAGATAAACTTTGATGTTATATCATTTCCTAGTCTTGCATATAATTCCATAACATCGTCAAAGCCAGAAACAGAAATTAATGTGTTTGATATTCCATTTTCATTATTAAGAGTGAATCAAATACCAAAGCAAAGAGTTAATAACGGATCGTTATTTGGTCAGCCACCACTCACCCTGTACGTGGCAGAAGACAAACGATTCTTTATTGAAATTTATTTATGGTCATCTGTTGATATGACTATCCATGATCATCCATTTTCAGGTGCTTTTACGGTACTAGAGGGAGTTTGCCAGCATGATTCATATCTTTTTGAGAGATCAGGTGGTTCCAATCAGCTACAGATGGGGAGCCTGATTTTTAAAGAAACCGAGCTAATGTCAAAAGGCGACTGCAGAATGATTTTTAATGGTGACCGTCTTATCCACAGAAATCTTCATTTGTCGAAACCAACAGTTACTTTTATTATCAGAACCTATCGTGATCTAGGTCTCACTGGTAGAATCTATGAAGAGTCAGGACTTGCTATTGCGCCAGACCTGACAATTGCAGAGCAGAAATTTTTGGATTATCTTGATGGAGTGTTACGACTGAACAACTACGATACAGCTTTACGGATGATACAGTCTCTTATAAGCTCTGGTTTTAGTGATTTTGCTAAATATCATTCTGCAAAGGTCTATCTAGAACAGACCCGACGTTATAACGAAGTAGAATCTATTTCTGACATGCTTGCGTCATCCATACCTGATGTTACTTCTGATTTTTTCAGAAAGACTTTCCTGCTTCAGATAGAGCCCATTCTGAGTGGTGAGTCCTATACAACGTACTGACAGGAGGCTTAATGATAACAAAATCTACATTGCTCGAACTGTACAAAACTGCTTTTATTATTCGTACCGTAGATCAAAAAATTGATGAAGGACTCAGAAATAATCATTTTTTTGCACTGCATTACCCTGTTAAAGGGCAAGAGCTCATTTCTGCATCTTTAGGTGTCAATAAATATCCTGGGGACAAAATTGTTTCTACTTATCGATGTCTTGGTGACCTCATCGGATTTGGTGGTTCATATTATTCTTATTTCGCTGAAATTATGGGGAAAAAGGATGGAATATCCGGTGGCAAAGGTGGATGCATGCATCTGTGTTCGACTGAAAACGGGTTGCTAGCTACAACAGGAATAGTGGGAGGTGGACTGCCAATAGCATGTGGTGTCGCACTATCAGTGCAGACAGATGGCAACGACAATATTGTCTTTGTTACCTTTGGAGATGGTGCCACAACAACCGGTGCGTATCATGAAGCAATGAACCTTGCGGGATTATGGAAGCTGCCCATACTGTTTATCTGTATCAATAATGAATATGCACTGCATACTAGGCTTAGCCGTATAACTACAAATACCGAGCTTTATACAAAAGTAGATGTGTATGGTATCCGCGCCTTCAGAGCAGTAGTAAGCGAGCCTGAGAAGTTGCATATTACTGTGACTAAGTGTGTGGAATTTGTTCGAGACACTGGTGAACCTATATTTCTTGAAATATCCTGCCCTCGTCTTCACGGACATATGACAGGCAGCAACACTGAATACATGAACTTGCCTGCTGACGATGAAATGTTTCAGGTAGATCCACTTATGCTGTTTAGAAAGCAAGTCGTCAGGGAATATGACAGCAACAACCAACTGGAAAGTATTGAATATCAGATTATTAATGATGTCTCCGCTTCCTATAACAAAGCATTAAATGCTCCCCTTCCTGATAATCAGGATCTATTGAAAGAGATTACAAAATATACAACATGAAAAGAGCACATGAACTATCGACTTCTCTGATGACTTTCGCTGAAGCTCTGAACAGCGCACTCGATTATGCACTACAAACTAATCCGGACGTTATTTTACTTGGAGAAGATATTGGCATACCATCAGGTGGAATTTACAGAGTGACGCAGGGACTGGAAGAGTGCTATGGTGCAAGAAGAGTGATAACAACTCCTATTTCTGAGCAGGGTATTATTGGTATGGGGATCGGTCTCGCTCTTTGCGGGAAGCGACCAGTGGTTGAAATCATGCTTATGGACTACCTGACAATTGCTTCAGATCAGCTTATTAATCATGCTGCCAAATTTAGGTACACAACAAATGGAGCCAGCCATGTTCCGCTTACGGTCAGAATGCATGTCGGAGGGGGAACAATGGGTGGAGCTCAGCATTCCCAGTCCCTTGAAGCCTGGCTGACGCATACTCCAGGTCTTAACGTTATTATGCCTTCCACTCCTGAAGATGCCAAGGGGTTATTATTATCCTGTATAAACAATGATGATCCATGCATCATGCTGGAATGCGTAGAGCTGCTCTGGTCTGGAGACAGGCATCCTGTTCCAACAGGTGCTCACCAAATACCTTTGGGGAAAGCACGAATTATGAAAGTAGGTGATGATATCAGCCTAATTGCTTACGGGAGATCGGTTGCCTGGTGTCTTCGTGCGGCTGAACTGGCTAGACAGCGCTTAGGGATTAGCTGTGAAATTATTGATTTGAGGAGTCTTGTGCCTCTTGATTTAGACTTAATATTGAACTCTGTAAAAAAAACACGTAGAGCACTTATTGCTCATGCAGCTAGTAAGTTCTGTGGGTATGGGGCTGAAATTGCTTGCCAGATCACGGAGTCCTTGCATGCTTGCCTTCATCATCATGTTGTTCGTGTGGGTAGTCTTACGAGTCCTGCCCCCTATTCTATGTTTTTGGAAAAGCAGCACATGCCAGATGAAAGTCGTATTTTTGATAAAATAATGGATATCTTTGGTATTACAGGAAATGACAGATGATACAGGGCTCTTCATTGCTCAGACTACCAGGAATGGGAGGACTACTTGTGGGTTATGCTTTATCTGTTATTGCAGACACATCGGTATATATCGTATTTGCGGTTTGGGCAAAGCAGTTAACTGGAAGTACAGCTGGAGCAGGACTTGTGTTTTTTTGCTTTATAATACCTTCATTAATCAGTCCCTTGACTGGAAACATTATTGACCACTTCAGGAAAGATAGCACTATTGTATTAATTAATCTTTTCATGGCGGCATCAATACTGAGTCTCTATTTTTCTCATGAGCAGCATCAGTACATTTTGCTGCTTGTGTCGGCCTTTATATATGGACTTGGTTATGTAATATTCAATTCAGCACGAGTCTGCCTTGTTGTGAACAGCTATGATGAACAGCATATCGGACAAATAAATGCCTTGCTGAGAACACTGAGAGAATCTGTGAGGCTGGTAGCTCCTTTATTCGGAGTGTATGTCTATACTGTTTTTGGAAATCATGTTTTCGTTTGGTTTGTGAGTTTATCTCTAATTTTGTCTGCCTTTCTTTTTCTAAATTTTGAAAAAAAGAGCAATGACTATAGCACAGGTAAAGTTTCACTATTTTCGCTACGTGGACTCTGGAATGGAGCTCAGGGTATATGGTATGACACTATGACACACTTATTCGCTCCTGTGTGATTTGTCTTTCAATTACGCTTCTGGTTGCTGGATTTTATGAAATTATCCTTTTTAACATCATTGATTACCTGCATCAACCGCTATCTCTCATCGGAAAGTTTATTTCTGCACAAGGAGTCGGGGCAGTGATGGGAGGGTTACTCTCCATAAGACTGATAAAGCAGGTCTCACCCGGAATACTAGTCTCAGTGGGTTTTTTTATTCAAGTAGTATTTGCCCAGAACATCCCCTTAATTTATATCAGCTGTGCAATTTTTGGTTTTGGCGCGCCAGTTTCCATGGTGGGACTGGACACTATGATCCAAACGAAACTTCCTTCTGCCATTCAGGGGAGAGTCAATACTTCACTGGAAGCCATTACCAGCATTCCGTTTTCCCTATCATTTCTAGTTTCAACTCTTATGACCATTGTGGTTTCCTATAAAATTATGCTGTTTTGTATGGTTGTAGTGACTACTTCTGCTGCCTGTTTCCTTTTACTGATGATCAGAAAGGTGAGAAATTACAATGACTCTTAATAATTTTTACGATTTTTACTTTGCTTGAACTGTTAAAAGTCATATCTGGAGATGAAGAATAATGAAACAAGAAAAGAAGTGGTATTGTCGCAAAGTCAGGCCAACTGCAATGCCACAGCATATTCTTAATGATGGAATAAAAATCCCTTTAATTGGTCTTGGTACATATCAACAACCACGCTCATCGCTGATGAATGTATTATTTTCGGCCGTTGAAGACGGTTATCGGTTATTTGATACGGCATCAATTTATGATAATCAGAAAATTATTGGTCATTTCATTAAGAGTGTCCCAGTTAATCGACATGAACTATTCATTACAAGTAAAGTCTGGAATAGTGATCACGAAAATGTTATCTCCTCAATTAAAAAATCGCTGGATGAGCTTCAGACGGATTACCTTGATCTTTGCCTGATACACTGGCCTGCAACGAAAGACGGTAACTTTATCAGAGCGTGGGAATCATTAATTAGGTTACGAGAAAAAAGCCTGATCAGAAGCATAGGGGTCAGTAATTTTACTGCCCAGCAGGTAAGTTTCCTCTTCGAGGTTACAGGTATCCTGCCAGCAGTAAATCAGATCGAAATACATCTCAGGAATCAGCAGCAAAATATTATTCTGGAAATGTCAGAACTAGGGATTTTTGTCCAGTCATGGAGTCCTTTATGGACAGGTGATTTGACAGAAACTGAATATTCACGGCTTGCCGGAATGGCGCTGAAGCACAATAAAACAATAACCCAGATAATCCTTAGGTGGCATATAGAAAATGGATTTGGTGTAATACCAAAAACTTCACAAGTGGGCAGGTTACTGGAAAACATAAGCATTTTTGATATAGAGCTAGACTTAGACTCCGATGATTTGATTTTTTTATCTTTACTCAATATGGATAAGAAGATTATGGAATATCCTGATGACTATGTCTGATTATGGCAAAAACTAGATCGCCCGCAAGAAATGGAGGGCTCTGCAAGAAACCCCGTTACATACCAAGGATAGAAGTTAACATTTACCTTTAAACTTGGAAATTTGCCAAACTTTGCCTCTCAACGAGCAATTAGGAGTCATAGTCATGTTACTATGTTTTTTAGAAACCATTTACATTAAGAGCAAAATAATAAAAAATTATAGGTGTACTTGTGAAGAGTTATAATGATTATGATGCTATAGGTTATGAGAATTCATTAGAAATTGATCACAATAAATCCATGCTAATTGAAGACAGGCAGTTCATTAGTTTAGACTGGTCAAAGGTATCCTGCCAAAAGAATATTACCTTTAAAAGGTGTCGTATTCTCAACTCCAACTTCAAGCACGCAAGGTTACATGAACTGAAGGTTATTGAGTGTGAGATATATAACTGTGATTTTTCACACGCAACTCTAGATGATGCAATTTTTGAAAGAAGTATATTCTATGACAAAGATAATGCAGTTGGATGTTCGTTCTATAGAGCTGATCTATTAAGATCTCAATTTAATTACTGTAATATCTCAGTAAGTGATTTTGAGCGTGCGGATGCTTTTCAAATTACCATAAATAACTGCAAGGCTCAGGGTTGCAATTTTAAATTTACAAATTTCACCAATGTAGTTAGTCGAACGAAAATCTTTAGTTGCGCAGAATTAACAAATAGTGATTTTAGGTATTCAGACTTGACTGGTGTATATCTAGCAAAATGTGATCTATCAGGAAGTAAATTAGTTTCGGTGATACTTTCAAGAGTAAATTTAGAGGAAGCAGATTTAACGAGCACGGACTTTTCACCCAGTCAATATGATGGGATAAAACTACATAAAGCAGATCTAAGGAATTCCAATATTGCTAATATAGATATTAAATATATAGATTTTTCTGGGGTGAAAATATTTGAGTGGCAACAAAGCATATTTATGGAAAGTCTAGGTATACTGGTTTTCCCTGAAGGAAAGGATGGTTTGAATGGACACTAAAATTTTATTTTTTTACTAGGGCTCGTGTTAAAGTACGTGCGCTGAGCCGCCATTTGCTAGATCTTCAGAAGTGCCGAAAAATAATATATTAGCACTTTTTGTGTTTTTTTACTGCTCAAGTATTTCAAAATGAATCTTGCCTTGTATAATGCCCCTCATATCACTACCGACACCGGCTCTTCTTCTAGGAACTTTAAACTATGGATGAATCTCCGATCTTATCTGTTGAAGAAATTGCCTTTTGTCTGACAAAGAAAAGTCCGTTAAACCAAATTGCATGTGCAATTATGCTGGGGTGTTTTAAAATACACATTAGGTTCCCCTTGTCTGATGAAGCTCCATTACTTCTCAAGTTGTCTTCAAAAGTTTCGGCTGAATTAGAGCTAGAACAACAGAATATTTTTGAGTTTGATTGGAGTAGTCGTACCGCAGAAAGGTATCGCAACAATATTAGACAGCTGCTAGGCTATAGAGAAGCTACAAATGAGGATGCCTCACCATACATTAATTATTTGCAAAATGAGTATTACCAAAATTCCCTTCCAAAGAGATTATATTGGCGCAGTCACGTTTATATTTTGAACGGCATAAAATTGAGCAATTCTCCGTAAAACAAATAAACCGTTATATAATTTCAGCACAGCAACAATTTGAGCAATCCTTCTTTCAAAGTATTTTTGATAACTTAACGCCAGACGATTGTTTTTTGATTGATCAAATTCTTACAACCAGTACTGAGAAAATTAAAATTGAGAAGGTAAAGGGCGACGATATTAATTTAGCCATAAAAAAGATTGAACAACTCAGTAAAATGAAGCTTCCCAAACATGTATATATTAATATGTATAAGTTTAGACTTGACCTGACAGTTGCCTATTTTTCAAACGCGATTTTTGTCAGATATGGTTGAGCAATTCAACCTTCTCTTGCCAGTGCGTTTTCCCATCAGTAAAAGTTGCTATTGGTGTT
>NZ_QLIR01000026.1 GCF_003428155.1 Fastidiosibacter lacustris
GAGAGTTACCTGATGATAATAGCGACTGTGAACCACCTGAATCCATTCCGAACTCAGAAGTGAAAACAGTTAGCGTCGATGATAGTGTGGCATTCGTCATGTGAAAGTAGAACATCATCAGGTTTTTTATTTGTCATTAGTTTATCAATACGATAAAAACGACCCTTCCCTCTTTAACTTTTTTAAAATATCCTGTATACAAGGGTAGCGAATCAAATTGTACTATTAATTATTTTTTGACTTAGGAAACAATATCGTAGGCTATTATCCAATCTCTTTTTTCTGGAATATATACGTTTTTCATTTCACTACAAAAAATTTTTTCGGTATTTTTCAATCTATTATTGAAATCTTTTGAAAAATTTAAACCATCAGATTCTAATAGTCGTGCATATATTTTTTGTGCAGTATCTTGAGATATAGCATAAAATTGTTTAATCTGGTCAATAGTTTGTTCAGCGTTATTTAGTATAGATGCTAAAAGTTCGTGATAAATAGTTATAAATTTATTGACTCTACTCTGATTTTTTATAAACCATTTTTGTCTGGTATTTGCAATTAACCCTTGATATTCACCAAGGTGCTTATAAAGATTTGTCAGACAGTTTACATTTGGCATGACACAAAAAGGAGGGTTTAATAACGTTGCATCTAATTGACCATTAATTAGTTTTTTGTAACGAATATTTGTTGCACCGGATTTTAGCCATTTTAATTGATTATAATCTTGGGTGCTCAACGTTGTCTTAAGGTAAGTCCTCAAAGCTCGAGCATAACCACTGTCGGTATCAATACCAATATTAACTTGGTTTAGCTTAAAATTAATATTTCCACATAAATCAAGTATCCCACCATGAATTGGCATAAACGCTCTAATATCATGGAATTTTTTTTCAAAGTAAATAGATAAGGTATCATCGTATGACATGAAAACGATATCAGCTCTTTTGTCTATTAAGTCTTGATGGCTTTCATTAGCGTTTTTAACGTATTTAATTTCAATATCTGCTTGGTAACGTTTTTGTAACGTTTCTAAAATGAAAGCCGATATATCTTTAAAAGTTGAAATTTTTAATGCTTCATTCATATTTCTAACCTTTTTTAGATAATTAATTTATGTGAGTTAATGGTTTATTATGCGTCCAATACAAATAAATTAAAATAGGGATAATAATAAGTATTGTATAAAAATCCCATAAAATGGTTAAAAATGCACCGATTGTTAGTCCCAGAACAAAGCTGATTATGGTTGTACTGATAAGTACTAAATCAAAATAACGTTTTTCAGCGAACATATGTGCAAGGTTTAATAAATTCATAGTATAGGCAACTAGATTAATTTTGGTTGAATGAAAGCGATAAAAGACGTTATTCGTAATAATACTCATAATGGTAGCTATATTCGCAACAATTAAAAATCCTAAGCTATCTTCCTGTAAGTGACCACTAGTTAGGGCGACCCTCCCAGCAAAGCAATAGATTATCACAAATCCTAAAGATAAAATAATACGGAACTTAACACTTTTTTTAACCAACAAATTATGAACAACTATCCCTGAAATAACAAAGTTGATAAGTAAAGTTGCTCTTACCATGTCAGTAAATTGAGGGTTAGTTGCCATATCTGCAATAAAATAAATAATATTACCTGTCATTAACACTACAAAAACTTTATATAGCATAATGACGGAAATAGCATCGTTAACACCATTAATAAAAGCTAGTTGATAATAGTTAATTAAATCTCGTTTATTCATGATTGATCTACTCTAATTTGGGACACTTTTGAGTTTCCGACTCAATTGTACATTCAAACTGTTTTAGAGTCGTATAATTTATCATTCAATGTAGCCTTGTTTCTTTACTCCAATTAGACGCTGTCCAAACGGTCTAAACTAACCACTAAAATAGCCAAAATAAATCACAGTAAATTTTAGTGAGTGATTAAAACCTTTGAAATGGATACCATTATTTTCAGTCTAAATAATTTTGTTATTTAAATTAACAAATATTTATAAAAATAGATAGCATAAATATGTAATTAGGTTGATTTAATTAAAAAAGATTTGAAAGCTTGCAATCCTTAAATTGAAATATATTTTGAAAAAACTAAAAAAAGGATTGCAGGATGGATTATCACATAAGTGATGAAGTTTGGAAAAAGATGTATATGTTTTTACAAACAATAAAAGGCATACACGTTTAAAATGCTGACAATATTCGTTGGCGCTTTACAGAGACTTTTTCGTACTGGCTTTACAAACACTAAGCTGAACGAAAAATATGGGAAAGTATGATGATCAATTTTAGTGATGCAGATTTGCAAGATACCATGCTTGATTCAACTATTGTAATAGCACATGCTCTTGTGCAGCAGGTTATGAAAAGCATGGCAGCGATGCTCAAGCGCTTGGTAGAGGCAAAGGAGTTTCATTAGTATGATAAAGGAATTTACAAAGAGAGGCAGAGGGCTTCCTGCAGAGCTCTCCATTTTTCCCTGTTTTGTAATTGCCACATCCTCTCAAACCCTAATGTCAATCCAACTCAAGAAATTCTGGGATCAGTTGAAATCAGCTTTATGCCTATCTCAATAGGGATAGTGTCAATAGGAGTGTATAGTTTATGAGTTATATTTACTACTCTACTTGACGCTTATTGATGATTGTAGAGCATAGTTGATTTTGCCCATCAAAGTTTAATCTTATCAAGCTAGATGAGTGCTCATCGTCATACTTAGTTACATCGTTTATATTATTATTTTTTATTTCAAGTTGAATATGTACAACACTACTGCCCGTAACTTTAGTATTTAAAAGCGTATATTTGGTTGAATATTGAAAAACATAGCATGAATCATTACTTCTAGATGCTATAAATATAAAATAAGAATCCTCTGTATTGCCTTCATTAAGGTAAGGCTCAATCTTTTCATATCCATATTTGTAATTATCTTTTAAAGCAGCAGGTTTCAAGATATATAACTTAAAGTTTTCATAGTTGTGATGAACTATTTGCTCATTCACAGGCTGTAGCAAAACAGGCTCAGAATCATTGATTTTAATATCAAAGCTTAAATTACTTTCTTTGTATTCAGATGAGTATGCACTGCTGCATAAAAATAAATATAAAACTCCCACGTAAAGATAGTGGAAAAGCTTTCCTAGCATTGAGGTTCACCATCTGTCATCGATACTAATTGCCAGTTATATTTGTGACCTGTTGTGTATAATGCGTGAGCAGGAGTACACTTTTTACCAAATGATGCTGTGTATCCGTCGTTATGTCTTAAAACAACATTAAAACTAATTGGTTTGCTGCATTTATTGACTATCACCCACGTATTGCCATATTCAGTACTAACATATGCTCCAACACAACCTATATTTTTAAGGTTTTTGCTAGAGGTAAAAAATATTTGCTCTTGTTGCATAATTTTATCCAATTCGTTTTAACTCAGGATAGTTGGTTCACCCAAGCTAACCTCTCTAACTTCAGTTGGATTTATTTGATATTTACTTAACGTCTCCATTAATACGGGATTATTGTAAGGTAAAACACTTTGGTTGCCTGCAAAAGCACTGACTGCAGCAGCTGAAAGTATGCTTATAAGCGCCAATGATGAGCATGCTTTTTTAAA
This sequence comes from Fastidiosibacter lacustris, assembly GCF_003428155.1. Taxonomy (GTDB): domain Bacteria; phylum Pseudomonadota; class Gammaproteobacteria; order Francisellales; family Francisellaceae; genus Caedibacter; species Caedibacter lacustris. The sequence goes on from NZ_QLIR01000026.1 coordinate 3,638, forward strand.
AGAACTCATTTCTTCTGTCTCCCTGTGTTAGATTTAGTAAAAACTAGTTTCCGGAGAAACGCTAACATAAAAACTAGTCCCTCGCAACATGAGCAGTATTTTATCTGATTACTATTTTTTTAACGTTTGATCTAGCTTTTAAATACTTGTAAAGCGTTGTACGAGAAATATTAAGTTGCTTGGCAATTTCTTCAGTTGTGAGTTCTTTTTGATTGTAAAGTGCTTCAGCAAATTGATGAGTTATATCACATCCCTAGATTTTCGTTAAAAACATTAAATCGCGCTACTCAAAGAAATATTTTGGTGATTCTCCTGGAATTTCTGTTGTATCTCTTGTGGCTAACCATGTCCCAATCAATGCTCGATTAATAGGGTGTAATGAACATGAAAGTCATTTTGCTTTTGATCTGGTATACAACAATACTTCACAAATCAAAATTGATATGCTTACTGGCGATAATCATACAGTAAATCAGATTAATTATGTCGCACTTGATGCAATAGATATTGAGTTTGTGCCAAGTATAAAAAATATTCGAGAAGCCTCTGCGTTTCTTTACTGTACGCGTGATTTAGATATATATAAAGGGTTAATCTCGCCAAAAGGAAAAGTTGATCTTGCTCTTAATTAAGAGTCAAAAACGTGAAATTATCAGAGTGCTTCTTTCACTTATACTTCAACATAATACACAGGCGGTTATCGTTAAAAAATTGTCATCACACAAGCGGAACATACGTTTAAAGTCGGCATTATGGGAGTACAACAAAATACTCAAAACAATACACATTTTAAACCTGATTAATGATGAATCTCTTCGACAGAAATTAAGAAGAGCAAGAAACAGAACCGAGTCATATCATCAGCTCCAACGCATTATTAGAAAGGTGCATGATGGCTTGTTTAGAGGCAATAAAACAATTGATAACTGTGTTTATATTTAGGCATCAAGACTCATTGCCAACTGTGTAATTGCTTACAATTCAATCTTATTATCGAATATATATTAAACTGGTCGAAAAATACGGGGAAGATAAAGCTAAGTAAATCATAAATCGTATATCGCCAGTAGCATGGCAACATATTAACGTTACTGGAAGATACAAGTTTATGTCCCAGGATTATGCGCCTGATATTGAAGTAATATCAAAATTCCTTGAAAGTAAGCTGACATCGCACTTTGAGAAGGGGTGAAAATTGAAAAACAGGGAAAAATGGAGGGCTCTGCAGGAAACCCCAGCCCAGGCACCTAATTGAGTGCTTTTTTCTAAGCTGAAACACTTTCGCAGAGTTTTTTCTAGATTTGATAAAACAAGGATCAGTTTCAGTGGTTTTTTGCACATTTCGGGAAGTTTAATATGACTGCAAAACACTGATTAGATTAGCAAACAAAAATGCAAACAGTAAATCCATGTATGAATCGGACTCTAAACATTATATCCAGAAGATGAAACATTGCTATTAGAGCCAATCCAATCAGTGTGGAAAAATTGACCATATGCTTTGTCTAAACGCTCATAAGTATGTGCGCCAAAATAGTCACGTTGTGCCTGGAGTAAATTTGCCGGTAGCCTAGCTGTAGTAAAACCATCAAAAAAACTTAATGCAGAAGTTAATGCAGGCATAGCAATACCAGTTTCTATACCTTTAGCAACGATTCGCCTTACACTTGGTAATGCTTTTTGAACAAGAGATTTAAAATAGTCATCAAATAACAAATTTTGTAATTGGGGGCTACGATCAAAAGCAGCTTTTATTTTTTCTAAAAATATACTACGAATAATACAACCTTCACGCCACATAAGCGCAATATCACCATAATTAAGTATCCAATTGTATGTTTGGGAGGCTTCTTGCATAAGCATATAACCTTGCGCATAGGAGATGATTTTGGCAAATAGGAGTGATTGTTGTAAATCGTGTAATAGTGCGCTAGAAATAGGGGTATGTGGGTAAGCTTTCTTGCCATAAAAACGCTCTGCTTGTAGGCGAGTATTTTTTTGAGCTGAAATACAACGTGCAAAAACACTTTCTGCAATTAAGGTCAAAGGTATACCTAAATCAAGTGCATTAATGCCTGTCCATTTGCCAGTACCTTTCTGTCCAGCGGTATCTAAAATCCGATCAATAACATAGCCTTCCTTATCTTGAAACTTCAAGATATTGGCAGTGATTTCAATTAAATAACTATTAAGTTCCGTTTGATTCCAGTTGGTAAAAATAGCAGATAAGTGTTCATTATCTAGCTCAAGCAAGTCTTTCATAAATTGATAAGCTTCGCATATTAGCTGCATATCACCATATTCAATTCCATTATGTACCATTTTAACAAAGTGTCCTGCACCTCCAGAGCCAACCCATTCACAACAGGCTTCACCATTTGGTGTTTTAGCAGCAATTGCTTTAAAGATAGGTTTAATTGTGGGCCATGCTTCCATCATACCACCAGGCATCATTGAAGGTCCAAAACGCGCTCCTTCTTCACCGCCTGAAACCCCTGTACCGATAAAGTAAATTCCTTTTTTCTTTAATGTTTTTACACGACGTTCGGTATCTGCAAAGTTGGAATTGCCACCATCGATAATAACATCGCCTTGATCAAGTTGAGGAATTAAGCTATCAATAAATTGATCGACAACTTCTCCTGCTTTTACCATCAACATCACTTTACGTGGTTTTTTGAGTTTTGAAAGCATATCTTTAATCGAATAGGCACCAATAATATTTGTACCTTTAGCATTGCCATTTAGAAATTCATCCACTTTACTGGTTGTGCGATTGTAAGCAACAACTGTAAACCCATGATCATTCATATTGAGAATCAAGTTTTGACCCATCACTGCTAAGCCAACAACGGCAATGTCTCCTTTTTGCTGCATTCATGCACTCCAAAACGATAGAAAAACAATATGCTAGGCATTGTAAAGCTTTGATTTGGTAAGATAAAGGCTTTTATTAAGAATGGAAAAAAGTAACAAGGTAAAAACAAAAGTGATTTTCTATTGTTCAGATGCTTTAATTTGGTATTTTTTTACGATTTGACCGCCAATAATGTGAGATTGAATGATTTCTTCTAATACTTCTGGCGTACAAGAGTGATACCAAATGCCATCTGGATAAACAACAGCAATTGGTCCTTGGATGCAGATACGAAAACAGTTTGCCTTGGTACGATATACTTCACCATGTTGTGACAGTCTAAGTTCAGATAGACGTTTTTTAAGATATTTCCAAGAAACCATTGAATCTTCTTTGTTACAGCACTTATCAATGCTTTGATCACAGCATAAAAAAATATGCCGTTTTATGTTTTGAATGCCAAGTAAATGCGCTTTTTTGGCAGCTAAATTATCTTCCATGCTATGTCCTTTAAAATGGAATGAGGTTAAACATAGGAATTAAAATAGGTGTAGCAAGGGTTAAAACAAAGCCGCTACTGATGGCAATAGGTACTGCACTAATGCCAATATGATCTTTGATAACTGGTAGTGTAAAATCCATCGCTGTTGCACCACAGTAACTTACAAGTTCAGTTGGCATGTGTTTTGCTAGTATGGGAATAATAATGATAGCAATAATTTCACGTGAAAAATCGATAAAAAATGTCATGGTACCAAAATGAGCATCAATGAGTTGTGCATTTAAGATACTTGCTAAACTATACCAACCAAAACCACTGCTAAGCATCAATGCGTGACCTGTGGAGATATTGAAAATAAAACTCAATATTATTCCACTAATCAATGAACTTAGGATAAGAATAATTGCTATCATGATACCTACTTTGTTTTTTAGGATTTGGGCTAATGAGTGACCCTCACGTCGCATTTGGACACCAATAATAAATAGCGTTAAGATCAAAATGCCATCAATCATGAGTTCAATGTAAGGAAAAGGTTTGTTAATAAATAAGCCAAGTAAGCTACCAATAATAAGATAACTAAGGTATTTGCAACTTTCTAAAATAGGCTTAACTGGATTAGTAGATTTGATAAATTGAGTATGAGCTACCAGTGCATGTTTGGGTTTTATTTTTAGGTAAAGCGTTACGGCAAAAATATTAACAAAGAACAAAGTAACAATAAAGCTTAGTACAATAGCAAGTATTGCTAGAAGTTCACCTTTTAAATGATAAATAAGCTCACCAAAGTTATAACCCATCACAGTAATAATCAGGCTAATCATCATTGATAAGAGTTTACTCATTACTTTGTTGGATAAGTGTTTAACGTTAATAAAATAACCTAAGACCAAAGCAAATAGAATAATAATTGCCTGAAGCATCGTTATTCACCACTAATGTTACATGTGCTAATTAGTAAAGAACCTGTACGAATATGCGAAAATGTATCAATATCTTCCCCCATGGCAACAATGTTATGAAATAGATCTGTTAAATTCCCAGCGATGGTAAAATTGTCAATTGGGTATTGGATGATACCATTTTCAATATAATACCCCATCGCACCTTGTGAATAGTCTCCTGTTGTGAGATTAAAGCCTTGTCCCATTATTTCATGAATGATAATGCCTTTATCCATTTTTTTAATAAGAGCATCAAGTGATATGGTTTGGGTACTGTTAACAATTACATTACTAACCCCTCCTGAGTTACCTGTAGTTGTTGAATTTAACTGACGTGCACTATAGCTATTTAATAGATAGCGTTTAAGTTTGCCATTGACAATAATGGGGTTTTCACCAAAATTGACTCCCTCGTCATCATAAGGTTGATTTCCTAAACCATTTTTAATATTTGGGTTTTCAATCAAACTCATATTTTGACTTAAAATATCATAATCAAGTTTATTCAGTAAAAAGGTATCTTTGTGATATTGATGTCCCCCTTTTATCGCAGATAACAATGTTTTCCAGAATATACGTGCAATGGCAGGGGAGAGCAAAATAGGTAAACGTTGACTCTTAATTTTCTTTGGATTTCGTCTATTTAAAGTGCGTTCAATTGCAAGGTTTGCGATTTCTTGAATAGTTGGTAAAGCAAAGAAGTCATAAGCACTAAAATACGCATTATCACGTTGCATGCCATGCTTGTCTTTAGCAATAAGTCCAATACCGATACTATGACGTGTTTCAGGATAAACGTGTATAAAGCCATAGCTATTAGCAAAACCATGTATGATTTCAAAACTGTTGATATCCACGCCTTCAGAATGGAAAATGCTTTTTTGACTAACTGCTAGTTGCTCACATGTTTTGGCATGTTCAATGGTTTTTTCAATGCTAAAGTCCACAATGGGACAGTATAGTTCAGGCATCTTTTGTGGTTCACATAAAAAAGCTTTATCAACGATGCCAGCAAAGGGGTCAACTTCTGTATATTGAGCAATCGCCGTGGCACTATCAATAATTGATTGAATGCTTTTATCACTTAGATCAGAAGTTTCAGCATAGCCTGTTTTGCCTTGATGATAAACGGTTACACTAAGTTGTTGAGTAACATTAAATTCAAGTGTTTGAGTTTGTAAATCACGTACAGCGATGACGTGCCCTTGGTTATAACTACAGCTTATTTCAAAGGCATCAATATTTTTGTGTTGTAAACGCTCATAAGTACTGGTAAGTACCGTTTTGATGTAAGATAGTTTGTCTAAGATTAACATGGCTGGCTATTTATAATCTCTTTTATTAAGTAAGGATGAATGACAATCATTATCTAGAATCAACCTAAAGATAGCAAATATTGGTTGAAGATTTTTGTTTCTTTAATTTGTTAAGAAAAAACAAAATAGCATTTGAGGGAAGTCAAAGGTTTTTGTTACAATCACTACACTTTTGTTTTACGCTAATTTCTCCCTTTATGAACTCAGTGTTTTGTTTATCACCCGTTGATGGTCGTTATGCGAATAAAGTCGACGCACTACGCGCGCATTTAAGTGAATATGGTTTAATTTATTATCGTATAGTTGTTGAAATAAAATGGCTTAAGCAACTAGCTAAGGAAGATAAAATTATTGAAGTACCAAAACTCTCACAAAGTGCGTTAGAGTACTTGGATGAAATTATCAAAAATTTCAGTGAAGAAGATGCGTTGGAGGTTAAAAAAATTGAAACAATTACCAATCATGATGTTAAGGCCGTGGAGTATTTCATAAAAAATAAAATTGCTAATCATGCTGAGTTAAGTCGAATAAGTGAATTTATTCATTTTGCTTGTACTTCAGAAGACATCAATAATTTATCTTATGCCTTGATGCTAAAGCATGGCGTTAATAAAGTGATATTACCTGAAATTACCTATATACAGAAGGTTATTGCTAAGTTTGCTTTAGATTTTGCCGATCAGCCGATGTTATCGCGCACGCATGGACAACCAGCATCCCCAACAACCTTAGGCAAAGAGTTTGCAAATGTCAGTTATCGTTTAGAACGACAAATTATGCAATTAAAAAAGCTTGAATATTTAGGTAAGATAAATGGTGCTGTTGGAAATTTTAATGCACATATCGCAGCTTATCCTAACCTTGATTGGCCAGAGATTGCAAAACACTTTATCCAATCCTTAGGACTGACCTACAATCCATTGACTACCCAAATTGAACCGCATGACTATATTGCAGAGTGCTTTGATTGTTTGTGTCGCATCAATACAATTTGTATTGACTTTAATCGGGACATTTGGAGCTATATTTCATTAAATTATTTTAAACAGAAAACTATTACAGGTGAAATTGGCTCATCCACCATGCCGCATAAAGTCAATCCAATTGATTTTGAAAACGCAGAAGGTAATCTAGGTGTGGCAAATAGTTTAATGAATCACTTATCGTCTAAATTGCCGATCTCACGTTGGCAGCGTGATTTAACGGATTCTACTGTATTGCGTAATATCGGCATGAGTTTGGCTTATAGCTTAATTGCGTATCAGGCAATGCTAAAGGGAATGAGTAAACTAGAGCTCAATCGGGAGCCAATTTTAGAAGATTTAAAGGATAACGTTGAAGTATTAGGTGAAGCCGTACAAACGGTGATGCGCCGTTATGGTATTGAACAGCCCTATGAGAAATTAAAAGAACTTACGCGTGGCAAGCGCATATCACTGCATGATTTATCTGCTTTTATTGACAGCTTGACCTTGCCTTATGAGGTTAAACAATCCCTTAAGGCAATGACTCCTGCGAATTATATTGGTATTGCTGAACAGTTGTGTCAAGAATATATCAAACATTAGCACTTTGTAATATAAATTAAAAAGGATAAAAAATGATTTTAATTACGGGTGGTACAGGCTTTATTGGCTCACATACTGTAGTCGAGTTTATTACGATAGGGCTTGATGTTATCATTATCGATAACCTATACAATAGCTCACAAGTTATAATAGATCGCATTTATGAGATAACAGGCACAAAGCCAATTTTTGTCAAAGGAGATATCCGTGATAAGGCATTTTTAATAAGTATTTTTGAGCAATATCCAATTGAAATGGTCATTCATTTTGCAGCCTTAAAAGCAGTGGGTGAAAGTGTTTTGAAACCCTTGGAATATTATGATAACAATGTTTCTGGTACGCTAAACTTACTCAATGTCATGTACGATAGAGGTATTAAGAAATTTGTATTTAGCTCTTCTGCTACGGTTTATGGTAATCCTCATGAGATTCCAATAACAGAAAATTGCCCGATTGGTACACCAATAAACCCTTATGGACAGTCTAAAGTCATAATCGAGAAAATCTTGCAAGATTTATCATTTGCAGATAAAGAATGGTCCATTGCAATCTTACGTTATTTTAACCCAATCGGGGCACATGAAAGTGGATTGATTGGAGAGTTACCAAATGGTATTCCTAATAATTTATTGCCTTATATTACCAAAGTAGCCAGTGGTAAATTGCCAAAATTATCGGTATTTGGAAATGATTACAATACAAAAGATGGTACAGGTGTACGTGATTATATTCATGTTGTGGATTTAGCTAATGGTCATTTAAAAGCTTATGATTATATTAAGGATAAAAACGGTTGTTACGTTTGGAATTTAGGTACAGGTAAAGGCTATTCAGTGCTTGAAATTATTAAAGCATTTGAGACAGCATCAAAGCAAAAAGTCCCATTTCAAATTAAATCCAAACGAGCAGGTGATATTGATGAATGTTGGGCAGACTGCGCTAAAGCGCAAAAGGAGCTTAACTGGCAGGCAAAAAGAGATATTTATACAATGATGGTTGATAGTTGGCGTTGGCAGTGTAACCAAAGTAAATAAATGGTTAGTTGACAAACGTGATATTATTTAGGAAAGTTGTTCAACAAATAGAGATAAGTAAGGATACCCCTATTATCAAGCTTGCATTGGAGGCGATGTTTGAAACTCATGAATCATTTACCTGCTGGCAGATATGCCATCATTTGAAATAATTAAGGTAAGTCATATGTTTTTAGCTGTGCCTAAAGTGATCACTTGCTATCAGATGACCAAGAGGTATTACTGTTGTAATTCTTTAGAAATAAAACCTTGTGAGTTGACATCAACAGCAGCAGAATATTCGATAAATAGAGCTTTGCGTGTATTTTTACGTGGACGAGCTTTTTTATCTTGCACCTTTGGTTTTTTAATTTTCTGTTCTTCTGAGTTATCTGATTCTTTCATGTTATTATCAGCATCCGAGCTTTGAATTGTTGCTTCATCAACAATAACATCAAATACCTCATCATCTGTACCTTCATTATCATGTTCAACTACAATAACGTCATCTTCTGATGGTACTTGACCTTTTAAAACTTCTTCTTTAGCTAATTCAGTAATGTTAATGACTTCAAAGGTTAGATATTTCGTTTTGTTTGTATGGGCAGAGTGCGTTTCAATTTGAGTAGCTTTACCACTACTTAAAGTATTAGCTTCAGTTAATACTTTCCTCACCATCAGTGAAATTTTTTCTTCAGGAGTGGTTGAAATGGTCTTCATCATGGCTTTCTCTTTAGCAGCCTTAATTGCTTCTGGAGACTCTTTTTTCAAGATGGAAATATTAATCACTTCTTCACTTTGATGAACTTGTAAACGTTGATTTGGTCTATTATTACGTCCGTTTAGTTTGTTGGCATTGCGATCGCGCTCATTACTTTGTTGGCTATTTTGCTCACGTTTTTGCTTTATTGCAACGTTATCACTTTTATCGCTTTGCTGTTGACGATTTTGCTTATTGCCCCGATCATTATTATCACGAATATTTCGATCGTTGCGTTGTTCATTACATTGATCTTTATTGGAGTTTTCTTTGTTAATATGCTTATGATTAGATTTTTCTTTTTCGTTTTGTTTTTCGGAGAAGAAAAAGGACATTAATTTTACCAAAAGATTTTTTTGAACTTGATTTTTTTGATTTTTCTCATGCTTATCGATTTGTTTTTGAGGCACTTGTCGGTTTAGTTTTTGATTGCTCTTGTTGTTTGCCTTATCAAGTTCATCTGAGTTTAGAGTTTGATTAACTGATTTTAATGCAGGTTGTTTCGATTTGTCGTGCTTAGGTGTCTTGTATAATTGGACATTTTGCTCTTCCTCAATCAAATTATAGCTTGGGCGATTAGTCGTGTAAGCCTCTCCCCATATTCGTTGAATGTTATAATGCGGTGATTGTAAGTTTGCATTTGGAATCAAGAGTACCTTAGTGTTAGTGCCTTCCTCAATTTGTGATAATTCATCGCGTTTTTCGTTCAATAAAAAGGTAGCAACATCGATTGGCAATTGAACACGTAGTTCATTTGTTTTCTCGCGCAATGCTTCAGCGTGAACGTTACGTAAAATGGATAGTGCAAGTGATGGGATGGAGCGAATAAAGCCATGACCCTCACAACGAGGACAAGCGTGCATCACAGATTCACCTAGAGATGCTTGCAAGCGCTGGCGAGAAATTTCAACTAAGCCAAACTTAGAAATACGCGTCATTTGAATCTTAGCACGATCACTGTATAATGCATCGACCAGCTTTTGCTCAACGGCTTTTTGGTTAGGGAAGAATGCCATATCGATAAAGTCAACGACGATTAGACCTCCAAGATCACGTAAGCGCAATTGTCTAGCAATTTCTTCAGCTGCTTCAAGATTAGTAGCCAACGCAGTTTCTTCAATATTGTCGCCCTTTGTGGCACGTGCAGAGTTAATATCGATAGCGGTTAAAGCTTCGGTTGTGTCAATGACAATCGATCCACCAGAAGGCAAGTGTACTTCACGCTTAAAAGCGCTTTCGATCTGCTTTTCGATTTGAAAAGCATTAAAAAGAGAAAGCTCTTTTTTGTATAGCTGTAAACGTGAGATAAAGTGAGGACGCAGCATAGATAGCTGGCGTTTTAAATCCTCAAAAGCTTCTTCATCATCAATAATAATCTCATTAATATCTTCTTTTAAGTGATCACGAATGGCACGAATGGTAATGTCGCTTTCTTTGTGAATCAAAAAAGGTGCTTTACGCTGGTAAGAAACGCGTTTTATCGCGTCCCATAGGTTAATTAATGTATCAAGGTCGGCTTGAATCTCTTCTGCTGAGCGATCTACCCCAGCGGTACGAATAATAACTCCCATATTGTTTGGAATGGTAAGAGAATCAAATAAAGTCTTAAGTTTTTGACGTTCATCACCTTCGATACGGCGTGAGATTCCGCCAGCACTTGGGTTATTTGGCATAAGCACCATATAGCAACCTGCAAGCGTAATAAAGGTGCTAAGAGCAGCGCCTTTTGTGCCACGCTCTTCTTTAGCGATTTGCACGATAAGCTCTTGACCAACATCAAGTAATTCGTTTAATGGTGTATTAGGATCTTTGGTTGTTTTCTTGAAATACTCAGGTGATATTTCTTTATAGGGCAAAAAGCCGTTTTTATCTTCACCATAGTTTACAAATACGGCATTTAAGCTAGGCTCAATGCGTGAAATTTTTGCTTTGTAAATGTTAGCTTTCTTTTGTTCTCTGTCAACGCTTTCAATATCTAAATCTAACAACTGATTGTTGTCGACAATAGCAATACGCGTTTCTTCTGCTTGGCGCGCATTGATCAGCATTTTTTTCATAAATTGGTATCCTTTTAAATAATTGATGTTTAAAAGGCATAATGGCGAGAGATAAGTAGTAAAAAGACGATGTTTGATTGGATAGAGCATATGCTTGTGTTTGGTTAGTTAAAACCTGTATTAAGCAAACTAATATTGTTATCATTGTTATAAAAATCGTCATCATTGTGTTTTTTGTTACATCAGTTGGTTATGTAAGCTTGCACAAAAAGCTACTTATTTTCTTATTATCATGCCTTTTGTGTGATTTAACGTTTAATTTTTTAACTCAGGCTTGTAATGGCTTAAGGTAAGCTTTAAGAGCATTGTTTTTACTCTTTATTAAAATCATCTAAATCAGCATGGGTACTGCGCTTATTGCAAAGTCGATCAATAGATTTGCAACAAGACACCTCATCATTTGCTCTATTATACATTAAATAACTGTTACTTTAACCAGTTACTCATGTTTATTTATGGCAAACAAAATGTGGATCTTGGAGAATTCTCTGCTGGTTGGGGTTGTTTCCTATTTAGTGCTTGTTTGTGCACAGATTGTCCCCATAGAGTACTACAGCCAAAGTCCATACTAAAATTCGTTTTCATTTTTGGTTGGCAAAGTCAAGTTTGCTTAGCAAAAACAGTTATATTCTAGCAAAACTTACCTATGAATAAAAGTGCAATTGTCAAGTGCTTATAATATTTTTCAAGCATTCTATGAAAATTACAACAAAGTTTAGAGAAGTTAGAAACAAGGATGAAGATGAGTTAGTTAGGACTATAGACTATAGCAAGTTGTTGGCAAGGACTTTAATCTGCAAAAAATAAATTAAGGTAGAATCAAAAAGTAAAGAATGCAAAACGTAATAAAACTTTTGATGGAGTGTGTGGTATTATCAACAGGGTTAAATAAATAGATGGTTAGAGTATGGTGAGATTATATGCAGGAATAGAAGCAGGAGGTACAAAATTTGTTTGTGGTATTTGTGATGACCGAGGTGAAGTCATTGAAAAAGCACAGTTTCATACTGAAGCACCTAAAGAAACACTAGCAAACGTCATTCGTTTTTTTAAACCATTTGAATTTACAGCAATGGGTGTTGGTTCATTTGGTCCTGTGTGTGTTGATAAAGCACATCCAAAATATGGTATGATTTTGAATACGCCTAAACTTAATTGGCGTAACTTTAATTTATACCAAGCTTTATCATCAGCTTTCCCAAGTTGTGCAATTAAGCTTGATACCGATGTGAATGTAGCAGCGTTAGGTGAACAGCGTTTTGGTGCAGCAAGAGGTTTAACGGATTTTGTTTATCTAACGATAGGAACAGGGATTGGCGGTGGTGTCCTTATTGATGGAAAAATGCTACATGGTTTAACCCATCCTGAGATGGGGCACGTATTAGTGAGAAAAAGTAATAAAGACTTGGAAGAATTTAATGGAATTTGTCCAAGTCACAAAAATTGTTTAGAGGGTATGGCATCAGGACCTGCATTAAACATGCGCTGGCAAGTGGCAAGTTGTAGTGTACTACCAAAAGATCATATCGCTTGGGAGATAGAATCCGATTATTTAGCACAAGCTTTAATGAATTATGTTTTAGTCTTATCTCCACAGAAAATTATTTTAGGAGGTGGAGTGATGAAGCAGATACAGTTGTTTCCTTTGATTAGGCAAAAGTTAAAAACGTTGTTAAATGGGTATGTTCAACATCAGAATTTAGAAGAATATTTAGATGACTTTATTGTGCCATCAGAGCTAGATGGTGATGCAGGGCTAAAGGGTGCATGTGCGTTAGCAATAGATATCCAAGACTCATTAGCTAATAGTTGAATAAAATACAGACTTAAAGGATGAAAAAATGCATTTAATTGGATATTTGCTATTAATTATTATATTTTTGATTGTTTGTGCATTAGCAGTATTAAATGCTCAACAAGTAACATTTAACTATTTATTAGGATCATTAAATTTACCATTGATATTGTTATTATTGATAGTTTTTGTATCAGGTTTAATAATTGGCATGTTGTTGATACTTCTGTCACGAATAAAGTGCAAAGTTAACAAGGCGCAATCTGTATGATTGTATTAGGAATAGAAACTTCATGTGATGAAACAGGTATTGCAATTTATGATGGTGAAAAACATAAGCTTTTAGCTAATGTACTTTATAGTCAAATTGATTTACATGCGCAGTATGGCGGTGTTGTGCCTGAGCTTGCCTCTAGAGATCATGTGGCAAAGCTTATGCCATTGACAAAACAAGCATTAAAAGAAGCAGAACTATCGTTGAAAGATATTGAAGCTGTGGCCTATACAGCAATGCCAGGCTTGGTAGGTGCACTTATGGTTGGCGCAGCATTTGCTAAAACCTTAAGTTTTATGTGTAACATCCCCGCTATAGCCATTCATCATTTAGAAGGACATTTACTGGCCCCATTACTAAGTGATAACCAAAAGCCAGTGTATCCCTATATTGCTTTATTGGTGTCAGGGGGGCATACTCAGCTGATCAAGGTTAATGATTTTGGTTGCTATCAGTTATTGGGAGAGTCTGTAGATGATGCAGCAGGTGAAGCTTTTGATAAAACAGCAAAGCTATTGGGTTTGCCCTATCCAGGTGGACCACATCTTGCAAAATTAGCCGAACGAGGGCGGAAGGAAGTGTTTTATTTTCCTCGTCCCATGTGTGATCGCTCAGGACTTGATTTTAGCTTTAGTGGTTTAAAGACCGCTGTTTTAAATACTTGGCAAGGACAAATAGAACAGAATGATATTATTAAAGCTGACATTGCATGTGCGTTTCAAGAAGCCATAATTGAAACGATTGCTATAAAATGTAAACGTGCACTAAAACAAACAAATGTTAAACATTTAGTGGTCTCGGGTGGTGTGAGTGCAAATAAGCAATTGCGTATCATGTTAAAAGAAATCGCAAATAAGCATGATTGGCAAGTATTTTATCCACCTCTTCAGTATTGTACTGATAATGGGGCAATGATTGCGATTGCCGGTGCTTATCGTCTTTTGCATGGCTATCGTGATCAGGATATGACAATACAGGTTAAGCCGAGGGCGTCGTTAAATAGCATCAGTATACGTTATGAGTAACAAGTATTTTCCCCAAGTAAAACGATGCATTGTATGTTGAATGAAGTACTATTTTTCTTGATTCTTACAACACGAAAAGTACCTAAATAAGCTGATAAATAGTTTAAAGGAAATATTTGATTAGCAGCTTTGACTTACGTTTAAAAACCATATAAAAACTAACTCATGAGACCTGTCTATTCAAATAAAAAATTATTGTGTACAAAGGAGAGGGTAATGTGTTTGAAGCATTTCTTAGGTATACTATGCACAAAATACTATAGTAAAGTTTAAATTAGCAATTTGAGTATATAATGGCATCATCTTTATATCAAGAACAGGATTACTACAGAGGCGTATATGAAGCGCATCCTAAAGAACATTTTTCGCCTTTTAGACGTGATTATGCACGTGTGATCCATTCAGCTTCTTTTCGGCGTTTACAAGGTAAAACGCAGATTTTTCCTTGTTCAGAGAGTGAATTTTTTAGAAATCGCTTAACGCATTCATTGGAAGTGGCTCAAATTGCAAAGTCAATTGCAACAGGACTTAATTCACGTTTTAGCTTAGATATTGACACTGATTTAGTTGAAACCGCTGCACTTTGTCATGATATTGGTCATCCGCCTTTTGGTCATAATGGCGAAAAGGCATTGCATGCTAAAATGCTTGAATTTGGCGGTTTTGAAGGCAATGCCCAAGCGCTTCGCCTATTAGCAAAGACTGAAAAAAAAATCTTTGAAGGCGAAGGTCCTATTCATTCAGGTAAAGATAACCGTTTTGGTTTGAATTTAACATACAGAACGCTAGCTGCAATCTTAAAATATGACAAAGAAATTCCAAGTTATATCATTAGTTCAAGTGGCTATCCGATAAAGGGTTATTATTTAAGTGAAAAAATGTTGGTTGAAAAAATTAAGCAGCATGTATTAGCGGGTTATTCAGAAGGTGTCTTAGTAGGTAAAAAATTTAAAACTATTGAATGTTCGATAATGGATTTGGCCGATGATATTGCTTATTCTACTTACGACATTGAGGATGCGTTTAAAGGAGGTTTCCTTGATCCGCTTTCGATGTTAAATACCGAGCACAAGTTGCTTAAAAAAGTTCAACAGCAAGCAGAGTTAGATGGCATTATTGTGAGTATTTCGGACATTCAATCTGTATTGAGATCCATTTTTGAAGGCATCATAGATTTTGATGCTAAATTTACTGACATTTATCAGCAAGCAAAGAAACTAGCAAATTCAAGTTATTTGCGCACAAAATTTACTTCAAATTTAGTACATTATTGTATTTCAAACGTTGAACTTGATTGTGACAAAAACTGTCCTGTGCTATCCAGTGTACACCTTAGTCCTAAAGTACGTAAGCAAGTTGAAATATTAAAGTTATTTGTTTACTTTACGGTAATCAGTGCGCCAAAAATGAACGTTGTGCGCTATCAAGGACGCGAGATTATTTCAACTCTGTTTGATATTTTAATTGCTTCACAATTTGAGACTTCTTTGTTACCAGAAGATGTAGGTGAAATTTTTTATGCCTATCATTTAGATGATCAAGCTAATCGCGCACGTACAATTAGCGATTTTATTGCCAGTATGACAGATCGCTATGCAATAGAGTTATATAGCCGATTTACATCGAGCTCGGCACAAAGCATATTTAAACCTGTTTAAAATGTATATTCAAAACCTTAATATTTATCAGTTTCGTAACTTAAGTGAAGTTGCTATGACACTTCATCCTAAGCTTAATCTGATTAGTGGTCAAAATGGAAGTGGTAAAACTTCCATTTTGGAGGCGATCTACTTTTTGTCTCTAGGACGATCGTTTAGGAGTGCTCAATTAGCAAGAATTATTAGTCATGAAAAGGAGAATTTTAAATTATTCTCACGTTTTTATAATGCTAAAGAGAGGACAATTGCAAGCCTGCGTGATAAAACTGGCAAAAGTACAATTAGGTTAGATGGTGAAGAGGTCAGTTCTCAAGCAGAATTGACGCGCGCATTACCCGTACAATTATTTAATCCTGAGAGTTTTAGTCTTATTAATAGTGGTGCACAACAGCGCTGTAAACTTCTAGATTGGGGGGTCTTTTATCATAAAAAGAATTTCTTGAATATATGGCAACAAGTTAAGCGTTTAACTAAACAAAGGAATGCTGCATTAAAGCAAAATTATCCACGTAACTATATTGAGATTTTAGATAGGGAATTAGTGACTAAATCGGAAGCTTTAGATCAAGCACGCTTGGATTATTTCCAAATGCTTATGCCTAAAATACAAGAGCTATTACTGCTATTTAGTCCTCAATTGCAAGTTGAAATCAGTTATTATCGTGGCTGGTCGCAGGATAAGGCTTTGTTAGAGGTTTTAATACATAGCTTTCAAAGCGATGTAAAATCTGGCATCACAAGTCATGGTTCGCATCGAGCTGATTTACGCTTTAAAGTAAATGGACATCCTGCTCAAGATATACTCTCGCGTGGACAGCAAAAGATTCTTATCTCGGCGATTAAGCTTGCCCAAGGGGAAATCTTTTCACAAGAACATCAAAGCGGTTGTATCTATTTAGTCGATGATTTACATTCTGAGCTTGATCAAGCACATTTACAGAAAGTATTTAGTAAACTTGTAGAAATTGATGCTCAGATTATTGCTACGGCAATTAATGCCAATCACCTGTTAAATTTATTTTTAGACAAAGAACATAATCGCTACCAATTGTAAATCGATTGTTTTATAACGTTTTAGTATATATTTCATAATTGTGTTCAAAATAAGGAAAAGCCTTAAGATTTTTGTGCTAAAGTGGAGAAATATCGTTATTCTGGCATATTTACGTATATACTATAGACATTTACGAGTTGGGATCATGTTTTAGGAGAGACTATGACAGAATTAGATCATGAGCATCATTCAAGCGGATTTGAACATGGTAGGATTAAAGTTATTGGTGTAGGGGGTGGTGGTGGAAATGCTGTAAGCTACATGGTTGAAAAGGGCTTAAAAGGCGCTAAAATTTATGCCATGAATACAGATAAGCAAGCGTTGGATAAGAATCTTGCCCCTTTTAAGGTGCAAATTGGTGAATACGTTTCTAAAGGACTGGGAGCAGGGGCAAACCCTGAGGTTGGCTTGAAAGCAGCTCAAGAGAGCATGCACCATATAGAAGAAGCTATTGCTGATTGTGATATGTTATTTATTACCGCAGGTATGGGTGGAGGCACTGGTACAGGAGCAGCTGGTATTATTGCTGAGGTGGCTAAGCGTAAAGGCATTGTAACAGTTGGTGTGGTCACTACCCCGTTTTCTTTTGAAGGGCGACGGCGTGAACTTATTGCAAGACAAGGTATTTCAGCCTTACAAGAACATGTGAACTCATTAATTGTTATTCCTAATGACAAGCTTAAAAAATCACTAGGAGAAAAAACAACTCTAATGGATGCATTTCATGCAGCAAATGATGTGTTATATAACGCAATGTCATCAATGACAGGAATTATTCGTACGCCTGGTCATATTAATGTTGATTTTGCAGATGTTAAAACCGTGATGGCTTCTCCTGGATTAGCTGTGATTGGTACAGGGCATGCTAAAGGCGAAGATCGTATTTTAAAAGCAGTTGAGAAAGCAGTATCTTGTGAGTTGTTAGAGGATATTGAACTAAAAGATGCTAAAGGACTTTTGGTATGTGTAACTTCCAGCAATGATATTTCATTGGGTGAATTTACTGAGCTTGGTGATCGTGTAGCTGAGATTGCAGCTCCTGATGCACCAGTTATTATTGGTACATCAATTAGAAAAGAAATGGGGGATGCAGTAGATATTACCATTATTGCCACAGGGTTTGATGTAGATGTTACAACTGAGCGTCACGGAGTAGTTCGTCAAGTGAAAACATTGCATAATCAACAACAACTTTCTACCAGTTATAAGGTCTTGAATGAAGGGCAAACTTTAGTGCGTAAACTTAATCCAGAGGCAAAACCAGATAATCAATAAGTTTTTATTTAGGTTCTGGTGAAGGAGTATTAAAATAACTGTGTAAATTCATTCATAGGTTATACTGGTTAAAACTTATAATCTAGGAACGAAAGGTGAGAAATGGAAAACAAAATGAAGCTTTAAATCAAGCGTTTGATCTGATTGTTGATTCAGGCGCTGATCTGTCAAATTTATTTAAATCAGAAAGTTTGCTAAAACAACTCACAAAAGGGATGCATCAATTAAAAGTAAACAAGAAGATAAAAGTGATCAAGGAGGCTTTTATGCAAACTAATGGTTTTGATGAGGCGATTTACCGCTCCCCGTTTGGATTAGTGAAATTGCAAGCCAATGATCAATATCTTTTGTTTTGTGAGTGGCTGAACGAATTAACAGAGGAAGTTAAGTCCAATAACAAAGTGT
>NZ_QLIR01000027.1 GCF_003428155.1 Fastidiosibacter lacustris
CAAGCATAAGTTAGCGCATTATGCAGGTTTAATTGCAGCGAATGTGCTAGGGGGAATACCGAAAGCGGGGTTAAGTGCCACCGTCAGAGGTGGCAAGGCAATGGCAAAGGTGGCATTGCCAAGGGTGGTGAAGGAAAGTGGGGCGGTTCCGAAGGGAAAAGGTTTAGCGAATCCATTTAAAGATAAATCTGCTAATGAAATTGATCAGATGTTCAGAGACAAGGGATTCAATCCTAGAGGGCTTGACCCTTTGAATGGAAAAGGCGGCTACGTGAACCCTAAAACAGATCGTTCTTACCATATTGATCCTGGTGGCAAATACAAAAAAGGTACCGAGTATCCACACGTAGATGTGAACCGTGCAAACGGTTCTAAGTTACCAAAGAAAAAATACCCTCTTGGAGATGTGTTAAATGACAACTGATAGCTTTCTTTTGAGTTTTGAAATATCCAAGGATGGTAATGAATTAGATATCCATTGTGATGATAATGGTCTAGAAAAATTACTCTCACTTCTTTCCTTGCTCAAAGGCAAAGCGCAACATGAGCATTTAATGACGCCTAGTTGGGGGGGGGGGTATGAGCTTTCTGAAGAACCTCAATCAGAAGGTAGTCAGCTGCTGCATAAAGTTACCATCCATAAATGGTAGATGCGCGTGACGGGATCAGATCTCAAATTTGCAAGCAAACTGATGTTGATTATTTGTTGTAATCATAATGCGATTCCTTTGCTTTTTTGGTTAAACATGACAAGTTAAAAATATTAACTCATCTAAGCATGTTTAGAAAAAATCATCTCATATGACTTTTCAGCTGAGGTATTCTCTTTTAATAAATCGTTAATCTTAATTTCTAAATAATTCGTTATCGCTAATAATATTAATATGGTAGGATTACATTTGCCATTGATAATCTTACTGACTGTTCCCGTTGATATACCCAGTTCTTTACTTAACTCAACACTATTAACGTTATTTTGATACATGTAGATTTTAAGGTTTGTGCGAATGAGGTTTAATATCTGGGGATAGGCATCTATTTCAGTAATGTTTAAATAATTGATTTCCTTATTCATGATGGCTTAATTTCCTTTATTCATCAATAAGTAGATCTTAGTTAAATAGGAGCATTTATACAACAAAAGTTGTTGAAATAAAATAACATGATTGATATTATTAATTTTGAGTCATTATTAAGAGCCCCCCGATTTCTTAATCGCAACCTTCATCCCCCCGACGAAATAAGGAATTACTTAACTAGCAAGGAAATGACTCAATTAATCACTTCTCTCTAAAAACTCTTCCAAATAGAAGAGAATCGCCATATTACCCGAGTTTAAATATAATGCAACTGATTTTTATTCATCAAATTGATGTTTTTTGTACTTTGAAACGGATTGAATACATCAAATAAAACTACTTGTTACAAGTAATGTTGAGCTTCTGATCTTATTTTGCTCTATTATATACATAAAATTTATACTCAAAAATGGGAGGGATAGAAATGACTCTTAAATTAACAAAGCAACAGGAAGAATTTATTAAACAAAATAAATTTAATCATTAGCCTAAGCTTAAAATGGGGTTGTATTAATCATGCAAATTAATGTTATCGTTATTGGGGATACTGGTGTTTGTCTTGAATGCTGTAAATTAATCTTTAAGTCACAAGCTTATAACCTTATTGCTGTTATCAGCGATGATCAAGCTGTACTAAACTGGTGTTGTCAAAATAGAATCGAAACACTGACTTATCAAGCGTATCAAAATAGCCAATATCGAGATTATTTGTTATTCAGCATTATCAATCAACGCATTATCCCTGCTCAAATAATCAAAAAACATCAGATAAGACTTGCAATTAACTACCATGATTCTCTATTACCTGCTTATGCAGGCATCAACAGTACTACCTGGACCATCCTTAATAACGAGAAAAAACATGGGGTGACTTGGCACAAAATGATTGATGGGATTGATGAAGGGGATATTATTCAGCAGGCTTCAGTAGCGATTACGCCAAAGGACACTGCACATAGCCTTAACTTGAAATGCACAAAAAAAGCAATTGAATTATTTAAAGCTTTATTAACTAATTTAGAAAATAATACATTAAGCGTTCAATCTCAAGATCTAAGCAAGAAAAGTTATTATGGCTTAGATTATCTCCCACAAAACTATGGATTCATTAATGATTGCACAAGCTTAGAGGATATCCATCGATATTGTCGAGCACTTTATTTTGGCGATGATTACCCAAATCAAATCACATCGGTAAAAATACAGCTTGAAAACACCGTTTATCTATTAGATATGCCCACGTTTGCAAATATACCACACCCTTTAAGTGATATAACAGGACTCTATATTGTTTCAGGTGAAAAAGCTCTGCACTTCCCAACTATAAGAAATGCCTATGGTATTAAGATAAACTTAAACAAAATTGTGTCAATAAACGAACTAATATCACATAAAATCATAGTCAATGATAATGACTGGAATAAGTTAAAAGCAATTAAAAAAAATGAAAAAAAACAGTTTAATCACGCTTTAAGGCTCAGTGAGAAGGCAAATTCTATCATTAGTAAAGCAATCACAAATGATGAATCAGCTAAATTCAGTTACTCTATTGACGTTGATGAACTAAACACTCAAGAAGCTATTTCTGCTATTTCATTGGTTTTATTGCGATTATTTCAACAAGACGAGTTTTTAATTCATTTTTATTCAGGTGACTCTAGACTTAATCATTTATCCCATTTAATTGACAGTAAATGTTTTATTGAATTTAACCAAAAGCAACTTGAGCTTCAACTAGGAGATTTTGCAAACTACATTGACGAAAATTCAAACAAAAAACATTTACTAACCAAAGACTTTTATTATCGATACCACTGCATAAATCTGCTTACTGATGTTGGGATTTATTATAATGGTAGTTTTACTGATAGCATTACGCCACACAGATTAAACTTTATTCTTTATGATGAAAAAATAGAGATCATTAGCCATGACACTGACAAGCTTGAAATCAATGCGATTGTATCTTCATTACAAGTTGTCATTAGCGAATATCACTATCACTTAAAACAAAATACTCCGCTCAATGACATTAGCTTACTATCGAAAGAAGAGTATCAAAAAATCATTATTGACTGGAACAAAACCGATAAACCCTATCCGAAAGATAAAACCATTTATCAGTTATTTCAAGAACAAGTCGAAAAGACACCTGATCATATTGCCGTGGTATTTGCAGGTCAACAACTAACGTATGCTGAGCTCAATGCTAAAGCGAACCAACTGGCAAGATATTTACGATTACTAACTGATATTCAACCCGATACTTTGATTGCTTTATGCTTAGATAAAAGCTTAGAAATAATTATTGGAGTTTTGGGTATTTTAAAATCAGGGGCGGCTTATGTACCGATTGACCCTAGCTATCCTGATGAAAGGATTAGATACATACTTGACGATACTCAAGTATCTTTATTGTTATCCCAATCACATTATGTCTCAAGACTAAAATCTATTTCAAAGGCAAACATTATTTCATTAGATAATTATTGCTATCAAGGCTTACCAATCGATAATTTAAAACCTATAAACACATCAAATGATTTGGCTTATATTATTTATACATCTGGAACGACTGGAATGCCTAAAGGTGTTTGCATAATGCACAAAAGTTTGTGTAATATGGCATTTTCACAACAGGAAAATTTAAATATCAATGAAAGCTCAAGAATTCTGCAATTTGCATCGATTGGTTTCGATGCCTCGGTATGGGAAATTTTTGGTGCTTTAAGTTTTGGTTCTCAACTTCATGTTATGCAGGATAAAATTAAATTACACAAAGACACTCTAGAAAAATATATTGCTTTAAATGAAATTGATATCATAGCATCAACACCTTATAATTTAGTAACTATGACACCTTCTAATGTCAAATCATTACGGTGTTTAATTTCTGAAGGGGAGGCTTGTACTACTCATATTTTAAATAAGTGGGGAAACATATTAATTAACTCATATGGAACAACAGAAAACACTATTTGCATGACGCTGTATAGTTTTAAAAAAGGAGATTTACCAAATAATATTGGTAAACCTTTAGGAAATATAAAAGTTTATGTCACCGATCCTTATGCAAATAATATGCCCATAGGAATTATTGGTGAGTTATGTATAAGTGGTATAATATTAGCTCAGAAATATTTGAATCAACCTAGAATTACTGCTGAAAAGTTTATTGCTAATCCTTTTGCGAGTGAAGAAGACAAACAAAAAGGCTATGATCGGTTATATAAAACAGGCGATTTAGTCAGATGGCTGCCTGATGGTAATTTAGAGTACATTGGACGCAAAGATACTCAGGTTAAAATCCGCGGATTTAGAATTGAACTGGGTGAAATTGAAAATGCTGTAACAACTATTGAAGGCATTGACCAAGCAGTTGTCATTAATAGATCCGTTAACGACGAGCAATATCTCTTTGCTTATTACACTGCACATCATCCCATTACCCCTGAATTAATAGTAGAACAACTTGCTAACAAGTTGCCACATTACATGGTGCCCAGTGCTGCCTTGCAAATCAATGAAATACCGTTAACTATTAATGGCAAGGTTAATATAAAGGTCTTACCTGATATTCCTTTCCAAAGTGCTCAAATTTATATTGAGCCAAGGACTGAACAGGAAAGACTTGTTTGTCAGGCTTTCTCTACGGTATTACTGATTGAAAAAATAGGCATTGATGATGATTTCTTTAGACTAGGTGGTAATTCTATTAAGGCAATTCAACTATCAATGGTCTTACAATCAAATCTTGAGATTGATGTCGCTGAAATATTTGATTTACGCACACCCAGAAAGCTTGCCTATAATAAACGTATTACACATGATTTATTGATTGCTAAATTAGCACAAATTAAACAGTATTATACTCAGCATCATAACAAACCACTAAATTCCGCTGCATTGCTTAAAAAAGAGCAATATTTGGCAGAAGTTGCCCATATGCCGATAATACATTACACAAACAAACCAATTAAAACGGTATTATTGACTGGCGTCACTGGTTTTCTAGGGTGCAATCTGTTACACCAGTTACTGACTTTAACATCCTATCAAATTTACCTTTGTATTAGAGCTAAAGATGAAGTGCATGCAAGCGAACGTATGGCACATAAATATCAATTTTATTTTGACGTGTCTCTGGAAGATCATTTTAGTGATCGTATTATTTACATTGCTTGTGATTTAGAAAAAGAGCAGATTGGATTAGCAGATAGTGAATATCATCAACTGATTAAAAATATAGATAGCATTATTCATTGTGCTGCTTTAGCAAAACACTACGGGATTGAACAGGTATTTTATAATGCTAATGTACAAGCAACAATTCATTTGCTTGAACTTTGTCAACTGACCAACTTGAAAGATTTTCATTATATATCGACTTACTCTGTGATGACAGGGATTGTCAATGAGAATGAAACTATTCTAACTGAGGATGATCAGTTAACGATTGATGGTGAATGGAACTCTCCATATACTAAAACTAAATACCTCGGTGAAATCAATGCAATTAAATGGCGTGAAAAAGGCATTAACAGCAGTGTGTATCGTGTTGGGAACTTAGCCTTTATGCAGCACAATGGCAAGGTACAGGAAGATGTTAAAGATAATGCCTTTGCAACCTATATTGCTTTTATTCGTAAGTTAGGTTGTATTGCTGATAATATGAATGAAGTAGAGATTTCACCTGCTGACATGACAGCAAAAGCGATTGTTAAACTATTTGATAAACATCAGTTAAACAATCGGACACATCATGTATTTAATCCCCATAAAATCGATTTATCTAAAATGCTGAGTACGAAAAACCATACCACCCAAGTGATAACTTTTGAATTGTTTATTGATAGGTTAATCAATTATTTACAATACAACGATGATTGTTCTTTAATTGGAAGGTTTTTATTACGCATGGGATGGCAAGCTGATACAAAAAAGAGTCATTTCAACATAAGTAGCGGTACCACTATTTTACAAAGCAAGACGGAATCGATGTTTAAAATGATGAATTTTGAATGGCCTATGATTAATGACAAACAGTTAACAGCTTACGTTGATAGGTTAGCCAGTACTTTTGATGGGATTGTAGAAACACCTATAACTGCTCCTAAATATTTCAGGCTAAAACAGTGGTGGATAAGGTTTGATAAGTTGACAAATAGCGCAAAAATAAAAATGATGAGGCTTTTCAAAGCACATAAAAAAGCCATTTCCATTGTTGGTGCGTTATTGTTTATGGCGCCATTATTTTATGTCTTAGAACTTTTAGATATGATTACTATGCTGGAATTTTTGAATGCTCCTGTTTAAACATTTAAATTAGAATTAAGGATTGGAGATGCGCCTAACAAGCAAAAAAGATTTAACTTCATCGTTTGATGAATTTTCAGAAATTGTTCCTGGTGGTTTTTATTGGTTTGATTTAAATCATAAATTAATGGCAATAAATTCATTTGCTCTAAAAACTGGTAATGCAAAACTTAGCGATGTTATAGGTAAAACTCCGATAGAAATGCACCCAAAAGAAATGGCAGATGAAATCATCTCAAACCATAAGCAAGTAATTAAGACAGGCAAACAATTACACTGTCAAGAAAGAATACAGGATTTTAAAACTGGAAACACTGTTTTTTTTGATGTTGTACTTTCACCATTATTCGATGAAAATAACGAAATATTTGGTGTTTGTGGTATTTCAACTGACATCACCGAACGCAAGCGCCTTGAAGAAGAAACCATCCGCCAGAAAAACCAACTTGAGAAAAAATTAGAATATCAAAAGAACTATCTTAAAGCTTATGGGTATGATTACGTGGACGCACTTAAAAAAATTTCTGATGCCCTTGAAAATATTGAAAAACGACTAATGAAGTTGGATATACCAACTGGGGTACGCAGTCAACTTAATGATGAGTTTTATACAATAAACGAAAGTTTGTCCGATATATATTCTCTGTATCAAAAAATCAACACATCAATATTAGATCAAGAACACAATAATGATGAAGTAGAAAAAAATGAGATGCCTCTTAACTTGGAAGATTTAGTTGAAACAGAAGTCAATTTAGCCAATTCATCTATTAGTGCTGAATTTGATCTGAATGTCTCCTTTGAAATCGACGAAAAATCAAGACAAAAGCTTTATATCGATTATAAAAAAGTTCGTCACATTATCCGTACTTTATTTGCGAACTACACTAAAGCAATCAATAAGGAAGGTAGGAAAAAAGACATTCAGTTAACTATTACTGCTGAAGAGGGTATACGAGATAAATTGTATGTTACTTTTGAATTTGATGGCAATATGCCATTTCTAGAATTAGAAAATGATAATATCAGAGCAGAGCATCTTGTATATCAATCTCAAACCCATATTGCTAGCGATAAACATAACTTTGCTTATGATCTTTCCTTAGCGAAGTATTATGCTGACTTGCTCTGTGATGGTGAAGAATTGAATGATTCCTTATTTGAAGGTTCAAGGTTCTCATTCACTTTGCCATTTCGCAAAGCGACTAACGATGGCAAAGAAAAAAAGTTTAAGCCAACGCTTGTGGAATGATAGTTTGTTAAGTCTCCGTTTAGAGTATACCTTAACTTGATGTCAGGCAATATCAATATACCTGTCAGATTTAAGTTGGTATTTATTTTAGTTGACAGTTTAAATGCAACCTCTTAGGCTCTAAACTGGCAATGTTTAACAAAAAATATATAATTCATCAGCGAAACTCAGTGAGTTGAATTTTATGAGCAAATAATCAATTGCTATCAATTTGAGCCTAATAGAACTGTAAAAATATTCAAAACTGAGCTTGCTAATAGTGATTTAAACTGTTTATTTGTTTGTTTTTAGATCAGATATTTTGTACGGATGTGTAAAGTCATCCCAAACCATATGAGATGTTTAGCTGCTTAAAGATTAAATGATTTGTGGAGGAGAGTATTCATTTTGCCTTAAATGAAAGCACAGCATATGCTCCCAACTATCAATTGACATCCTCCCCTCCCTAAAGGAAGGGGAGGATGTCAATAGGTCTCATTATCGGTCGTCAACTTGTAAATCGGCGTTGATATTATTCATGGCAGTACTCATAAAACATTTCCAGGACATCAAAAGGCAATTATCGCCTTTCATTCTGATTTTCATCAAGATGATGAGGATAAAATTAGGCATAGCGTTTCGCCAGGATTGCAATCAAAATCAGGTACAGCGGAAATGATGGCATTAGCTTATGTCTTTTGTGAAATGAAAGTACATGCTGTGGCTTATGCTAAAAGTGTGTGTGAGCATGCACAAATTATGGCAAAACATTTGATTGAACAGAGGGTTGATGTTTCAGGTCATCGATTTAACTATACCCAAACACATCAGGTACGGTTACCAATGAAATCAGAACGCTATACATGGGATGTCTTTGCTCAATTACATCAGGTAGGCATTCGTGTCTTACCAGCGTGGTTGCCTTTTGAAAGTAGCTGGGGCGTTCGATTGGGAACAAATGCACTGACAAGACGAGGATTTGTAGCAGAAGACTTTTTAACAACTGTTGATTGGATTACCTGCGTTATTAAAAATAAAACAAATATTAAAAACATAAGAAAGGAAGTGGATGCGCTTGCAAATAAGTATCCTCTGACACAATTGAAATATACGCTGATATAACTATGTCGAAGTATCGAATAAGTTTTTTTAAACTGTTTTTACCATTAGGGTGATAAGAGATGCATAATATTCAATATGATTTATTTAGTGATACCAATGTGAATCCCTATTATGCTATGCGTCAGATGATGAGTCGAGCAAAAGTTGGTAATGAGGCAGCAGGGGAAGATCCAACCGTGAATTTACTTTTGGCACGGGTTTGTGAGTTACTGGGAAAGCCGGCGGCCGTTTTTATGCCAACCGGAACTATGTGTAGTGGTGTTGCTTATCGGGCTCTCTGTCAACCTGGAGAGAGAATTATTATTGAAAAAACTGCGCATCCATTGAAAATATGGCATCGGGGATGATTGGTGGGCTAGTTGGTGCTCAGCCACAGATCATTGAAGGAGTACGGGGAATATTCAATGTTGATCAGTTAAAACAGGCTGTGGGTCTTAATAGCGGATATAATATTGCTAAAGCAACGGTTGTTTCAATAGAGCAGACAACAAACCTTGGTGGTGGTGCCGTTTGGTCATTGGAAACTATTAATAACATCTGCGAATATACACATCATCATGGGCTTAAAGTACATATGGATGGTTCAAGACTTTTAAATGCGTGTATAGCAACAGGCATTAAAGCCAGTAGCTACTGTGAACATGTTGATTCAGTATCGATTGATTTTGCTAAAGGTCTGGGTGCCCCGATGGGCTCGGTTCTTGCCGGAAGTCAAGCATTTATTGATAAAGCTTGGTTTTATAAATTCCAGCAAGGCGGTGTTATGCATCAGGCAGGATTTATGGCTGCTGCCTGTATCTATGCGCTTGATCATAATATTCAACGATTGAGTCAGGATCATGCCAATGCCAGTTATTTTGCAGAGCGCTTATCTCAGCATCATGACATAGAGGTTATGACTGTCGAAACCAACATTGTTATTTTCACCCTAAACAGGCGAGACTCTTTTGATGCGTATCAACTGCATCAAATACTTCTGCAAAAAGGTATCAGACTTTTAGCCTTAAATGATCGACAATTAAGGGCAATTTTTCACATGGATATACAAACTAAAAGTATCGATAAAATTATTAAAATCATTATCGGAGTATTACCAACATAATAGCCAGGTAAAGTATCTGTTTTAGCCCTTATGCAACCAGCGAAACTCAGTGAGTTATTAGTCATAGTATTAATAACACTTATCTTATTGGGTCAAATTTCTATGGACTTAAGCACTAAACCGAAACGCCATCGTTATCCTATCGAAATCATTAACTCGGGAGTATGGTCATATCATCGATTCAATGACAGCTATCGCGATGTTGCAGAAAGACTAGCATTTAGAGGAATTCAAGTTAGTCATGAAACGATTAGAAAGTGGTGCAATAAATTCTCAAACACTTTTAGTGATTTTATTAAAAAACAGCAACGTGAACCAACAGATAAATGGCATCTAGATGAGATGAACATTACAGTAAATGGTGAGTATTTTATTCTCCGGCATGCAGTTGATTCCGAAGGATTGGAGTTGAATATCTTTGTACAAAAGCGTCGTAATAAAAAAGCAGCTATTCGTTTTTTAAGAGGTTTACTTGGAAATTATCCTGACCCGAGAGTTTTGATTTCAGATAAGCTATCAAGTTATACTAGACCAGTTAATAATATGATAGCAAATACTGAGCACAGATCACACAATGACTTAAATAATCGCGTTGAAAATGCTCATCAAAACCGACGTGAAGAAAGGAGAACTCTCTGGTAAAGTTTAAATCCCCTAGAGGTGTTCAGCAAACTGTTAATCTCATGGGCAAAGTGCGTAATATTTTTGCCATTCCAGTTGGTAGATATAAGAATTCCGCTAAAGAGCAACGTTATCAATTTAAGTTGGCAAAAAAGATGTGAAATCTAGCAGCACAAAATATTTGCGCCTAAAATTTATAATTCTGATCATGATACATCATGCAAAAGTTAAGTTGATGGTGCGTTTTTAGTTACGATTAATTACAAAATGTATCAATAGTAGTAATTGCCTTACACCCACATGTAGAGTTAATATCAAGCCGGTTTAACAAAACAGGAGTAACTAATGAAAAATTTAGCTAATAAGTTTGTCCTATTAACAATGTTTCTTGGAGTGTGTTCGGTTTATGCCTATTCGCATAAAGATGTTAAATTAGTGAATATCACTGACAGTATTATGGCAAAAGAATCGGTGTATAGAAAGATTAAGGATAATAATATACAGTTAACCAAAATATCAGATTTGTATAATCAGGCGGTTCAAAAACTTTATGAGGAAAATGTTAGTACAACATATGTTGCGTCTGATGGAATCGTGCTTTATTTAAACAAAGATTTAGTTATAACAAGTTTAATACTTGATTATTAATTTACAGGAAGGCAATGGTTAATTATGAAAAATATTTGTAGATCATTTATCTTATTTAATTTTGTATTATTTTCAATAGGATTAGCTGCTGAAGATGTTAAAATTCAAGAAAAGAAGTCTTTACATTTTTGCACAACTGATTTGGAATTATCAAAAAATGATGGAAGGAATCCTTCTAATCTAGCAGATGATAACTTTAAAGTTCTTGCTTTAAACGATAAATGTAGCGGCTCGCTTTCATAATCACCCCGACCCGCTTTTATCGCTCAAAGTGGGACCACATTAATTGACTCTATAAATATTTTCTGACCCACATTAAATGACTTTATAAATTTCTCGACCCACATTATTTGCATCTGGGACCACATTAAATGATTTTATCCAGTGCGCTTAAAGTGTCAGAAAAACCCTCGTTTTTCTTGTAATTGCATATCCCCACAATATTTTATTGTTCACCAATAAGATTACCCGTTGAGAAAATCAAAGCAAAGTGATATAGTTTTTGCAGTGTTTTATTGTGAGTTTGTCTTATCATGTTAGTTGGTTATATTCGTGTTTCTAAATCAGATGGTAGTCAGGTCTTAGATTTACAGAAAGACGCCCTATACAAAGCTGGTGTGGAAGTGGACTACATGTATGAAGATCTTGCCTCTGGGCGCAAAGATGATCGCCCAGGCTTAATCGCTTGTTTAAAAGCTTTACAGCCAGGCAACACACTTGTCGTTTGGAAGCTTGATAGACTTGGTCGCGACATGAAACACTTAATAAGTGTAATTGATGATTTAAATCATAAGAAAATTGGGTTTAAAGTGCTAGCAGGTGCTGGTGCTGAAATTGATACGACAACGGCAAATGGACGTCTAGTATTTGGCATTTTTGCAGCCTTAGCAGAATTTGAACGTGAACTAATCAGAGAGAGAACTCAAGCAGGACTGGCTGCTGCAAGAGCCCGAGGTAGAAAAGGCGGGCGTCCTCGTAAGATGGATATTCAAACTTTAAAAATGGCAATGTCCGCTATGTCTGATCGAAACTCAATTGCACATGAAATTGCCAAACGCCTAGGAATTACAACTACAACACTTTACGCCTATGTTAATGGTGATGGAACACCTAAAGAACTGGGTAGTAAATTGCTGAATAAAGTAGACTCTAATGGCTAAATCACTTCCCACTGAGCAATTAATCATCTTGCATAATAAAATGTCTATGTACGCAGCAAGAGATCCAAAAAGAAAGCAGTTGGTATGTGATTTTGCTAATAGCTTTGGGGTGTCTGAAAGCACTGTTCGACGTCAATTGCGTGAACATATTCATTTTTCAAAGGTTTCTCGACTAGATAAAAACACACCAAGAGTTATTTCTAAGTCAGACATGTTGCTTTATTGCAGAGTTATTGCTGCTTTAAAGCTTCGCACATCAAACAAGAAAAATAAACATTTATCAACTCAGCAGTGCATCAAGATTCTTGAAAATTATGGTGTTGAAACAGCTGAAGGATTCGTAATATCATCAAAAGGACTTTTAAAGAAAACAACCATAAATAGATATTTGAAAAACTGGGGGTATGATCCAACTTCTATGAAAGTTGAACCAGCAGTGGTTAGGTTTGAAGCCGAAAATAGTAATGACTGTTGGCAATTTGATTTTACGCCTTCAGACTTAAAGAAAATTTCTGCTAATAGCTCTAAAAAGCTATTCATTGCTAATGTTACTGATGATAAAAGTGGTATGTTGTATTATGAGTACGTTGAATCAGACGGTGAAGACGTGCTTACCGCATTGAAATTTTTATTTAATGCAATGTCTGCAAAGAAAATAGAAGGTATGCCATTTCAAGGGATCCCCAAAATGATCTATACGGATAATGGTGCTTTTGCAAAAAGCGCATTGTTTAAACGTGTTCTAGATGCCTTGGGAATTCAACTAAAGAAACACTTACCAAAAAATAAGGATGGGCGACGAACAACTGCCCGAGCAAAAGGAAAGGTTGAAAGGACAAATCGCACGATAAAAGAATCCTTTGAGCCTTTATTCCATTTACATCAACCAGAAAGCCTTGAGCAAGCCAATTTATGGGCGACGAATTATTTGCGTCAATATAATCAGTCATCACATCGATCTGAGGATTGTAGCCGAATAAAAGCATGGTCAAAATTTTTACCCGCTGAAGGTTATAGAGAAATGTGCTCTTGGGAAAAGTTTTGTCAAATTGTGCGCGATCCTGAATTAAGACGAGTTGCTTCAGATGGTTGCGTTAGTGTTAATGGTGTCAAATACCAATTATCAACTGAGATGGCTGGATTAGAAGTAACTTTGCTACATGGCATGTTTGACAATGAGCTTCATGTTGAGTTTAACAGTGAAACACATGGACCTTTTTACCCATTTTCCGGTCCAATTCCCTTACATACCTATAGGTCACCTCCTAAGAGCAAAAGAGAAAAGACAGCAGATGAAATAGCTAGCTTAGCTGAAACGCTTTCTGTACCAATATCTGTTATGTCTAACAGTAAAGATGATAGCATCCTCAAAAGCCTAGAAGCTTCACATGTTACTGATTGCCAAATTACATCAATACCATTTAGAGAAGATAAGAAAACAACTTTTCAAAACAGATTAGAGGCAAAAAAAGCAATTGCTAAATATTTGAATAGACCATTGGCAGAATTAAGAGATGAGCAATTAGATCATATTAATATGTTAGTTCAGGAGTCTCTAAATAAAGAGTTTTTACTCTCGAAAGTAAAGCAATATTTTTCTTTGTCAATTGCACAGCTTGAATGATATATAAGGAGATTGAAATGTATATTGAAGCAAATGAATTTTATGGGTTTGTTAAATTCTTTAATGATGCTGGTTACTATGAAACGCAAGCCCATAAAAGGATTTATAATGATATCACCGCACATATTCAATCTGGTGGGATATATGCATTAACTGGTTCAGTTGGCGCAGGTAAAACAAAGTTACTTAATAAAATCCAAAGCGATTTAGATAGTAAAAAACAAATTATCGTATCAAGATCTTTGACGACAGAAAAAAAATCTTTAACCATAAAAACACTGCTTGTGGCACTCTTTTATGACCTCCTCAAAGGAGAAAAGGTTATCAAAATACCATCGGTTAGTGAAAAACGCGAGCGTGAGTTGATTGACCTTATAAAAAAGCACAACAAACCTGTCGCCTTATTGATTGACGAAGCTCATGATATACATGGTTTAACCTTACTTGGTCTTAAAAGACTTGTTGAAACAACCGCCTCACAAGGTTACAGACTGTCTATTATTATGGCAGGTCATCCGAAGCTTGGTAACGCACTTTCAACAGCAGCGATGGAGGAAATAGGTGCGCGAACCAAAATATTTAACATTGATGATGCTATTGGCGATAAAGAAAAATATATTATCTGGCTACTTAAAGAGTGCTTAGATCCGAAGAAAAAATACCAAGAAATTATTTCTCCAGAAGCTATTCAGAAGCTTGCAAGCTCATTACAAACACCTCTGCAAATTCAACATTATCTTACTCAGGCAATACAGTCGGGGCATCAATTAGGTGAAAAAATAATTACCCCAGAGTTGATTGAACAAACATTAAGTTTCGATCTAAATTCATTAGAAGCTCAACTTGCACGAAAGGGTTATCAACTAAAAGATACCTGTGAGATGCTAAATGCAACAGCTAAGGAAGTGCAAGATTACTTACAGGGTAAGTCTAACTCCCCACGGAAAAATGAGTTTATCCAGAAATTGCGCAGTATTGGAATTTCAATATAGGTCATTGATATGAACACTCTTACTACTCAAGAATTACCGGAATACACCACATTCCTCAAACAAGCAACAACTGAGATACATAAGTCATATATACGGACAGTGAGATCAGTGAATAAAGAAGTAACTTCCCTTTATTGGTGGCTAGGCGAGCACATTGTTCAATATCAAGATCAATACGGGTGGGGCAAGTCGGTTGTTGAACGTCTATCCAAAGACTTGAAACAGAAATTTCCAAGCGCAAAATTTGGTTTTTCACCGCAAAACTTATGGTATATGAGGCAATTTTATCTTGAATATAACGGCAAACCAGAACTCCAACAGCTTGTTGGAGAAATTCCATGGGGGCAAAATTTGCTCATCATGAGCAAGGTAAAAGAGGATAACAAAAAGCTGTATTATCTTCAGTCAACTAAAGATTTTGCTTGGACGCGTGATACACTACGTGACCAAATAAACTCAAATGCATATGAGCGGCATTACTTGGCAACTAAACATCATAATTTTGACAGTACGCTCCCAAAGATGCTTGCAGAGCAGGCAGATCAATCTATGAAAGACGTTTACATGTTTGACATGTTGGGCATTGCTGAACCAGTTATTGAAACTGAAATTGAGCGCCGTATGGTTGAAAAAATTAAAGATGTAATCATGGAATTAGGCTATGGGTTTAGCTTTATTGGCAATCAATATCGTATTGTAACGCCTGATTCAGAATATTTTATTGATCTATTGTTTTACCACAGAAAACTACAGGCCTTAGTAGCTTTGGAGCTAAAAAGGACTCGCTTTAAACCAGAGCATGCAGGCAAAATGAATTTTTACTTAAACCTTTTGGATGAGTTCGTTAAAGAGCCTAATGAAAATCCATCTATCGGCATTATTTTATGTGGCGAACACAGTAAATTTGACGTTGAATATGCTTTAAGAGGGATCGATAAACCGGTTGGTGTTGCAGGGTATCAGTTGACCCGTGATATACCTGAAAAACTAAGGGATGCTTTGCCTGATGCGACTCAATTAGAAGAAAAAATTCAGTTTGAGCTTGGTTTGAATCAAGATAAATCAGATGATAAACAATAAAGTAAAGAGAACGCTTCCCGCTTCTATCCTACGCCCATTTAAAGCGGACTGGGAAAAGACCAATTTATGCATAAATTTGGATAGTACGCGCACAAATGAATTGCTTCAATCAGTTTTGCCCAAAGATCAACTTAAATCATATCATATCATATTATCCAAGGAGGCTGCGCTAATCTTAACCTCAAGTTGAAGTTAAATGATGAACGTATGAAACTTTTGCGTATTTATATTCGTGATCATCAAGCATCTTATCGAGAACATGCGATTGCCCAGCTAATACATAAAACCATTCCAGTTCCAATCATAGAAACAATTGGGACTAGCAAAGGACTAAAGTTTGCTTTATGCGAGTTTATGTCAGCTATAACCCTACGTGAACTATTACTCAGCAATCAAATATGATCTTGAAGCCATTATGTATCAGGTTGGTAAAGCACTTACAAACATTCAAAAAATCACCTTTCAAGTTTCAGGATTCTTTGATCAACAGCTTAAGATAATTGCATCTACTGCTGATAATGAATGTATCAAACTTGCCAGACGAGCATTAGAACACAAAACAGCAAAAATAGTGCTTTCTGAAGAGCTTATTTCAAGAATTACTCAATTGCTTTACAAGTACGATAATTTAATCCAAAAAATCAATGGCGTGCAATTGGTGCACGGTGATTTTGGACCGGAAAATATTTTGGTAAATAACGTGAGTTCGATATAAAAGATTGAAATTTATTCATAAAAGAGATTCTAATCGGGTTGCTTGAGATCGCCTTAAATGCTATATCTAAAGCCCCAAAACACAAACAACCCTAATGGCTATGCTAGAGACTATTTTTTGTTTTGTCGATGATTTTTGTGAAGAGTTTATCCCTGTATGGCAACAGCATTTGATTGAACATGCTCAGAAAAAACGAG
This sequence comes from Fastidiosibacter lacustris, assembly GCF_003428155.1. Lineage (GTDB taxonomy): Bacteria > Pseudomonadota > Gammaproteobacteria > Francisellales > Francisellaceae > Caedibacter > Caedibacter lacustris. Next base: position 16,888 of record NZ_QLIR01000027.1, read on the forward strand.
AAAGACAAGGTATGATGGCGTGGAGCGAGGTTATGACTATCATGATACTATTCCACCAGAGTCATTATCGTAATTTGAAGCACTTTTATTTGGATTATGTATGCACCCATATGAAAGATGCTTTCCCACGCACAGTAAGTTACAACCGCTTTGTTGAGTTACAAAAATCGGTATTGGTACCACTATGTTTTATGCTTCACCTGCTTAAGGGAGATAAAACGGGAATTTATTTTATTGACTCGACACCCATCAAAGTTAGCCATATTAAGCGTGAGAAGCAACACAAAGTTTTTGATGGATTGGCTAAGAAATCAAAGTCTACAACAGGTTGGTTTTTTGGATTTAAGTTGCATCTAATTGTTAACGATAAAGGGGAAATCATAGCTTTTAAAGTGACTGCAGCGACAATAGATGACCGTGTACCTGTTGAGGATTTAACCCGTGGGCTTATTGGCAAATTGGTTGGTGATAAATGGTATATCAAAAAGGCATTGTCGGAGCTCTTATTTGAACGGGGGTTGCAACTGATTACACGAGTTAAAAAGAAAATGAAAAGTGGATTGGTTTCATTGATAGATAAAGCACTTTTAAGAAAACGCGCAATTATTGAGTCAGTGAATGATCAGCTTAAGAATATCAGTCAAATTGAGCACACAAGACATCGTTCGATTTGGAATTTCATGACAAATTTGCTGTGTGGTTTAGTTGCATACTATTTTCAACCAAAAAAGCCAAGTTTACGTACTAAGCAGAACCGTGAGTTGATGGCATTGTGATCAATTATATCGAACTCACGTTAAATAAGGTGAGTAATCAATGGAAAGTTAGCGCAATACTGGATTGGGAGTTTGCATTTTCAGGTTCAATGTTATGGGATGTTGCAAACATGCTGCGCTATGCACATCAAGTACCAGCTAATTTTGAAAAAGCTTTCATCTCAGGGCTGGTACAGTCAGGTATTACATTACCTAAAGTATATAAGTTTAGACTTGACCTGACAGTTGCCTATTTTTCAAACGTGGTTTTTGTCAGATATGGTTGAGCAATTCAACCTTCTCTTGCCAGTGCGTTTTCCCATCAGTAAAAGTTGCTATTGGTGTTCTGCCACAACACATTTTGCCTTGATGAGTCCTTTGATGATTATACTGA
>NZ_QLIR01000028.1 GCF_003428155.1 Fastidiosibacter lacustris
AACACCAATAGCAACTTTTACTGATGGGAAAACGCACTGGCAAGAGAAGGTTGAATTGCTCAACCATATCTGACAAAAATCGCGTTTGAAAAATAGGCAACTGTCAGGTCAAGTCTAAACTTATACAAATTAGTTGCATACTAATCAAAACTTCTATTACACAAGGTGAAGCCCTCCACTTCCTTTTTGTGATTTGCATTTTGGTGGATTGACTTCTTCTTCACTGTTGCCTTCATTGACATCAATGCCATAGCCAAATTCACGAGCATATAGACCTTGCGATGTTTCACCTGAGTAAAGTTCAAGAACAGCTTCAACGGGAATTTGGAGCGACATCATCTCTCCATCAAAAGTCGCATCAAATCGAACAAACTGGTCATCACAACCAAAGTGCTCGATTGCTTCAGGAGAAATATTTAATAAAATCTTACCATCTTCATCAACGTGATTCTCTGGCAATATCATATTTTCATATTCACTATCAACCAATAGATAAGGTGTAAGGTTGTGATCTAACATCCAATCATAAGTGGCTTCAATCAAATAGGCTCTTAACATTGCCATATACTATTCTCTCCTTTCATGTCTAATACTTTTTCTAAATGATTCGCGTTCAAATAGGCGCTTAGCATATTTGATTAAAGGCATGGCCTTTTCAGGCAAACGCACATCAAGTTTGGGTAAGTTATACAGAATAATAGCCATTGAACAGTCAACGATTGTAAATTCCTCACCTAATAAATAAGGTTGTCTATTGAGCGTGTGAATAAGACTAAACAGCGTCTTTAAAAGTGCTATTTTATTAGCTTGTTTGATATTTTCGTCGTCTGCATTTAAAGCGTTAACCAACAGTGGCATCCACTCAGTGTCAATTTTTTTGCACAGCATGCGTGCTTGAGCGCGCTCAAGCGGAAACACGGATAATAAAGGAGGATAAGGAAAACGCTCTTCAAGATATTCAAAGATAATACTTGGTTCATAAACGATAAGATCTTTTGTCATTAGCGTTGGCACTCCACCATAAGGATTAAGCTCGTAGAGTTCTTCCAACTTATTTTCTTTTTCAACGTCAATGATGTCAGCATTAATATCTTTTTCAGCAAGTATCATTCTAACACGATGGCAAAAGGGATCATTACTATTTACATACAAAGTCATTGATGATCGTTTGTTTTGAGCAGACATATATCTCAACTTTCCTTATTCAATAGTTGCACGCAAGTATTATATATAACAAAAAAGCCCCTCTGCAATATGACAGTTGGGCTTTTGTGGTGTTTGTAAGCTGAAAATAAAAAGTATTTTCTTAGCGCTTAGAGAATTGACGTTTTCTACGTGCTTTTCTAAAACCAACTTTCTTACGCTCAACTTTACGTGAGTCGCGGGTAATAAATCCAGCTTGGCGAAGTTCAGGTTTTAATGTTTCATCAAAGTCTACTAAGGCACGAGCAATACCTAAACGGATTGCACCAGATTGACCAGTTTCACCTCCACCATGAACATTGATTTTAAAATCAAAATTTTCAAGATTGTTTGTCAAATCAAGTGGTTGTCTAACAATCATGCTTGCAGTTTTGCGACCGAAATACTCATCTAATGGAAGTTTATTAACGATGATTTTGCCAGTGCCTTTTTTCATGAATACACGTGCAACTGAGCTTTTGCGACGACCAGTACCATAATTATATGTTTGAGTCATTGTTCCTATCCTGCCTTATATTTCTAAAACTTGTGGTTGTTGCGCTGTATGTGGGTGAACATCACCTGCATAAACTTTTAGTTTTTTGTACATCGCACGACCTAAAGGATTTTTAGGAAGCATGCCTTTAACTGCTTGTTCAATTGCACGTTCTGGGTGCTTGGCAATAAGTGTTTCGAAAGAAATAGATTTAAGACCACCAATATAACCAGTGTGATGATAATAAATTTTATCTTTTTGCTTGTTACCTGTTACAGCCACTTTATCAGCATTAATAACTACAATATAATCACCTGTGTCAACATGTGGTGTATACTCAGGTTTGTGCTTCCCACGAAGACGTCTTGCAACCTCAGTTGCAAGGCGACCTAAAGTTTTTCCATTTGCATCGATCAATAGCCACTCTCTTTTGACTTGATCGGTTTTAGCGCTAAACGTTTTCATCTTTGTTACCTTAATATTTATTATTAACTACTCAGTTTTGCACAAATTTCTTTAGATTTTCTCAAATCCATAAAATTTAAGCCAGGCGATTCTATCATAGAGTATGGTCAAAAAGAAGCATTAAATTTGATTTTCCAAGATGTGATTTGAATCTTGAATTGTATTAAACGATATTAAATAAAAGAGCGCTATTTTGAAGTTTTATTTGAGTAAAATTCGGTGTTGTATGCCTTTTGATCGCTTGTTTTTGGTAGATAAACCTTTTTTTAAAAAAAAGTATAATTTGTCCCTTTTCATTTGAAAAAATGCCGTTATAATTGGTTGCAATTCGGAGAGATGGCTGAGCGGTCGAAAGCGGCGGTCTTGAAAACCGTTGACTGTAACAGGTCCGGGGGTTCGAATCCCTCTCTCTCCGCCATAAGTATATCCTTTTAGTTATGTCTATAAATCAAGTAAAAAGCGATAAAATAATACAAAGTCAAAAATAAAAAACACGTAGATCAATTTCGTATCGCATTAAAAAATTATAACGTTATGTGTTTTAAAAATTCTTTTTGTTAATCATTTTTAAAGCCTTAAATCAAGCCCAAATGTAATTGCGTAGATCTATCGAAACTTGCCACCTTTTCCAGGTGGTAATATCTGCTGAACGTTCTGTATATTCTTCATACTGCGCATGGTTCCAAGCATTTTACCAAGTCCACCTTTCTCGCTTACTTTCTTCATTATTTTTTGCATATCTATAAACTGTTTTAATAAGCGATTAACATCTTGTACTTGTGTACCAGAGCCATTGGCAATTCGCAGTTTACGAGAAGATTTAATTAACTCTGGTTTGCGCCGCTCAAGCGCTGTCATCGAGTTAATAATCGCTTCCATTTGAATAAACGACTTATCGTTGATTTTACCTTGAATGCTGGCTGTTACACTGCCCATCCCAGGAAGCTTATCAAGCATAGAGCCAATACCACCCATTTTTTTCATTTGCTGTAATTGAACTTTAAAATCTTCAAGTGTAAATGACTTGCCTTTTTTAAGCTTATTAACAAGTTCTTTCGCTTCTTTTTTATCAACTTTTTGTTCAACTTCTTCTATAAGTGATAACACATCTCCCATGCCAAGAATGCGTGATGCAATTCGATCAGGATGAAATGGCTCAAGAGCATCAGTTTTTTCACCCATTCCAATAAACTTGATTGGTTTACCTGTAATCTCACGAATCGAAAGTGCCGCCCCACCTCTTGCATCACCATCAGTCTTGGTTAAGATGATACCTGTTAGAGTTAACGCTTCATTAAATGCACGTGCTGTTTTGGCTGCATCTTGTCCTGTCATGCTATCAACGACAAACAGGGTTTCAGTAGGATTAATAGCTTGATACAAAGCTTTGATTTCATCCATCATTTCATCGTCGATGTGTAAGCGTCCGGCTGTATCTACGATCAGCACATCACAAACTTGCTGTTTTGCTTGTTGTAGTGCTTTGTTGGCAATCTCTAAGGGGTGTTCTTGTACTGATGATGGGCAAAAATGAATGTTTAAAGACTCAGCCAGCGTTTGTAATTGCTTAATCGCGGCAGGACGATAAACATCGGCACTCACGACCATAACTTTTTTATTGTGACGTTCTTTTAGAAACTTTGCCAATTTTGCGGTAGTGGTTGTTTTACCCGAACCTTGGAGACCAGCCATTAAAATCACAACTGGTGGTTGTGCGGAAAGATTGAGTGATTCGTTCTTCTCACCTAGCGTGTGTTCAAGTTCCTTTTTCACCATTGAAATAAAGGTTTGACCGGGTGTTAAGCTTGTACGAATCTTCTCACCTAATGCTTCTTCTTGAATGCGAGCAATAAATTGCTTAACAACAGGCAAAGCAACATCAGCTTCTAGAAGTGCCATGCGTACATCACGTAACGCACCTTTGATGTTATCTTCGCTTAAGCGACCTTGACCTTTTAATTTATCAAGAGAACTGCCTAATCTTTCGGATAAGCTTTTAAACATATATCAATACCTAAATTATTTTAATAATTAATTTCGCTTAGTATTGTAATCTGGATTAGTTATGTTTGCAGTAAATTACAGATAAAAAAATCCCCATACTTAAGATGGGGACAACTGAATAAGAGAGAACTCAATTAGTTGCGATTTCCTGAGAATATGCCTAGGAATTGTAGAATCATTAGAAAAATATTAAGAATTGAAACGTAGATGGTTACTGTTGCAACGATATAGTTTGTCTCACCACCACGCACGATTTGATTAGTTTGCCACAGGATAAGACCACCAGAAATAAATGCAATAATCACAGACAGTGCCAAATATAGTGCAGGCATTTGTAAAAATAGGTTAACGATGATCGCAACCAATGCAATTAACGCACCAATACCGAGAAATGAACCCAAACGTGAGAAATCACGTTTAGGATTTAAGGCGATAGCAGACAAGCCTAAGAAAATTGCCCCTGTTGAACCTAGCGCGATCATAATAAGCTCAGAACCATTACTAAAAGAAGTGATATAGAAGTTTAAAATAGGTCCCAAAGTCCAACCTAAAAATCCAGTTAACGCAAAGGTTAACACCAATCCCATTGGGCTGTTACGCGTCATTTGCACGCCAAATAAAAGACCCAAATAAATAAATAGGGTTAAAAATGGGTTAAGTACAGGGGCTGCAACCATCATTGACCAGCCTGCAGTAACTGCACTAAAGATAAGTGTTAATGACAATAGCAGATATGTATTACGCAGAACTTTATTGGTTTGAACAATGGAAGTGCCCCGCTGCTCAATCACACGTGCATTTTGTTGATAGTTAAATTGATTATTCATAATCACTCCGTATTTTAATTATAAATCGATACCAAAATCAGTGCCAAGTATATGGGGAATGTCGCTGAAAAAACAATAGCAGATGACTTAAATTCATCCATTTTTTTTACTATAGTAAATAAATTTTGCAAGCATATACGCACTAATTGCAAATAAAGTACCAAGTATAGAAAGTATGCCATATAAACAAGATAAAGATTGGTAAGTTCTAATCAAATCTGTTGGCATGAGTGTCATTTTATTGAAGGATAGTGCAGCAACACCAATTGCGGCACTGATGATAAAAAAGAAGCCCATCACAATTGCTTCATATTTACGTGGTGATAGTTTGCCAACGATTGCATAGTAAAGTGGTAATAATAAAATTTTTGCAATGGAATTTAGCATTAGAGTCAACGTAAGTAAGTAGTTTCCTGTCGTAACAAATTGGTGCATGGATTGAGATAAGAAACTAAAAAAGAGTAATGCACAAGCAATTGAGGTAAGTAATATAGCTAAACTAAACAAACGAATGAGTCTTTTCATATGCTGTGTATGTTTATTTTTATTCCATAAAATCGCTGACACAAATCCAATAACCAATACCAAGCCAATATTGGCTTCAAAAAAGAAGTCGGCTGAAGGATTTTTGATATTAAAAAAACCATAATTGTGGCTAAATAATTGCAAGTAGTGTAAGAAAATTGTGGTGATATTTTTGTCAGCAAACCAGAAAAATATACTCAATGCTAAGAGGATGAGTAGAACATAATTACGTTTTCGCTGATTTGTGTCTTTTTCAAGATAAGCGTAAATAAGCATGATACTAATTGCAATTACGGCAAGTACAACGATCACTATTTTCAATATCAATAGACGTTGCAATAAAAAGTTTACAAGAGCTGATAAGACGACCAAGATAAATATAACACTATAAGTTGAAGGCGTGTATTTAGGTTCGATCCCGTCAATTACACTAATATTGCGATTAAGATAAATACCGCCTGCAAGGAAAATAAGCACACCAATAAGGCTTGTCAACGCCATTAAAATAAACCATGTTTGGTAGCTTAAATTGCTTGCAAATGTGCTGCTAATGGTAAGGGATAAAGCTGCACCACAAACGGTGGTCATGTACATTAAAGTAAAGCCAGCATGGCGTCGTGGATCATCTTGAGTGTATAAAAAACTCAAAGTGGTAAATAAATTAGGAATGACTAACCCAATGGCGATAATATAGCCGGAAAAACCAATCAATGATAAGTTGTTTAATGAAAGCAAAATGAGTGATACAAACCCATATAATATTCCAATGATAACTGAGCGTCTGTACCCTATGCTATAACCTAAAAAACCGCCAATAAATCCTGAAGCGCTATATAAAAACAAATTGGTGTAAAGGTTGAAGTTGATACTCAAAATTTGTGGCGTGATTCCTTCTTGAGAGGGATTGGCAATGCTATGAAGATAAGCACTAAAATGAACGGTAATAGCAGTTGTTCCCATGCTAAATAACAGACTTGCTAATAATAAAAACCATAAACCAAAGGGTTGTTTAGTATTAAGTAAGAGTTTCTTAGGTTGCAGCTGCATAATCGTTACCTAGCTAGTTGGGAAGCAAGTCGTTTAATCGCGTATCATGAGCATAGCGTAATCACTTAGGACTATCTTGGTGTCAATATCAGGTACATAATCGCTAATTTGAGTCATTTTCAAATTTTTATAACCACAGGGATTGATATAACTAAAAGGAGTTAAATCCATATTGGTATTAATCGCAATGCCATGGTAAGTGAGTCCCTTTTTGATGCGTAAGCCTAGCGAGGCGATTTTAGTATTATTGACATAAATGCCAGGTGCATTGGCAATGGTGTGCGCTTTGATACCGTATTGTTTGAGTAAAGTTATACAAGTTTTTTCAATATGGCAAACGAAATCTTTAACACCAACACCAAGACGTTTTAAGTCAAATAGGAAATAAATCACAGCTTGTCCTGGGCCATGATAGGTAATTTGTCCTCCGCGATCTGTTTGGATAACAGGAATGTGATGTGGATTGATCAGGTGTTCTGCTTTACCGTGGCGCCCCTGTGTAAATACGCTAGGATGTTCTAGGAGCCATAATTCATCAGTGGTATTTAGACCACGATTTTTGGTAAAGTCGACCATGGCTTGATAAACTTTGTCATATACTGTTAAACCTAACTCTTTGATTAATGCTGGCATCGTTTTATAAAACCATATGAATTTCTTTGTGAGCGCTTAAAGTTTGGTAGATGTTATCCAACTGTTCTTTGCTTGTTGCCTCAAAGATTGCAGTAATTGAGATATATTTTCCAGTTTTGCTTTCGCGTGTAGAAAACTCAATTTTATCAGGCTCATCAACGTATTTCTCGAGTGTATTAAGCACGAATTCAACGACTTCTTTTTGTGGATTTGCCATGATTTTAATTGGGAATTGACAAGGAAATTCAAAAAAAGTCTCTTGCTGGGGTATGTTTTCCTGAATCTTGGGAGTATTGTCTTTATTATTTTCAGTCATAGCAGATCAATCTTTGTGATTTGTGAATTTAGGTTTAGTTTAAAGGAAAATACAATAAAAAGCATCTTAAAGCAAAGTCGCTTTTAAGCAAAGTTTGCGAATAATTTCAGGATAAAACGTATGCTCAATTGATTTAATTGTTTGCTCAAGTGTTTCTGCGGTGTCAAAAGGCAAAACATCGATGCGTTTTTGAGCAATAATTTCACCTCCGTCTAATGTTTCGTCAACATAGTGAATGGTCGTGCCATGCATCTTGTCTTTAGCATCAATCACACGTTGATGTGTATTAAGACCCTTGTATTTCGGCAATAATGATGGGTGAATATTGATGATTTTACCTTCAAAAGCTCTGATAAAAACAGGTGAAAAAATGCGCATAAAACCAGCAAGCACGATTAAATCAGGTGCAAATGGGATAATAAGGGCTTTGAGTAGTTTGTCGTATTCTTCACGTGATTGACTTTTACGCTTGGGTAAAAAAAGGCAAGGAATATTCGCTAATAATCCACGTGTAATCGATTGAGAAGCTTTGTCTGAAACAATAACACACACTTCAATACCATCTTGAAGATGGAGCTTATCAATGATGGATTGAAGGTTAGAGCCATAACCTGAAGACAGAATAACCAGCTTATAATTATTCACTGTAGTAGAATACAAAAGGTTGTTGTTGTGTACTGGACTCAATGTGTCCAATTTCCCAGGCTACTTCACCCATTTGCGTCAAAGCATCTAAAACTGCTTTTTTATCTTGCTGAGCGATAGCCATCACAATGCCAGCACCGCAATTAAAAGTACGCAACATTTCTTGTTGAGGAATGTTGCCTTGTTGCTGTAACCATTGAAAAACTTCAGGCAGCGTCCAACTATTGAGATTAATTTTAGCACGAGTGTAATCTGGTAATACGCGTGGAATATTTTCTGTGAAACCCCCGCCTGTGATATGTGAGATAGCATGAATGTTGAATTGTTTTAATAGAGTGAGTATCGTGTTGACATAAATCTTAGTTGGAGTCAATAGCGTTTTACCCAAGGTGCTATCTGCAAAAGGCATATCAAGTTTTGCTTTACTGTACTCAATTACCTTTCGTACTAAAGAGTAACCATTTGAATGCACTCCAGAAGAAGCAATTGCAATGAGTATGTCACCATGTTTTACACGATCAGCGGTGATAATGTCTTCTTTCTCAACGATCCCCACACAAAAGCCAGCAAGATCATACTCCTCAGCTTGATACATACCAGGCATCTCTGCTGTTTCTCCACCAACCAAAGCGCAGCCTGATTGCTTGCAACCCTCAGCAATGCCTGCAATGACTCTAGCAGCTTGTAGCGCGTTGAGTTTACTAGTTGCATAATAATCCAAAAAGAACAAAGGTTCAGCACCACCAACGATTAAATCGTTAACACACATAGCAACAAGATCAATACCAATTGTGCTGTGATCATTTAAGTCAAATGCAAGCTTAAGCTTGGTACCAACTCCATCAGTGCCTGAAACTAAAACAGGTTTTTTGTAGCGATCAAGCGGAAGTTCAAATAATGCCCCAAATCCCCCTAAGCCTGCTAAGACTTCTTTACGCATCGTAGCTTTGGCTAGTGGCTTGATCTTTTCAACAAGAAGATTTCCTTCATCGATACTAACACCGGCATCTTGATAGGTTAAGGATTGGGTTGGCATTGCGTGTATTTCCATTGTTTATGAGCTCATGCAATGGCGCAGAGTATAAAACAAATGCTAGCAAAAGTCGCCTAATTATTAAGAAGTTTTTTATCGGAAAAGCGTTTGTCCTTGATATAAATCGTACGTGTTACAATCGCAATAAGCTCGTTGCTTTTATCATGAATTTTGACTTCTTTCTGCCAGTGAATTTTGCCATGTTGGATCGTTTGAGAAATGATTTCTTCAATACTCGCTTGATCCAATTTAAACTCACAATAGACAGTTGTCGTGCCTGGTTTTAGATACTTAATTGAAGACTCTTTGTCCCAGATAATATAGTTTTTGCCTAATAATTGACTAAGCATAAGCGGGTAAAAAGCATCTGTCATTGAAAATAACGAGCCACCAAAGTGAGTACCAAAGTAATTGCGATTGTACCACTTAAGAGGCATAGCAACTTTTATATGACGATAATCTTTAGCAATATAAAGTGTTTTGATGCTAGCTCCTTTGTATGGACGGTAGCGATTTAAAACAAACCGTAATAAGCTTACCGGCATTTTAGCAAGGAGCTTGCGAATTTGGCTGTGCATGTACTTTCCTCAAAGCTTCGTAACATAAAATTAACTATTTCCAATTTACTACAAAATCAAGTTTTAAATGGACAACTTGATTCTTCCTGTGAATAACTTAATTCTAATAAGGTGAGGAATGACCTGTCCTACACACTTGAAGTGATTTATGGCTACGTTCACTAGTGAAACTTGCACTAACAACAAATGAGCTTGCTATCAATAGTCTGGTAGTTCTGTTTTTCATTTGCATAAAACCTTTTCTTAAAAATTATCAGCATTTACCTTATATCCTCCTAAAGCCTCTTTGTATAGATTAAGCGTAACCCTGTCTTTATTATGTTAAGCTATTAATCAAACTTTCATGTATAAACATTTATACTCTATCTGACTTTTTAAAACTCATAACAATTAAAATTCCAGCACCAATACAAATAGCTGAGTCGGCGATATTAAAGGCTGGCCAGTGATAGTTGTTGATATGGAAATCCAAGAAATCAACAACGTAACCATGAATCATCCGATCATATAAGTTACCTAACGCGCCACCTAAAATAAGCGCTAAAGCGCAAGCTATTATATTTTTGTCTTTAGTTAGTTTGATTAACCAAATGAGGATAATTATTGATACAACAATTGCAATAGTAGAAAATAAAACCAATTGCCACATGGTGTCGGCATTACTTAAAAAACTAAAGGCCGCACCGAAGTTGTGTAATAATGTTAAGTTGAAAAAAGCTAGCATTTTAACTGGCTTAGCATAAGTAAGCGTGGTGGAAGCAATATATTTTGTGCCAAGGTCAATTAAGATCACAACAATACTTAGCCACAACCAGCGGATTTGAGTATTACGCAAATTCACGCGCTTCCCCTTCTATTGAATCGATATTTTCAATACAGCGCTGGCAAATATCAGGGTGTTCGCAACTTGTGCCGACATCTTCACGGCGATGCCAACAACGTTCACATTTTTGTGCAGTTGATTTATCAACAACGATGCTAAGACCCTTAATATCAGTTTCAAGGGCATTTAGTGGCTTTTTGGTTAATGGTAGTAATTGCGCACTTGAAACAATTAATGCAAAGCGTAGCTCATCTTTAAGCTTAGCTAAATGATTATAAAGCGTGTCATCAGCAAAGAGCGTAACACAGGCTTCAAGGGACGCACCTAAAACCCCTTCTGTACGCTTTGCTTCAAGGAGTTTATTACACTCACTTCTAACATCTTGAACAATTTGCCAATAATCCAAATTAAATGGGCGATGATAAGGGATTGTAGTTAGTCCTTGATACCATTCACAAAGAATCAGATCAGGTTTATCCTCTCCCGGAATAGCTTCATAAATTTCATCGGCAGTAAAGCAAAGAATAGGTGACATCCAGCGAACTAAGGCGTGAATGATGTGATACATCGCTGTTTGTGCCGATTTTCTAGGTTTGCCATTAGTTTTGGCTGTGTATTGACGATCTTTTATGACATCAAGATAGAAACTGCCCATATCAATTGAACAGAAATGGTGGATCTGTTGTGCTACAACGTGGAAGTTGTATTCATCGTATGCTGCAATAATTTTTTGTTGCACTTCATAAGCCTTGGCAATAGCCCATTGATCCAATGCCACAAGCTTATCAAATGGCAAAAGATCATTCTTGGGATTAAAACCTTCTAAGTTTGACAGAAGAAAGCGTGCCGTATTGCGTAAACGGCGATAAGTATCGGCGTTACGCTTTAAAATTTCATCCGATACTGTCATCTCAGAGCGATAGTCGGTTGCAGCGACCCAAAGCCTAAGAATATCGGCACCTAGCGTGTTGACAACATCTTGAGGAGAAACGACATTCCCCAGTGATTTAGACATTTTTTTACCATGGGCATCGACTGTAAAGCCATGAGTAAGTACCTGTTTAAAAGGTGCTTGATCACAACGAGCAAGGCTTGTTAACAATGAAGTTTGAAACCAACCACGATGTTGATCAGATCCTTCAAGGTATAAGTCAGCTGGAAATTGAAGATCTTTATTATACTCAAGCACACAAGCATTAGATGCGCCAGAATCAAACCAAACATCCAAGGTATCTGTGATACGTTGATAATCGTTTGTTTCGGCAATAAATTGGCTATCATCTGCTTCAAACCAGGCTTCAATACCATCTTTTTCAATCGCAAGGGCAACTTTTTGAATGATTTCAGATGTTTTAGGGTGGAGTTGTTCTGTGACTTTGTGAATGAATAAAGGAATTGGAACTCCCCATGTGCGTTGGCGTGAGATACACCAATCTGGGCGATCTTTCATCATTGCTTCAATACGACTTCTCCCCCAACTGGGTATCCATTTGACTTCTGTAATACTTTGCTTTGCACGATTACGTAAATTATTTTTTTCCATGCTGATGAACCATTGGGGTGTAGCACGGAAAATAAGAGGTGTTTTATGGCGCCAGCAATGTGGATAGCTATGCTCAAGCTTTTTAAAGTTAAGTAAGGCACTATTTTCTTTAAGTACTTCAATTACATGTTCATTGGCTTTAAAGACAAATTCACCTGCAAAAAATTCAGTATCGTTGTTATAACAACCATTATTATTAACAGGATTATCAACGGGTAAATTATGGGTTTGACCTAAAGCAAAATCATCTACACCATGAGCAGGAGCTGTGTGCACCAAACCTGTTCCTGAGTCTACTGTGACATGATCACCATGTAAAACAGGTACAATACGATCATAAAATGGATGGTGTGCTTTTAAATGAGTCAATTGATCACCTGAAACTGTGGCAAGGATATGATATGCATCAATATTCGTGCGTTTCATTACAGATTCAACTAACTCTGTTGCGATTATTATATTTTGATTATTGTTAAAATTAACAACAGCATACCCAATGTCGTTATGTATGGCGATAGCTTGATTAGCAGGTAACGTCCAAGGCGTTGTTGTCCAAATCACAGCGGCGGTATTTTGAGATAAATCCTCTAGACCAAAAGCTTCAGCCCATGCTTGAGTGTTTACAATGGTAAATTTTACATCAATTGCAGGGGAGGTTTTATCTTTGTATTCGACTTCAGCTTCAGCAAGTGCGGAACCACACTCAGGGCACCAATGAACAGGTTTAAAACCCTTAGTCAAATGACCGTTTTCAATAATTTTGCCAAGAGTACGTACCATATTGGCTTCATAGTCAAAGTTCATCGTAAGATAAGGATTCTCCCAATCTGCAAGGATACCTAAACGTTTAAAATCCTCAGCTTGGCGCTTAACCTGTTTAGCTGCATAATTGCGACATTCTTTACGAAAAGAATTAGCATCAATTTTGACATTGGCTTTGCCAACCTTTTTTTCAACTTGAAGCTCAATCGGTAAACCATGACAATCCCAACCTGGAACAAAAGGTGCATCAAAGCCAGAGAGCGTTTTTGAACGCACAACTATATCTTTTAAAATCTTGTTGACAGCATGACCAACATGAATATCACCATTGGCATATGGCGGACCATCATGAAGAATAAACTTATCACGTCCTGCAAAATGTTCGCGGATCTTGTTATAAATATCTGCTTTTTCCCATTGTTTTAAACGCATAGGCTCTTTTTGTGCCAAGTTTGCTTTCATAGCAAACGATGTTTTCGGCAAGTTTAAAGTATCTTTATAGTCAGTCATGTTTTAAACCTTTAGATGGGTTATTAGGTTGTGTTGTTTTAACCAGCTTAGCGCTGTGGTTTTATCTTGTTCAATTTGCAGTTTCAGTTCCTCAAAACCAGAGAATTTTTTCTCGCCACGTAGAAACTGTAGAAACTCAATCGTAACATATTGACCATACAAGTCATGAGCAAAGTTAAAGATATACGTTTCCAATAATCTTAAGCGCCCACAAACCGTTGGTCTAACCCCAATATTGGCAATGCCCTGATAGACTTGCCCCTTTAGATGGATATTTACTACATAGACCCCAGAAACTACAACCTGAGTAGGCATGGGGATATTAATGGTAGGAAAACCAAGTTTGCGACCATTTTGATTACCGTGATGAATGCGTCCACTTAAGGTATAAGAGTGACCCAACAGAGTTTGCGCTTGTTCAAAATTCCCTTGTTGGAGTAAAATACGAATATAACTACTACTGACGCGGACACCACCATTTTGAACAAAAGAAGGTAAACTCTCAACGTTAAAACCAAATTTTAGACCAAGCTCTTTTAGTAAGGTAAAGTCACCTTCACGCTTATGACCAAAACGAAAATCATCACCAACGATGACATGTTTGGCATTTAAGCCGTAAACCAAGATTTTCTCAATAAATTCATGAGGGTCAAGGCTAGCAAGTTTTTGATTAAATGCCAAACACAACACTTGGTCAATATGATGCTTTTGTAGTGCTTGTAGCTTGTCACGGAAAGGAGTGATGCGTGGCGGGGCCTGATCTTTTAAGAAAAACTCTTTGGGTTGTGGCTCAAAGCAGATGACATTAGAGGTAAGTCTGAGGGTTTTTGCCAGCTTGGCAACGTGATTAAGAATAGACTGATGTCCTAAGTGCATGCCATCAAAATTGCCAATTGTAACAACGCTAGGTGTTTTATTTTTACTGCTATTTAAATCTGCAAAGCGTAACAATCGCATGTGGGGTTTAACCTAAATTTTTGTGCACACTGTTTTTGACCTTACTTCACAAGCAGGTTTGAGAGTACTTTGTGATAAGTGGATAAGCATGCTATTACAACTAGGCTGGTATTATTATATATTAGTGCCCATTTTTCAATTGCTGTCCTTAATTAACGTGAGCACCCGTTAGGATTATCAGAAAAATGTGTTGAAATACAACTAGATGCAAATAACTATAAACCAGTTGCAACATCAATAATTTTTGTTTATTTTCCATAGGGAACAAGTTAATCAGTTTTTCTTGCATAAGATGATGAGTATTTACTTATTTTTTTTGCTAAGAATAGTTTTGAAAAAACCAGTTATGATATAGGCACTGTGTGACGTATGACATCAGAAGCAGATACTAAAGCTAATTACATTGATCCCGCACTAAAAGCCGCGGATTGGCAATCGACAAACATTGTTCGAGAATACTATTTTACCGATGGACGCAAGTTGGCAGGAGGCATGCGTGGTCGTCGTTGTTTTGTTGATTACCTACTTCACGCCATGTTCAACTTTTTAAATCCCCAATTTTTCAAACTGTATCGCTAAATAACCTTCACTCTTGCATATGACAGCACTAACGGTATGCGCAAGTACCTTTCTGGCAATTCGCTTCGTTAAATGC
>NZ_QLIR01000029.1 GCF_003428155.1 Fastidiosibacter lacustris
GCTTTTTTACACCTGTTAAACGACGAAACTCATCTGCTGCTAACTTGTTTATCGTTTCCCATCTCATTGATCATATCCACCTTTAATTTTTAAATAGCTATTTTGCTAGATTAAATACGGTTTGGAAAGAACTCTATTGAAAAATCTTCGTGTACAGAGAAATGGTTTGTATGGATGTATGAATCATCAAACAAAACGTATATAATTAGCCCCACTTAAATTGCCTATCACAAAGGTTAATATGCGAAATATTCTTGTTACTAATGCTTTACCGTATGCTAATGGACACTTACATTTAGGGCATATGCTTGGTTATATCCAATCTGATATTTGGGTGAGGTTTCAAAAAATGCGTGGTAATCAATGTCACTTTGTTTGTGGCAGCGATACTCATGGCACACCTATCATGTTGAAAGCGCAAAATGCAGGTATTAAGCCTGAAAAGCTCGTTGAGCAAATGAGTCAGTCACATCGCGATGATTTTATCGATTTTGAAGTGGAATTTGATAATTATCATTCGACTCATCATCCATTAAATCAAGAAATCGTTGAACAGATTTATTTGAAGTTAAAAGCAAGCCACTTGATTGAAATGCGTGAGATTGCTCAAGCTTATGATCCGAAAGCAAAAATGTTTTTACCGGATCGTTTTGTAAAAGGAACATGCCCAAAATGTAAGGCAGAAGATCAGTATGGTGATAGCTGTGAAGTTTGTAGCGCCACGTATTCACCTATAGATTTAATTAATCCCAAATCAGTAGTGACTGGTGAAACACCGATTCAAAAAAATAGTGAACACTTCTTTTTTAAATTGAGTAAATTAAGTGAAGATATTCACAAATGGATGAAACATACCAAAGCATTACAACCAGAAGTTCAAAATAAACTAAAAGAGTGGTTTGAATTTGGACTTCAAGACTGGAATATTTCACGTGATGCCCCATATTTTGGTTTTCCTATTCCAGGCACAAATGAGCAAAAATATTTTTATGTATGGTTAGATGCACCAATGGGTTATATTGCAAGTTTCAAAGATTTATGTAATCGAGCGGGAATTGATTTTGAAAGTTATTGGAAAAAGGATAGCCAAGCTGAGCTGTATCACTTTATTGGTAAAGATATTATTTACTTTCATGCACTTTTTTGGCCTGCTATCTTAAATGCAGTGAATTATCGTACACCAACGGGAATTTTTGCTAACGGATTTTTAACCGTAAATGGTAAAAAAATGTCTAAGTCGCGTGGAACATTTATTGCAGCGCGTACGTATTTACATCATTTGAAGGCGGAGTATTTGCGTTATTATTTTGCCAGTAAATTAACGCCACGTATTGATGATATTGACTTAAATTTAGAAGACTTTGTTCAAAAGGTAAATTCGGATGTAGTTGGTAAAGTTGTTAACATTGCAAGTAGGTGTGCTGGGTTCATTAATAAGCAGTTTAATGGGGTGTTAGCTTCACACATTCAAGACCAACAAATCGTTGAACGTTTTCATGCGATGCATGAAGAAATTACTCAATTATTTGAAAAACGTGATTTTGCTCAGGCTTTACGGATTATTATGAACTTAGCAGATCAAGCGAATCAGTATATTGATTATCATAAACCTTGGCAGTTAAATAAAACAGAAGGTCATGAGGCATTAGTGCATGATGTTTGCAGCCTTGGTATTAACTTATTTAAGATCATAATTGGATATTTAAAGCCAATTATGCCTGAGTTAACATTAAAAGCCGAAGGTTTTTTAAATATCAATCAAATGCAATGGGCGGAAATTCCTAACTTGCTTTTTAATCATAAAATCAATGCGTTTAAACCATTAATTGATAGAGTTGAAGCAGAGAAAATTGAATTAATTATCGAGGAAACAAAAAAGATGCAAACAGAAGCAATGTCAGTTAAAGAAACACAAAAAGCTCAAGTGACAAAAAACAGTTTAAATATTGCAGATGAAATTAAAATTGATGATTTCTTAAAAGTCGATTTACGTATTGCTAAAATTATCGAAGCTGACCATGTTGAAGGATCCGACAAACTTTTGCGTTTGAAGCTTGATTTAGGTCAAGAGCAAAGACAAGTTTTTTCTGGCATTAAATCGGCGTATAGTCCAGAGAAATTAGTTGGAAAGCATACGGTAGTGGTGGCTAATTTGGCGCCTCGTAAAATGCGTTTTGGTATATCAGAAGGGATGGTATTGTGTGCAGGAGAGGGGGATTCGTTATATTTACTCGAGCCTGATGAAGGTGCATTACCAGGTATGCGAATTGGCTAAGTTTTGTTTGAGAATAAGCGTGTTGTCTTTTTGAATCATTTCAAGCTGTCTTAATGCGCTCATACCAAGCAAAATGAAATCATCGTCACTACTTGGGTTGATACTTGCTCGTACATCATTCAAAACAATGTTCCCAATGGTAAGCGTTTTAACGTAAGTTTGGTATACAGTAATATTGCCATTTGCTGTACTGACGGTGTAGCCTAAACCTTTTTTTAAGCCAACTTTTTTTGCAATTTCCTCAGGAATGGAAACTGAAGTAGCACCTGTA
Organism: Fastidiosibacter lacustris; assembly: GCF_003428155.1. Lineage (GTDB taxonomy): Bacteria > Pseudomonadota > Gammaproteobacteria > Francisellales > Francisellaceae > Caedibacter > Caedibacter lacustris. The sequence continues at coordinate 2,547 of NZ_QLIR01000029.1, forward strand.
TCAATTAAAAACTTCACCTTAAGGTCATTGATTGTGCCATAGCTCATATAATGGTGATTATAAGCACGTAACGTTACGATTTTTTCGCTTTTGCTTTTCTCAATAAAAGGGGTCAGTGCTGTATTTTCTTTATACTGTAAATATGAATGGGCAATATACGTTATAAGGATAAAGACAATAACCCAAAAAGCATACATAAATCGTTTTTGCATAGGTTACTGCATCGTTTCTTTGAGTAATTGAAATATTTGGCGGTAGGATTTCAGCGGTTTTTGTTGTGAAATTTCTTTGTGGTGGTTGCGAATAAGTTGACGCAATTGCTGAACATCAATATTGGGATAATCACTCATAAGCTTATTAAGTGCATCTTTGGTGGTGTGTTCGTTTACAAGCTCATCACGCAACTGCTCTAAACGGTGCAATTTTGCGCTTTGAGCATGATTTTTTTGGGTAAACCCTTCGTAAATTTCATAAGCTTTTTCTAAATCAGTATTGCGCATAAGCTTGCCGATATATTGAATTTGGCGTTTTAAAGCAATACGTTGCATTGATTTTGCTTTTAAAATTTCATCAATTATTTTTTCATCAATCGGAAGCTTTTTAATACGTTCTTCACTTAATTCAATTAATTTCTTACCAAAGTCTGTAGTACTATGTGCTTCTTTTTTTATTTGGGTTCGACTTTTTTGTTCATTGGTGGCATCATAATGATCGCCATTTGCATAATACTCTTGGATCATCGCTCGTTTTCAGTAGGGTTTTAGCGTAAGGATATGTAGAATCATATCATATAAATCATTATTATAAAGAGAGGTTTTAACATGGATGAACGTAAAATCAACATAGCTCGTTAATGTTTTTAATAGGATTTTGTCATAATGATGTGTAGAATAACACACCCATTCTTGAAGTCTCAGAAACCTTTATTAGGAGGATATTTAAATGTTTGATCGTTGTGTGTCTATTGCAAAATTTGATCCAGAGCTATTTCAAGCAATTGAAAAAGAAAATAAACGCCAACAAGAACATATTGAATTAATCGCTTCAGAAAACTATGCAAGCCCAGCAGTAATGGAGGCGCAAGGTTCTCAACTTACTAACAAATACGCTGAAGGTTATGCCGGTAAGCGCTATTATGGTGGGTGTGAATATGTTGATGTTGCTGAAGAATTGGCCGTTTCTCGTTTAAAAGAGTTGTTTGGAGCAGATTATGCTAATGTACAACCACATTCAGGGTCACAAGCAAATGCAGCTGTTTATTTCGCACTTTTGCAACCTGGAGATACTGTTTTGGGTATGTCTTTAGCGCATGGTGGGCATTTGACTCATGGTGCAAAGGTAAATTTTTCAGGTAGGTTATTTAATGCTGTTCAATATGGTTTAGATCCTAAAACTGGTGATATTGATTATGCTGAAGTGGAACGTTTGGCAAAAGAGCATAAGCCTAAAATGATTATTGCAGGCTTTTCGGCTTTTTCTGGAATTGTGAATTGGAAAAAATTCAGAGAAATTGCCGATCAAGTTGGTGCATATTTAATGGTTGATATGGCACATGTTGCAGGTTTAATTGCAGCAGGAGTATATCCGAATCCTATAGCTTATGCCGATGTTGTAACAAGTACCACTCACAAAACATTACGAGGTCCGCGAGGTGGAATCATTCTTGCTAAATCAAATCCTGAGCTCGAGAAAAAGTTTCAATCGATCGTATTTCCAGGCACACAAGGTGGACCACTTATGCACGTTATTGCAGCAAAAGCCGTGGCATTTAAAGAAGCGCTTTCGCCTGAGTTTAAAACCTATCAACAGCAAGTTGTTAAAAATGCTAAGAAAATGGCTGAAGTTATTATGTCGCGTGGTGTGAATATTGTATCAAATGGCACCGAAAATCACTTAATATTGATTGATTTAATTAGTAAGAACAGTACAGGGAAAGATGTTGAAATGGCACTGGGGCGTGCTAATATTACGGTCAATAAAAATTCCGTGCCTAATGATCTGCGTTCTCCATTTGTTACAAGTGGGCTACGTATTGGAACACCTGCGATTACAACACGTGGCTTGAAAGAAAAAGAGTGCACCCAAATTGCACATTGGATATGTGATATTATCGATAACCTTGGCGATGAGAAACTGGAGGTAGATATTAAGCAGAAAGTGATTGATTTATGTACGCATTTTCCTGTGTATAGTAATACTTAATTGTATAAAGCTTTTTTTTTTTGGAAAAACTCGCTTAAGTTTCTATTTTTAAATTTTTAACATTAATATTGCAACTAACAATAATAAACATGACATGCACCGATAAATAATCTTTCTACTAAACCGGTTTGCAAGTTGTTTTTGTATGTTTTGCCCAAAATAGCTATAGGTTATTCCGCTTAGGCATTGCATGATCAGAAATGTAACTGCCAAAGTTAGGGTATTTGTAAATATACCACCATCTGTATCAGTAAACTGTGGAATAACGGTACTAAATAAGATAATTGTTTTGGGATTTGAAGCAGCAACTAACGCTCCTTTAAAATACATACTATTAAAAAACCGCCATTGATATTTTTTAAAGGATACAGTTGGTTTTTTGATTATTGCTTCTGATGATGCCGTTTGCCACTGCTTCCAAGCTAAGTAAAGTATGTATGAAACACCTATTATTTGTATGAATTTTAGAATAAATTCATATTTGAGAAAAACAGCAGTAAGACCAACAGTAAAAATTAATAATGATACTAAATATGCACTGCTTGCCCCTAGCTGAGCAAATAAGGTTTTTGTGAACCCATTGTTTGCAGCAACAGTCATTAAGAATATTGTCATAGGTCCTGGGCTAAAAACCATAAGTGTACAAAATATAAGGTAGTATAAATAATTTTCAATTAACATATTTGTATTAAATAACCTCATATTGCAGTGAGTGATAAATATCCTTTATTTCCTGTAGGGTTTGATGCGTTGTAATCCCACGTGTTTCAAATGCAATTAAACCTTTCCATTTGCATTCGATTATTGTTTCTACAATTTGTTTATAATTAAGCGTTCCTTCATCTAAGTACCAATGTGAGCAGCCAGAATCCGCTGCTTCAACTACTGCCAATTCTGCACTTAAATATTTTTGATGAGCAAAGCCGAGCATAAATGGCAACCCATAGTTAATTGTGCGATTGGTTGTTTTATTTCTCCATTTCTCCATTTCTCCTAAATTAAATATGATCTGAGAGAAGAATTATATTGTTTTTTGTTATAAATTGTCAAATAATAATTATAATTTCTCTTTAATATTGTATTTTGTTGTGTAGTTTGTAATTTTTAATTCAAAATAAAAAATAGTTTACATTTAATGAATTTTTTCAACAATTTATTTTCAATTAACTCAACTTAATAACCATTAAGGTCGTTATAGAAATAAGTTTTGAGCGAAACAACCAGAATATTTGATAAAATAAAATATCTGTTAAAACCTGTTCAAAGTCTGTTATGATCTCCTAAAGTCTACGTTTTTAAATTCCAACAGGGAGGGGAGTTGAAATGCGAAAACGCTATCCAAATAAGTTAGATATGAACGTTATGGTTAAATCACTTTTAGTTTTTGTATAAATTTTGCTAATATGCTCATATTCTAAATGAAAGACTTCTTCTATAATATGTAAGTTCTACAAAGTATGCTTTTATGCTTCCATAAGTTGATCAGTTTTGTTATGCTGTGATAGCAATAAATAATGTTGCCTAAATTAATAACCAAATAGAGAAAATAAATATGAGTAAATTACAAGGTACAGTGAAGTTTTTTAATGATGCAAAAGGATTTGGATTCATTCAACCGAGCAATGGTAGTAAAGATGTTTTTGTACATATAACAAACTTGGATGCTACAGGTGGCACTTTACAAGAGGGTCAAACTGTAGCTTTTGTAGCAAAGCAAGGTCAAAAAGGTATGGAAGCTGTTAATGTTGAATTAGTTTAATGCCTAAAATAAGGGTTGATGATCGCAGACCTTTTGAGGTTAATTTAAGGCAATTTAAACGTGCGTGTGAAAAAGCGGGCATTATTAAAGAGCTACGAGAAAGAAAGCATTATATTAAACCAACAGAGCAACGGAAGATTGCAAAAAGAGTGGCAATAAGTCGCACAAAGAAAGCTGCCAAAATGGCATTACGCCCAAGATTTAGTTAAAAAACTAAAAGCACCTGATCGAAAAGGTGTAACTTTAATAAGATCAGTGATCGCAACAATATTTTGAGTGTCTTACTCTCTATGTAAGTCTAAACGCTAACATTATATAATACATTCGTTTGTTTTAACTCTTTTATGTGCTTCCCAAATAATTTGCTTGGGAATATTATCAAAAGGCTTTGTTGATATTAAATTTATTTCTTCCATATTACGTTTGACTCATTTCTAAACAACGGCATGCCCGAAATATTTTGATAAAACGCAATTGATTCTTCTAAATTATTAACGTGGATCATAATAGGTGCCAAGCGCATAATATTACTCATAAACTTTGATAGATATGAATCAAGATGGTAAGGAATCAATGGTGATCATACAATCAAAAATGAGCATAAAAGAGAGAAAATTTATATGATATTTTAGGTAGGCAAGCACTAAGCTTTTAGCTTTTTAACTAAAACGTCTTGTTTGGCATGATGTAAGACGGCGTTAGCTGTTGAACCTAAAAAGAAGCGACCAAGTGCACCACGCTGATGACTCCCAATCACAATAAGACCATAGCCATGTGATTTGGCTGTTTCAGTGATTTCATCTGCTGCGTTACCTGTTTGCAAATAACGTTGACCTTTAAAACCATATTGCATTGACCATTCATCTAATTTTTTTTGCATGTCTTCAGTCAACTGAGTTTGCACCTCAGGCACAATGCCATAAATACCAGTAACAATGGTTGGATCTCCTTGAACACAAATTGTCGAAACAGAGGAATTGAATGTGGTTGCTATTTTTTTAGCAAGTTTAGCAACTTCAGCACTATCGTCTTCTAAATCAGTAGCCAATAAAATCTTGTTATAGTTGGTAACTAAATTGGGATGATCTTCTTGAATGCGTACAGTTAATACATCACATTTTGATTTATGTAAAACGCTGTTTGCAGTTGAACCCAATAAAAGGTTTAGACCATGACGTGCATGAGAGCCAATAATCACCAAATCGCAACCATTTTCTTCAGCATAATGTGTGACTTCATGATTAGGGTTGCCTTGTGCTATATGAAACTCTGCTCTTATTCCTTCAAATTGCGGCTTGATTGCTTGTAATTTTTGTCTTGCATTTTCTTGTAAGCTCTTTTGAAAATCCATTGCAGCTGGAACAAATTCAGCAGTATTATCAATAACGGTCATAATATCAAGTTGCAAATGAAGTTTTTGAGCAATTGATTTAGCTGAATCAAGTATATGTTGAAAATCTTCATATATATTGATGGCAACAAGTGCTTTTTTATATGACATAGATTAACTCCCTAGATTTTTTCCATTAAACTAATTTCACGAAGCTAGTGTAGCATACTTTAAGTTAACTGCTAGTGTGTTTTGTTTTTATAAAACTATTCTAAATCAATAATTGTATAATTTTTAAATATAACCTGGAATCTTTATTTGTGTTGATTTAATATTTTTGACATTTGCTCAAATGTCAAACAAGATAATCTTACCTATCTGTTTAAAGGAAGCTGAAATTTGCTGCTAAATGACAGGGTAATAGGGCTAAAGGAATAAATCTTAGTAGATTAGTCATTTTGATGACTTTAATTCAATGGTCTTGATCTTGCAAACATATCTTATTTACACTGAATTCACTAACATGACATCACAAATAAAAATGAAGAAAATAATGCCTGAAAAAAAACTGATAAAATTTAATAACCGTGGAAAAGCATTTTTAGGTGCTCCTTCAGGTGGGAGGTGCTTTGGAGCTGTCGTTAACTTTTCACACAACCAGGTCGTAAAAAAATAAAAGATGCTTATGTAAGTTCAACTATTGCTGATCTGATACAAACTAAAGCAAGTCTAATAAAAGAAGATAAAGATAAAATTTATGCTGAACAGTTTTTAGAAAGTAAAACTTTATTTAAAGCAAACACCATGGAGGCTTTAGTAGATTTAATTATCAATTCTCCTCCGGGGCTTTATAATATAGAGATGCGACACAATAAAAAAGAAACAGGTCATATAATAGCAGTTAATGTAATTGACAGCGAAAAATCGTTATACTTTGAACCTAATAAAGGAATATATGAAATATCAACACAGGAAGTTTCAAAGTATTTCAAAAAACATGATGAAAAGGGACAGTATAACCATTTTACTTTAAACCAAATTAATGAAATATCGTCTAAAAAGGCTTACGAAATAATGAACATGAAATCGAAAGACAAAAATTGGTTAAATAATATTGTAGAGGGGTATTTTACTGAAACAAAAGAGCCTTTCAACACACCCTTCAAGACTATGTTTGAATCAAAACAAGACTTTGAAAACCGAATTAACCAAAATTACTCAATAAACAGGTAAGAAGGGGATATTAAAATAATTGGGTAGATTCTTTCTAGGTTATAATGGCTACAATTAGTAATCTAGGAATGAAAAATGAAACAGAAACAACAAAAATTATTATGTTACTCAAAGAGTAGTTATTATCGATTTAAAGCGCTATATGAGCAAGGTGGAGAATAAGGTGGCAAAATATTCTATCAGACTTCGGAGGATACAAAAAGTGTGGCAAAAGTGTTGTACTTTATTAACGCTTGATTAGAAAAATAACAGTTAGAGCGGCAATAATATAAGCCATCAGCACAATTAGCATCCCATTGTGGTAGCTATTGGAGTCATATAAATAATTGGTTGCCTTTCCTTGTTGACTCACACGAATAATAAAACCAACAAGTGGTTGAAAAATAAAACCTGAAATGACAACAGCCATATTATTAAAGCCAATAGCTGTTGCACGATGTTCTAATTTATTATTACGACTGACCAGTGAGAAACTCAACGCTTGCCCAGCGCAAGCTGCTCCTGCAAGCAAAAATAAGAAGATCAGCGCCATTAGGCTAGTAATAGGTATAAACATAATAAGTGCAAATCCTACTACACCGATTAATGCACATATTGTTAGTGTTAATTTTAGTTGATGTGTTTTATCTGCGACGAAACCAAATAGGGGGCTACCGATTGCAATGCCAATCCACATAAAAGTCACGATGGTGGCAGAGGTTGCAAAGGGTAGATTAAAGTATTGTTCAACAAATGCAATACCGTAAAGAGATGCAACAACTGCCATTGGCATCCACAATAAGCAAGCGTAAAGGGCAATAAACCAAGTTTGAGATTGTTGAGCCACAGTCTTAAGAGCAGTCCATGCTTTGGTAGGAGCATTAGTTAAATGCTTATTAGGTAGCTTTAAAAATAAAAGCATGATGACAAAAAGTACTAAACCAAAACTGCTGATAATCACCATTGTGGTACGCCAGCCAAAATGCTTAATAAGTGGTAACAGTGGAAGTGCACCACACATTGCACCTAATGCTGCAAGCATTTGAGTGATCCCAGTAATGAGTGTAAAGTAGTGCTTGCTAAACACATGACTTGCCACTACTAAAACTCCAGTAAAGGCAAATGCTGATCCAAACCCCATAAAAATCCGTGCACAAGTTGCCAAATAAAAGTTTGGCGCTAATCCAAACAAGAAACCACCAACGACACAAATTAATAAGGGCAATAAAATAACATTACGTGCAGAAAAGCGATCATAAAACAAACCAGCAGGAATTTGCATAAAGGTATAAGTAATAAAATAAGCACCTGAAGTAACTCCCAACCAAAAAATATCAATTTTTAAGCTATTCATAAGATGATTGGTCATAATGCCAGGAGAGACCTGAAGCGCCATTTCAAAAAACAAAAAAAGAGCGACTAAAATAAATAAAAATATTGAGCGTACCATCATGTTTTGCCTCATTTTAAAATTTCCCTAAAGTAGGGAGCTAAGCTTGCTTAGCTAAGTGTTTATAAATTACATGGCGTATTTCGACAATATCGTTGGTAATGTGTCTTCAGCTCACGGTGCATGACTTTGTTACTTGCTGTACGTGGCAACTTATCTGTTAACACAATGTCACTGATTTTAAACAAAGGATTAAGTCTCTCCTTGAGTATGCTCTGCATTTTATTTTTAAGTTCAACTGGGCTGCACAGTCTTGTTTGGTTACCACATAAATAACGAGCTTACTGATGCCTTCATTTTCATCACTAACCGCAATTGCCGCCAATTCATAAACGTTGTCAAGTTGAAGGAGAACTTGCTCGATCTCAGCACTGGATGTTTTGATTCCACCTAGATTCATGGTGTTATCTGCTCTACCTAATGAGCGATAATATCCATTTTCTAGCCTTAACAATAAATCACCATGACGGCGTAAAGGCACGTTATGGTAATAAGGCATTTTTTCATAGTAAATAGCGTTATTATTGGCATTGAGTAATCGGTTAGATAAGCCCAATGCACATGAACTTAATGCAGCCTCACCTTGTATTAGTCCTTCATCATTTAGAATTTCTTGTTGTGTATTTAATAGTTTTAACTCAATACCAAAACAAGGTGTAGAAAAACAAGAAGGTACATTGGGTTGTAATAGTGTTGAGCTTATATAAGCACCACCAATTTCAGTGCCGCCACAGTATTCAATAATCGGTTTATAGCCTGCTTTCATGGATAGGTAAAGCATATCTTCAGGATTGGAAGCTTCGCCTGTAGTTGCAAAGAGTTGAATGTGTTGCCAATTTATCTTTTCCAGTAGATTTTGATTACGCCAAGCATTGACAATACTTGGAATAACACCGAGTTTTGTCACTTTGGCTTTTTCAACAAATCGAATAAAATCCAGTGAAGTTGGAACACCATCAAAAAGTGCAAGAGTAGCACGATTAATAAAAGTCGCAAATATAAGCCAAGGTCCCATCATCCAGCCAAGATTCGTTGGCCAAGCCCAAATGTCAGACGTATTGGTATTCATATATAGCTTGGCATCAGTTGCGGCTTTTAGCGCAGTACTTTGTTCCCAAATAATTGCTTTAGGTGTGCCAGTCGTGCCAGATGAAAAAAGGACATTAATAGGTGTTTGTGCACTTTGCATATATGAGTTAAAATCGCTTTTTAATGCGATCGGAAGATTTAATAGACTTTCAAAATCAATATCTTGTGGACGTAGATGTAATCTGGTGTAACTTGAATGCGTTTTTAAACAAATGATGGATGCTACTTCTGTTTCAGTTATTTTTTGATACAGAGCTAAGGCTTTATCATTTCGCTCAATAAAATCTTGTGTAAAGACAAGTTGACAGTTACTTATTTTAAGTCTGGTACAAATTTCATTAATAGAAAAACTATCTGCAATTGAAACTACAGTTGAGCCTAATTTGATAATAGCAATATACATAGCTACAGCTTCAATATTCATCGGCATTACAATTGCTATTTTGCTTTGTGGTTTTATTTTATAGTGCGTTATTAATGATTGTGCAATTCTTGTGCTCAGAGTGTCTAGCTCTTTATAGCTAAGTGTTTCTATCGTTATTTTTTCTTTTATATGCTTGTGATAGAGAATAGCAGGTTTATTCAAAATCGTGTTGTCAACATTCACACAACTGTTTGCTATATTAAAGCGTGCATTTGGCAACCAAGTAGGTGTATAAGGAAATAAACTGTAATCAAAAACACAATTAGCAGGTTGTGTAAACTCAATCGCTAAGTCATCAATAGCTTGTTGCCAAAAAGCTTTAGCTTGTTCAATACTATAACGGTGAAAATCTGCAACCGTATCAATATTCAGTCGCTTCATCCATTGTGCAAGGTAGTAATTTTGGGATACTTTTTCATCAGGGAACCACATTGGTTTAAAAGACTCGTTTTGATAACACAACTGATAGAGTTTTAAATGCAAAGTAAATGTGATATTTGGGTTTAGAATTTCTTTTGTGAGCACCTGCCATTTTTGTGAAGCAGTAAGGCTACTATTTTCTAAAATGGTTTGAATATGCTGAGCTTTGTCTGCCAATACGGTATTGTCTAAAAAATATAAATCCATTTGGTTATTCCTAAAAGATAACATACAAGCTTTAACCATAAAGTATTGTAACTCAAATATTCTGAAAGTAGAAAAGCTTCACTTAGCAATCTTTTTAAATAATTTATGAGAAAGAAGAAAGAAAATTGTAGAATCTAAATGTCTTAAATTTAGATAAGTCTGCAATAAAGAATTGACAAACGTTGCTTTTATGTAAAAAAATGTGACTTGATGTTCTTGTAAAGTGATTCAAATTTTAACCAACAAACCGTAACAACCCATATAAACTAATGGCTTTAGTTGGCTAAATTAAATCAAAACTAAATTTTGCAAGGGACTTAGTTGATTGTGAATTTTTAAAAGGTGGGAAATGAAAATCTAATCACTTAAGTATATAAACATCAACTTACAATTTTTATGCAATAAAAAGAGGAGAGAGAACGTGCAAATATACAATACTAAAACAAAACTCAAAATATCAATACTAGCCATCTTAGCTTTGCTGATAACAGCCTGTGGAGAAGAAAGTACAAAAACAACTAAGAGTGAAAACCTTAAGCAAGAAACAAAGTCAACTAATCAAACTAATCGTGCATTAAATATTAGCTTAAGCGAAAACATTCCAACCATTGATCCAGCATTGGTAAGTGATGTGATTTCATCTCGCGTTTTAAATGATTTATTTGAAGGCTTAGTTGCTGAAGATGAAAATAATAACCCTATTCCAGGTGTGGCAGAATCATGGGATATTTCAGATGACGGAAAGGTTTATACTTTTCATTTAAGGAAAGAAGCTAAGTGGTCAAACGGCGAACCTGTCACAGCAGAAGACTTTGTATATTCTCTAAAGCGAGCGGTAACACCAAAAACAACAGCTGTGATGGGAGTTTATTTAAATGCGATTGGTAATGCAAAGGAAATTCTTGCTGGGGAGAAATCACCAGACACACTAATGGTTAAAGCCATAGATGAAAAAACATTGGAAATTACCTTAGCTCATCCACAAGCTTATTTTCCGTCTGTGTTGATACTAGCGACAGCTCAACCTGTTTACCCACCAGCTGTAGAGCAATATGGAGATCAATGGACACAACCGCAAAATATCGTTTCAAATGGAGCTTATAAGTTAAATAAATGGGTTACAAATGGGGTGTTGAGTGTAGAAAAGAATCCCTATTATTGGGATGCTAAAAACGTTAAGATTGATCAGGTTAATTTTTATCCCATTACCTCACCCTCTGATGAGTACAATCAGTTCCGAGCCGGTCGAATAGATATGACTTACAGTTTACCACAAACAACCAGTAGTGAGCACTATCAAAAGATGTATGGTGAGCAATTTAAGAACATCAAACAACTGGGAACATATTTTTATTGGATGAATGTAAAAGTCCCTGGATTAGATAAACTTGATGTAAGAAAAGCATTGACAATGACAGTTGATAGAAAAGCAATTACTACACATGTTCTTAAAATGGGTCAAACACCGTTATATGGTATTGTGCCAGATGGTATTCAAAATGGTATTTATGCAGATATTTATAAAACACTACCAAGCTATGATTGGGTTAATTGGAGTGTAGATAAACGTAATGATGAAGCCTTAAAGCTTTTACAAAAATCTGGTTACTCAAAAGATAATCCACTTAAACTTACCATTTCATATAATACTTTTCCAGTGCACTTACAAATTGCGCAAGTAATTGCACAAATGTGGCAAAAAGCTTTTGATGGTGTAGTCAAAGTAAGTCTTCATAATGAAGAATGGAAAGTTTATCTGCAAACACTTAATAAAGCGGATTTTGAAGTTGCACGCCAAGGTTGGCGTGCTGATTACAATACTGCAAGTAACTTTGTCAGCCTGTACATTTGTGGCAGTAGTAGTAATCGTGGGCAATTTTGTAATGAAGAGTTAGACAAATATTACTATCAAGGTTTAGGTGCGACAACTTTGCAAGAGTATGATGAAAATATGAAAAAAGCGATCATGGTTGCAATGGATAACTATTACACTTTGCCTGTTTACAATGATTCATATTTTCGATTAGTAAGCAAAGATATAGGAGGCTATAATCCAACAGGTAATTATTTAGATCATGTTTATTCTAAATGGTTTTACTTTAAATAATGCATTATATGTATTAGTCTAGATATAATCTGACATTCATCTTGACTTAGATGAGGTTGCCTGTTTTGATAAACGTGAAACAAAATAAATCAAAAACAGGAGCAACCTCATGTTGGATACTAATAATAAATTCATC
>NZ_QLIR01000030.1 GCF_003428155.1 Fastidiosibacter lacustris
TATCTGGCTACGTGAAAAATTGAATACAATTGCTTTACGCATTCAGAAAGCCAGGGCTATTACTAATAGTTTGTTGACTCAATAGCATTCAGACCATACTATTAACACGACAATTTCCCTTGGTAATGACACTTATACATGTAATTAAAATTACAAACTTGATTAAAATTTCTTATCTTTTGCTAAAGAATAATCTTTGCCACTAAAGTTAGCTGTTCTTTTGTGTCTACATTTAATTTTTTTAAAAGTGCCGCAATCACGTTTTGTACTGTACGATAAGATTTATGTAAATGTAATGCAATTTCTTTAGCTGTACATCCACTTGCAAGAATTTTTAAATACTCCATTTCTTTGACACTCAAATCACTAATGATCAACATCGTTTTATTGTTGACTGGATCCTTTATGACCCTTTTGGGGATATCTTCATGGTGAATTTCAAAGAAACGCTTAATTCTAATCTGCGAGTAAATAAGGGATATAGCAGAATCAATTACAGAATATAGTTTAAAAAGGTGGTTAGTTTGCTTTATTTGATTAAAATATTCTCGGTCAATGTTAAAAGCAAAATAATGTTTTTTGCCAAGTACAACTTTTGCTGAAACAAGTGATATTTTATTATTAATAGTATTTGAATATTCTTTTATAAACTTAAATTTGAAGTCATTGAAATAATCAATTACTTGTAAATTAGGGCTTACGGAAAAGTTAAGGACTTTATCTGCTTGCCACACTTTCGAATAATAGTATGATAAAAGCTCACTAGGCGGAGTAGTTGTTATAATTCCAAATATAAAATCCGTATTAAACACAGAATGAGAAAATGATTCTATTTTATATAACCTTAATAAACTTTGAATAAAATCCAATTTTGATTTTTGATTAGTTGAATCTTCCAATATCCATTGAATATCAGAAAGTCCTAGTTGTGAGCTTTTTGGAAGCTTCTTAAGCATATTATTCATAACTGCTCCATAAATCTCAATTATATGTTGATTGCTTATTATAAACCAAAACATCTACCCACTTTGAGTTGAATATTTTCACTTAAACGATGTAAACTTTTCATAGAGTTTTAACCTTACCTTTAAATTTGATCATGAAATATGCATAACATCATTTCAACCTATAATGAGTCCTGTGACACTCTAATTTCCAAATCGCCATCTTCTGTAGTGTAATCATACTCTTCTCTTCTGGTTTCATCATTCATTCCTAGATTATAAATTAAACCCATTTTATAATTTACGAACAAATTTACACAGTTATTCAAACGTTTTCCTTATCCTTAAAAACCAAAATTATTAGTGTTTATCCATTTACTTTGAATTAATGTCCACCAATCAACAGCCAAGCCAGATAAAATGTATTTATAGGGCAACCATCCATAACCATGCTCTCCCCATCCTTGTCCCCATGAATTCTGAATCAAGATAGCACCTTTAGTCACTTCATTATTAGCTGTGTTCACAACCTTCATATCATCATCATAACCTATTGCTACTACAGCATGACCACCAACAACTCTTTCATTTATATCTGGATAAGGGATAAAACCGCTATCAGATGCTTGTTTTATACTATCATATACAGTAAAACCAAACATAGATGGATAAGACCCATAAAGATAAGTCTTGATTCTTAATAAGAGTTTATTTTTATCTAGATTTTCAGCATCAAGCCTAAAATATTCTATTGCCTTATAGTTACTAGCATAAGCATACAAAAATGGTTCTGGATCTTTATTCCAGTCAGGATTAATTTGTCCATCAACATAATAAGGTAAAAATTTTTCTGGTGGGATGCCAAACATTCTCATCGCTCCCATTGTAGTCCGAATATAACTACCAACGTCATCATTAAACCCTATCAACTTACGTGAAATTTTATATAAAAACAATCTAGAAGCTTCAATGTAAGTTGAGAAGGATTTGTTTTCAAAAAACTCTAATAAAGCCACCCCTGCATGTGAAGTGCAGGATCCTAGATGCCCTTGATTTTTTACATCACTACAATATCTGCGTAAATCAATCGTGGTTGGTAACGTTATATCATCTTTGGATTCTAAACCCATTTTTAATAAAACATCACATATCTTTTGACCATTTAAGAGTTTATAAGAACACTCTGGTGTAAAGTCCCGATGATCAGGATAGTCTCGAAGCCAACCATATCTATGTTTTGGTAGCATACGATACTCCTTAATATTTTAGGTTTCGTAAACTAATTTTTTACCGCAACCATAATAATACTCCAGCAATATTAAAACAGCAACGTTCAAAAAAACCAGCGCGACTCAAACTGATACTACTCAACGTAAATTTGACATAAAAGGCATCAAAATTAATAGTATTTTCAAGTGGTTTAAGGCTTTTGTGCGATTCTGATAAACTGAGTTTCGTCAATAATGAATATATTAAGGAACGATAAATAACCTTTCATAACCAGATAAGTTGACCACCACCATAAATTAATGATAAATAATTCGCAAGTAGTATAGTAAAGCTAAATAAAAATATATTTTTGTCTACTTCATCTTCATCTTGCAATATTTAAAATTCCAATCTACGCTTATTATCGAATTCCCCCACATTTTTTAACACAATAAACTTTTAGGAGGCTAAAATGTCTAAAAATAAAACTCTGATTGCAATGACAGCTGCTGGATTATTGATAAGCTCACTTTCCTTAGCTGCTGAAAATAATTTCTTGCTTAGCTGTAATGGTAAAACAATAAGCTTAAATCAGACACAAGCTGAAGTCATAAAAAGTTGTGGTGAGCCTAGTATCACAAGGAACTATAAAAAATCTAAGAGTACTATACTGGCTTATAAATTTGTTGACCCCAATGATAGCTTAATTGTCACTAAAGCGAAGTTCCGCTTTGTAAATGAAAAATTAAAAGATATTTCTTATGATTCCGAAAATGAAAAATTTGATGATTAATTATTAGTTTTTATTAGCTCAGTGAATTTACGTATTTTACAATATACCATATGGCTCAAGGAGAACAATTATGAAGTGTAAAAGCTGTAAACAACCTGCTTCCACCATCGGCTGCCTTATTATTGGAGTTGTATTAGTAGTCCTTAGTATCATCTTGATTTTAGGTGCTTTTACTTGGTACACTACTGAGACAAGTTTATATGATCTTAGTGATTCTGTTATCACTGGTATGTTAGGGTGTGCGAGCTTAATCATAGGGACAATTTTCATTGTTGTTGGGATTGTACTAGCAAAAATTGAAAAGCGTTCATCATAAAATACTTACTCGACATACAGCTGAAAACTCACAATATTGACAACTTTTAACCGAAGGAGTGATTATACTTTTACCTTGTAGAAACTGCTGTATCTGTAATTCTAATTGTTTTCGCCAATAGCGTTTCAGTGCATTAAAGTTTTGTGGAGCATCAACTGATGCTGATTTTTTTGCACCAAAAATCTCAGGCTCACCCTCTTTAATCCAATTCTCAATACTTGAAATACTTTGTAAGCTAATATTGGCACCATTTACCGTTGCAACGGCAACTGCGTCACTATCTTCGTAAACAGCATAAAGTGGTAGTTGAGGCTCCATAATAGGGGAGCTTAATAGTCCACTAATGCTATAATTTTTTGAGATTTTATAATCAATTACCACAGTATAGCCATTACTTAGTTGATCAATTCGATCAACACGCAATTGCAAATTCACTCCCCCAATTTCAAGCATAAGTGATTTCTCTAATCCAATTACATGAAAAGGTTCTTGACGCATCCTTTCATACTTTAACCACTTCGTAATCAAATCCACTAAACGACTTTCTTCTGCTTTTTTAATCACATCTGGCAATTGTGCAAGTAGTAAGATGTTTACTTGTAATGCCGCATCAATATATCGAGAAATTAAGATTTTCAATTCATCATCTGTTAGCTTTTGTAAGCTTTGTGAGCCCTTAAGTTCTCGCCATATATGCTCTAACACATGATGAATTACAATCCCTTTGCGAAGTGCTGATAAAATGGGTTTATGTGGCTTATCTGCTGTTAGCTTCAACCTATGCACTAAGGCTGCACGATAAGGACACTCAGCAAGGTTCTTAAATATCTGTGTTCCTCCAGTAATGCTTTGAAGCGCATTTTTATCTACGACTGGTAAACTATCGTCCATAAACGAGATAAAATCAACTTTTGGTTTTAATACTTCTACTCTTGGCTCATTATGGATTTCGACTGATCCCAATTGACTTATTAAAGCAGATATAGATTGTTGATTTTCTCCCTCAAATTCTGCATAGCTTATACATACTTCATCAGCTTGCCGAATTAGGCGCTTTGTAATGGTCTTTGCATATATAAATTCTCGCTCTACACTTGAATGTGGCATAGCATACTCCTTTTGAAGTAAGAATGGTAAATATGGATTCATACCTCTTAAGCTTGGCCAGTTATTATCACTCATACGAACAATAAACAAATAATCAAAAGCAATTTCAGTAGCTTCTAGCACCCCTAGGATTTGAATATTTTTTTCATGAATAGTTTGGGTTTGAAAAACCGTCATAGCCGCTAAATGACTAAGTTCAACTAGCCACTGTGAAATCATAAGCTTAATACCTAAACGCTCAAATTGAAGAAGCTTATTTAATAACAAATAAAACTTTGATAGCGCTTGGTATTCTAAACTACTCAATGTACATTCATCTAAATAATTTAAAGCTTCGATCATCTGTTTTATCCAATGAACAAACATATCAACAGACACCTTTTGGGTGGTAGGTATAAGTGTTGTAACCGCTTTTAAGCAATCTTGTAATAGAGGGTCGAATTGCTCATAAAAAAAAGCATATTGTGTCAATATGCGTAGTGATACAAAACGTGGAAGATCTGTTTTAAGTTTTAAGATCAGTTTTTGGCGCGATATAGCATATGCTTTATAGCCTTTTACATAACTTGAGCCTAACATAAGCGCAATGTCACTAAAACAATTAACTTTATCAAACTTAAGCCATAAGAACAGCTGTTGAATAATCGGTAAATTCAATAACGGTTCACCACCTGAAATGCTATAAGGTCGATACGCATTATCCAATAACGGAAGATGATATATAGCTGGATCTAATAAAACTGCATCAAACGTTTCACGCAAATCATAAAATCGGCTTTGTAAGTCAGGAACAATCACACCAATTTTTGCATTTGGCTTCAATTGATGAATACGAAAAACCTCTTGTGCAACTGCATTTATCTCTGTTTTATGATCGACATATTGCCTGATTTTTAGACGCCCCTCTTTTTGTGCTACACTCCAACTACTCACTTTGACATTAATATTACGATAGGCTGTCAGCCACGCTTCTATCAAAGGCGGTTTACTATCAAATCCAATTAAAATAATCTGTTTAAGCCTCTGTCTATAGCTAAGCTCTTGTAAAAGTTGAGCTTGTAGCAACTGACCGATGCACTGACTCTTATCAATATAGCCTTTATCGTGTAATAAAGCCTGATAGGAAAGCCCCCAATCTAAAAAATGCTCTACATTCACGTTAGCTTTATGGGTTTCTAGTGTCTTGATATCAATCTGCCAGTTTTGTAGTAACTGCCATGCTGCAAACAGTTCTTTAGCTTGTTTGATGCTTGGCATAAAGACACGCTCATCTTGCTGCAAAATAGAGAAAAACAAAAACTGTGCTTCATCATCAGAAATAACATATGCCAAATCCGTGTTTAGCATCTGAGCAAACGTATACGATTTCTTTATAAAAAGATCCAAATTATAAAAATATTCATTAAACAACACACAACGACTATTTTGCACACAATACTGCAAATACAGTTGATTCAAATATTTAGCTAAGCGATTATTTACAGTAATAACAATTGTGCTTTCATCAAGCAACTTAAATAACTCAACATAAGGCGTATACAATAGAGTATTAGACATTTTTTAAGATAACCACATCACAAGGTGCGTTATTTGCAATCTTGCTGGCAACAGAACCCATGCGCCCTAAAATGCCATGATGGTGTCCATTTAAGATCAATAAATCTATTTTATTCTTCTGAGCATATTCAATAATACCATCTGCAACGGAATCCGCCTCAATCAGTTTGCAATCTACATATGTTTGTTTCTCGACCTTTTTTGTCACTTCTTGAAATTTCTTTGCTAAACGCTCTTTTATCAGCTGATTAGGCGTTTTTTCCGATACCCCTGCACCATATCCATAATCAAAAATGGTTTTATGTACTGTCACCACATGCAGCTTGGCTGATTTTTGTTTAGCGTAATCAGTCAAATGTGTGAGTGTTTTTTCTACATCATCATTGACATTAATAGCATAAATAATATTTTTATATTCAAACATAAACCAACTTCCTTATATATTTTTGAATTTGCTTATTAAGTGTATACAAGCTACTGGCTAAACTCAAAGGATTTGTATTTTAAGCTCCACCTTGCAAGTGATCAAAAGTAATGTGTTTAAGATTTTTTTAGACTGGTTTTATGTCTCAAATTGTGGTCCAGAATATAAGAAGTATTATACTAGCAAATCTTTAAGTTCTTTCAATTTTTTAATTGCTGTTACTTTTATTTCAACTTCTTTTTTAGGAGCATTACTCATCGGCACAATCGCATGCTTAAAGCCATGTTTCTGTGCTTCATGTAAACGCTCTTGACCATACGGAACTGGACGAATCTCACCAGACAATCCCACCTCACCTAAAATAATCCAATCCTTTGCAATCGGTTTGCTATATAAGCTTGATAAAATTACTGCAATAATCGCCAAATCAATACTTGTTTCATTAACTTTAATACCTCCTACCACATTGATAAAAACATCAAAGTCAGCAAGTTGCACAGCTAAGTGTCTTTGTAAGACCGCTAACAACATAGCTAAGCGATTGGGGTCTAAGCCTACCGCTAAACGTCGAGGTTGACCGTAACCGTTTTCATTTACCAAAGCTTGAACTTCGGCAAGTATTGGGCGTGTACCTTCCCATATACTAATAATAACACTCCCTGATATATCGTCATCGGCTCGATTTAAGAAAATAGCAGATGGATTTTTTACTTCGCGCATACCCTTATCAGTCATTGCAAACACACCTAGCTCGTTTACCGCACCAAATCTATTTTTCATAGCTCGCACCATGCGATAACGACCATCTGCTTGTCCTTCAATGAAAATAACAGCATCAACAATATGCTCTAAGACCCGAGGACCTGCAACTTCACCAGATTTGGTGACATGCCCTACCAAAAACACGGCTGTATTAGTACGCTTTGCAGTTTGAGTTAATAGGCTTGCCGACTCTCTTACTTGAGCAACACCACCTGGTGCCGACTGCAATGATTCAATTTGCATCGTTTGGATAGAATCAATAACCACAAGTTGAGGACGATTTTGTTCGATATACTGACAGATCAGTTCAACGTTAGTTTGACTCATCATCAATAATTTATCACTTGGGAGCTGCATGCGCTTGGCACGCAAAGCCACCTGCTCTAACGACTCTTCTCCTGTCACATAAAGTGCGTTGTATTGAAGGGATAACACCGTCATAATTTGTAATAAAATGGATGATTTCCCGATACCTGGATCACCTCCAATTAAGGTGACCGAACCTGGGACAATTCCACCACCCATCACACGGTCAAACTCACTAAAAGGAGAACCAATGCGAGGATATTCAGCAAGTGAGACTTCACTGAGTTTTTGTACTCTTGTTTGTACGCCTGCGTAACCTACTTTACTTGTTATTGATGTTGATTGAATTAAGGTTTCAACTAAAGTGTTCCATTCAAAACAATCTGGGCATTGCCCTTGCCATTTCGTCGAAAATGCACCACATGCTTGACAAATATAGCTTGTTTTTACTTTTGCCATTTACTTAAATTACCTTATTTATCGTGTTTAATTAAGCCAACTAAATAATTTTCCAGCACTTGATTGAGCTCAAAGCCCTCATCAGCTAACAGTTGAATGCCAAAGCTTTTTTTATTTTGTAACTCATCAACGCTCACCCACACAATTTTTCCCTTACAAGCAAACTCTTGCTGTAATTCAGAAATTTTGACCACAAGATTCACTTCTTCTCCAAACAAAATTTGTAGTTCACTATTCGTTAAAAGTGCCCCTTGCTTAATAAAAGGCAAATATTTTTCTAACGCATCTTGTTTTGAATCTAAAGTAATGTGTATGGTTGTCATCATCAAATTTCCATATTGATTTTGAGTTGTTTCTTTTTATTATGCTTTTTACGCCAATGCACAAAAAAGCTTATGCCAAAAATGATAATAAATAAAAGAACCATCGATATAATCCAATGCTCTTTAACCAAGTCTAGCAATGATAATTTATGCAGAATAACCTGAAGTGCACTGCCAAAATAATATCCACCCAACAAGAAAACAAACACCCATATAACGCCACCAATAAAATCAAAAATTAAGAATTTAAAATTTGTAATTGTACTCATTCCAAGCGCAAATGGAATAATTGTACGTAACCCATAAGCGAAGCGAAAACCCAAGATCAACCAAAAGTTATACTTGTCGATCAGCATACTAATCCGATTAACCTTAGGCTGCCAATTTGGTTTACGACTTAAGATCTTAGGACCAATAAATCGTCCTAAACAAAATAAGAAGGAGTCGTGAAGCAAACAACCAATAATTGATAATACAATAATCCAGCCTAAATCCAGCATATCTGCGGCAGCCGCAACACCACCTAAGATCAAAAATGTTTCACCTTCAATAATAGCAGCACCAAACATAAGCCAATAACCCCATTGTTGAATCAATGCAATATGTTCTGGTGTCATCGTTACCTCTTTACTTGTTATCTATTTTCAGTTTAATCATCAACGCTCTAAGAAGCCTTGTCGCTTATTGCAACGGTTATATATCCTCTTAAAATTCCATTGCTTATTTAAAATGCAAAGCATTTTATTACAAATTTTGTGCTTTATGCTGTAAATATTGATCTACTAAAACCAATGCCAACATTGCCTCAGCAATCACAACGCCTCTAATTCCAACACATGGATCATGACGCCCTTTTGTCACAACTTGACAGTCATTGCCATAAATATCGACTGAACGCCCTGGTATCAAAATACTTGAAGTCGGTTTAAAAGCAATACTGACTAAAATATCTTGCCCTGATGAAATTCCACCCAAAATACCACCAGCATGATTGCTTAAAAAGCCTAGCTGTTTAGTATATTCATCACGATGCTCACTCCCCTTTTGCTTAACAACGTCAAAACCATCGCCAATAGCAACTGCCTTTACCGCGTTAATACTCATTAATGCTTTAGCAATTTCGGCATCTAAACGACTAAATACAGGCTCACCGAAACCAATAGGCACATTTTTAGCTACGATATTGACTTTGGCTCCTATTGAGTTTCCTTGCTTGCGTATACTGTGGATTAATTCCTCAAGCGCTGGAATTTTCTGTGGATCTGCACAAAAAAATGGATTTTGTTCAATAAAATCAGGTGTTTTAAGATCAAGCTCAATATCACCAATTTGAGAAACATAGCCAAAAATTTCAATATTAAATTGTTGTTTCAATATTTTTTTAGCAATCGCACCTGCTGCAACACGCATCGCTGTCTCACGTGCAGAAGACCTCCCCCCACCGCGATAATCACGAATACCATATTTATGAAAATAGGTAAAATCAGCATGTCCTGGTCGAAACTGGTCTTTAATCTCACCATAGTCTTTAGACTTTTGATCGACATTTTCAATTAGTAATCCAATCGGCGTGCCCGTTGTTTTACCTTCAAACACTCCAGATAAAATCCTCACCTGATCAGGTTCTGTGCGTTGAGTTGTAAATTTTGATTGTCCTGGTTTTCTACGATCTAAATCTTTTTGTAAATCGACTTCACATAGTTCAATACTCGAAGGACAGCCATCAATAATTGCACCTAAAGCCAATCCATGACTTTCTCCAAAAGTAGTGACACGAAACAATTCTCCAATTGTATTACCTGGCATGATTATTCAACCCTGCTTCAAACGCTTTTTTATAGGTAATGAGCTCTTGATAAGTAAGTAAAAATACACCTTCTCCACCGTCTTCAAAGTTAAGCCAGGTAAAAGGCACCTCAGAAAACGCTTCACATAAAGCACATTGACTATTACCCACTTCAACGATTAAAATTCCATCTTCAGTAAGATAATCAGAAGCTTCAATTAAAATTCTGCGCGTAATATCCAAACCATCCTCTCCTGAACCTAGTGCCAGTATTGGTTCTTTTAAGTATTCTTCAGGCATAGAAGATAAATCCTCATGATCAACATAAGGTGGATTCGATACAATTAAATCAAATTTTTGTCCTTGCACGGAATTGAATAAATCTGAATAGACAGTCTTAACACGATTTTCTAAATTATGAAGCTTGATATTTTTTTCAGCCACAGCAAGAGCATCTTCAGAAATATCGACTAAAGTCACTTGTGCTTGATCAAACACATGCGCACAACTTATACCAATGCAACCACTACCTGTACACAAATCAAGTATTCTTAATACTTTATTATGATTGACCCATGGTTCAAACTCATTGCGAATAAGTTCACCTATTGGTGAACGCGGTACAATTACGCGCTGATCGACATAAAACTTCATACCAGCAAACCAAGCTGTTTTAGTTAAATATGGCAAGGGTATACGATCTACTACTCGCCGATATACCCATTTGATCACTTTTTGACGCTCAACGTGTGTCAAGCGTGCATCTAAAATTCTGTCATCTATGTCAAGCGGCAAATAAAGTGCTTGTAATACCAAATGAACTGCTTCATCCCAAGCTGAATCGGTGCCATGCCCATAGAATAACTCAGCTTCTAAAAAACGACTTGATGCCCAGCGTAGATAATCGCGTATAGTTTCTAAATCTGAAGCTAAAGCATCAACGTTGACATCTGTACCAAATACATCACTCATTTTATCCTCTCTTCCACAACGTACCTGTGCCAGTATCTTCTAGTACAATACCAGATTGAGCCAGTGTATTTCTTATATTATCCGCACTTGCGTAATCTTTTTTTTGCTTAGCTTCAATACGCTGTTGTATCATTGCTTCAATTTCACTATCCGGCAATACATTCTCACCACTATGCTTAAAATATGCTTCTGCAGGATAATGCAAAATCCCAAGTACATTTGCTAATTGCAATAATAAGTGTGCATATTGTGTCGCTCTTTCTATGTTGCTAGCACGATATTTATTGATCTCTTTTGCTAAAGAAAACAAAACAGGCAAAGCTTCAGGTGTATTAAAATCATTGTCCATTGCTACTTTAAATGCAGCAATATATTCATCTTTATTATCAGGCAGACCATCTATTTGCATTATTTCAATACCACGCAACGCGGAATATAAACGCTCAACAGCTGCTTTTGCTTGATCAAGATTTTCTTTTGAATAATTAATTTCACTGCGATATTGACCAGAAATTAGAAAGAAACGCACAACCTCTGGATGATATTCGTTAAGCACCTCCTTGATCGTAAAGAAATTATTCAATGACTTGGACATTTTCTCAGCATCAACTTGCACCATTCCTGAATGCAACCAGTAATTGGCAAAAGTACAGTCATTTGCAGCTTCTGATTGGGCAATTTCATTTTCGTGATGTGGGAAACGTAAATCTGAACCACCCGCGTGAATATCAAAGTTATTCCCAAGCAGTTTTTTTGACATCGCGGAACATTCAATATGCCAACCCGGACGCCCTTTTCCCCACGGGGAATCCCAACTTGGTTCATTGGTTTTAGAGGCTTTCCACAACACAAAATCAAGTGGATTTTCTTTTTGCTCATTGCTTGCAACACGCGCACCAATACGTAAGCTTTCTAAACTTTGCTTACTAAGCTTGCCGTAACCTTTAAAACTTTCAACACGATAATAAACATCACCATTGCTAGAAACATAGGCATAACCTTTTTCAAGCAACGTTTTGATCATTTGGCACATTTCAGCAATTGTTTGAGTAGCACGTGGCTCAAAGTCAGGACGCAAAATATTTAAACGATCTAAATCCTCATACATACTTGCAATCGTTCGCTCAACAAGCATATTGGTTGATTCATGGTTGTCATTAGCACGCTTAATAATCTTATCATCTATGTCGGTAATATTACGAACGTAAGTCACCTCATATCTACAATAGCGAAAATAGCGCAAAATCACATCAAATGCAATTTGAGTCCGTGCATGACCAATGTGACAATCATCATAAACCGTCATACCACAAACGTACATTTTAAGTTTTCGTGGTGTAATTGGCTGAAAAAGCTCCTTTTTTCCAGATAAGGAATTATATACATAAATACTCATACAAAACGACTTGTTCACTTCTCATTTAAAAATATCTTGTTATGTTACCATCGCCTAAGCAGGGTTTAAATCATTTTCTTATGTTTTGCCACATGCTGTAAAACCTATCCGATAATTTGTTAAAAAAGCAGGACTTTCTAACCGTTTATTTGGCTAAACTCGATTTTTTCAATTTTTTTTCTATACTCCAGATAACAACTGTTTCACGTCAAAGGAGTGGCAAATGCCTTTTTATTACAATGCAGCTGACTCAAGAAATAGTGCCCGCGACTTTATTCTCATTACCATTTATACCGATAAATATAAGATTAAAGGTGAGATTTCTGTGCGTACAGGCGTGCGTTTGACTGATCACATCAACACAGAAACAACTGGTAAATTCATTGCTCTGCGCAATGCTAAAATTTATATACACGCTAATGACGAACTTATTCGTGAATGTGACTTTATGAACGTGAACTTAGACAATATTTTATTTCTACATCCTGATCACGGCGCATAAAAAAACAAGCGCTTGCACTTAAGAGTTTAAGTAATAAAGCAATGACCTTATGCCAATTATAGAACTGTACAGCAGGATTGATGAAATGTGAAATGCCAGAAGCTAGGCAAGTAGATATAAGATCACCTTGCATACGATCAAAACAGGTAAAGTCTAAATGGCAATGGCTATCTGTAAGCATGTTATTTTTCTGACTAAAGTGGAATAATCAAAAATTGTAACAATAATATTTATTTCCTTTTATTAAGAATCTGTTAATATCAAAATGTATTTGAAAGTAGATAAATGTTTATATTATAATGCCGCCCGTACAACCTGTACAAAATTATAGGACATATAAGGGAATTAATAAGGCATATTAAGTATGAGAGGAAAATATTGTATGAAACACACTCAGGCAAAAACATTTAAATATAGCGCACTAGGTCTTGCATTATTACTGACTG
>NZ_QLIR01000031.1 GCF_003428155.1 Fastidiosibacter lacustris
ACCCTTATCCAGAGCCCTCTCACCAAACACTCTCAGTGACAACGAGTCGCCATTATACACACACATCAATTCCCCGCAAGCGCTTTTTTTAACTTTTTTTTAATTTTGTTTAATCGTGTTTGAAAAACGTTCATTTTACTCGATGAAGCGTCCCTACCAAACAATCTTCACTACCACCTGTTGACAATGAAAAAGGTATTTTTTTACTATTGATGTGACAATATCCAAACCAAGCAAATGCAATGGCTTCTATCCATTGTCCATCTACACCTAAACTGGAAATATCTGTTAAGGATATTTCTGGTAGACATTCTTTTAATAATTCCATTAAATAGTCATTGCCTACACCACCACCACAAACATAGACCTCTTTAGTATCAGGTTGCACATTTAAAACTGCATCTGCAATTGTTTTAGCACTAAGTACATGTAGCGTTGCTTGAACATCTTGCGCTTCTTCATTCCCTGTTAAGTACTGTTTCAACCAAGATAAATTAAAATATTCCAAACCCGTACTTTTGGGTGTTTGTTTAGAAAAATACGGATCAGCTAACATTCTATTGAGTAGATCTGATAACACCTGTCCACCTTTTCCCCACTCTCCATTATGATCATAAGCTTTTCCTTTGTGTTGATATATCCAATGATCTATCAAAGTGTTGGCTGGTCCTGTGTCAAATCCAATCAGTGTTTTTTGAGAATGTAAACAACTAATATTAGCAATACCACCCAAGTTTAAAATCACTCTATTTATCATTGAATGACTAAAAAAAGTTTGGTGAAAAACTGGTACTAAAGGTGCGCCTTGCCCACCAAAAATCATATCTTTGTTACGAAAGTCATTCACAATAACAAGATTCGTTTTTGCAGCAATGACATTACCATTTCCTAATTGAATACTGAATCTAGGGACCTTGTGTGGATGGTGGTAAACCGTCTGTCCATGACAGCCAACAGCTTTAATTTGAGCCTTTTCAATTTTATAACGATTTAATAACTCATTAATACAGTTTGCATATATAAGCCCCAACTCATAATCTAAACTACCAAATTCATGTAATGATAAATGATAATTATTTTGATAAATCTGCCTAATTGCTGATTTAATTTCACTTGGATAGGAAAAGCTATGTGCCGCTATTAACTTAAATACTGAAGACTCAAATTGAACAACCACACAATCAATTGCATCCATACTTGTACCAGACATCACACCAACATAATAAGCTAACATATCAAATACCTTTTAGCTTATTTTTTACGCAGTTGATTAATGGTAATGCAAACATTCCAATAAAAAATATAAGCGCAATAAAAAACAACAGTTGCAACCACCACGGAAAATTGAGCATAATTTGCCAGGCGTGATTTAATTGTTCCCCTACACTACTAAAGCTTTTTTTTTCTTCAGGCATAAATCTAGCTGATATCATTGATATCGAAACCAAATAAAATAAAGTAATAATATAAAGCAATCCATATAGTTTATATCGCCGTATTTTCATATGTTTCAACGTCAAAAAATTATTGACTTCTTGTTCATTATTACTAGATGTTGTTGAAATAAGTGTTTTAATCCAAAAAAATGCTAACACAATAGCATAAATAGCAAAAATAACCATATCCTTACCAATCTGAACTAACTTGTTTAATAAAATTCTCCACTTTTTGCTCATTTTGCGCTAATGCGCTACTTTTTGCCTCTAATGGCAGCAATGCTCCACCGCTAATTCTAGCGTACCCTAAATCATTTTTATAAACGATTACAGGAACTGAATTGATAAGCCCTTTTAACACTCTCATATTATGATTGAACTGTTCAATTTGCATATCATTTGGATCAGCTACAGGCTTAATTCCGCCTTCTTCTTTGCTATAGTCAAATTGGTTTTCATTTTCTTTAAGCGCATCTATTGGTGATTTAGCACTTAAAATAGCCATAGTCTTGGTTGGGCTAGAAGGTTTAATGATACCAATAGGTACCCATCGAATGGCAAGCATATCATTTTGAATAAACTTCTGTGAAGCTTCAAAAAAAGCATGACAGAATTTACAGTTTGGATCAAAAATTACATATACCTTATGTTTAGCAATTGTATTTCCTTGCGCAATGTAATTTGAATTACCTACTGCTTGATACAAACTTTCTGTGTGTATGTCTTGATGCTCAAAGGAATAAGTATTTTTTACATTAGGTTTGAGTGCAAACAAGTAATATGCACCCCAGAAAATTACAATTAACGTAATAACTAATATTACCAGGCGTTTTAGCATGACGTATCCAACTGTTTTATATCTAAGTAAAGTAATAAAATCCTAGAAAATTTATAATTTTTTACCAGTTATTTTATAAAATTATAATTTGATCGGACTAACAACATATGTACTGCAACTATTGCTATCTTTTATTAAAACGCTCATCGCTGGATTTTCGAAGTAAAAATTGATATCTTCAATATCCAAAACATTAACAATATCAAGCAAATAATTGACATTAAAACCAATTTCCATTGGCTTATCTTCATATTTAACTTCAAGTTGATCTTGAGCTTCTTCATGCTCTGGATTATTTGCAGACAATAATAATTCATTTTGCTTAAGCTCTAAACGCACACCACGATATGTTTCATTGGACAAAATTGCTGTACGAATAAGTGCTTGTTTTAACTGTGTTCTATTAGCAATCAAGACCTTAGTATTATTCGGTGGAATAACTCGTGTATAATCTGGAAACCGCCCTTCGATCAGCTTTGAAGTATATTGAATATCTGCCAATATTACTCTGAAATAGTTCTTACCAATCTGAATTTCGACTTCAGCATCTTCTGGTGCAGAAAGTGTTCTTTGCATTTCAAGTATTGCCTTTCTGGGGACAATCATTTGAACACCTTCAAGGTAAGTATTTTCAATTATGGCTTCAGAGCTAGCCATTCTATGTCCATCTGTTGAAACCGTCCTAAAATTATCACCATTAACTTCCCACAACATACCGTTTAAAAAATAACGCACATCATTGTTCGCCATGGCAAATTGTACTCGTTTAATCGTTGTCATTAATTGCTCAAATGATATTTTAAACATCGCTCGACCAGTATCTTCATTCATAGTAGGGAAGGTCTCTGCACCTAAAGTAGATAAACTAAATCGGCTACGATTACAACAAATAAGTACACGATTATTTGTTTCTTGAATAATTTCTATTTCTGCACCGTCTGGTAGGTTACGAATAATCTCATTTAACTTTTTTGCAGGAATAGCTATTTGCCCATCTTCAAACGACTGATTTAAAGTAACATGACTAATGATTTCTGTCTCCAAATCAGATGCTTTTAAAAGCAACTTACCACCTTCTATTTTAAATAAAACACTACTTAAAATAGGCATTGTATGCTTTTTGTCTGCAACAGATACCAATGCTTGCAATGGTTTTAATATTGCATCTCGAGAAAGTATGAATTTCATCATAAGTAAATACCCCTAAAATAAAACTTAAAATAATTAATGAGCTAACTTGCGTGATAAATTTTGATAATCGTCTTGTAAATCAACGTTGTTTAATAGCAGTTTTTGTATTGTTCTGACTGCGTGTAAAACCGTTGTATGGTCTCTTCCACCAAAAAAGCTACCAATTTCAGGTAAACTATGATTAGTGAACTCTTTTGCTAATGCCATCGCCACTTGTCTTGGTCTTGCAACGTCTCGACTCTTCTGCTTTGAAAGTAAATCTGTGATTTTAATATTATAATAATCAGCGACAACTCTTTGGATATTATCAACTTTTACAATTTTTTCTTGAATAGAAATCACATCTTTCAAACATTCATAAGCAAGCTTTTCATCAATTGCTTTTTTATTGAACTGTGCATAATTAAGTACTCTTCTTAACGCACCTTCCAATTCTCTCACGTTTGATCGAATGTGTTTTGCCATAAAAAGTGCTACATTTTGATCAATAGGACGACCAAATTGGCTTGATTTGTGCAATAATATTGCACTTCGTGTTTCTAAATCAGGAATATCAATTGTCACGGTTAAACCATAACCAAATCGCGAAACAAGCCTTTCTTCTAACTTAGGGATTTCCTTCGGATATTTATCACAAGATAAAACCACCTGCTTACCATTTTCTAATAGAGTATTAAAAGTATGAAAAAACTCTTCTTGAGATCCTGCCTTGCCAGCAATAAATTGAATATCATCTACGAGTAAAACATCAACTGAACGATAAAAATTTTGAAACTCATCACCCGAATGTAAACGTACTGCATCAACATAATCTTTGACAAAACGCTCAGAAGTAACGTATAACACTTTTGCAGTGGGGTTGTTATGTAATACATAATTACCAATTGCATGCATTAAATGCGTTTTGCCAAGCCCACTCCCACCATAAATAAACAAAGGATTATAAGCAAGCCCAGGGTTAATCGAAACTTGCATTGCAGCAGCGCGTGCAACTTCATTAGCCTTACCAACGACAAAATTATCAAAATTATATTCTTTTTTTAAAGGAGAACCAAAATCAACTCTTCGTTGTTCCTTTGGCAAGGCTAAAGCTTCATCAAAACCATAAAGCTCACTCGAGATACCTGAAATTTTATCTTTATCAACAACTAACTTTTCTTTGCTATCTTCTATAAACTCAACTTTTTCAACAGGTGCAGGAGAAGCACTTTTTGTAAAAAGATCGGTTTGAGGTCCTACACTGCTTTTAAAAGGTTCAAAAAGATTATGCTTAGTTGTGGATAAAGATTCATCATGTGATGAGCGTTTTTCTGTTTCAACTGAAAAATCAACTATTAAAAGCTCATTTTTTTTGTGTTTTTTCAACGCATCTACAATCAAAATTTGATATTTTGTCTTTATCCAACCTAAAAAGTAGTTATTTGGCGCATAAACTGTGAATAAATTACCTTGATCGTTTACTTTTAAAGGCATGATCCAAATTCTGAATTCTTGTTCAGATAAACTGTTTTTTAAATAATCTAAACACTCTTGCCAAATACTCATATCCAACGCTTTTTCCTTTAAAATCAAGGTTTTTGGGTGATTTTTCACTCATGCCCAAAAAAAATCATTTAGAATTTAACTTTAGTTTTGGGATTATATCAAAGCGCTAACAACATGCAATCGTTCACGTAAATACCTGTGGATAACTTTGTTGATAACAATGTGAGTTTTTTGTTAATTACGGTGTGGATGTCTTTGTATATAACCTTGTTTATATCCCTTTGGATAAAATTGTGGAAAAAAACATAGAGTTAAAAAAATAAAGTTATCAACATAAAACAACAAGGATCTTAACAACTTTATTCACAAAGTTACACACAACTTAAAAACCGTCAAATAAAGGGTTTTTAATTATTTATCCACAAATATCCACAATCTAATAACAGAAAAAACAAAATATAAAAATCACTTTAAAAAGAATAGAAAGAATAAATAAAAGTAAAAAATGAGGATAACAAATAAAAAACCTTTAAGGGTAAAAAAATAAAAATTACGATGTATAATGTTTCCACATGAAAACATAAAGGATAAAACAGCCTGTGGAAATTTATCAAAAAACTAAATGGTCCTATCTTTATATTTTTAGGTTAAACCCATTAAACATCAAATACCTTAAGCAGTTAATAATGGAAATTTTTCACTTGCTAATTAGAATAAAAAAATGAATAATAATCCCGCTGGTTTGGTCCTCTTGCGACGCTAGTTTGTGAACCCCGTCAGATCCGGAAGGAAGCAGCGGTAACAAATGATGTGTGTGCCGAGATGTAGGCTAAACCAGTATTTTAGTTGTACTGATATAAATTATTACAATCCATAGTTGCAAGCAATCTATTCTCATACTCGTTATTTTTTAATTCAGAATAGTGAACAAGTGTTTTAACCAAATATTTACCTGTCAAATCTTTGCCTTGCGCGGTTAATTGAGCACGTAATTTTCTAAATTCTTCAAATTTACTCCCTGTATTTAATAAATTAAAGTATGATTGAACGCTACCAAGCGGAGAATCGAAGGTTTGTACTTCATTAATTGCACCAGTTGCTCTTTGTTTTGGCACAATACCACAGCCTTGCGTAAAACAATGTTGTCCAAAATAATTATTACCCTCAACGGAAAAACGAGAAGTCCCCCATCCTGTTTCCAAAGCAGATTGAGCTAATACCATGCTTATTGGAATCGTATTGACTTTAGTTAATAAGTCATTCACTACTTGTAATAAATTACTTTGATTAAAGTCAACTTTATATTGCTGGCATAAATCAGTTATAAACTTTGTTTCTGGCTTAGAGAGTGATTGGTTTTGATTTAATTTTATTTGGATCTTTTCAAGTGATTTTCGTTGATTGAGTACAGTCTTTTGTACTTGGTAAATAAAGGGCAACATGTAGTCAATAAACGATTGTTTACGTACTTTTATATCAGTAATATGTTGAAAATTAGGTTTTTCTATTTCTTTAGTTTGTTTAGTGCAATTTGTTACAAAGAAGCTAATGCTTATTAATAAAGAAGCAAAAAGGAATGACTGTATTATTCTTTTTAATATCATAAGTGTTTTACCTTAATTTTATTTTGTTGAAAAGCTATAAATACCCCAACTAAACGTCCATAGCTAGATACCTAGTACCCGATTATTTAAAATGATCCTTGATACTATAAAAATAATAACCACCAGTTATATCAATTACCATGATGGATTATACATCATGACACATTTAATGAATCGGGCACTAGTTTTGTAGAGGTTACCAAAATTATTTTAGATTAAATGACAAAATATTCGAATAGTTATGGCGCTTTTTTTGAATAAGTTTATCTGTTAAAATCTATCACATTATTTTGTAATATTTATATGGAGAGAATATATGACTGAGCAATTGGAGATGATACAAAAAATGGATTTAAAGGCATTAAAAAGTGAAAAAATTTGGCAATACTTTATAGAAATAACGCAAATTCCAAGACCAACTTTTCATGAAGAAAAAATTAAAGCTTATTTGTTAAATTGGGCGGTTGAACAAGGATTTAGTTACAAACTAGATGATGCAGATAATATTGTTATATTTGTACCAGCAAGTAAAGGTTATGAATCTCATCCTACTGTTGTATTACAAGTACATAAAGACATGGTTTGTGAAAAAAATGCAGATATAGAGTTTGATTTTTTAAATGACAGTTTGCAATTGGAACTTTGTAATGGTTGGCTTAAGGCAAAAGGAACAACCTTAGGTGCTGATAATGGCTTAGGTATTGCTGCTGCAATGGCTGTTTCAACAGAAAAAAATATTAAACGCCCTGCACTTGAACTCTTAATAACCGCTTCAGAAGAACGAGGTTTAGTTGGAGCGAATAACCTCAGTAAAGATATATTAACTGCAAAAACGATGATTAACTTAGATACGGAAAGTTGGGGCGATATTTACGTTGGCTGCGCAGGTTCTCAATCAGCTAAATTAACTTTTGCTCTAGATGAAGTAACTCAAAGCGAAGAATTTATTAGCTTTGAGCTTATCATAAGTGGCTTAAAAGGTGGTCATTCAGGTTTAGATATTGATAAACCAAGAATTAATGCAGCAAAATTTTTAAGTTTATTATTAAATGATTTAGATCAAGCTATTGAATTTAACATCAGTCATATAGATGCAGGTAATTTACCAAACGCGATTCCAAGAGAAGCAAAAGCCGTTATTTCTTGTCAGCCTCAAGATGAAATAAAGTTTAAAACTAGAGTAAATAATTATTTTCAGTTATGGAAAGCAATTTATCAGAAAAGTGAGCCAAATTTTAACTTGCAAATAAAAGCAACGACTCGACAAAAATCATGTTTTAGCTTTGTACTAAAAGATAAACTTATAAATTTATTATCAGTGATTCACTCAGGTGTATTGGCAATGAGTTCAGCTATGTCAAACTTAGTAGAGAGTTCAAATAATTTGTCTTCAATCAAACTAAAAGATAATAAACTTATAATTACGATTTATGCCCGCAGTGATAATAATTTAGGTATTTCAACTTTTATGCAAGGTATTGAACGTAATGCAAAGCAAAATGGCGCTGATTTTGAAAAATCACAGCTTTCTCCTGGCTGGAAACCAGATATGAGCTCTAGGATACTTGAAATTGCCAAAGAAAGTTATTTTGCTTTATGCCAACAGCAAGCAAGTATCAAAGCGATACATGCAGGCTTAGAATGTGGTGCAATTGCAGATAAGTATCCACAAATGGATATGGTTTCAATCGGTCCTACGATAAAAGATGCACATTCACCTGATGAAAAAGTTGATATATCAACTGTAAGTGATTTCTATCAATTACTAAAAAATATGCTTGAACGTTTATAGAAAAAGGAAAATGTTAAATTAACGAGGACTTTTATTTCATTTCAACTTTGATTTTATCTAAGGTAGGTTTGATGTCAGAATAAGCTTTATCGATTTCCTGGTTAAATTGACCTTGACTTTGTGCCTTTAACACTTCCTCTACCTTTTGCTGTAACTGATCTAGT
>NZ_QLIR01000032.1 GCF_003428155.1 Fastidiosibacter lacustris
GATACTTGAGTATCGTCAAGTATGTATCTAATCCTTTCATCAGGATAACTGGGGTCAATCGGCACATAGGCAGCCCCTGATTTTAAAATTCCCAAGATGCCTATAATTATTTCTAAGCTTTTATCTAAGCATAAAGCAATCAAGGTATCTGGTTTGATCTCAGCAAGTGATCGCAAGTATTTTGCCAGTTGATTGGCTTTGGCATTGAGTTCAGCATACTTTAATTGTTGATCTTCAAATACCACGGCAACGTTATTTGGTGCCTTTTCAACTTGTTCTTCAAATAATTGATAAATGGTTTTATCTTTTGGATAGGGTTTATCGGTTTTGTTCCATTGATGTATTATTTTATGGAGTTCTGCTTCTGGTATTTTTGCTAACGTTTTATTGTTATCAATATTCCCACATTGGTTAATGTAGTATAAAAAATATCGTTTTAATTTTGTTATTGTTTGTCGATCTATAAAATAATTGTGTCCTAATAATTCGACTGTAAATTCATTTCCTTGCCTGAAAATGTTTAAAACAAAAGGAATATTCGTTTTTTCGAACCTTTTATATTCTTCTATTTTTCTATTTTGATATTGCTCTTCTATAGAATGAAAATGGACATAATTGAAGGCAAATTGGTATAAATCATCCTCTTGTAATAAATCAGATTTAATTTTTCCGTAAGGATATATTTTATATAAATTGATTAATTCTTGATTTCTCCTTGTCTCATCAATTAGAGCTTGTATAGACTGATTTATAATATTTTGTTTAATCGGGATTGTATTAAGGTGAAGACCAAATAATTTATCTCCCCCTGTCTTTTCCAACCGATTATTGACAACTAATCCTACAATAACTTCTTGGTTAGCAGTGAAAGTAGAAACTAAAATTTGATACAGAGCTAAAAAAACCAGATTAATTGGTATGTTGAATTTTTGAGCTATATTAAAAATAATTTTGTTCTGTGTGTCATTTAGTTTGAAAAACTGTGTATTTAAGTTATTTGTAAACATTAAAGAGTTATTTAACTTTAAATTAACAGTTAGGAATTGACTGTCATCGAAATATTTTTGCCAGAATTTCACGTTACTTTTGTCCGTGATTGCATTTTGCTCATTTGAAACAAATTCACCATAGTAAGGTAGTTCATCTAACTCAATTTTTTTGTTATCAATATACGCAGTTGTGAATTCTGAAATTAAAGATGTAATACTCCAGCCATCTGAAATAGCATGATGAAAAGAAAATATTAATTTAAACGAATTTGGCAAGATACTAGTAATAATTACCCTGAATAAACCAACTTCATTGATTTTGAAAGCATTGTACCTTTCTTCAACAAAATATTTATCAAATGCATCATGCAAATAAATATTCACTTTGTCTTTAACCTTAGCACCATGTTTATGTTGGATTGCGACATACCCATAGGTTTTGTCTTTTACAAAACTAGTTCTTAATAGAGAGTGCTTTCGAATTAAGTCTTCAAATACGTTGATTATCTTAACACAATCAAGGTTATCATTTATTTGATATGAGAACACATCGTGATAGGTACCATCATTATTTGATCGCTCTTGTTCAAAAAACATGCCTTTCTGTAAATATGAAACCGGGTATATATCTTCAATATCTTCATACAATAAACCACTGTTCTGAAGCACTTGTTTTTGTCCTGCTTTGTCAATCAGTGAAAGTGGGTAATATATATCGTTAGAAGGTATATTATATAGTTTTGCTTTTTTCACAATCTTATTAATAGTTCTATAAATAAAAATATCACGCACTGAAATATTAATTCCTAAATGCTTTGCTTTCGAAACAACTCTTATACTTAAAATCGAATCTCCACCTATTCTGAAGAAGTCATCATCTATTCCGATTTGTTTAAGCTCTAATACATCTTGCCATATTTTACATAGTTGATTTTCTATTGAATTTCTTGGAGCAGTAAAAGAATGTTTATTTGTTTTAAATAATGAGACCGGAAATGCTTTTTTATCTAACTTGCCATTAATTGTTAATGGAAATTTTTTCATGTGTATAAAAGCGTTTGGTATCATATAGTCAGGCAAGACTTTTATTAAGTGACTAATTAATTCATTTTCGTCTATTGGATTCTTGCTGACATAATAAGCGGTTAAATAAAATTTATTTCCAAGGTTGTTTTTATCTTTTTTGTTGCCTAAAACGCAGGCTTGTCTAATGCCTTTAAAATTTAACAGGTTATTTTCAATTTCGCCAATTTCTATTCTTAGCCCATTGATTTTAATCTGTGTATCGTTTCTTCCAAGGTACTCTAAATTCCCATTACTAAGCCATCTGACTAAATCACCTGTTTTATATAATTGATCATAACCATTTATTTTATCCTCTTCATCCGCAAAAGGATTTTCAACAAATTTTTCAGCAGTAAGCTCAGGTTGATTCAAATAGCCACTAGCAACGCCATTACCTCCAATGTAAAGTTCACCAACTACCCCCATCGGAACAACTTGTTTATATTTATCTAGAACATAAAGCTTTGTGTTTTGTATAGGTTTTCCAATTGGAATTATGGTTTCTGTAGATCTTATGTCATTATATGCACTAACATCTATAGTTGCTTCAGTTGGTCCATATAAGTTATTTAAGCAAATAGATGGATAGAGAGTTTTAAAACGTCTCGATATTTGATGTGGTAATGCCTCTCCACTACAAAATACATCTGTTACACTATTTAATAATCTTTCAGTTACACTTAATTGCTCAACATGATCTAAATAAAGTTGAAGCATACTTGGTACAAAATGCAATTTAGTGATGCCAACTTGTTTAATTAGTATATGTAGATATTGGGGGTATTTATGATTATCAGGTTTTGTAAATACCAATTGTGCGCCACATAGAAGCGGCAGTAGTAATTCCCATACTGACACATCAAAACCATATGGTGTTTTTTGTAGAATTTTATCCGAACTATTAAAATGATATTCAGATTGTTGCCACAGTAAACGGTTTACTAGAGATTTATGGGTGATTAATGTTCCTTTCGGATTTCCTGTTGTTCCGGAGGTATAAATCACATAAGCCAGATCATGAGAGGTATTTTGAGACAGTAGATTATCGAAAGGGAAACCTTTATAACTGTTACTATCCAGTGGTATGAGTTGACTATTTGTCATCATTTTAAGCCTTGATAGGTAATGCGATTGTGTCAACAATAAAGATGCTCGCGTATCATTCAGTATGTATCTAATCCTTTCATCAGGATAACTAGGATCAATCGGTACATAAGCTGCTCCTGCTTTAAGAATGCCAACAATACCAATTATCATTTCCAAGCTTTTATCTAGACATAAAGCAATCAAGGTATCTGGTTTAATTTCAGTAAGTGATCGCAAGTATTTTGCCAGTTGATTGGCTTTGGCATTGAGTTCAGCATACTTTAATTGTTGATCTTCAAATACCACGGCAACGTTATTTGGTGCCTTTTCAACTTGTTCTTCAAATAATTGATAAATGGTTTTACCTTTTGGATAGGGTTTATCGGTTTTGTTCCAATCGTATAATATACGTTTTTTTTGTTCTGGTGGTATTAATTCATAATGACATAATGGCTGATCTGAATCTGCTATTACTGTTTTGAGAAGCATTTCAAGGTATTGAATAAAATAGTCAGGAATATAGGTAGTATCATAACTTACCTCATACACCATTGAAGTTTTATCATAGGCAAAAAATAAAGTATTTAGTTTACCGCCATAAAAGAAATTCTTACTTTCTAATTCAATTCCACTCAATTCTATCTCTTGAGAGAGAAGGTAAGTTTCGACAACGGAAACATTTGGGGAAAAATCAATATCTAATGATTCTTTGATTTCTTCAAATGGAATAATTTGATAAGGTTTGTTTTGTTGATATTGCTCATATATTTTCTTTAGTAATTCCGCAAATGTCATTTCTCCAGATAATTGAATCTGCATTGGAAACATACTGACAAAATAACCAACGATTTTACTAAATTCAGTCGGACGTATGTTTTTAGGATAGGACACAACTAAGTCATTTAAATGAAAACATCTCAATACAAACGTACTGATTAAGGCATTGAAAAATATAAATGGTGTTGTCTTATGCGTTTTAAGTAGCTTACTTAAAATTTTAGGGTCAATATTAACTCGCTTACGATTGATTTGCCCTGTGTCATCATGGTTATATTTAACAAGATCATTTTGATTGCATCCTTGAAGATAGTGCTGCCAATAATCAATGGTTTCTTTTTTACTTTTGGCAATGATTTCTTCTTCATAATCTAAGTAATCAGCCAATTGATAGGTTTGAAATTGGGTAATGGCATCCAATCCCTCATTATAAAGCTTTTCAAATACTTGACTAAATATTGTCGTGGTTAGTCCATCTGAAATAATATGATGCCAGACAAACTGAAAATAATACTGATCATGATCTGTTTTAATCAGTATGGCTCTAAATAGCCAGTCCTTTTCAAGATCAAAAGGCTTGGCTCTTAATTGTTCAAGTGCAGCAAGAATTTCATCTTGAGTAGAATGGTATAATTCCTGATAAATCACATCTCCATCAAAGCGATCAAGGATGATTTGATTTGCTTCGCCGTCCTTTTCAATAAACCGTGTTTTAAAAGCTTCAAAATAATTACCAATTGTTTGATATATTGCTGCAAACTTGTCTCTATCTAAGTTACCCCTAACTTGATATGAAATCGCAATATTATAATTATCCGCATAAGGATTAAGTTTGTAGGCATACCACAGTTCTTCCTGCTGCTTTGTTAATTTAAGAGTCATTTCGCTCTCCCCATTTTTGACTATAAATTTTATGCATATAATAGAGTAAAATAAGATCAGAAGCCCAACAAATTTGTAACAAGTGGTTTTATTTTGATGTATTTAATCCACTTTGAAACATCTACTGCAAGGCATGGAGGAAAAACGCCGAGCCAATGCTCTTTTTAAAAGTACAAAAAACATCAATTTGATGAATAAAAATTAGTTGCATTATAGTTGAACTTGGGTAGTATAACGATTCGCTTCTCAAGAGAAGAGCTGTTTTAGATATAAGTGATTAATTGAGT
This sequence comes from Fastidiosibacter lacustris, assembly GCF_003428155.1. Lineage (GTDB taxonomy): Bacteria > Pseudomonadota > Gammaproteobacteria > Francisellales > Francisellaceae > Caedibacter > Caedibacter lacustris. The sequence continues at coordinate 5,087 of NZ_QLIR01000032.1, forward strand.
CATCTCCTTGCTGATTTGGTAAATCCTTTTTTGTCGGGTGGAAAGGAGGTTGCGATTAAGAAATGGGGGTCTCTTAATAATGATTCAAAATTGATAGTATCAATCATGTTATTTTATTTCAACAACTTTTGTTGGATAAATTTTTCTATTTAAACATTACTGAAATAGATGCCTATCCTAAGATATTAAATAGACACCGATGCTATAAAACCGCGATTCTGTATTTAATAAATACTCATTTTTAAGGTTAGACTAATACAATTAACACGACAAAATCCTTTGGTAATTGGTCTGACAGTTTACCTTGGTAATGACATTAATACAACTCAATCGAAGTAACCTCTCCACACGCTATTGTTTTCCCTTCCCACAACGTAAAGCGCGTTCCAACTTTTAACCGCGGAATCACCTCGTCTGGTGAAAGAAACACTATTCTAATATTCTCCACGGTATCTCCTAGCGAGATGGGTTTACCATACTCTTGGACAAGCAAACGGCAATCGTAAGCATGCTTTGCAACTTCTGGAACATTTTCAACGTACATTGGGCATCCAAAATTCATCGCTGGTATAGCTTGTGAGCGACCACCTTCCTCAGTGTTAAGAAGCGTTATTTTCGCAAAAATACCTTTCATATCTGAATCCTTATGGCACTGGCGAGTAGTTGAGTACTTGTGGAACCAAACCAGGCAGGTTCTTATTAGGAAGAACGCATGCAGGAATACCTCGATCTACTGTCGCTGAAATTCCAGGTTGATTCAGAACGCTACGCGGTACTTGTGATTTAACGATCGTATATGGTGGATCACCAAAGGCTTTAACTGCCTGTTTAGCATAACTCGCAGCCGACTCGGCACTTGTTGTGAAATACTTCCCTTCTAATCCTGGAAGATTATTGAGTGCACCTGTTTTTCGAATATCAGCCAATTCATCAGGTTTAACAGCCCTGAACACATCTACTAGTTCATCTCCGCCATTTCGAACAGTAGTCACAAACTCGCGTGTTTTACCTGCTTTATGGCTAGCTTGAGTTGTTTTCCCCGCTGCAACGCTTGCCTTAACATTCTCCACAATCATCTTTGGTGCAACAGCTTTAGCCAGCAGCATTCCGCCTTTTACATAGGTGCCACCATATAACAATCCTAATCCTAAAGATGCCGCGGTACCCGTATAGTAAGCAGCCGCATTTGTCCGCCCGTTTTCATATCCAAAGCCTGTTAAGCCAAATGTCGTATCATCCATAAAACCATTGGCAAAATGGGTGGCTAAACGTTTAACATAACCCGATAAATCCAATCCTGTTTGTAGTTGAAGGCTTTCTAATAGATCATCATAATCTAAATAATCTAATTCATTAAAGTCTAAAATACGCTCTTCATCTATCTTGATAAATCTATCTGCTATAGCAGAATAATCGTCAAAATAACCACGCAGTAAACCTTGCATATTGTTAATTAACAGAGCATTCTTTCGCACATATTCTTGTAAAAAATTAATATTTCTTGATAAATCATTACTAAATGATAAGTACTTTTTTTCACAAATTGATGCGCAATCAATATACTTACACTCAACGTCAGTAAGCGGATACATAACAGGAGAAAAATATCCTGGTAGTCCAAATTCTTCAGATTGAGACAATTGTTTGAAGACCTTATAGATATCTTCATAGGTATTTCTAACATATCCTTTTTTTTCTATTTGACTAAAAACTTTTGCAACAAACGCCTCATAATTCGGATTTTTGATAGCGTGATTATTCAACTTGCTATGCCTTGTTTCAAACCACTGTTGTAAAACAAATTCAACCTTCTTACTTTTATGCTTCAATTCATTTTCGAGTAAGTGATATTTTGTATGAATAATTTGTCTATTAATCTCAGGAAGCACCGTTGCTGTTGTTAGCCATAGTATTTCAAGTTCTAGTAATTTTGATTGCTCACTATAAGTATTTGATGCCTTAACATACCCATTAAAAAATGCTGTCCTTTGCTTTTTGAGTTCGATAATCGCCTCTTGAGGCGTAATGTCATACAGTCCAGTTGGATCAATCACATTAACTGGGTTATTGCTCGCATAGGCATAAGGGTGTACATTTCCACCTGCTAAAATATCTAAAGCATCAGGCTGTAAATATCCACCAAGCTTAGGGTGAA
>NZ_QLIR01000033.1 GCF_003428155.1 Fastidiosibacter lacustris
GATACTTGAGTATCGTCAAGTATGTATCTAATCCTTTCATCAGGATAACTGGGGTCAATCGGCACATAGGCAGCCCCTGATTTTAAAATTCCCAAGATGCCTATAATTATTTCTAAGCTTTTATCTAGACATAAAGCAATCAAGGTATCTGGTTTAATTTCAGTAAGTGATCGCAAGTATTTTGCCAGTTGATTGGCTTTGGCATTGAGTTCAGCATACGTTAATTGTTGATCTTCAAATACCACGGCAACGTTATTTGGTGCCTTTTCAACTTGTTCTTCAAATAATTGATAAATGGTTTTACCTTTTGGATAGGGTTTATCGGTTTTGTTCCAGTCGTATAGTAGTTTTTTTTTTTGATCAATTGACATTAATTCATATTCAGATAACTTTCTATATATGTTGGTTAATACTTCATTGACTAGATTTTTAAAATATTCAATAAAGTAACTAGGGATATAGTTTTGGTTATAACTTATCTCGTAACTGTTAGATATGCTTTCGTATGAAAATAATAGCGTTAGAGGTTGTCCATAATACGTCCCTGAGTTTGAGCAAACAAAATCATTAATATTAATTTTTGGAGAAGTCATACATGCTTCTACTAAAGTAATGTTAGGATGAAAACCATGATGTAAATCTTTTCGTATTTCCTCAAAAGCAATCGTCTGATATTCTCTGTCTATCTTATACTGAGCCTTTATTTTCTCAAGCAATTCCGCAAATGTCATTTCTCCAGATAATTGAATCCGCATGGGAAACATACTGACAAAATAACCGACGATATTACTAAATTCACTCGGGCGTATGTTTTTGGGATAAGACAACATAATGTCTGTCAGGTGAAAGCATCTATAAATAAAGGTACTGATTAAGGCATTAAAAAAGATAAACGGCGTTGTTTTGTGTGCCTTTAAAAACCTTCTTAAGGCTTTGGGGTCAATATCAATGCGTTTACGCTCAACTTTACCCGTATCATCATCGGTATACTTAGCCAGATCATTTTGCTGAGCACCTTGAAGATAGTGCTGCCAGTAATCAATGGTTTCCTGTTTTTTTTCAGCGATGATGTTTTCTTCATACTGTAAATAACTTGCCAATGGATAAGTTTTGAATTGATGAATTGCTTCCAACCCTTCGTTATAAAGCTTTTCAAATACTTGACTAAAGATTGTCGTGGTCAGTCCATCTGAAATAATATGATGCCAGACAAACTGAAAATAATACTGGTCATGATCTGTTTTAATCAGTATGGCTCTAAATAGCCAGTCCTTTTCAAGATCAAAAGGCTTGGCTCTTAATTGTTCAAGTGCAGCAAGAATTTGATCTTGAGTAAAATGGTATAATTCCTGATAAATCACCTCTCCATCAAAGCGATCAAGAATGATTTGATTTGCGTCCCCTTCTGTTTCAATAAACCGTGTTTTAAAAGCTTCAAAATAATTACCAATTGTTTGATATATTGCTGCAAATTTATTTTTATCTAAATTACCCTGAACTTGATATGAAATCGCAATATTATAATTATCCGCGTAAGGATTAAGTTTGTAAGCATACCACAGTTCTTCCTGTTGCTTTGTTAATTTAAGAGTCATTTCTATCCCTCCCATTTTTGACTATAAATTTTATGTATATAATAGAGCAAAATAAGATCAGAAGCTCAACACTACTTGTAACAAGTAGTTTTATTTGATGTATTCAATCCGTTTCAAAGTACAAAAAACATCAATTTGATGAATAAAAATCAGTTGCATTATATTTAAACTCGGGGAATATGGCGATTCTCTTCTATTTGTTAGCGCCAGCAATAAAATGACCCTCAGCCAGAATTATTCTGCAAATCAACCAACATTATTTTGCAAATAGAATTTTAGAACCAGAATTATTCTACAAATGGATTTGATTTTATGGTAATAAAAACGATCATTTATTTTGTTTTCTTTTACTCAATAAAATTCACTGATAATTTAGTCATAAATCAATTAAGATAAGTCAACAAAAATACATTTTCGTTTAAGCTTGCATGAAATTGATATGCCCTAATCCAGTTTGAGCTGGATGAACTGTTATTTCAATATCTTGCCCAAGCTTTAAGAGCATACCGAATAATCTATCAATGCTGAATCTGTCACAGTGACCATTGATAATTTTTGAAATATCACCCTGGTTAACACCGGTAATTTCTTCAGCTTCTCGTTGTCTAAGTTTTTTCTCTTTAATTACAATTGATATTTGCCGTGCTAGTGCTGATTTAGCTTGTAACTCATCGGCATTTTCAAACCCAAGGTCACTAAATACATTACCCGAACTTTCTGTTATTTTGAGCATGTTACTTCTCCTGCATATTTAAAATTTCTTTTAACCGTTTCTTTATCAGGTCTATATCAGTTTTTGGCGTGCTAATGCCAGTTTTAGATTTTTTCTGAAAGCAATGCAATACGTATATAGCATCTTTCAATTTCACCGTATATACCGCTCTATAAGTATTCCCATCATAGTCCTCTACAACTTCAAGTGTAGATGCACCTTTAAAGTCACTGCCCTTTAAAGGCTTTGCTTTATCATGTTTTGTCCCTCTTTGAGCAAAATCTAACGCAAAGCCAAAGGTTCTTTTTACCTCATCTGGAAATTGTTTTAAATCATCTAAGGATGATCCTACCCACTTAAGTGGTTTTAATAGATTTGACATAAAGGTATCTATCGTTATTTTTATGGTAATTATACCATAAAAAATTAAAAGTGAAAGAAACTATAGCTGGGTTTTCATTGAAGTTATCAAATATTCAAAAATCCATTTGCAGAATAATTTTGGTTCTAAAATTCTATTTGCAAAATAATGTTGGTTGATTTGCAGAATAATTCTGGCTGAGCGTCATTTTATTGCTAGCGCGCACAAATAGGAAAAATAGACGTGGATAAAGATTAAATGGAGAACAAAAAAAGCACAAGAAAAACGAGGGTTTTTCTGACACTTTAGGCGCATCGGATAAAATCATTTAATGTGGTCCAAGTAAAATATATTTGCGCGTCAAGATTCTACAGTCGCATTTAAAGTGATCCAAGCCAAAATTATAGTCGCAAATAATTTGGTCCAAAATTTACATTAGCAATACCCATATGGTTTAGAATATTGTCTATTTCCAGTATTACACAATATTTTTTTAATAATACTAAGACAATGCTTAAAACCTTTCCCTTGAAAATGAAATTCTGGATTGGATATTTGATACTCAATCCAAGCATAAACCTCATTTATACTTCCGATAACAGCCTTACCTGTCAAGGACAGCCATTTGAGTGACTGCATTACAGCAATATGTTGTCTTGGTGTCAAATTAGGTTTTCGTATATCCTCTGCTTCAAAGATTGCCTTCTTATATTTCAATCTCCCATCACCATTAGGGAAAGATGTAGCATCACCATTTGCTCTTAACTGTATTTTAATTGCATCTTCAATCATCTCTACCTGATTATGATATATACTGCTTTCCTGAAGAGAAACAAGTACATCGAATAGATCACTGGGATTAATTGAAAATTGTTCTGCGATTGTGATAATAATAGACTCTGTTTGATCAGTCATAAAATCTAAGTTGTGAGAAAAAACAGGATTAACAGATTTAACAATTTCCGCAACTTCATTTGGAATGATTTTAGACTCTTGTAATTTATTATAATTGTTATCTTCTTTTTTTGTTTTTCCTTTTATATAAGATTCCGCCAAATTTGCGGAGTCTGATTCCGTAACAGTGGCGGAATCAACATGATGATTTAAGCCAACACCATAAACTTCTTGATTATATTCATTTTCCACTATTTCATTATTAAATTCAGAAGGTATAGTTTTGTCAGTCTCACTATTTTGAATAAGATTGTCGCTATCATCACTCATAGATGTATTAACTTGGTAATCTTGGCATTGTTCAGATATATCTATATTATGTTGTAACTTAGAAATATTGATGTTTGTTAAATTTTCTATAAATTTTTCAAACCCCTCATTGTTAAAACATTGATGCGATACATCTAATGTTTTATTTTGTGATGAATTACCTTTGATATCAACAATATCCTTAGTATATTCTTTTTTAAAATAAGTATTGTTCTTTGTTGATTCAGGGTTCTTTAATAAAAGATCTATATTTGACATTATTGAGGTGAATTTTTCAGTGATGTAAATTTTTGTTCTTACTGCGCCATCGTAGCACTTAATACGGACTCGATCAATCCATCCATCTTTATCCAGATCTGATAATGCTCTTTCGCAGGTTCTTTCTTTGAAACCAGTTTCCTCTGATATATACCTAATATTAGGTAATAAGAAGAATGGGTTTCCATTATCATCATAATACTTAGTACCCTGGACTCTGAAATATAGTAAATCTGCTATTTCAGCGTGGTTGTGATTTCCTATTTGTTCTCGCAAGATCTTACGACCGGCGTGAAATATTGTAGACATAGTACATTCCTTATTTAAAAAAAAGTCTTGCAAACAGGAACCCTATATACTACAATTCATTTGTGATGTGAGTTGAGAAGTCTTTTTAGGTTCCTTAACTTGTAAAAAGCCCTGGTTTTAACTGGGGCTTTTTATTTTGTCCGCCCAGGCGGACTTCATTTGATTTTATTTAATTCATTTTCAATTAACTCCATTATTTGTTTGTTAATAACATCATTATTTATGCTGTTATTAGATAGCAAAGTCGAAATATCTTTTGGGAAATGTATAGATGTTAAATTATTGTTATCCTTTCTCCATGTAAATATATGCCTTCCATTCTTGGAAATAATTTTATTAGCATCTGGTTTAGGGCTATTGTTATTGCTGATATAGTTATTTACAATTTCAGTTAATTTATTATGTCCAAGAGATCCAGATCGAATGAGGGTCGCTTTCGAGATTATTACTTGACAATGTTCATCACCTCTTTGAGCTAATCGTTTGATTGTCTCTGCAGTTCTGCATGATACTTTTGACATATCACCAATAGCTGAAATTATTTCTTCTGGGATTTTTGAATAGGATAGTAAAGATGATACATATTGTTTGCTTTTTCCTAATTTCTCTGTTAAATCATTTTGCGTGATAATTTTATTATCAATTAATTTCGCATAGCTTATTCCCTTAGCATAATCTGATAGATCCTTTCTGTTGTCGTTTTCAGCAGCTTGGGCTAATGCAGACTCAGCATCGTTTATTTCTTTGATTATTACTTTTAATTTAATTCCTGCTGCTATCGCAGCCCGCCATCTTCTTTCACCAATAATTAGTTCATATTTATATTTATTTCCAACCTCAGTCGGTCTGACAATACATGGCTGTTGTTGCCCTATAGATAAGAACTCATCAGCTAATGACTTTATATCTCCGAGTTCATTTTCAGGTCTATCATGATATATCCAGTTAACAATATCGTTGGGGTCTATTAATGTGACTTCTTCAACAACTTCATTTTCAAGCCATGTTCTACGCTTATTTTTTACCGCCTCATGCTCGTGAGATGATCCTTGTGATAATTTTATCTGTTCCGTGGTTATATTGAATTTCTGTGCAATCTTATTTAAATCAGCCATTATAAGACTCCTTTTAATTATATATATATTGGAGTAATTCTTGGTAATCATCTGTTGCATTATTACTTTTGCCAGATGCAAATATGTTCTGACATGACATAATACTTTTGGGAATTTCTGATGAATATCTAATAATAACTGGGCATAAATAATTTTTGATTACTTCATCAGACATGGCTGCTTTCAATGCTTCGCCTGATGTTGAGACTCTCCTGTCTAGGGCTGAAAAGAAGCAATTTATTTTTACTTTATTAGTGTCAAAAGAATATGTATCTACTAATTCATTAATCTCATTAATAATATACTTTGCACCTTGTATAGCAAACTCATCGGATCTAATTGGAATTAGTACATTACATAATATATCATCATCCATCTGATACAAAGCTGATATGGATGATGCAAACAAATTAGATAACTGTGGTGTATGATCTTGAAATATTTTTGTGTTTCTTCCGAGAGTTTGGAAAATATCACTGTATAAATTTTTCATTGCACGTTTTATATCAGAAGGCTTATTTAATGCTTTATCTAAAAAAGCAGAATTTAAATTACTTTTTATAAAATATACATTGTTACCTATATCATTTAATATTTGATTAATAGAAGCTTTATTCTCAATATAATCAATTAATATATATTCATTATCGTCAGCTCTTTGTCCGCAAACTATATGTGTAAAACTCGCTTGTGAATCGCCATCAATCAATACAATAGGGTCAGTTGTTGATGAGCTTACACGTCTCAATGCAGCAGACAAACTATATACTGATGAGGTTTTTCCTACACCACCACACAAGTTGGCAGACAATGTTATTGATGGCTTATGAAATTTATATGAGCTTTGCTTTCGTAAAAATAAACTGGCTTCATTTGATGAGATGCCAGTAATTCTGTTATTTGAATGCGTTATTCCTGTGTCTAGAGCTTTAAAATACTTACTAATTGCAGGTTTTGATAATTTAACATATCGTTGCAACTCTGTTATTTTAATTTCACTAACCTTAAACATATAATTGTCCTTATTCTGTTAGGTTAACATTGTTTAATTATATAATATATATATGTTAACCAATGCTCAATAGTAGTTATTGATTTTTTATATTCTTTATTTTTATTCCCATAATACAAAAGCCATTAATACGTGATCACTCAATAAACCATGCCTATCCTGTGGATTAAAAATTTGAGGTACAAATTTATTTAATGATTTATAACCACCGGAAGATATCAGTATTGGATTTATAGGAGCATCATCATATTGAGTGTTTATTATAAATGTGAAAGTTAAGGTGTCAGGCAGTAAATAATGCGCTAAATCTATAAATTTAAGTGTAATTAATAGCATCCATAAGCAGTAAAATATGGCGCTTATAAATAGAGTTCTTTCCAAACCGTATTTAATCTAGCAAAATAGCTATTTAAAAATTAAAGGTGGATATGATCAATGAGATGGGAAACGATAAACAAGTTAGCAGCAGATGAGTTTCGTCGTTTAACAGGTGTAAAAAAGC
>NZ_QLIR01000034.1 GCF_003428155.1 Fastidiosibacter lacustris
AATCTTTCAGCGGTACATATTGTCTCTCATGGTGATGTCGGCAAGCTGTATTTAGGTAATGAAGCGCTTTCTTTAGACAATATTGGCGATTATGCGGCAAGTTTGGCACAGTGGGGAAAAGCATTAAGTAACACAGGGGATATTTTATTCTATGGCTGTAACGTTGCCGAAGGGCAACAAGGTCAAGCGTTTGTGGAAGCATTAAGGTCATATACAGATGCTGATATTGCGGCATCTATTGATACGACAGCAAGTCAAGATAATGGAGGGGATAGCATACTGGAATATGGACAAGCAATAGACAATAGTGAGATTCTTCATTTTGAGGGTTATGCTCATCGGTTAGATAACCCAGCGATTGTAGTTGGAGCAACTCACGTTAATATCAGTCAATTGGGTGTCGATATTATTGGCGAGACGGATGGGCATCAGACAGGTTGGTCAGTGTCCTTAAGTGCCGATGGTATGACAATGGCAATTGGAGCACGCCAGGGTGAAGATGTAAGGATCTATAGTTGGAGCGGCAATGGCTGGGTACAGAAAGGAGGGGATATTGACGGCGAGGCAGCAGGGGATTATTTTGGTTATTCGGTGTCCTTAAGTGCCGATGGTAATACTGTGGCAATTGGTGCGATACGTAATGATGGTAGTGGTACTGATTCTGGTCATGTGCGGGTTTATAGCTGGAATGGTACTACTTGGGTACAGAAGGGAGGGGAGATTGATGGTGAGATAGCGGGGGATAACTTTGGTCATTCAGTGAGCTTAAGTGCTGATGGTTTGACAGTAGCGATTGGTGCGATTAATAATGATGGAGGGGCAAGTAGTACCGATAATAGAGGTCATGTGCGGATTTATAGTTGGAATGGCACAAGTTGGGAACAAAAGGGGCTTGATATTGATGGTGAAGCAGCAGGCGGTAATTCTGGTCATTCAGTGAGCTTAAGTGCCGATGGTAACACCGTGGCAATTAGTGCGCCTTATAATGATGGCACGACAGGAAACACGAGTGACAACAGAGGTCATGTGCGGATTTATAGTTGGAATGGCACAAGTTGGGAACAAAAGGGGCTTGATATTGATGGTGAAGGTGGTAGTTCAATGGGTGATCAATCTGGTTGGTCAGTCTCTTTAAGTGCCGATGGCAATACGGTGGCGATTGGTGCGCCTTTTCATGATGGCAGTAACATTGGTGATTCCGGAACGGTACGGATATATAAGTGGAATGGCAGTGCCTGGGTAAATAAGGGTTCGGATATTGATGGTAGTGAAGGGTCAAGTGATTACTCTGGTTGGTCAGTGAGCTTAAGTGCCGATGGCAATACCGTGGCAATTGGTGCACCTAATAATGATGGAGGGGCAAGTGTTACTGATAATAGAGGTAGTGTGCGGATCTATAAATGGAATGGCAATAACTGGGTGAAGTATGGATCAGATATTGATGGTAAGTTCACGAATGCTCAGTCGGGCTATTCCGTGAGCTTAAGTGCCGATGGCAGTAAAGTAGCACTTGGAGGACCTGCTTACAGTATATCCAGGGGTATTGTTTCGGTATACAGTGTGGTTCCGCGCTATACCGTCAATGAAGATACTACACTTGCGATGAATGATATTTCGCTAAATGATATTGATGGTAATTTGTCAACTGCACGTTTACAAGTCACTAACGGAGTGTTGAATGTGACGTTATCAGGAGCGGCGGTGGTGAGCCTTGGCGCCAATGGTAGCAATGATTTAACGATAAGCGGCACGCAAGCGGAAATCAATGCAACGCTTGCGAGTTTAAGTTATCAAGGTAATCTTAACTTTAACGGTAGTGATACCTTGACACTCACCGCAACCGACAGTGGTAGTTCAAGTGCTGTGCAGTTAATTGCGATTAATGTCAATGCTGCCAATGATGCGCCAACCGCGATGGATAATACGGTGGTGATAAATGAAGATAGCATCTATGTTTTTACGGCGAATGATTTTAACTTTGCTGATTTGGATGGTAACACACTTGCCAGTGTTAAAATCACTACTCTGCCAATGGTAGGCAGTTTGAGACTAAATGGTGTAGCAGTAACTTTGAATCAAGTGATCACTAAAGCGAATATTGATGCGGGTTTATTGACTTTTACCCCTGCCAATAATGGCAATGGTAGTAATTATGCCAGTTTTGGCTTTAAGGTAAATGATGGTGCGATTGATTCTGTGTCCACCTATACGATGAGTATTGATGTCACTCCCGTGAATGACGCGCCAGAAGTATTACTAGGCGGAGCTGCCTTTACTACAAGTAAATTAGGTGCGGATATTGATGGTGAAGCGACAGGTGATCAATCTGGTAGTTCTGTGTCATTAAGTGCCGATGGTATGACAATGGCAATTGGTGCACGTAATAACGACGGCAATGGTGGTGATTCTGGTCATGTAAGAATATATAGCTGGAATACCTTAACTTTAGCTTGGGTTCAAAAGGGTGCTGATATTAATGGCGAGGTGGCTGGGGATAATTTTGGATTGTCAGTCTCTTTAAGTGCAGATGGTAATACGATAGCGATTGGTGCTAATGCTAATGACGGCAATGGCAGTAATTCAGGTCATGTAAGAATCTATAGCTGGAATGGTGCGAATTGGGTACCAAAAGGCGGCGACATTGATGGTGAGGCAGCAAATAATTACTCTGGAGAGTCAGTTTCGTTAAGTGCCGATGGTAACACTGTGGCAATTGGTGCGCCTTATAATGATAATGCCAATGGCATTGATGCGGGTCATGTACGAATCTATAGCTGGAATGGTGCGAATTGGGTACCAAAAGGCGGCGACATTGATGGTGAGGCAGCAAATAATTACTCTGGATCGTCAGTATCTTTAAGCGCCGATGGCAATACCGTGGCAATTGGTGCGTCTTATAATGATGGCACGACAGGAAACGCAAGTGACGATAGAGGTCATGTACAGATCTACAGTTGGAATAGTGTGACGTCAACCTGGGATAAATTTGGGCAAGACATCGATGGTGAGGCGCCAGGTGATAGATCTGGTTTTTCAGTATCGTTAAGTGCTGATGGTTTGACAGTAGCAATTGGTGCGTATAATAATGATGGCACGACTGGAAACATTACAGACAATAGAGGTCATGTACGGATCTACAGCTGGAATAGTGTGACGTCCACCTGGGATAAATTGGGGCAAGACATCGATGGTGAGGCGGTAGGAGATTTTTCTGGCTGGTCAGTGAGCTTAAGTGCCGATGGCAATACCGTGGCAATTGGTGCGTATAACAACGATGGCACAAGCGGATCATCCGGTGATAATAGAGGTCATACACGGATATATAAATGGAATGGTACAAACTGGGTAAAGTATGGAGCAGATATTGATGGTGAGGCGGCAGGGGATTTTTCTGGATCGTCAGTATCGTTAAGTGCTGATGGTAATATGATAGCAATAAGTGCGACTCAAAATGATGGTTCGGGAGGCAGCACAGATAATAGGGGTCATGTGCGAGTATATAGTTTAATTCCACGCTATACAGTGAATGAAGATACAGCCCTTGCGATCAATAATATTTCGATTAATGATGTGGATGGTAATTTGTCAACTGCACGTTTACAAGTCACTAACGGAGTGTTGAATGTGACGTTATCAGGAGCGGCGGTGGTGAGCCTTGGCGCCAATGGTAGCAATGATTTAACGATAAGCGGCACGCAAGCGGAAATCAATGCAACGCTTGCGAGTTTAAGTTATCAAGGTAATCTTAACTTTAACGGTAGTGATACCTTGACACTCACCGCAACCGACAGTGGTAGTTCAAGTGCTGTGCAGTTAATTGCGATTAATGTCAATGCTATCAATGATGCCCCGATATTGACAGCGCCAGTGACTAATATAGTTCTTGAAGAAGGGCATGATTTAACTTTTAATGGCGCCAACCTGATTAGCGTATCCGATGTCGATGCAACGCAACTTACAATAAACTTTTTGGTCAACGATGGAATTTTAATCCTTCCTTCTGTTAGCGGCTTAACTTTCTTAAACGGTACAACGAATAACAGTGCAAACATTCAGTTCAGTGGAACGTTATCTGCCATTAGTGATGCCTTAACGGGCATGATTTATCGCCCTAACGCCAATTTTACTGGTAGCGTGACGTTAATGATTGTCGTTTCTGATATGGGACAAACGGGCACAGGCGGAACACAATTGGCAAATAAGAATGTATCCATAGACGTTATGGGGTTTAACCAACCGTTTATTGGGCTTACGGGTGCACTTTTTGATATTCGTCAACTGGGTACGGATATTGATGGTGAGGCAATAGGGGAACAGTTAGGTCATTCCGTAAGCTTAAGTGCGGATGGCAATACATTAGCCGTTGGAACAGTTATGTATAATGGTCTTCAAGGGCAAGTTAGAGTATATAGTTGGAATGCTAGCATATTAACTTGGGAACAAAAGGGTTTAGATATTGACGGTGAAGCGACAGGAGATCAATCTGGCTCTTCCGTGTCGTTAAGTGCGGATGGTAATACGGTAGCAATAGGTGGGCCTTATAATGATGGCAATGATTTTGGGCATGTGCGGATTTATAACTGGACGGGTGCTGTTTGGGAGCAAAAGGGGTTAGATATTAATGGTGATGGAGTAGAGGATCACTTTGGCTGGTCAGTATCGTTAAGTGCCGATGGCAATACGGTAGCAATAGCTACGCCTCATGATGATAACGCCAATGGCAATGATGCGGGGCATGTAAGGATATATAGTTGGAATACCGCAACGTCGACTTGGGAGCAGAAGGGAGGGGATATTGATGGTGAGTCAGCTTTTGATTGGTCAGGTTATTCTGTGTCGTTAAGTGCGGATGGTAATACGGTAGCAATAGGTGCGCCTTATAATGATGGCAATGATTTTGGGCATGTGCGGATTTATAACTGGACGGGTGCTGTTTGGGAGCAAAAGGGGTTAGATATTAATGGTGATGGAGTAGAGGATCACTTTGGCTGGTCAGTATCGTTAAGTGCCGATGGCAATACGGTAGCAATAGCTACGCCTCATGATGATAACGCCAATGGCAATGATGCGGGGCATGTGCGGATATATAAATGGAATGGCAGCGTCTGGGTACAAAAGGGAGGGGATATTGATGGTGAGTCAATTGTCGATTTTTCAGGTTATTCTATGTCGTTAAGTGCGGATGGCAATACAGTAGCAATTAGTGCACCTTTTGCTGGTAGTAATGATGTTGGTCAGGTTAGGATATATAAATGGAATGGCAGTAGTTGGGTAAAATATGGAATGGATATTGATGGTGAAAATTCATCTGATAACTCTGGATTTTCAGTGGCTTTAAGTGCCGACGGTAGCACCGTGGCAATTAGTTCACGGAACAATGATGGTGCTGGTAGCGATGCAGGTCATGTAAGAGTATATAGACTGATTCCGTTGTATGAAGTCAATGAAGATGCGCCACTTACCATCAATGGACTGTCTGTCAGTGATGTGGATGGTAATTTAGAAAGTGCTCGTTTACAAGTCACTAATGGAAGGTTAAATATTACGTTATCAGGCGCTACGGTAATCAGTGCCGGTAGCAATGGCAGCAGTGATTTGACGCTAACGGGTACGCAAACGGATATCAATGCTACACTTGCAAGTTTGATTTATCAGGGCAATCTTAACTTCAATGGCAGTGATACGTTGACGGTGACAGCAACAGATGATATGGCGTTCACCAGGACTCAGAGTATCGATATCACAATTCATGAGGTAGCGGATTTACCAACAGGTACAAACAAAACGATTACAATCGATGAAGATAACACTTATGTATTGAGCGTTGCTGATTTTGGCTATAGTGATCCAGAAAACGACGCATTTACTGAAGTGAGAATTACAATACTTGAGAGCGCTGGGGCTTTGAAATTCAATGGCGTAGATGTAACCCTTAATCAGCTGATCACGAAGGCAGATATTGAGAATGGTTTATTAACTTTTACCCCTGCCAATAATGGCAATGGAGTGAGTTATGCAAGTTTTAATTTTAGAGTGAGAAACGCGCTAGAAGAAGCGGCAACAGGTGCAACGATAACCTTTGATGTCACTCCCGTGAATGACGCACCAAGTATCAGTGGTTTAACCACTTCATCACCTTATACAGAAAGTGCGGCAGATGATAGCATAAGTCCGATCAAATTGGTGTTAGATCCGAGTCTTTTCTTGGA
>NZ_QLIR01000035.1 GCF_003428155.1 Fastidiosibacter lacustris
GATGAATTTATTATTAGTATCCAACATGAGGTTGCTCCTGTTTTTGATTTATTTTGTTTCACGTTTATCAAAACAGGCAACCTCATCTAAGTCAAGATGAATGTCAGATTATATCTAGACTAATACATATTAGGGGATCAGATTTTAATAGTGGCTTTGCCGCTATTTGCATTATCTATCCCAGGCGTATTGGAGTCTGAGGCAGTACTGCTGCGGTTTGCTTTTTTTCTGCCATTTTTGCTTTTCAGTCTTTTTGCAGGAGCCATAATCGATCGCCTACCGTTAAAACGAGTTATGTTGGTATGCGATAGTATTCAGGCATCAATATTCTTGCTAATCGTTGTTTTGGCATGGTTTAAAATGCTTAGCTTAATACTGTTGTTAGGTTTAGTTTTTATTAGTGGCTGTGTTCTTGTATTCTTTCAAATTGCGTACTCATCCTATCTTCCTGAATTATTTAGCAGTCATAATGACATTCAAAATGGCAATGCTAAGCTATTTTTTTTCGGAATCAAGCGCGCGAGCATTAGGTCCGTTATTGGCAGGTCCATTAATTGCTTTTTTGGGTATTATGCTGACGATTTTTATGAATTGTTTAACCTTCGTGATTTCCGTACTAACGCTTTTTGCAATTAGGCAAAAATCTGAAGCGCCTAAACGACTGAATCAATCAGAGCAACGCCTCATCAGCGATATTAAAGAGGGGATTTTGTTTATTTTACGTCATAACAAACTTGAACCCGTGATTACTTGTGGCGGTCTGTATGTGTTGTTCCTTAGCATGGTCACAAGTTGTCTTGTTATTTACTGCGATAGAGTATTAAATTTAAGTCCTGTGATGATTGGTGTTGTAGTGGGTTCTGTCGCAATAGGCTTGCCGATTGGAAATCTATTAGCGCCAAAGATGGCTAAAAAGTATGGGAGTTCACAAACGCTTGTGCTTGGTGCTTTTATTTCTGTTTCGGGTATTTTTGGCATTCCTCTGTCAGGTGCCTTTCATTCCCCTATATTTTTGATCATTACAGGGATAGTGCACGGCATAGGTGAAGGTCTTTTTGGTCCAACATCCCTAACTTTAAGGCAGTTGGAAACACCTAAACAGCTCTTGGGGCGTATTAATTCAGTACAAAGATGCTTGCTATGGGGAATGATTGCAGTTGGTAGCTTATTGAGTTCTTTAGTTATTTATCTATGGGATATATCATCTGCGCTATGGCTTGGTGGAGTTGGCTCAATATTGTGTCTTATCCCACTATTAAGGCGCGGAATTTTACAGGACATTCTCAAACAGGAAAAAGCTAAATTTAGTGAAAATTAAGAGGTAGAAACATGAGTTTATCATATGCTGAAGGAATTCAAGAATTTGTTGATCGCTGTAATGCGGCGATGCCAGCTGATTTTTACAAACTTCCTTTACCGGAACAGCGTCAGTTGTATTTAAATTTAACTAAAGTATTTCCCTATACGGTAAAATCTGGCATTAAAACGCAAGATATCTGTTTTTCTTCAGAAATACCTCCATTTAGAGTTTACACGCCAAACCATTGTCTTCATCGGGGGCTTATTATCTATATTCGAGGAGGTGGTTTTGTTGTCGGATCACTGGAAACTCATCATACGCTAGTTGCTGAACTTGCGCACAAAACAGCTACTCAAGCCATCGCATTAAATTTTAGGATGGCACCTGAGTATAAATTTCCATTAGGGCTTAACGATTGCTATGATGCTCTATGTGATATAGTAAAAAATGCCCACGCTTATGGCGTAAATGCCGACAATATTGTCCTATGTGGAGACAGCTCTGGTGCCAATATGGCCGTCAGTCTTTCGATGATGTGCAGAGATAGAAATGGTCCCAGAATTTCCGCTCAGGTCTTGATCAGTCCCGTACTCGACTTTAGCAGATGGATGAAAGATGGTAAAGATTCACCGCTTTTGACAGCAGGAGAAATGGAGTACTACGTAGATTGCTATTTAAAAAATAGAGAAGATGTATATCACCCTTATGTATCACAACTTCTAAGTGCGAACTTTAATAGCCTACCACCCGCTTACATCATGGGGGCTGAAATGGATCCATTGGTGATCGATGCAGAAAAATATGCCAAGCTGTTAAGTGAGCAAGGTATCAAAGTAGAGCTGAATATAGAAAAAGGCTTGGTACATTCTGCAATGCGAGCCCGTGGATTAAGTCAAAGTGTATCTAAAGCATGGGATAGATTTTGCAATAAATGTGTTGAGTTCTTAGACGAAGGTAGCTGTGATGCCTAAAAGACCTATAGCTATAATTATCGATCCCTACTCATCTGGAGCTTATTACGCGCATGCCTTTGATAAGGCGAACGTTGATGTGGTGGCAGTACAAACGGCAAGGCAACCACCCGAGGTATATGCTGCTTCGTATAAACCAGAAGAATATAAACAAATATTTGTTTATGAGAACAACCTTGAAGATCTTATTTCTCAATTAAAGTTACTTGATCCACTTTGTGTTGTGGCAGGATGTGAGTCTGGTGTAGAGTTGGCTGAACAAGTGTGCTCTTTAATTCTACCTCATCTGAGCAATGATCCCAATAGGCATAAGGGTAGAATGATGGACGCTGTCACCAATGCTGGTATAGCCACAGCAAGGCAATTATGCACCAATGATCAGCAAGCAGTAGCAAACTGGTTGCTTGAAGAAGGATTGAACTCCTCAAGTTTTGTCATAAAGCCCCCTAAAAGCGCTAGCACTGACAGTGTTTATAAAGTGAATGCAGCAGATAATGACTGGCAAGTCATTTTTAACTCATTGCTCAACACGCATAATCGTTTAGGAATTTTAAATGATCAACTGATTGTTCAAGAATTTATGCAGGGGGTTGAATATGTTGTTGACACAATGAGTTATGTAGGAAAACATACAATATCGAATATCTGTAGATATCAGAAAATTAGAAATGATAAACATATTGCCATGTATGACTATATGGAGTGGCTTCCTTCTGATATTGAGCTATATCAAGAACTACAACAATATGCGTATTCTGTTCTAGACGCCTTAGGGATAAAATTTGGTCCTGCTCATATTGAGATCATGCATACTGATAATGGGTTACGCTTGATTGAAGTTGGAGCGAGGGCTCATGGGGGAGG
The DNA here is from genome assembly GCF_003428155.1 of Fastidiosibacter lacustris. GTDB lineage: Bacteria > Pseudomonadota > Gammaproteobacteria > Francisellales > Francisellaceae > Caedibacter > Caedibacter lacustris. The sequence continues at coordinate 3,136 of NZ_QLIR01000035.1, forward strand.
GCATCCACGCTATAATATGGTTGCTACGGGAGATAGCCAAATTGATCGTACGGTTAGATATTTTTCAAGGCAGCAACCTGTTTCTGAAACATATGATTTGCTAATCAATATGATGGTTGTATTTTTTGTCTGTATGAGGGAAGGTGTAATAAGCAATGTTGAGCATACGGTGGAAAAAATAAAAAGTCTCCCAAGTCATCATCATGTCTCTATTCATGTAAAAGACGGTGATCATGTGGCTGAAACAAAAGACTTATTTGCGACCTTAGACTTGGGTTTTGTTGTTCTTGCACATCGACAAAAAGAACAACTTTTACAAGATTACAAAGCAATTCGACAAATAGAGCGGGAACTGATTGCATGAACACAATAAATGCGATAAGGGGGATAGATTATCATGGAACTATGCGCAAATAACGAAGAGGTGATCAATAAGCAAAGTCTCCAATCAGAAGGTTTTTGTGTAGTTAAAAATGTTCTAAAACCAGAAACCTGTCTCTTGTTAAGAGAGTTATACGCCAAGGATCAGCACTATCGATCCACCATAGATATGCAAAGGTATAATTTCGCGAGGGGGCAGTATCGCTACTTTAATTACCCTTTTCCTGAGATCATCAGTCGTTTAAGGCGATACTTTTACGAAAATCTGGTCGACTGTGCCAACGAATGGAGTCAAAGACTGTTACATGAAATGAAGTTTCCTGCGGATTTTTACGCATTTGAACAATCACAATATGAAGCCAATCAGGCTAAACCAACCCCATTAGTTTTAAAGTATCAAGAGGGGGACTATAACTGCTTGCACCAAGACGTCACTTCGGAAAAATATTTCCCCTATCAGATGGTGTTCTTATTAAGCAAGAAGGATATTGATTTCGCGGGTGGTGAGATTATTCTGGCACAACAGCGTCCTAGAATGCAAACCATTGCACATGTTATCAATATTGATCAGGGAGACGCCTTAATCCTATCTTCAAAATATCACCCAACACTAGGTGTGAAAGGTTATTACAAGTCAAACTTTAAGCATGGAGTTGCCAAAATATTACGGGGTGAGCGCTATAGTTTAGGCATTATTTTTCATAACTATGTCGGAGGAGATGGTGACTAAAATATACCTGAGCTATTATACCCCATTTGATTGGCATGCCCTTCTAGCTTATTACGCAAAGCACAGGATGGGGGAGCTGGAGCATTTTGAACAAGCGTGTTATCGGCGTTTGTTTGTTGATCAAAAAGGAATGCTTAGCCAGGTGATTGTAGCTAATGAGCCAAACCATAACAGATTGGTCGCTGAAATCAGCACACAATGCCCCGCTTCAATTGAGGAAGTACGATGGCGTTTAATGAATATGTTTGACCTCACACACGATCCTGAGCATTTGCAAAAGACATTAGGAAGTACGGACGTCTGTCATAGTTGGCAGTATTTTTATGGGGTGAGAAAAGTAGGGGCTTGGGATCCATTTGAACTTGCCATAACGACAATTTTAGGTCAGCTGATCTCTATCAAACAGGCAACAAACTTAACCAAAGCACTTATGGATCATTATGGTGAAAAAGTTATTGATCCACACAGTCAAATAGAAGTTTCTCTTTTTCCTAAACTATCCATACTGGTTGAGAACTCGCTAGATTATTTGAAGATTCCGGCTATGAAGAAGATGGCTATTGCGGCACTATCCCAAGCCATTTGGCAAAATAAAATTAACTTTTCAGTTAAGCAAGACTTGATAAGTTTCCGTAAACAATTGATGATGATCAAAGGCATTGGACGTTGGAGCACGGAATATATTGCGCTTAGGGCTCTAGGTGATCAAAATGCGTTTCCTGAAAATGATGTTTTTTTGCAAAAAATGTTGACTAATGAACATATTGATTGTAGTAAACCCTTTCGCGCTTATATTGCGAGCTATTGCTATATCTATGCGGAAACTATGAAAAATCAGAACTTGGTGAAGATGCCTACGGTACAACCATTAAAAGTGAATAAGAAAATAAACTTGCACAAGGAGGCTTTTATGCAAATTAACGGTTTTGATGAGGCGATTTACCGCTCCCCGTTTGGATTAGTGAAATTGCAAGCCAATGATCAATATCTTTTGTTTTGTGAGTGGCTGAACGAATTAACAGAGGAAGTTAAGTCCAATAACAAAGTGT
>NZ_QLIR01000036.1 GCF_003428155.1 Fastidiosibacter lacustris
AGGGTTTTAAAGGATGTTTGAAAGAGATATGAAGTGTAGATACTTGAATACTTTGAGCGATAGATTTTGTGGATTGTAGTTAGTGTAATGGAGATGGAGTTAGGATGTAGATTTTAATTTCATTGAGATGAGTAATTATGATCTAAGGATATAAACTGAAGAGTTTGATCCTGGCTCAGATTGAACGCTGGTGGTATGCTTAACACATGCAAGTCGAACGGGGTTAGTAGCTTGCTACTGGCTTAGTGGCGGACGGGTGAGTAACGCGTAGGAATCTGCCGTATAGAGGGGGACAACAGCTGGAAACGGTTGCTAATACCGCATGTTACCTGAGGGTAAAAGGCTGCTTTAGGGCAGTCGCTATACGATGAGCCTGCGTTGGATTAGCTAGTTGGTAAGGTAAAGGCTTACCAAGGCGATGATCCATAGCTGTTCTGAGAGGAAGATCAGCCACACTGGGACTGAGACACGGCCCAGACTCCTACGGGAGGCAGCAGTGGGGAATATTGGACAATGGGGGCAACCCTGATCCAGCAATACCACGTGTGTGAAGAAGGCCTTAGGGTTGTAAAGCACTTTAGTCACTGAGGAAGGTTATTAGGTTAAGAGCTAGATAACTTGACGTTAGGTGAAGAATAAGCACCGGCAAACTCCGTGCCAGCAGCCGCGGTAATACGGAGGGTGCGAGCGTTAATCGGAATTACTGGGCGTAAAGGGTTCGTAGGTGGTTGAATAAGTCAGATGTGAAAGCCCTGGGCTTAACCTGGGAGGTGCATATGATACTGTTTGACTAGAGTTTACTAGAGGATTGGGGAATTTCCGGTGTAGCGGTGAAATGCGTAGAGATCGGGAGGAACATCGATGGCGAAGGCAACAATCTGGGGTTAAACTGACACTGAGGGACGAAAGCGTGGGGATCAAACAGGATTAGATACCCTGGTAGTCCACGCTGTAAACGATGAGTACTAGCTGTTGGATCTGGTGTAAAAGATTTAGTGGCGCAGCAAACGCGATAAGTACTCCGCCTGGGGAATACGGCCGCAAGGTTAAAACTCAAAGGAATTGACGGGGACCCGCACAAGCGGTGGAGCATGTGGTTTAATTCGATGCAACGCGAAGAACCTTACCTACCCTTGACATCCACAGAACGGTTGAGAGATTGACTGGTGCCTTCGGGAACTGTGAGACAGGTGCTGCATGGCTGTCGTCAGCTCGTGTTGTGAAATGTTGGGTTAAGTCCCGCAACGAGCGCAACCCTTATTTTTAGTTGCCAGCATTTTGGATGGGCACTCTAGAGAGACTGCCGCTGATAAGGCGGAGGAAGGTGGGGACGACGTCAAGTCATCATGGCCCTTACGGGTAGGGCTACACACGTGCTACAATGGGCATTACAGAGGGAGGCGAAGGGGCGACCTGGAGCGAAACTCAAGAAAGGTGTTCGTAGTCCGGATTGCACTCTGCAACTCGAGTGCATGAAGTCGGAATCGCTAGTAATCGCGGATCAGCATGCCGCGGTGAATACGTTCCCGGGTCTTGTACACACCGCCCGTCACACCATGGGAGTGGGTTGCAAAAGAAGTAGGTAGCTTAACCGTTAGGAGGGCGCTTACCACTTTGTGATTCATGACTGGGGTGAAGTCGTAACAAGGTAGCCGTAGGGGAACCTGCGGCTGGATCACCTCCTTAAAGGTACGAAGCTGATTTTTAATGTTGAATGTTTAATATTAAATAGTTGATAGTAAGAAGAAGTAGTACAAAGAAATAAAGAAAAGGCGAGAAGTATTTGAGTGTTTACAAATGATGTTTTTTCAGTAGATTGGGTCTGTAGCTCAGCTGGTTAGAGCGCACCCCTGATAAGGGTGAGGTCGGTAGTTCAAGTCTACTCAGACCCACCATTTTTGGGGCCATAGCTCAGCTGGGAGAGCGCCTGCTTTGCACGCAGGAGGTCAGGAGTTCGATCCTCCTTGGCTCCACCAAACTACGCATCGAATTCTGAATGGGTATTCAGACTAGATTGTATTTATTAGGTTGCTCTTTAAATAGAGTGAGATAATGAATGCAAGAAGAGATCTTTAACAATTTATTATAGAGTAATGACCAAGAGAAGAAGCGCAAACGGTGGATGCCTTGGCAGTCAGAGGCGAAGAAGGACGTGATAGCCTGCGAAAAGCTTCGGGGAGTTGGCAAATGAGCATTGATCCGAAGATGTCCGAATGGGGGAACCCAGTTATTTTAGATAACTATCTGACCACTAAATGGAGTATTTGATATTTGAAGATGAGATTGGATTAGAGAATAGGATGATTTCAAGTTAAAAATTAAGTATTTGGTTTAGTGGTCAGAGGCGAACGTGGGGAACTGAAACATCTAAGTACCCATAGGAAAAGAAATCAACCGAGATTCCCCTAGTAGCGGCGAGCGAACGGGGAAGAGCCTGGTATATATTAGCACATAGATTAGCAGAACGATCTGGGAAGGTAGGCCATAGCAGGTGAAAGCCCTGTATGCGAAAATGTGTGTGTGGAACTAGATATACGAACAAGTAGGGCGGGACACGAGAAATCCTGTTTGAAGAAGGGGGGCCCATCCTCCAAGGCTAAATACTCCTGACTGACCGATAGTGAACCAGTACCGTGAGGGAAAGGCGAAAAGAACCCTGAAAAGGGAGTGAAATAGAACCTGAAACCGTTTGCGTACAAGCAGTGGGAGCATGTGTAGACATGTGACTGCGTACCTTTTGTATAATGGGTCAGCGAGTTAATGTTTGTGGCGAGGATAACTGAGTAAGGGATCCGAAGCGAAAGCGAGTTTGAATAGGGCGTTAAGTCGCAAGCATTAGACCCGAAACCGGCGCGATCTATCCATGACCAGGTTGAAGGTTGGGTAACACCAATTGGAGGACCGAACCCGGTACTGTTGCAAAAGTATGGGATGAGTTGTGGATAGGAGTGAAAGGCTAATCAAGCACGGAGATAGCTGGTTCTCCCCGAAAACTATTTAGGTAGTGCCTTGTGAGTGACTCGTTGGGGTAAAGCACTGTTTCGACTAGGGGGATTTTGCGATCTTACCGACTCGATGCAAACTTAGAATACGACGAAGTTGAATCACGGGAGACACACTGCGGGTGCTAAGGTCCGTAGTGGAGAGGGAAAGAGCCCAGACCGCCAGCTAAGGTCCTAAAGTTATCGCTAAGTGGGAAACGATGTGGGAAGGCATAGACAGCCAGGAGGTTGGCTTAGAAGCAGCCAACCTTTAAAGAAAGCGTAATAGCTCACTGGTCGAGTCGGCCTGCGCGAAAGATTTAACGGGGCTAAGCGATACACCGAAGCTGCGGATGGCACGAAGGTGTCATGGTAGGGGAGCGTTCTGTAAGCTGATGAAGGTGCATTGAGAAGTGTGCTGGAGGTATCAGAAGTGCGAATGCTGACATGAGTAACGAAAAATAAGTGAGATTCTTATTGGCCGAAAACCTAAGGGTTCCCACGCAATGTTAATCAACGTGGGGTAAGTCGGCCCCTAAGGCGTATCTGAAGAGAGAAGTCGATGGGAAACAGGTTAATATTCCTGTACCGATAATAATTGCGATGGAGGGACGGAGAAAGCTAGGTCTGCCTGGCGGATGGTAGTCCAGGTGAAAGCGCGTAGGTAGTAGTTGTAGGCAAATCCGCAGCTATGATAATCCAAGGCGTAAGACGAAGTGAAGCTTGCTTCACGAAGAGATTGAAGCTCTGCTTCCAGGAAAATCTTCTAAGCGAAAGATTATTATTGACCGTACTATAAACCGACACAGGTGGGTGGGTAGAGTATACCAAGGCAATGAGAGAACCCAGATGAAGGAACTAGGCAAAATGACACCGTAACTTCGGGAGAAGGTGTGCCCATATTAGGTGAAGGTATTGACTGCTGGAGCTGAAATGGGTTGCAAATACCAGGTGGCTGCGACTGTTTACTAAAAACACAGCACTCTGCGAACTCGTAAGAGGAAGTATAGGGTGTGACGCCTGCCCGGTGCCGGAAGGTTAATTGAAGGGGTTAGTTGTAAGACGAAGCTCTGGATCGAAGCCCCGGTAAACGGCGGCCGTAACTATAACGGTCCTAAGGTAGCGAAATTCCTTGTCGGGTAAGTTCCGACCTGCACGAATGGCGTAACGATGGCCACACTGTCTCCATCTGGGACTCAGTGAAATTGAAATCGCTGTGAAGATGCAGCGTACCCGCGGTTAGACGGAAAGACCCCGTGAACCTTTACTATAGCTTTGCACTGGACTTTGAGAATATTTGTGTAGGATAGGTGGGAGACGAAGAGACTTTGACGCAAGTTGAGGTGGAGTCGCTGTTGAAATACCACCCTGATATTTTTGGAGTTCTAACTTGGACGATTAGTCGAGGACAGTGTATGGTGGGTAGTTTGACTGGGGCGGTCTCCTCCTAAAGAGTAACGGAGGAGTACGAAGGTGCACTCGCTGCGGTCGGAAATCGCAGCAAGAGTATAAAGGCAAAAGTGCGCTTGACTGAGAGAGTGACGGCTCGATCAGGTACGAAAGTAGGTCTTAGTGATCCGGTGGTTCCGAATGGAAGGGCCATCGCTCAACGGATAAAAGGTACTCCGGGGATAACAGGCTGATTCCTCCCAAGAGTTCATATCGACGGAGGAGTTTGGCACCTCGATGTCGGCTCATCACATCCTGGGGCTGAAGCAGGTCCCAAGGGTATGGCTGTTCGCCATTTAAAGTGGTACGCGAGCTGGGTTTAGAACGTCGTGAGACAGTTCGGTTCCTATCTGCCGTGGGCGTAGGAGATTTGAGAGGGTTTGTTCCTAGTACGAGAGGACCGGGATGAACGAACCGCTGGTGTTTGGGTTGTTTCGCCAGAAGCACTGCCCAGTAGCTAAGTTCGGAATGGATAACCGCTGAAAGCATCTAAGCGGGAAGCCAGCCTCAAGATGAGATCTCCCTTGAGGGTTGTTGAAGACTACGACGTAGATAGGCTGGCTGTGGAAGTACAGTAATGTATGAAGCTAACCAGTACTAATTGCCCGATAGACTTGGTTATTACTCTATGATAGATTGTTAAAGCTTTTGAGCTTGAGAGTTACCTGATGATAATAGCGACTGTGAACCACCTGAATCCATTCCGAACTCAGAAGTGAAAACAGTTAGCGTCGATGATAGTGTGGCATTCGTCATGTGAAAGTAGAACATCATCAGGTTTTT
>NZ_QLIR01000037.1 GCF_003428155.1 Fastidiosibacter lacustris
TCCAAGAAAAGACTCGGATCTAACACCAATTTGATCGGACTTATGCTATCATCTGCCGCACTTTCTGTATAAGGTGATGAAGTGGTTAAACCACTGATACTTGGTGCGTCATTCACGGGAGTGACATTAATACTCATCGTATACGCTGACACGGACTCCAGCGCACCATCATTTACCTTAAAGCCAAAACTGGCATAATTACTACCATTACCATTTGCAACAGGGGTAAAGATCAATAAACCTCCATCAATATTGGCTTTAGTGATCACTTGATTCAAAGTTACTGCTACACCATTTAATTTTAAGCTACCTATTGTCGGTAAATTTGTGACTGTAATGCTTGCTAAGGTATCGCCATCCACGTCAGCAAAGTTAAAGTCGGATGCCGCAAATGTATAAGCTGTATCTTCTGCTGTTATAATCGTGCTGTTAGCTGCGGTTGGGGCATCATTGATTGAGGTGACATCAATACTCATCGTATAAGTCGACACAGAATCAATTGTGCCATCATTTACGCTAAAGTCAAAACTGGCATAATTACTACCATTGCCATTTGCAACAGGGGTAAAGATCAATAAACCTCCATCAATATTTGCTTTAGTGATCACTTGATTTACGGTCACTGCTACACCATTTAATTTTAAGCTACCTATTGTTGGTAGGTTCGTAATCTTAACACTGTCTAATACATCACCATCAATATCGGCAAAGTTAAAGTCACTCGCTGTAAAAACATGGCTGCTGTCTTCATTTATCACCACTGTATTATGAGAAGCTGTCGGCGCATCATTCACCGCATTCACAGTAATTGAAACGATGTCTACATCCGATAATGCAAATAGACCCTGTTCATTTGAGGTCACAGTAAGGTTATCATTGCCATTGAAATTAAGGTTACCCTGATAGATTAAACTCGCTAATGTCGCATTGATATCATTTGCATTTCCACTGATCGTTAAATCACCACTGCCGTTAGCGCCTGCACTGATCGTTGCAGATTCAGACAAGGTTACTGTCAAAGTACCATTATTGACTTGTAAACGTGTGCTCGCCAAGATTCCACTTTCATCTCTCACAGTAAGTCCGTTGATAGCAAGTGTACTATCCTCATTGAGAGCTTGTACTCCTGGAATAATATTGACTGGTGCTGATGCTATACGGAAAACTCGCGCATGACCAGCACCAGATCCATTATCATTATTGTTACGTGATCCAATTGCTAATACTGAACCATCGTCACTTAGGGATATCGCATACGCACCATCACCTGCCGTTGCACCATAAATATCCTCTTTTAACTTGGTCCAACTGCTGTCATTCCATTGATAAAGTCTTACCACGCCAGCATTAATTGGAGAATCACCATTATTAGGTGCTGAAAATGCTAGTATTGAACCATCGGCACTCAGCGATACTGAGGCACCTAATAGCTCAAAGTTAACTTCACCATTGAAACTTTGTCCGCGCTGCTCCCAACTGCTGCCATTCCATTCATACACCTTAACTTGACCAGTAAAGTTAGTACCAAACCTTGCATTGATCGCAATAATATTTCCATTAGCACTTAAGGACACTGCACCACCTAGTGCTGAACTTTCTGCAGAACCATTGATATCCAAACCCTTTTGCACCCAATTATTGTTATCCAATTCATAAATCTTAACCTGACCATGAGTGTTAGCATTGACAAAGCCAACTGCCAGTGTCATCCCATCTGCACTTAACGAAACTGACCAACCAGCACCATCTCCTGTCTGCCCATCAATATCCTGCCCTAATTTTACCCAATTAGTGCTATCCCAATGATAAACTCGAACATGACCAGATCCATTTCCATTGGCATCATTACCTGAAGCTCCTATGGCAACCGTCAAACCATCCGCGCTAAACCCTAAAACTGAAGAACCTGAAGAATCTCCCTCAGCTTCACCCAGAATACCTCCTCCCAGCTGTTCCCAACTGCCGTTAAGCTCATTCCATTGATAAATCTTAACCTCGCCAGTACTATTATTTCTTCCTTCTGCTCCAATTGCGACAATAGTACCATCATCACTTAATGCCACTGAATGCCCAAATTCATCGTTACTGGCTTCACCGTAAAGATTTTGACCCTTTTGCGTCCAGCCATTACCATTCCACTCATAAATTTTCACTTGACCAGAACGGTCTCCGTTGAAATCATGATCCTTCGCCCCTACTGCAAGAATTGTCCCATTAGCACTTAAGGCAACTGAGTGCCCTAAGTGATCTTCCGAAATATCACCAACCAATGGCACGCTAAGCTGAGCCACTGGTGTTAGTATATTAATGGTACTTGTAAGAATCTCTGAGTCATCATCGCCATCGTTTACAACAAAACTAATAGTGCGAGTCAATATGGTTGGTTGATCAGCTAAATTTTCATAACGAACTGTCCTTAATGCCGCCTCATAATTTGCCAAAGTATCTGTTCCTGTTAAGCTTAATATGCCAGTTAGTACATCGAAGGTACCGGTTATATTTCCAACATTCACAAACGATAATACATCTCCACCATTTACATAATTGCTGCTAATACTCACCGTTGCACTTTCAAGATTTACATCATCCATATCAGTAATGCTAATGGTATTATCAATTACTACCGCTCCATCATTTCCGCTATACTCTAAAGCTACGCCACCTGTTAATATCGGCTCATGTTTTTCAATAACCGTAATACCGATTAACTGCACCGTATTTGAGCTACCACTGTCGGTTGCTGTGAGTGTTAAGGTGTCACTACCGCTGAAGTCAAGGTTGCCTTGATAGGTTAAACTTGCAAGCGTTGCATTGATTTCTGCTTGTGTGCCGCTTATCGTCAAATCATTGCTACCATTGCTACCGGCACTGATTGTAGCGCCTGATAACGTCACATTCAATGTTCCATTATTAGCCTGTAAGCGTACAGTTGACAAATTACCATCCACATCATTAATCGAAATATTATTGATAGCAAGTGCAGTATCTTCATTCACCGTATAACGTGGAATTAAACTATATACCCGTACCATCCCTCTATTGTCTGTACTGTTTCCGGTCGTACCATCATTTTGAGGTGCACCAACTGCCACTTTACTAGCATCGGCACTCAAAGCCACTGACCATCCAAATCGATCGTTCGTTATATTACTTTGCATATCTGGACCATATTTGACCCAGCTACTACCATTCCACCTATATATGCGTGCATAGCCTTTATCCTGTGAAACTCCATCATCTGCGCCTATTGCCACGGTATTGCCATCATTACTTAACGATACTGAAAATCCAAATCGATCTCCTGCTGCTGTACCATCAATATCAACACCCCTTTGTATCCATCCACCACCATTCCAGCTATATATCCGTACATGACCAGTACTACTACTATTACTAGGTGCACCAATTGCCACGGTGTTGCCATCGGCACTTAACGAAACTGACCAACCAGAGTTATTACTTGCTACCTCACCATCAATGTCTTGCCCCAATTTATCCCAGGTGGACGTTACACTATTCCAGCTATATATCCGTACATGACCTGAATTACTACCATTGCCATCATTTCCAATTGCTCCGATTGCCACGGTGTTACCATCGGCGCTTAAGGACACTGAATAACCAGATTGATCACCTGCTGCCTCACCATCAATATCAACGCCTTTTTGTACCCAAGTAGTGCCATTCCAGCTGTAGATCCGTACATGACCTCTATCGTCACTTGCGTTTCCTGTCGTGCCATCATTATGAGACGCACCAATTGCCACGGTATTGCCATCGTTGCTTAATGATACTGAGAAACCAAAGTTATCATCTCCTACTTCACCATTAATATCACCGCCCTTTTTTATCCAGGTACTACCATTCCACTCATATATTCGTGCCTTATTTCCACTCCAAGCTCCAATTGCCACCGTATTGCCATTGGCACTTAACGAAACCGATATTCCAGATCGCTCTCCTGCCACCTCACCATCAATATCGACTCCCTTTTGAATCCAGGTAGTGCCACTCCAGCTATATATCCGTACATGACCAGAATAAGTGCCATTGCCATCATTTCCCTCTGCTCCGATTGCCATTGTCATGCCATCGGCACTTAAAGAAACTACCCCTCCAGCATAAGGTGATCCACCCAACAAATCCCCTGAGTTCTCACCATAAATGTTGTCACCCAGTTGAGTGATTGAGTTAAATGAACTTCCTCCCACTAGAACTGCCGGTGCATCCAAGCGATAAGCATAACCCTCAAAATGAAGAATCTCACTATTGTCTATTGCTTGTCCATATTCCAGTATGCTATCCCCTCCATTATCTTGACTTGCTGTCGTATCAATAGATGCTGCAATATCAGCATCTGTATATGACCTTAATGCTTCCACAAATGCTTGACCTTGTTGCCCTTCGGCGACATTACAGCCATAAAATAAAATATCCCCTGTGTCAGTTAATGCTTTTCCCCACTGTGCCAAACTTGCCGCATAATCGCCAATATTGTCTAAAGAAAGCGCTTCATTACCTAAATACAGCTTGCCGACATCACCATGAGAGACAATATGTACCGCTGAAAGATT
>NZ_QLIR01000038.1 GCF_003428155.1 Fastidiosibacter lacustris
ATGTCACTCCCGTGAATGACGCACCAAGTATCAGTGGTTTAACCACTTCATCACCTTATACAGAAAGTGCGGCAGATGATAGCATAAGTCCGATCAAATTGGTGTTAGATCCGAGTCTTTTCTTGGATGATGTGGATAGTGTCGGCTTTACCGGAGCAACAGTGACAATTAGCAATAATTATCATGACGGTGAAGATTACCTTGGCATGAGTCAAACCTGGATTAATGACAACCCCGCTACTGCTATTACCTATAGCTTTAGCGCTGGGGTGTTAACCCTCAGTGGAAATGCCTCGGTCGGTGACTATGAAGATGCGCTTAAAAATATCGTTTATTGGAACACGTCCAATACCCCGATGACGGATGTCAGGACAATCGAATATGTTGTGGATGATGCAGGCGTATTCTCGCCAGTGGTGTCAAAAACGATTACAGTCAATGCAATCAATGATGTGCCAACACTTAGCGTGAATACAACGGATATTAGCTATGTAGAAGATGTCACCGGTAGCATTGCCGTGAATGATGCGATTGTACTGAGTGATCGTGATGATACATTATTACAAAGTGCAACGGTTAGTATTGATAATGGCCATTTAATTCAAGAAGACGATTTATTTTTAAATACGGTCACCTTAAGTGGTGTTGCGGGAGTTTCGAGTGTTGAAACGCTGATAACGGATCTATCTTGGCGAATCACGTTTGATGACAGCAATCAAATTGTAGCAACCTATGACGATAGTACAGGGGTAATGGGGTTAGTCGGTAACGCAACGCTTGCGCAATATCAAACGGTTATGCGTCACGTTTATTATAAAAACATTGCCATCGAGCCTAACCATGGTTCTTTAAGCAAAACCATAAAATATACGGTCACTGATAGTAATGGTGGTGTTTCGGTAACGGCACAAAATCTGATTAATATTGCGCTAACCAATGATGCGCCAAGTGTCACCACAACAAGTAGCTTTACCTTCCCAGAAACAAGTGGAGCCTTAACAATTGATAGTAATCTCAATATAGTGGATGTTGATAGTACCAATCTTGGCAGTGCGATCATTAAAATCAACGCTAACTATGTAGACGGTGAAGATTTCTTAAGCATGGATCCAAGCTGGATTTCAGCGACGATTATAACCAGTTTTAATCAAACTAATGGTGAATTGACCCTAAGTGGGGTGGATTCAGTTGCAAACTATATTACGGCGCTTCAAGCAGTGCAATACCAAAATACTTCTGCCAATCCATTAGGAACGAAAACGATTGATTTTACGGTAACAGATAGTGAAGGCGTTAATTCTAAAACCTCCGCGATAGAGAGTGTAACGGTAAGCTTTAATGCAACCAATAATCCACCGGTTATTACCAAAGGTCATAGCAATACACTTTCGTATGTAGAAAGTGATGGTAGTATTGGAACAGCGATAGTGATTGACAATACTATCACGCTATCGGATGCGGATGATAGTAATCTAGAAAGCGCACAAGTGAGTATTTTAAATTTTAAATTGGGAGATAGATTGACAGTTGATGTAACAGGAACATCAATAACAACTACTTTTAATACCTCTACAGGGTTATTAAGTTTAAGTGGCAGTGATTCAATTGCCAATTATCAAGCTGTGTTAAGGAGTGTCAAATATTATAACTTGAGTAACGATCCTAGTGATGATAATAGGACAATACGCTTGTCAGTCAATGATGGTGATACCAATAGTTCAGCAGTAAATTACACATTAAACTTTACTGCAACCAATGATGCACCACAAATCAGCACAAGTTCAGGAAGTCACACTTTAACCTATACGGAAAATACCCTACTCACGCTTAACTCATCATTATTGTTTGATGATGTTGACAGTGACAATATGGTCAGTGCAACGGTAACGATCAGTGGCAACTATGTACAAGGTGAGGATAATTTAGTTGTAGATTGGGATAATACTCATCCTTTATATAGCAAACTATCCGTCGACTTTGATAATACAACAGGAGTGCTCACCATTGAAACAATAGACAATGTCAATAATCCGGTGGATATTGTTGGCTATCAAGATGTATTGAGGTTGGTGAAATATCAAAACCTATCTGATAATCCCACCACAACGGCAAGAGTGATCCAATTTCAGGTGAATGACGGGGAAAGCGCAAACAATCTTTCCAATACCTTTGATATAACGGTGAATATTACTCCCGTGAACGATGCGCCGGTGGTAACACTCCCAGTTAATTATACCACTCCTGGCATAGCCTACGTTGAAAACGGGGCACCGATTGTAATAGGTGCAATTAACTTAAGTGATGTTGATAGTAGCCACTTATCTTCAGCAACTGTTGGGATATCAAATGGACATGAGCCAGACGAAGATCAGTTAAGCTTTGATGAAGCCAACAGTAATGGAGTAACCGTGACGGTGCTTATCCCTAATAGCTCATGGACATTAACCTTTGCGGATATGAGTACGTTGACGGCCAGTTATGACGCTATTTCAGGTGGAATGACCTTGTCCGGGAATAATACAGTAGCAAATTATCAGTCAGCGATTGCAAGTATGGTGTATTACAACACTTCGGACAATCCAGCACAAACGGTCAAACAAATACAATATGTGATCACGGATGCAAATAGTCTTGATTCAGCAAATAACGTAAAAAGCTTGCTTACAATTACAACAGT
>NZ_QLIR01000039.1 GCF_003428155.1 Fastidiosibacter lacustris
GTATGGTGTATTACAACACTTCGGACAATCCAGCACAAACGGTCAAACAAATACAATATGTGATCACGGATGCAAATAGTCTTGATTCAGCAAATAACGTAAAAAGCTTGCTTACAATTACAACAGTTAATGATGCTCCAGAGATTACCGTTCCATCAGCGCAATCAGTCAATGAAGATACTTTATTAAATATTGATGGGATTTCAGTAACTGATAAAGAAGGAATGTTAACCAGTGTAGAATTACAAGTTACTCAAGGTGTGCTAAATGTCAATTTAAGTGGTGCGACGATTAGCGCTGGCGCTAATAATAGTAATCAAATAATAATTAGCGGTACAGAAACAGAGATTAACAACACTCTTCAAAGTCTCACCTATCAGGGTAATGCCAACTTTAACGGAGTAGATTCATTAACGGTTACAGCATATGATAATGGGTTGCCTGCCCCAGGCGTGCAAAGTAGCGCTACGGTAACCATTAATGTCAATTCAATAAATGATGCCCCAACCGCAGCTAACGGTATGGTTACAATAGCAGAGGATACAATTAAAACATTTGAAGTTACCGACTTTAATTTTAGTGATGTGGATGATGGCGATGCTTTAGCAAGCATTAAAGTCACAAGTTTACCAACAGCAGGCACTTTAAAATTAAACAACGTAGATGTCACCGTTGATCAGGTGATTACAAAGGTAAATATTGAGAGTGGTTTATTGACCTTTACGCCCGCAAATAATGCAAATGGTTCAGCTTATGCAAGTTTTGGCTTTAAGGTAAACGATGGCACAATTGATTCTGTGTCGACTTATACGATGAGTATTGATGTCACTCCAGTTAATGACGCCCCAATAGCAGCTAATAGTACAGTGATGGGTAATGAAAACAGCGATTATACTTTTAAAGTAGTGGACTTCAAGTTTGAGGATATTGATGCTGATCCCTTGAACAGTATTAAAGTCACCACTTTGGAACAGGTTGGTAGTTTGAAATTAAGTGGCGTGGATGTCATTTTAAATCAGGTCATTAGTAGAGCAGATATTGATGCAGGTAATTTGAAATTTACGCCAATAGCTAATCAAAATGGACTAGCTTATGATAGCTTTGACTTTAGTGTAAATGATGGCACGGTAGATTCTGTGACAAGTTATACCATGAGCATTGATATTAGCATCGCTGGAGATGCCAACGGTAATGGCATGATTGATTATCCTGATGAAATCGCTGGTGATACTAACGGCAATGGCGTGATTGACGATCCTGATGAAATCGCTGGCGATGCTAACGGTAATGGCGTGATTGACGATCCTAATGAAATCGCTGGTGATGCTAACGGCAATGGCATGATTGACGATCCTAATGAAATCGCTGGCGATATTAATGGTAATGGCGTGATTGATACCCCTAATGAAATCGCTGGTGATACTAACGGCAATGGCGTGATTGATGATCCTGATGAAATCGCTGGTGATGCCAACGGCAATGGCGTGATTGATACCCCTAATGAAATCGCTGGTGATGCAAACGGCAATGGCGTGATTGATATTCCTAATGAAATCGCTGGCGATATTAATGGTAATGGCGTGATTGACAATCCTAATGAAATCGCTGGTGATGCTAACGGTAATGGAAGGATTGATTCGCCAAATGAAGTTTTTGGAGATATTGATGGCGATGGTAAGGGTGGTGTAGAAATATCCACACTAGATATTCATTATTATCTTGAAAGTATCGCTGAAAAATTAGTGCCATCTAACGGTACCTATATAATTAGCGGAGCAGTACCTACTAATGCTGCTGTAATGAACTTTGCTGCGGTGACTGGTCAGAACGAATTGTTTACTGATGGAGGGATATTGAATACCACACTTCCATCATTTATAGGTGATGGTACAACTGAGCATCCTTTGATTGGGGATGTGTTGGCAAACAAAAGTATCTTACTAGGTAGTATACTAAGCTCTGACCACGTTGATGCCAAAATTATAGGACTATCCACTCAAGAAGGATCATTGAGCATTGAAAGGATAGGGAACTTAATTAATATCTATTTTGAGTCAAGCCCAAGCTTTATAGGTATGGTGGACTTTAGCGTTGAAGTTTCAGTTCATGGTACGGTGACTGATATCAAACAGTTTGTAATTAATGTTCAGCAAACGCCAGATGTCCTTCTCTCAACACAAAGCACATCACTACAGTCAAACAATGAAGTGTTGGAGATGCTCGGGATAACTTCAACTAAACTTGTGGATGCTAAAATAAGCACCCCAGAAAGTTCAAGTCAAATAGAAAATATTATTGTGACCGAATTTAAACAGGCTTTAGATATGGGAGAGTCAATCGATAAGCTATCTAATATTGCAATGAATTTGGTAAGACAGGAAATAGAAAAAGGGCTAGATGTTAATAATAACATTGTAATCAAGAGTACTATACAGCAAGCAATCGAGGCACAATTGTCGACAAAAAGTATAGGTA
>NZ_QLIR01000040.1 GCF_003428155.1 Fastidiosibacter lacustris
GAAAATTATCCAGTCTCCGTGTACTAAATGAAAACGTAATAGGCATGTTAAAACGTTTTAAAATTATTGCCGACAAATATCGGAATAGACGAAAAAGGTTTGGACTTCGATTTAATTTAATAACGGGAATTTACAACTTTGAATTGACTAATTGAGGTTTGGAAAAAACTCTAATGTAAAACCATTAGTAATGAATGTGCAAATACATATCATAGTGGTGATGAATTCAACTGCTAAATAGCTTAATAGAATTTTACTTTTATATTGACGACACTTGCCTTTCAGTATGAGATAACTGATTATAAGTATATTATCAAAAGGTTTAATCGATATATTGCATGATGGGCAAGCAGAAGGTGCTAAAAGGCTGGCTTTTTTACCTTTGTCCATTCCTTCAGGCAAACGATAAATAATAACATTGAGAAAACTGCCAAACGCCAAGAGTAACGATTGCTATAAAGACTATGCCTGCAATATAGAATTCCCCAGAGCTGTTTATAAATATATTCATTGTCAGCCTATGTAATTTTTAACAATCGCAACTCTTGAATGACCAAGCTCATTTGAGATAATCATTCGGGCATCTCTATCGACTTTTCTTTGTGCAGAAGTTAATTGATGACGTTTGGGTCCGCCTGCGATAGGTGAATCCCAGCCTTTGCCACTTCTCTGAGTATCTACAATTTGATGATAGCGTGTTTGGGCATAGGCGTGCCTTAATCCGTGTAAATTATATAAACCATTCTTTGGTAGATAATGAATTAAAAAAGCTGATAAAAGAGCGACCTTTAAGAGCTCGAGGCTTTGCACCAAAGCTTTCAGATGCAGAAGTGATTACAATGGATATTGTAGGAGAGTTTATGGGCAAGAACACAGACAAGGGTATATGGCAATACTTTAAAACGCACTGGCAAGCCTGGTTTCCAGGGCTTGGTAGTCGTAGTAACTATGTGAAGCAATCTGCAAATTTATGGCAGGTTCATCAACAAATACAGCAGGTTCTGGCAAGGCAGCTAAGTGCTTTTGCGGATCCTATCCATTTGGCAGATGGCTTTCCAATCCCTGTGTGTCATTTTAAACGAGCACGTTCAAGTAAAGTTTTCAGGGGTATAGCCACTTATGGATACTGTGCTTCCAAGGAGGAAACATATTATGGCTTCAAGGGTAATATATGCGTTAGCTTAGAAGGCGTTATTACAGGGATGACGGTGATAGCGACTCATATTGACGAAAGGGAATCGCTCTATGAAATTGTGCCTGGCATTCAAGGCTTATTACTTGCTGATAAAGGTTTGATTGGTCAGAGGATTATCAAAAAGATTTCAGGTTGGAGACTGGTATTGACTTGCAGACCCATACAAGGGGGAAATATGACAGCTAGCCGAGGAAAAGATGCCAATCGCTGAATTATATCTACTCGTAGGCGAGTGGAAACTGTTATTGGTCAATTAACTGAACGTTTTAACATTGAGAAAGTTCGTGCTCGCGATTGCTGGCATTTAACGAAGCGAATTGCCAGAAAGGTACTTGCGCATACCGTTAGTGCTGTCATATGCAAGAGTGAAGGTTATTCAGCCATACAGTTTGAAAAATTGGGGATTTAAAAAGTTAAACATGGCGTATTATTAGGTATTATTTGAGTTAAATATCTTTTTATTCTAAAATATGTATTACATCATATTATGAGGTAATACATCATGTTAAGCATTAGACTTAAACCTGAATTAGAGAGCAAGCTTAGAGATTTATCAAAAGCAACAGATAAGCCGATGGTATTTTTTATTAATAAAGCACTTGAAGATCGACTTGAGGATTTTGAAGATATCTATGCAGCGATTAGTGTCTTAGAAAAAACCAAGCCGAGTGATTACATATCCGAAAATGACGCTTGGAGAGAGTTGGGTGTTTGAGGTTAAATTTACAAAACAAGCGATTAAAGATTTAAAGAAAATTGACAAAACAGTGCTTGTTAGAATTAAAGGTTATATAAATGAATTAAAACATAATCCAAGGGAAAAAGGGAAGCAGTTATCCGGAAATCTTCATGGTCTATGGCGTTATCGAATAGGAAAATATAGAATCATTGTGGAAATCAAGGATAATGAGTTAATCCTGCTTGTAGTTAAAGTTTCAAAAAGAGAAAATGTATATAACTGAAAAAGCAACTAAAGTACCTAAAAACACTTGATTAAATACTGTAGGTACTTATCATGTGTATAAGTGTCATTACCAAGGTAAAGTGTCGGACTAATTACCAAGGGAAATTGTCGTGTTAATAGTATGGTCTGAATGCTATTGAGTCAACAAACTATTAGTAATAGCCCTGGCTTTCTGAATGCGTAAAGCAATTGTATTCAATTTTTCACGTAGCCAGATA
>NZ_QLIR01000041.1 GCF_003428155.1 Fastidiosibacter lacustris
CGTGAATACCAGGCAGATCCGCTGGGGGCATTGGCGCGACATTTTGGCTGGCAGTTTTTATCGTATTGTTATGGCACAGTGACAGCGTTTGGTGGGGGTTTTGTCAATGAAATAAGTTTTGGATTAACGGACTTCAGTTACGATGACAGGCATCAATTCGCGCATTATGCGGGCTTAATTGCAGCGAATGTGCTAGGGGGAATACCGAAAGCGGGGTTAAGTGCCATAGTCAGAGGTGGCAAGGCAATGGCAAAGGTGGCATTGCCAAGAGTGATTAAGGAAAGTGTTAAGGCTGAAAATGCTGCTAAAGCTAGCCATGAAGCGGGTAAAATACGTGAGTTTGTAACTACTGTTGCAAATGGTGCAGAGCACGCGGCAACTGGCTTTAAGGGCAATAAAGGATTTGAACTCAAGAACTCGCCATACCAGAAGGTAAGAAACAAAGCCACTACTATAAATGGCCGCGACTTCTCCGGTCATGCATTAGATCAAATGCAGAATCGGGGAATTATGCCTTCCGTTGTTGAGAACACGATAAAAACAGGTCAAACGTTACCCACAAAAGCAGGAACTACCAGTTTTTATGATTTGGTTAATAACGTCAGGGTTATTACTAACTCAGAAACAGGTCGAATTGTGACCGTCATAAGAGGAGTGCCGAATTGATGTCAGAGCATTTAGATAGAGTTAAAGCGCTTTATCAAGCAATACAGAAATTATTGATTGAAGAATGGGACCCAATCGGAGTTGTAGATATTCCCGAAGCCCAAGATGAGTATGATTCCTATGTCCCTGGAATTTATAATATGCTTATTTCAAGGAAATCAAAGCATGATATATTTGAATATCTTTGGTGGCTTGAAACTGAACATATGGGATTGACTGGGAATTGGAAGCAAACTGAAATATTGGCTGAGCGATTGTGTAGTTTGGCTGAATAACGGGCAGAGATTCTCACCAAGTTGCTATTGATATTTGGTCGAGTAAGCCAAAGGAACTTCCCCTCTAGCTGCTCACAGAACCGTACGTGACATTCTCCTGTCATACGGCTCTTATTGTACAATCTTTTGCTGGCTCAATTGCCAATGTCTATAAAGATTGGGCTGCCTCGCTCTTACTCCTGCCAACCACTCCTTTGATGGCAATAAAAACGATCGTTTTTATTGCCATCAAATCAAATCCATTTGCAAAATAATTTTGGTTCTAAAATTCTATTTGCAAAATAATGTTGGTTGATTTGCAGAATAATTCTGGCTGAGCGTCATTTTATTGCTGGCGCGCACAATTAAGGAAAGAAAGGCAAATGGATGGAATCAAACAAGGAAGGAAAAATGGCGTAAAGTTTGGCAGACCATCAACATTAACAAGAGAGAAAGCAAACGCAGTATTAGAGGATATGGGAACAGATTTAAGTGTCCAAGCTATTATGGACAAACATGCTATATCTAGGCGTTCTTACTATTCAATAAAAACAGGAAAATACAAAGAAAAACTTTGCTGACTGTTGGCCGAGCTTTGCTCGGTGTTTTGTTTACTGTTATGTGAGTTAACTGTAGCGGCTCGCTTTCATAATCACCCCGACCCGCTTTTATCGCTCAAAGTGGGACCACATTAATTGACTCTATAAATATTTTCTGACCCACATTAAATGACTTTATAAATTTCTCGACCCACATTATTTGCATCTGGGACCACATTAAATGATTTTATCCAGTGCGCTTAAAGTGTCAGAAAAACCCTCGTTAAACTGATTTAAGTCTTTACCAAAATAATTAACAATCTCAGAATTTTACTGTTCTATCATGCTGATAAAATATTTAATTAATTCCCTTATATCTAAGCATCGATTTGGTGTGGTTTTTGGATTCGAGCGTTGTAAGCAATCAAGTAACGAGATGATATTTAAAATATAAATGGATTTTTCCAGTCTTTAGGTGTATTAGTCTAGATATAATCTGACACTCATCTTGACTTAGATGAGATTGCCTGTTTTGATAAACGTGAAACAAAACAAATCAAAAACAGGAGCAACCTCATGTTGGATACTAATAATAAATTCATCAAAAATAAAGTCGGTTTGTTAAATTTAGCAGAGGAATTAGAAAATATTTCCAAAGCATGCAAAGTAATGGGTTTCTCACGTGAAACCTTTTATCGTTATCAAGAAGCGGTAAAAGATGGTGGAGTTGAAGCTTTGTTGGATAAAAACAGACGTGTGCCTAATTTCAAAAACCGTGTTGATGAAGTAATTGAAAAAGCCGTTATTGAATATGCGATTGAATACCCTGCCTATGGACAACTACGTGCCAGTAATGAGTTAAGAAAACAAGGCATATTTGTTTCTCCTAGCGGTGTTCGCTCGA
>NZ_QLIR01000042.1 GCF_003428155.1 Fastidiosibacter lacustris
AAAAACAATGCTTGTTTCCGATAATAATAAATTTTATTTTCATGACAGGATAGGCTGCATTATGCGGGTCAGTTTTTTATTTCATTTTATGACACCCAAAAAGTATCACAATATGATCTGATACTCTTATTATAAAGATAAAGCAATGGCGCCATAAACGTCAGATTAATCTTTAACTATCAGGAAAGTGATTATCGAAACTATGTGCTATTGAATATTATTAACAAATGATCATTCAACTAACACAGGCTTAAACACTTTACTTTTACCATCATCCTCTACTTTACGAAACGGTAAGGTAAACGAAAAGCTTGCGCCTTCAAATAAATAATCGTTTAATTCTTCACCATCGCACAGCAATTCAGCATAGTGCTTAGCTAAAGCAAGGTCATAAGCAAAGTTATGCTTGTCCATAGCAATGTGCGATTGCTTTTTATACATTAAATGTTCCGCTCGGATATTATCTTCTTCTAATTCTAAAAAGGGCATATTACCTGTAAATGCAAAAGTGACATAAAGTTTGTTATGTGCCCCATCTTTGGCAGTAATCTTTAAATATATATCTTCTTTTCGACTCTCTTTATCTATCGCTTTGGTGTAGTTAGCCAGTAATGTGCGGAGAATGTGTTGCAGCTTTTTATAATCAACATTGAGCTTTTGCTTTGATGTACCATCCATCTCAAATGATGCTTCAACATCAAACTCAGAACTGATTGAAGCATTTGCTATATCAATTTCAGCTTGTACTAAATTTTCTAATTGCATAGGCATTTCATGCTTTTGATTGAAATTTTTGTATTTTTCTTCTTCACCTATAATTGTGCTAGTTATTTTTTGGTACATGGTATACATTTCAGATAGGCTTTCGTTTATGTTATAAAAATCATTATTAAGGTCAATTCTGACTTTCTCTGGAATATCAAATTGCATTAACCGTTTCTCAATATTTTCGATCGCATCTGAAATGGTTTTAAGAGAGTTAACAGCATCATATCCAAACGATTTAAGATAGCCTCTTTGAAATTGTAATTTTTTCTCGAGTTGATTTTTCTGGCGGATAGTTTCTTCTTCAAGGCGCTTGCGTTCGGTGATGTCTATAGAAATACCAACAGTACCTATTAGTTCGCCTTCATCATTGTACCATGGTGCAATAGTTGCATCAAACACTTTGATTTCACCTGTTGTAATGTCTTTGATGCTTTCTTCAAAATTTAATTTTTCTTTGGTTTGAATTACTTTTTTGTGATCGGAGATAATTTTTTTTGCAATATCTTCTGGATAATATTCAATAGGAGTTTTACCTATAAGATCAGCTTTTGATTTAGCACCTGCAGCGAGTATTCCAATCTCGTTAAATCCGACAACTCGTTGGTTCAAATCTCCCCAATAAATAGGATGCGGAACTATTTCAGAAAATTTTTCAAAACTTGGACTCAGGGTGTTATTTTGTGACATATATATTCCTTAATTTCTAGTTTATTTCCTGATTAAATGTTAGAAATTTTGATGGCGATTTTATTTATGTTGCTATCAAATAGTTGCATCTAAAAATTCTAACACAGCAATCATATCTAAAAGTTCTAAGATATACAGCACTGGAGCCGTAAATAACAATACACCAACAATGGAAATGGCTTTTTTATGTGCTTTGAAAAGCCTAAGTGCTTTTAGTTTTGCAGTATTGATTACCCTATTAATATTTACCAACCATCTTTGCTCTTTGAGATACTCAGGACCAGTTATAGGTGTTTCTACAGTCCCATCAAAAGTACTGGCTAACCTATCAACGTAAGCTGTTAACTGTTTGTCATTAATCATAGGCCATTCAAAATTCATCATTTTAAACATCAATTCCGTCTTATTTTGTAAAATTGTTGCACTACCATTCTTAATGAAATGACTATTCTTTCCATCTGGTTGCCATCCCATGCGTAGTAAAAATCGTCCAATTAAATCACAATCCTCATTTTTATGTAAATAGTTTATTAACTTATCAATAAATGCTTCAAAGTTTACCGTGATAATTTTATGATCGCTCGATTTGAGCATTTGAGAGAGTTGTATTTTGTTGGGATTAAATACATGATGGATATGATTATTCAACTTATTTTTATCAAACATTTTAATAATCGCTTTTGCCGTTATATCCGCAGGCGAAATCTCTACTTCATTCATATTATCAGCAATACAACCTAACTTACGAATAAAAGCAATATAGGTTGCAAAGGCATTATCTTCAACATCCTCTTGTACTTTGCCATTTTGTTGCATAAACGCTAAATTACCGACTCGATAAATATTGCTTTTTATTCCCTTCTCGCGCCATTTAATGGTTTCAATCTCACCTAAATACTTAG
>NZ_QLIR01000043.1 GCF_003428155.1 Fastidiosibacter lacustris
CGGTGATTACCGATGATGGTACAAATGTAACCGTTGATAGTGATGGTGATGGTGTTTTAGATGTCACTGGACCCAGTGGTTCAAACTATGTCAATAATGGCGATGGTACATTTACCTTCACCACATCAGATGGTGACAGTGTAACCTTACCAAATAACAACAATGCAATTATTGGAAGCGGTGATGACGGTGAGACAGTTGTTGATCTAGATGGCGATGGGACAGTGGATGTTACGGTTCCGGATAACTCACAAGTGATTGATAATGGAGATGGTACGATAACCGTGATTACCGCAGATGGTGACAGTGTAACCTTACCAAATAACAGCAATGCGATTATTGGAAGCGGTGAT
This sequence comes from Fastidiosibacter lacustris, assembly GCF_003428155.1. Lineage (GTDB taxonomy): Bacteria > Pseudomonadota > Gammaproteobacteria > Francisellales > Francisellaceae > Caedibacter > Caedibacter lacustris. Next base: position 354 of record NZ_QLIR01000043.1, read on the forward strand.
GACGGTGAGACAGTTGTTGACCTAGATGGCGATGGTACAGTGGATGTTACGGTTCCAGATGATTCACAAGTGATTGATAATGGAGATGGTACGATAACCGTGATTACCTCTAATGGCAGCGAAGTGATTGTTCCAGATAATAGTAATGCGGTGATTACCGATGATGGTACAAATGTAACCGTTGATAGTGATGGTGATGGTGTTTTAGATGTCACTGGACCCAGTGGTTCAAACTATGTCAATAATGGCGATGGTACATTTACCTTCACCACATCCGATGGTGACAGTGTGACCTTACCAAATAACAGCAATGCGATTATTGGAAGCGGTGATGACGGTGAGACAGTTGTTGACCTAGATGGCGATGGTACAGTGGATGTTACGGTTCCAGATGATTCACAAGTGATTGATAATGGAGATGGTACGATAACCGTGATTACCTCTAATGGCAGCGAAGTGATTGTTCCAGATAATAGTAATGCGGTGATTACCGATGATGGTACAAATGTAACCGTTGATAGTGATGGTGATGGTGTTTTAGATGTCACTGGACCCAGTGGTTCAAACTATGTCAATAATGGCGATGGTACATTTACCTTCACCACATCCGATGGTGACAGTGTAACCTTGCCAAATAACAACAATGCGATTATTGGAACCGGTGATGACGGTGAGACAGTTGTTGATCTAGATGGCGATGGTACAGTGGATGTTACGGTTCCAGATGGTTCACAAGTGATTGATAATGGAGATGGTACGATAACCGTGATTACCGCAGATGGTGACAGTGTAACCTTACCAAATAACAACAATGCAATTATTGGAAGCGGTAATGACGGTGAAACAGTTGTTGATCTAGATGGCGATGGCATTGCAGATGTGATTGTACCAAGAGGATCGATTATTAGAGAAGCTGATACAGATTATCTTACTATTGAAACAGCAACAGGAGATCAGATTCTTGCTAAACGAAATTCAGCTACAAACTTAACTGTTCAAAAAATAAATACAGTTTTGAGTACTGACACTAATGCTCTTAGAGTTTCTGTTAATGCAGAGGGTAATTATGTTATTAATGGAAGCCTTTTTGGCTTTACTTCTGGTTTAACTTCACCATCCACCAACCTTGTTGCCTATGAACAACTCTATGCTGGTTTTACAGACGGTAATATTGCTAATATCGTTCATAGTAACTTTAGTTCAGGGGAAGGTACGGTTAATAATCCTTTATTTGGAGAAATCAATGCTGGTCAAAAGGTGGTGATTGCAAGTATATTAAATAGTGATAGTGTAGAGGCTATTGTCAAAGGCTTAAGCACAGCCGAGGGAAATATAGAAATCATTCGTTTAGGAAATAGAATTGACATTATTCTTAATGTCAATCCTAATTACATTGGACCTGCTGAGTTGGAGTTATCAGTTTATAAAGATAATGTTTTACAAGATGTGCAACATATTAAGTTTGCAATCAATGGACAATCAAACTTGGTTCTCGATCAAGCATCAAGTGGTGGTTTAGGTTCTAGACAAATAGAACAAGTTGATGCGAGATCAACAACACCATTAAAAGAGGAAGTTGCCTCATCTGTAGGCAAAGGCGCTAAAGAAAGTTTGATATCAACCTCATTGACTCTGTTGGAAGGTCAATTTAAACAGGCGTTAAATGCGGGTGAATCTGTTGATAAACTCTCTAATATTGCAATGAATTTGGTAAGACAGGAAATAGAAAAAGGGCTAGATGTTAATAATAACATTGTAATCAAGAGTACTATACAGCAAGCAATCGAGGCACAATTGTCGACAAAAAGTATAGGTA
>NZ_QLIR01000044.1 GCF_003428155.1 Fastidiosibacter lacustris
CCTATCGATATCAACTTTTACGACTTATGGTGCTGATCGCACACATATTGATTGGCTCTCATCAGGCTTTCCTAAGCAAATTACAGACCAGGTAACGGGTTTAAAACTTCAATTTAATTATGATCGGTATGAACGGCCATATAGTATTATCAGCAGCGATGGTGAAACCAAGAGAACCTGGCAATATACCTATAGTGCCACCGTCAGAGGTGGCAAGGCAATGGCAAAGGTGGCATTGCCAAGGGTGATTAAGGAAAGTGGGACGGTTGCGAAGGGTGCAGGTCAGTCAGGAAAGCAGGCACGATTAAAAGAGTTGGCAAACGATCCGAAACTAGGAAAGGCTGATCGTGGCTGGATTAAGCAGGAGCAAAACTCTATTGAACGAGGTAATCGTAAAACTATCCGCAACCCACCGGGTAAAGATTTAGCGCATGAGCGTGGTCGTGAAGCAGCAAAAGGTTACAGTTATGAACATTCCAATCTTCAGGATAGAGATCTACATCGTTTGTAGCATAAATATGACAATTTTGGTAGAAAGAATACCGAGAGGTCGCCGCAATAAGGGTTGCCTCCTTTTAGGTCAAAAAATATGAAAATTAATCCAAAGCAAATAGAATCTGTTATGGCTCTAACTGGCTCGAAACGCTACGAGCACTTCGTGAAAGTCGTTGCAGATTGGGAAGAAATCTGGGGGTTGTATCAGAATGGTTGGGCATTAGCTTCAACTGATGATGGTCAAAAAGTGTTTCCTTTATGGCCCGCTAAAGAGTATGCGCAGTTGTGTGCTGAGAAGGAATGGAGTGGTTACGAGCCAGAGTCTTTTTCGTTGAAAGATTTCATGAGTGAATTACTTCCTAACCTAAAAAACGATGGCGTATTGCCAGGTATATTTTATACTCCTTCAGATAAAGGTTTAACTCCTACAGTTGATCAGCTTTTGGCTGACTTGAAAGAAGAATTAGAAAAGTATTGATTTTATGGGGCGATTATGAAAGCTGTTTGTAAAGTAAATAATCTAAATAGCCTTTCGGATGAAAGGCTGTTGGAGCGGTTAAAAAAGTATATTTTCAAGTCGACGGAGAGATCGATCTTGAGCTTGGCAGGGAGTATACAGTTTACGGCGTAATTTTTAGGGATAACAGCCCTTTGGTATTACCTGTGTTCCGAAGAGTATGACGGGTATCCTAAGCCATTTGCTGCTGAGTTTTTTAATGTTTCGGATGATCGCTTATCTTTGTATTGGAAGTTGTCAGTGGACCAGGGTGAGGAAAAACTTTTATCCTCACTGGTTTTTGATGAGTGGGCAAAAGATCCCTCTTTCTATGAGCGCCTCATAGAAGATGATCCCGAGGTCGTAGAGCTGTTCGGAAAGTACCGGCAGCTTATGAATCAAGAATGGTCCAGGTAATCCTTCAAGTATGGGCTCTCATTTCAATAACGAAGCAGGCGATCACTTTGACTATTGATATTAAAATTGTATGTATGCTGAGATTGAGGGTAATGAGATCGGTTTACAGAATTGTGCCCTTTAGTGAATTATCAGGCATAAGACACCTTAAAAAAAAGATTAAAAGACAACATTAGGGAGATGAAATTTAATGAGAAATGTATTTAGTTTGTTGTTATTAGCTGCGTTAATCTTTCCTGTTATTGGCATAGCCTGCGACCATTATGACCCTTTTGGAGATCGTCCTAATAACAATGCGATTGTTGATGAGGGTAACTAAATGGTCGAGTAAGCTAGAGGGGAAGTTCCTCTGGCTTACTCGAATAACGATTGTTGCCGATATTTACTGGGTTACAGGCTTGTTTTGCTTTACAATTTTGAAACTGACAAGGTCAAGTCTCAAATCTGACATCTAAGATGTGCCCGCCCGTGGCTATTGGCAGTTTCTTTTTTCCCGCAAAAAAGAAACCAAAAAGCTCGCCCTGACAGTTTTTTAAACAAGTAAAACATCGGGATTTTTGAACTGTTTGAGTGCAACGCCCTAAAAAAAACAAAAAAGGTTCTACTCTGGAAAAAAGAAAAGACATACTTTAAAGAGCCAAATAGTAGTAAACAAAGTGAGTCAACAGGTGATTTGCACAGATTTTAGTAATGGTAA
>NZ_QLIR01000045.1 GCF_003428155.1 Fastidiosibacter lacustris
TCATACAGTCCAGTTGGATCAATCACATTAACTGGGTTATTGCTCGCATAGGCATAAGGGTGTACATTTCCACCTGCTAAAATATCTAAAGCATCAGGCTGTAAATATCCACCAAGCTTAGGGTGAAAGTAACGTGCATTGTTGTAATAAAGCCCACTTTCTTCGTCATAATACTGCCCCGCAAATCTTAAATTTTGCGTGATGTTATGAAATGTTTCCTTAATCTCATAGCCTTGACTATCTGCCTGCCATTGAATCTGTCCTTTTATATCAAACAGTAGGTTTGGGGTGCCTACAGCGTCATTGATAAAATAATAAACCTCATCATTGGTTATCTGAGCCAATGGTTTGCCATCAAGATAGATAATATCAGTGATTTGATTATCGGTAATGATTTCAATTAATCGCCCTTCAATATCGTAGATAAATACCGTTTCTTTACCATGAATAACCTTTGTAATCCGTTGACCATAACCATTGTACTGATATTCAGCGATAAGCTGATTGTTTTCCTCAATCCGTTCAATCTGGTTTAGCACATCATAGTGTAAAGTTAAGCTATCTATCTGGGTAATATTGCCATTGGCATCTTTATTAAAACTGTTAAGCGCCTCTACCGCATTTTCTCCGATTAAAAAACCTGAGTTATCATAATCAAATGATCGCTTTATAACTGGCGATTCTATAGTCTTTAAGCGGTTGAATTCATCATAAGTATAGGCTTTGTTTTGTGTTGGGTTATTTGTGTGATTGACTTGTGTTATATAACCGTTGTTATCATAATCATAAAAGGTTTGAGTAATGTTCTGCACAGACTGATGTGTTAATTGATATAGCAGATCAAACTCACGTTTTAACGCCAAGCCATTGCCAAAGGTTAATGATGATAAAGGACCAAAGGGAAGATGTTTTATATTATCTGCAAGCGTTTGCTCAATACTGCCAATCTTAGTTATTGCACTTACTTTGCTTACCTCCCCCAAATGGTTATAGGCATAAGCTACTTGCAAGCCGCTGGGGTAAGTAACTGAGGTTATCTGATTATCTTTGTTGTAAGTATAACTGGTAGCGTAGCTATGGTTATTAATGGTTGATGTTTGGGTTAAAACATTGCCAAGCGCATCATACGCATTAGCTAAAGTATTAGCACTTGCAGCATGCCATCGTGTGAGTGATGTTAATCGACCTTTACCATAATTGCCTTTATCGTAAACATAGGTAAGTAGTGGCTGTTGATTGACCCTAACCTCCGTTAGTCGATTAAGAACATCATAGCGATAATCAAACCGCTGACCCTTCGCATCTTCCTTCCTAACCAGCTGCCCTCCACCATTGTATTGAAGTTTTATTTGACCTCTGATCGAATCATCAATGTCTGTCTTTTCTCCCCAGGGGTTGTATCGATAACTGGTTTTCATCCCATCGTGTTGAACATCTGTGATATTGCCCACTAGGTCTTTTGTTAGCTTAACTTTATGCCGTAACCTTGTACCCTGCGGGCTTTGATAAACCACCTGACCTGAAGCATCATGAATGGTCGTTAATAACTCACCTGACACATCTTTGTCATATCGAAGCACATTATTGGCACCATCGGTGATTGAGCTTATCACATCCTCAGCGGTTTTTTGATAACGTAGCGTTACCTGCTCTGGAGTCGTAACACTCACAAGATGTTGATGCTCATCATAACCATATGTCGTTGTCGCATGATTGACCGTAACGGATAAAGGCAATAACGGCAGTTCATTGTTATCCTTATCCTGATAGGTTAGCGTGGTTATTACACCATTTTCATCCGTAGACTGTAATACCTGACCGTCATGGTTTCTTTTATCAATGGTGGCAACATGTGCCAGTTCATTGGTTATTTTGTGCAAATAACCGTGTTTATCATATTGATATCTCATCACAGTATCACTGCTGTTGTAAGGCGCTTGAACCGTAGCGGGAATAAAATGCTGATCATTCAGATACGTATAACGC
>NZ_QLIR01000046.1 GCF_003428155.1 Fastidiosibacter lacustris
TTAATCCAAAACTTATTTCATTGACAAAACCCCCACCAAACGCTGTCACTGTGCCATAACAATACGATAAAAACTGCCAGCCAAAATGTCGCGCCAATGCCCCCAGCGGATCTGCCTGGTATTCACGACAATTAATATTGTAGTGACAGCTTGGACATAATCCTAATGGGTCTACAATATTCACCGGATTGTTCTCTGCATAAGCGTAAGCATCAATACTCCCACCTGATAAAGGATCCAACGGGTCAGGCTGAATATAGCTTCTTAATTGTGGAGAATAGTGACGAGAACCATTATAGTAAAACCCTGTCTCTTCATCATAATACTGTCCTGGAAACCTTAAGTTTTGCCTTATTTCTTTTATCGTTTCCTGAATTTCAAATGGCTGAATATCGGCTTGCCAACGTGTATTCCCCTGCTGATCTATCAATCTCTCAGGCGTGCCTTGAACGTCATTGATAAAGTAGTCAATCTGACCTTGGGTCATTTGTGCTAAAGGCTGTCCTTCCAGATAGATAATATCTGTTGTTTCACCTTCACTGATAATCTCAATCACATTCAGAAACTGATCATAGATAAAAACAGTCTCTTTGCCATCGACCGTTTTTAACACCCGCTGACCTTGACCATTATACTGATAGCTAGCAACGGTTTTATCTTGATTTCTCACCTCTGTCAGAAGGTTAAACTCATCATAGCTTAAGCTTAAACCGTTTAACCAAGTGAGGTTACCATTTAAGTCATGTTGTAGATCTTTAATATCTACATCTATCTCACCTGCACGCTTATACGTGAAGATTTGCCTGTGCTTGGGTGACTCTACAGCGGTTAATCTATCCAATCTGTCATAGCGGTATCGTGTGTTCCACTCTGGGGCACTCACGTGAATGATTTCACTAATATTCCCATTCTCATCATATCTATAATGATCGTGAGCAATATTTTTGAGGTTTCGCTCGGTAAGCCTGTATCGTAAATCATAACCGTTTTCCTGAATATACCCGTTCCCATAAGTCAGGGTGGTTATCGGACCAAACGGCAGGTGCTCAATATCTTTGGCCACAATAAATGGTGGTTTATTGATACTTAGTTTATCAACCTTACCTAGCGTATTATGTGCATAATAAACCGTTAAGCCACTTGGATAGGTAATGGTGTTGATCTGATTGTCTTTGTTATAGGTATAGCTAACACGATATTCTTTTTCGTTGATGATATTTGTCTGGGTTCCTATATTACCAAATGCATCGTAACTGTTTCTTATCGTATTGGCTGTACCCTTTGTAGCCGAGGGCAAGCGCGTCACTTCACTTAAATAACCCTTTCCATATTGACCTTGATCATAAACGTATAACAGGATTGGCTTGTGGTTTATACTCACTTTGGTCAATCGATTTAACACATCATAACCATATCCATACTCCTGCCCCATATTGTCTTTTTGCTTGACCAGCTGACCGGCTTCATTATAGCTAAAGCTTGTCATGCCTTTCCCAGCTGTCGTAATACGGGTGATCTCATCCCAGGCATTGTAGCTGTAATGAGTTTGTGTTTCCTGCTGCGGGATGACTGAGTCATCAGAGGGATTACGGGTCTTATTTTCAGCGTAAACTGAGCGAATTGAAGTGATTCTCTCTGCCTCATCATAGTTTAGAACCACTTTATGTTTTGGATACTCATTAGCATCATCCTGTTCTTTTCCCTGGGCTGCTGATGCGACGGTATCCGAGTGTTTCAGCTGATATACCAGATTTCCTCTGGCATCTTTAATCCTCGTTTCAATCAC
>NZ_QLIR01000047.1 GCF_003428155.1 Fastidiosibacter lacustris
CATTTCAACTTTGATTTTATCTAAGGTAGGTTTGATGTCAGAATAAGCTTTATCGATTTCCTGGTTAAATTGACCTTGACTTTGTGCCTTTAACACTTCCTCTACCTTTTGCTGTAACTGATCTAGTGGCAGCTCACGTACTTGAGTTGGCATAATATCTAAACCAATTGATTGATAAAGCTTAGACAAGGCATCATGTGCTCGTGCAAGAGTAACATCCTTATCAAATTGTGCAGAAATTGCTTCTATTCCGCGACGAATGGTGATTTGTTCATTGCCTTGATTAGCCTGTTCAAGCTTTTTGGCATGTTCAAATAGTGCCATCGATACTTTAGATTCTTGCAAGGCATAATTTGCATCCTCTTGCCATAATAAATAATTGCTATAGGCTATGCGCACTTGGGTAAGCACTGTTATTGTTGCTGCAATTTGTTTAAGTTGCTCAAAACTATGAGTTTGATTAGCAAGATTAATGGCATAAGGACCACTTAACACGGTTTGAATAAGGTTAAGTGATGTGCCAATATTCCCACCCAACCAATATTGATTTTTCATAAATTCATTATTGGTTGTATTATAACCAAATGAAAAATCAATACCAGGAAGCATATTAATAATTGCAGCTTGAATACCTTTTTTGGCAATTTCAGCCTGATAAGAGGCTTGTCTTAATTCAGGTCGATAGATTAGGGCTAATGTATCCATTTTTTCAAATTGAGGTGAAATATTAGGTAAGGTCATTAAATTTGTGCCTGGATCAGAGAGTTCAAAATTACTATTAGGTTCAGCATTCATTAATCGTGTAAGATTGGCTTTGGCATCCACGATTTGGGCTTTAAGTTGATTAATCTTACGAATCGCTTTAATCAATACTTGTTGGTAATCCAGCTCAATTTGTGGGGTATTGGCTTTTTTCTCTGTAGCTTCTTTGGAGCGTTTTAAAGCAAGTTCCGCTTTTTCTTTAAATTGGGTGACTTCGGCTACCATCGTTTGTGCAGTCCAGGCTTTCCAATATGCAGAGATCACTTCTTGAATGAGTTGCTGGGTAATCTTTCTGCGCTCTTCTTCGGCGATCATTACACGACTGGCTTGCTGTTGAGCACGGGTATAACTTAAACCTAAGTCTAACAAACTCCATTGTAACCCATAAGATTGGTTTAATACTTCTCGTGGTGTATAACTTTGTTGTCCAGGAGTCACTTGACCATTAGCATTGACGAGGTTTTGAATCAGTTCATTATTTCTAAAACTATAATCAACATTAAGGTTAAGCGCTGGCAGCATTTCCATATAGGCGGCTTTAAGATTTCCAGATTCCAGCATCAATTGTGCTTGTTGGACTTTGTGATCAAGATTGTATTTGAGAGTGCGTGCAATTGCTTCTGCTAAAGTAATTTTGTGATCAATTGGCGGTTGTCGTTTTATTGTTTCATGAAATCCCTTGTAAGTGTTGTTCAATTGAGCTTCATTCTCTACAGCTGTAGGGGTAATGCTACAGCCTGTTATTAGTAAAGCTCCAATCGCAAAAGGTAAAGCTTTTACAAGAAGGTTCCTTTTTTTATTAGTATGATTAT
>NZ_QLIR01000048.1 GCF_003428155.1 Fastidiosibacter lacustris
TAGATAAAAGCTTAGAAATAATTATAGGCATCTTGGGAATTTTAAAATCAGGGGCTGCCTATGTGCCGATTGACCCCAGTTATCCTGATGAAAGGATTAGATACATACTTGACGATACTCAAGTATCTTTATTGTTGACACAATCGCATTACCTATCAAGGCTTAAAATGATGACAAATAGTCAACTCATACCACTGGATAGTAACAGTTATAAAGGTTTCCCTTTCGATAATCTACTGCCTCAAAATACCTCTCATGATCTGGCTTATGTGATTTATACCTCCGGGACGACGGGGCAGCCTAAAGGTACTTGCATAACCCATCAAAACTTAAATAATCTCATAATGGTACAAAGAGAAAAGTTAAATATTAATGAGACCTCAAGGTTTCTACAGTTCTCGTCCATTTCATTTGATGCCTCAGTATGGGAGATTTTCAGTGCTTTAAGTTTTGGCGCAAGATTATACGTTATTTCAAATACCACAAAAATTAATCCAGAACATCTTAATCAATATATTTTTAAGCATCAAATCAATACAGCATTGTTACCACCACCTATTCTCAAGGTGTTATCTACAGGGACACTGGATTGTTTACAATATTTATTGACTGGTGGGGAAGCATGCAGTTATTCAACAATGACTAAATGGTCTGTAAACAGAAATTTTATTAATGCCTATGGTCCGACAGAAATCACTGTATGTGCGACGATGCACGATTATAACAATACCAGCCTGTACAATAATATTGGCAAGCCACTCAATAATGCAAAATGTTATGTCGTTGATCGTTATAGTCAACCTGTACCTATTGGTGTTGTGGGTGAGTTATATATTGGTGGAGCAGGCGTAGCATGCGGTTATCTAAACAAACCTGAATTAACTGCTGAAAAGTTTATTACTAATCCCTTTGCGACTGAAGAAGACAAACAAAAAGGCTATGATCGCTTATATAAAACAGGGGATTTAGTCAGATGGCTGCCTGATGGCAATTTAGAGTATATCGGACGTAAAGACACTCAGGTTAAAATCCGTGGTTTTAGAATTGAATTGGGTGAAATTGAAAATGCTTTAATAAATATTGAAGGTATTGACCAAGCAGTTGTCATGATGCGTATGGTCAATGACGATCAGCATCTGTTTGCTTATTACGTTGCCAGTTATGCGATAACGCCTAAAACTGTACTTGATAGACTAACAAGTAAATTACCACATTATATGGTGCCTAGTGCGGCTTTACAGATCGATAAAATACCCTTGACCATTAATGGTAAAATCGATGTGAAGGCTTTGCCTGATATTGTATTTAGCAGCCATCAAACCTATATTGCACCAACTACTGAGCAACAAAGGCTCATCTGCCAAGCTTTCTTAAGTGTTTTACTGATTGAAAAAGTGGGCATCGATGATGACTTCTTTACGCTTGGCGGTAATTCGATTAAAGCGATTCAATTGGCAGTGACCTTACAGGCAAACTTTGATATTGCTGTCTCAGAGATATTTGATTTACG
>NZ_QLIR01000049.1 GCF_003428155.1 Fastidiosibacter lacustris
AACACCAATAGCAACTTTTACTGATGGGAAAACGCACTGGCAAGAGAAGGTTGAATTGCTCAACCATATCTGACAAAAATCGCGTTTGAAAAATAGGCAACTGTCAGGTCAAGTCTAAACTTATACACATATATAAACTTATACATATAAACGCGTTCTTTATTCGCAATATTTTGCTGATTCATTGCAAATTCCGCTTTATATACTCAATTATGTTCCAAACGTACGGTTTCAGTTAGGTAGGTCAAAGCATCTGATTCAACCAAACCTTGCGTGATTTCTTTAAAGCATTTTTTAATATGTGTTGTGACTATACCAATTTCTCCAGTACCTCCAACTTTTTGATCGTTTACACTTCTAATTGGTGCAATTTCTGCAGCAGTTCCACTAAAAAACGCTTCTTCTGCATTAATAATATCGTTTACTTTGAAATATCTCTCATGCACGGTATAACCACTTTCCCTTGCGATTTGAATCACAAGCCTGCGAGTAATACCATTCAAAATCGTTCCAAGTGGCGTGGTAATAATCTCATTATTTTTAACGATAAAAATATTTTGTGCCGCTCCCTCTGTTACATTCCCATTAACATCAAGTAACAGTACTTCATGATAATGAGTGCCCCTACGCTCCATCGTTGCTAACATGCTATTAACGTAATGCCCTGCAATTTTAGCATCACAGATAGTTGAATCAGGATGGATGCGAATATACTTACTAACCAACACATCAACACTATCTGCGGTCAAATAACGCCCCATTGGCAAACAGGCAATGATCACTTCTATTGGATGATCTTCTTTTGGTAATACCCCAACTCCACCCTCACCGTAATAGGCCAATGGTCGAATATAACAAGCATCGTAAGTATTCTTTCTAACCGTATCAATAACTGCTTGACACATTTCTTCAATGCTATAGGGAGAGCTCATCCCCAATGCACACATAGAATAATTAAAGCGCTGCATGTGCTCTTTTAGTTTCAATATCGCCGTGCCCTTTACTGTTTTGTAAGCTCTAATGCCTTCAAATACAGCTGTCCCATAATGTAGAGCATGTGTCATTACACTAGTAACCGCTTTTTCTTTTTCCACAAAAAGACCGTTTTGCCAAATGTATGCTTGTTCTATCACTTAATTTTCTCTCCAACTAGGTTCTGTGAACCAAAAAAGCTACATAATATGTAATTAGGTTAATTTAGTTCAAAAATTATTTGAAAGCTTACAATCCTTCCTTAAGTTGAAATATAATTTAGAAAACAAAAAAGGATTGCAAAATGCATTATCACATAAGTGATTAAGTTTGGAAAAAGATTTATACATTTTTACAAACAGTAACGCCCTGTTCAACTTTTTGAGGTTGAAGCTGGGAGGCAGAGATTGCATAGCATGAGGAAAAGCTTTAGTTTTTAATTTGGATAACAAAACTGGAAGCGCGCCTCATGCTATTAGAAGACTTTATCATTTCTGTGTATTGTTTGGTAGATAATGAATTAAAAAAG
>NZ_QLIR01000050.1 GCF_003428155.1 Fastidiosibacter lacustris
AAATTCCTGCAATATGGTTTTATGAAACCGCTCACATATCCCATTGGTCTGTGGTGATGCTGCCTTTGTTTTAGTGTGTTCTATATCTTGGATAGCTAGATACAACTGATAATCATGATGTTCAATTCTACTAATCACGTCTCTGCCAAGCAACGACCAGCGACTTTCAGTAGAGCAGATATCACCACCATCATGTCCACCCACGTGATGACAAGAGATAACAGGTGATACTACAGGTTGGATTCGTGTATATTTAATCCACGCTTTTTTATGTGCGCTATAGATTATTGCAACAGTTTTATTACTCTGAATGTACTGTGTACCATTAGGTGCAAAAATATCACTGGCTGAACTTTGATAATAATGTTCAGTTGAATAACCAATATGGCTTGAGGGGGATGAAATGACTGTCACAGTATTGTCATCCACCGTCTGCAATTTGGTTACAGTAAAACTACTGCCTCTAGTGCTTTCATACGCAGGGGTAAAACGGAAATCATATTTGCCATCACTTAATAGTGACAAACGAACATTAAAACGAAATATCAAACCATCGTCCAGAGGAATGCTAATTAAGCCAGTTTGCAGATATTTATTGCCTTTAAATGGCGTTATTTGTAATAATTCACTGCCATTTGACGCTGCAACCAATGGATTATTAGGTGTGCTTGCCCCTTTACTCGCCAGCAACGTTGCTTTAGGTAAAACCTTGCCTTGTTTTTTATCTGTTCTTGATTTTTGCTTTGGGTTTCAACATTACTTTCAGCTTTATCTGTAGTTTGTGCACCATAAGCAAATACGCTCAGGCACAACACACTGCATGTAATTATTTTTTTCTTCACATCGACTTTATAGCAGAATTATCGTGGGTGCGCATTTTAACACAACTTAAAATTAAATAAACACTGTCACAAAATATTTAGCTATACAAATTGGTTGTAGAGTTTTTTCTAGATTTAATAAAACAATGATCAGTTTCAATGGGTTTTTACACATTGCGGGGGAGTTTAATATGGCTGCGATAAAAAAATTTGGTTCACAGAACCTAGCTTATGCTTGCCTGCCTTAGTTATTTTATTGGAATTGCATGATCTGCAGCATACATCAATTTTCGCCATTTTTGATTTGATTTTTGATTAGAGTTCCTTCCAAACCGTATTTAATCTAGCAAAATAGCTATTTAAAAATTAAAGGTGGATATGATCAATGAGATGGGAAACGATAAACAAGTTAGCAGCAGATGAGTTTCGTCGTTTAACAGGTGTAAAAAAGC
>NZ_QLIR01000051.1 GCF_003428155.1 Fastidiosibacter lacustris
ACAAAATTATAGGACATATAAGGGAATTAATAAGGCATATTAAGTATGAGAGGAAAATATTGTATGAAACACACTCAGGCAAAAACATTTAAATATAGCGCACTAGGTCTTGCATTATTACTGACTGCTTGCGGGGGGGCGGCGGAGGAAGCTCTTCTTCTGGAACAACACCAACTCCAGCAAAATTAAGTGTAGATTCTCAAGGCAGTGTGGTATTGGGTAATCAGGCAAATTTAACTGTTAAAGTTGTTGAGGATAATGGGCTTAGAATAGCGGCCAACAGGTCTGTTTCTGCCTCAAATATTCAGTTTGAGTTTCTAGAAAATGCAGAGTATTTTGATGTTTCACACTCATCTTGTGATGCTGTAGGAAGTACTGGGGCTTGTACCATTTCAATCACCCCAAAACAACATGCGATTGAATTACTTAAAAACGATCAAGACATAACGATTCCCTATGTTATTTCTGCTACAGCCACAGATAAAGAACTTAAAAGTACGGGTGAATTAAAGCTTCAAGGTTTAAGTTTTGATAACCTTGTATTCAAGCAAGGTTCAGTGCAAAAAGTTTACTTAACCAATACCACTGATCACGATATTGATCTTACTGGATATACAGTTAATGTCGTCGATCAAACCATTGCAGATAATAATACTTTGCCATTTATTGAGGATAATACGTGTGCAAATATTACACTTGCAACAGGTAAAAGTTGTTATGTAACGCTTAACTCAAAAGATGCAACTGTTGGTAATGAAGATATTCAATATAAAGTGACTGATAAAAACGGTAACCAGGTTTTAAAGTTCGATATTAAGATTGATGATCCTATATTACAGAAAGTCAGTGCAGTAGACGAAAGCACAAGTGCAATTGTTATGCACAATAAGATTATTGTGAATAAAGATGACACTAAATCAATCGTATTCAAAAATGTATCAGGGCGTGATTTAGAGAACCTTACATTCACAATAGGTGAATCTGAACTTACTGGCGTGAACTGTCAATCATTACTTGATCAAGAGCCATGCAGTATCAGTTTTAAGGATTCTTCAATGC
>NZ_QLIR01000052.1 GCF_003428155.1 Fastidiosibacter lacustris
GTATGGTGTATTACAACACTTCGGACAATCCAGCACAAACGGTCAAACAAATACAATATGTGATCACGGATGCAAATAGTCTTGATTCAGCAAATAACGTAAAAAGCTTGCTTACAATTACAACAGTGGATGATGCACCAGTGGTAATGACTCCAGAATCAAGCATGAATAATGGAGAGCTATTAACCATAATAAATAGTATTATCAATATTAGCGATGTTGATTCTCTAGCCAGTGACGTTGCGGTAAAAGTGAGTAATGTAGAAAATGGCTATTTCCAATTAAACAGTAATCCAGGCGTAGCGATAACGGAGTTTACGTTAGCTGATATAAATAACGGTGCAATTGAGTTTGTCCACGCAGGGAACAATCGTGTACCAAGCTTTGACGTTGTGGTAGGAGATTTGACCAATGATGTGAATGGGGCTTTGCCAGTTCATTCAAACTTTACGATGTTTAACGGTTTAAGTGTGATCTATACTAACTCGAATGATGTTGTGGATGCGTTAGTGCCTAATGGTTCAACTGTCCAAGATAATTCAGATGGGACTCTTACTGTTACCACTCAAAATGGTAGCGAAGTGACTATCCCTCAAGATAACCATGCGGTGATTACCGATGATGGTACAAATGTAACCGTTGATAGTGATGGTGATGGTATTTTAGATGTCACTGGACCCAGTGGTTCAAACTATGTCAATAATGGTGATGGGACATTTACCTTCACCACATCCGATGGTGACAGTGTGACCTTGCCAAATAACAGCAATGCGATTATTGGAAGCGGTGATGACGGTGAGACAGTTATTGATCTAGATGGCGATGGTACAGTGGATGTTACGGTTCCGGATAACTCACAAGTGATTGATAATGGAGATGGTACGATAACCGTGATTACCTCTAATGGCAGCGAAGTGATTGTTCCAGATAATAGTAATGCGGTGATTACCGATGATGGTACAAATGTAACCGTTGATAGTG
>NZ_QLIR01000053.1 GCF_003428155.1 Fastidiosibacter lacustris
CCTATCGATATCAACTTTTACGACTTATGCTGCTGATCGCACACATATTGATTGGCTCTCATCAGGCTTTCCTAAGCAAATTACAGACCAGGTAACGGGTTTAAAACTTCAATTTAATTATGATCGGTATGAACGGCCATATAGTATTAT
Source organism: Fastidiosibacter lacustris (assembly GCF_003428155.1). Lineage (GTDB taxonomy): Bacteria > Pseudomonadota > Gammaproteobacteria > Francisellales > Francisellaceae > Caedibacter > Caedibacter lacustris. The sequence goes on from NZ_QLIR01000053.1 coordinate 151, forward strand.
CAGCAGCGATGGTGAAACCAAGAGAACCTGGCAATATAGCTATATTGATATTGAAGGTTACTTTGCTCCCGTTACAGCACAAGCGCCTTATAATGACAGCCGTACTGTCATCAAATACAGCTATGATGGGCGTGGTAATTTAGGATCGATTACGAATGAACTAGGTCATGTTGTGACTTTTAGTCAACGTAGTTGGCAGGGCCAAGGTAGTTATGTGGCGCAGATCATTGACGAGAATGGTATTAAAACGGATTTAGATTATCGGTACATAGTGTATGAAGATATTAGCAAAAGTAGAGGCTATGCGACTTATCACAAGCATCCTCAGTCAGTTACGATAAATGGCAATACGACCCATTACCAGTATGATGACAAAGATCGTCTGATTTATAAAAGAACGCCAGCGGGTGTTACTTATCGATACGAATATGATGATCGTATTATCTATAGACAAACACCAGAAGGTGTGGCTTATCCGAAGATAAAGAAAGAGGCGTTAATCTCACTAAAAGACAGTGCTGGCAATGTATTGCAGAAGGAACAAGATAATCAAGGAGAGGTGATTGAAACGAGGATTAAAGATGCCAGAGGAAATCTGGTATATCAGCTGAAACACTCGGATACCGTCGCATCAGCAGCCCAGGGAAAAGAACAGGATGATGCTAATGAGTATCCAAAACATAAAG
>NZ_QLIR01000054.1 GCF_003428155.1 Fastidiosibacter lacustris
CTTTATGTTTTGGATACTCATTAGCATCATCCTGTTCTTTTCCCTGGGCTGCTGATGCGACGGTATCCGAGTGTTTCAGCTGATATACCAGATTTCCTCTGGCATCTTTAATCCTCGTTTCAATCACATTTCCTTGAGCATCCAACTCCTTCTGTAATACATTACCAAAGCCGTCCTTTACTCTTTGTTTTACTATATTTTTCTGTGGATGAGCAACCCCTGCTGGCGTTTGGCTATAGATAATACGATCACCATAATCGTATTCGTATCGATAAGCGACACCCGCTGGCGTTCTTTTATAAATCAGACGATCTTTGTCATCATACTCATATTGGGTCGTATTGCCATTGATCGTAACTGACTGAGGATGCTTGTGATAAGTCGCATAGCCTTTACTTTTGCTACTATCTTCATACACTATGTACCGATAATCTAAATCCGTTTTAATACCATTCTCGTCAATGATCTGCGCCACATGATCACCTTGCGGACTACGTTGACTAAAAGTCACAACATGACCTAGTTCATTCGTAATGGATCCTAAATTACCACGCCCATCATAGCTGTATTTGATGACAGTATGGCTGTCATTATAAGGCGCTTGTGCTGTAACGGGAGCAAAGTAACCCTCAACATCGATATAGCTATATTGCCAGGTTCTCTTGGTTTCACCATCGCTGCTGACAATACGATAGGGACGTTCATGCCGATCATAATTAAATTGAAGTTTTAAACCCGTTACCTGGTCTGTAATTTGCTTAGGAAAGCCTGATGAGAGCCAATCAATATGTGTGCGATCAGCACCATAAGTCGTAAAAGTTGATATCGATAGG
>NZ_QLIR01000055.1 GCF_003428155.1 Fastidiosibacter lacustris
TTTACAAAGAGTATTCATCCCAGAAGTGTGGCAGAAGAAGTTTGTAGTACAACCCCAAGTGCCCAGCAATGAATTTACTGCTGTGCCTAAGCACATAAACCTTGATGATATCTGCCTTATTAAGGAATATCGTAAAATCCGTAATGACCACACATTTAGCTATTGTAATAAATTTTATTTAGTTCAATCACCCTTGAAATATTCAATTGCTAAGCAAGAAATTGAGATACGCAAAAGCATTAATGATGATCAGACATTCCAGGTTTTTTTCGCTGGTAAAATATTAGAAATTTCCGAAGTCATTGAGCCAACTAAGCCTTCTATGTATGACGTAGAAATTCAGAAAAAAATAGATGCGATTGAGCTGGCTGATAAAATAGGTAATGTTTCAGAAGCCGCTCGTATCAGCCAATGTTCCAGAGAAACCATCTATAAAAATCGGCGATTACTTAAAGAAAAAGGACCAATGGCTCTGAAACGTGCATTTACCTCCAGCAAGCACCATAAAAATAGGAGTGATAAAGAGCTTGAGGATACGGTTATCTCATTCTCGTTAGAAAACCCTCACCTAGGTCAATGCCAAGTAGCAGCGCAACTTGAGTCATCACTAGGTGTTGCAATAAGTGCTAGTGGTGTTAGGTATATCTGGCTACGTGAAAAATTGAATACAATTGCTTTACGCATTCAGAAAGCCAGGGCTATTACTAATAGTTTGTTGACTCAATAGCATTCAGACCATACTATTAACACGACAATTTCCCTTGGTAAT
>NZ_QLIR01000056.1 GCF_003428155.1 Fastidiosibacter lacustris
CACGCCATGTTCAACTTTTTAAATCCCCAATTTTTCAAACTGTATCGCTAAATAACCTTCACTCTTGCATATGACAGCACTAACGGTATGCGCAAGTACCTTTCTGGCAATTCGCTTCGTTAAATGCCAGCAATCGCGAGCACGAACTTTCTCAATATTAAAACGTTCAGTTAATTGACCAATAACAGTTTCCACTAGCCTACGAGTAGATATGATCCAGCGATTGGCATCTTTTCCTCAGCTATCTGTCATATTTCCCCCTTGTAGGGGTCTGCAAATCAATACCAGTCTCCAACCTGAAATCTTTTTGATAATCCTGACCAATCAAACCTTTATCAGCAAGTAATAAGCCTTGAATGCCAGGCACAATTTCATAGAGCGATTCCCTTTCGTCAATATGATTTGTTGATGAACCTGCCATAAATTTGCAGATTGCTTCACATAGTTACTACAACTACCAAGCCCTGGAAACCAGGCTTGCCAGTGCGTTTTAAAGTATTACCATATACCCTTGTCTGTGTCCTTGCCCATAAATTCTCCTACAATATCCATTGTAATCACTTCCGCATCTGAACGCTTTGGCGCAAAGCCTCGAGCTCTTAAAGGTCCTCTCTTATCAGCTTTTTTAATTCATTATCTACCAAACAATACACAGAAATGATAAAGTCTTCTAATAGCATGAGGCGCGCTTCCAGTTTTGTTATCCAAATTAAAAACTAAAGCTTTTCCTCATGCTATGCAATCTCT
>NZ_QLIR01000057.1 GCF_003428155.1 Fastidiosibacter lacustris
TACACTTAACTACCCCCTTATACCCTATTTTAACTATTTACAGAATTGTCAGTAACGCTTTTGTCATTATTTTTACCATTGTCGGCAAGTTTTAATAAGCTTGCTTTAGCTAGCTCAATTTGATAACGATGCTTAGCTTCACTATAGGTAGTTAGATCACCTTGTTGAGCAGGTTCAGCTTGTCCAAAAATCTTGGCTTTAAGTCGTGCCAACAGATTTAGCTTTTCTGGATATATAAGCTTAGATGCAGATACGTCATTGTTTGTAGCCTCTTGAGTTTTATTATCTTGTGCTCCATCTTTAGTCTTTTCAGCTTCTTCCATAAAGCGATCTGCTACGACTACATCCTGCTCTTTTAGATGGTTATATACTTGGGTAATATACTCCACGTTAATTTGTGGCTCCGATAGAATAGTTCGAATAATCTCAATTTGGTGTGCATTGTCATTATCAAGGATCATCTGTGAAAGAATTTGGGCAATTTCAATAGAAGATAAGTTTGAGTCCATCGTTTGTTGTACAATGCCTTTAACAACAAAGGAGACTTGGTCAGAGTCACTTGCTACACTTACCATTCCAGCAGCAATTTTACCTATACTTTTTGTCGACAATTGTGCCTCGATTGCTTGCTGTATAGTACTCTTGATTACAATGTTATTATTAACATCTAGCCCTTTTTCTATTTCCTGTCTTACCAAATTCATTGCAATATTAGA
>NZ_QLIR01000058.1 GCF_003428155.1 Fastidiosibacter lacustris
AGTCTTTGTGTTTGGTTAATTGACAAAATTGCAGTAAATGAATCGTTGCCTGCACATTGGCAGAATAAAATACTTGTTCAATTCCATAGTGCTTGGCTAATGCCGCACAATGAATAATACTATCTATTTGTTGCGCTAAAGATTGATATTCCCTATCCAATAAACCAATCTTCTCTTGCTCTAAATCACACGGGATATAGACAACACGATCTTTAAAATTATCTTGAAGTGAGCAGTCAAAATAAAATTTGAATTTATGTTCCATTCTCTCAATGGCGTGTGCCTTGTCTTTAGCCCTAATACAAAGATAAATACGATAAGAGGTTAAGCTGAGTAATTGGTTTAATAGGTTACATCCTAGAAAGCCTGTTGCGCCTGTGAGTAAAATATTTTGTATTGGCTTGATTGTATAACTTACCTTTGGCATTTTGGCAACTTCAGTTAAATAGCGTTCTTTTTTAGCTAATGACACCTGATTGAGTGATTTATAAGAATAAGTATGATATTGATGTTTAATTTGTTGGAGTTTATAAATCAACAGATCATGGGTAATGCTTCTATTTTCGGCTAGTTTGCGTGGAGTACGTAAATCAAATATCTCTGAGACAGCAATATCAAAGTTTGCCTGTAAGGTCACTGCCAATTGAATCGCTTTAATCGAATTACCGCCAAGCGTAAAGAAGTCATCATCGATGCCCACTTTTTCAATCA
>NZ_QLIR01000059.1 GCF_003428155.1 Fastidiosibacter lacustris
AGTCTTTGTGTTTGGTTAATTGACAAAATTGCAGTAAATGAATCGTTGCCTGCACATTGGCAGAATAAAATACTTGTTCAATTCCATAGTGCTTGGCTAATGCCGCACAATGAATAATACTATCTATATTTTTAATCAGTTTATGATATTCACTATCTGCTAATCCAATCTGCTCTTTTTCTAAATCACAAGCAATGTAAATAATACGATCACTAAAATGATCTTGCAGAGACACGTCAAAATAAAATTGGTATTTATGTGCCATACGTTCCCTTGCATGCACTTCATCTTTAGCTCTAACACAAAGGTAAATTTGATAGGATGTTAAAGTCAATAACTGGTGTAACAGATTGCACCCTAGAAAACCAGTGGCGCCAGTCAATAATACCGTTTTAATTGATTTGTTTGTGTAATGTATTATCGGCATATGGGCTACTTCTGCCAAATATTGCTCTTTTTTAAGCAATGCAGCCGAATTCAGTGGTTTGTTATGATGCTGAGTATAATACTGTTTAATTTGTGCTAATTTAGCAATCAATAAATCATGTGTAATACGTTTATTATAGGCAAGCTTTCTGGGTGTGCGTAAATCAAATATCTCTGAGACAGCAATATCAAAGTTTGCCTGTAAGGTCACTGCCAATTGAATCGCTTTAATCGAATTACCGCCAAGCGTAAAGAAGTCATCATCGATGCCCACTTTTTCAATCA
>NZ_QLIR01000060.1 GCF_003428155.1 Fastidiosibacter lacustris
TAAATTATAGATTGTCTTAATTCTTAAATTTAGTGATGGACTATCCTTAATGCAGACTTAAAAAGAAAAGAAAAAGGATAACCTATCATGATTAAGCAATTATATAAAGTCGTACAGAGCCAATTACATACGCTTGTTTCAGCAAATAAAACCAATAAAAATAAAAAAGATAATAGGATGTTCTATCAACCTCAGCCTTCATTGTTGCAAGAGTTAGAGCCTCGCATTATGTTTGATGGTGCAGCAATTGCCACAGTCGATATCATGGATGGAGTAAACGCCGATGAACAAAACTACGTGTTAGCGGCGCTTGCCGAAAATGAACATGCCAATCAGACAGAAAGTCTGTTGCAGGCAATAATGGCAAATAGTGAAGCCTTTACCACCGATTACAGTCGATTTAAGGAAGTGATCATCATTGATAGCCAAGTCAAAGACCCACATGTATTGATTGGCAATATCACTCGTGATGCCGCAGTAGAAGTGATTCTGCCAGGCGAAGATGGTGTGGACGAAATTGCAAAAATACTTCAAAAATACAGCAATCTTTCAGCGGTACATATTGTCTCTCATGGTGATGTCGGCAAGCTGTATTTAGGTAATGAAGCGCTTTCTTTAGACAATATTGGCGATTATGCGGCAAGTTTGGCACAGTGGGGAAAAGCATTAA
>NZ_QLIR01000061.1 GCF_003428155.1 Fastidiosibacter lacustris
GTTGATGAAGTAATTGAAAAAGCCGTTATTGAATATGCGATTGAATACCCTGCCTATGGACAACTACGTGCCAGTAATGAGTTAAGAAAACAAGGCATATTTGTTTCTCCTAGTGGCGTTCGCTCGATCTGGCTTAGAAATGCTTTAGCCAACTTCAAACAACGCTTATTGGCTTTGGAAGTCAAATCTGCTGAAGAAGGTTTTGTTTTCACGGAGTCACAAGTACAGGCGCTTGAAAAGAAAAAAGAAGATGACCTTGCTTGTGGTGAGATTGAAACCGAACATCCTGGGTATCTTGGCTCTCAGGATACTTTCTATGTTGGCGCTTTAAAAGGCGTTGGTAGAGTGTATCAGCAAACCTTTGTAGATACGTACTCCAAAGTTGCTTGTTGCAAACTATACACCTCTAAAACACCCATTACTGCCGCCGATTTATTAAATGATCGAGTGTTACCGTTATTTGAAGAGCATAACATGTCACTTATTCGCATATTAACAGATAGAGGGACTGAATATTGCGGTAAAATTGAACATCATGATTATCAGTTGTATCTAGCTATCCAAGATATAGAACACACTAAAACAAAGGCAGCATCACCACAGACCAATGGGATATGTGAGCGGTTTCATAAAACCATATTGCAGGAATTT
>NZ_QLIR01000062.1 GCF_003428155.1 Fastidiosibacter lacustris
TTCCAAACCGTATTTAATCTAGCAAAATAGCTATTTAAAAATTAAAGGTGGATATGATCAATGAGATGGGAAACGATAAACAAGTTAGCAGCAGATGAGTTTCGTCGTTTAACAGGTGTAAAAAAGCCAACGTTTGAAGAGATGGTGAAAATATTACAAGCGGCGCGAGCAGAAAAAAAACTAAGGGGTGGTAGAAAAAATAAGTTGAGTATAGAGGAGACATTGTTAATGACGTTAGAATATTTAAGGGAATATCGTACCTACTTTCATGTTAGCAAAAGTTATGGGATTAGTGAGGGCTATGCTTATAAAACGATTCGTTGGGTTGAAGATACGCTGATTAAAAGTAAAAAGTTCAGCTTGCCAGGGCGAAAAGCGTTATTAAAAAGCGAGGTTGAATATGAGGTTGTATTAGTAGATGCCAGTGAACATCCTGTGCAACGCCCTAAAAAAAACAAAAAAGGTTCTACTCTGGAAAAAAGAAAAGACATACTTTAAAGAGCCAAATAGTAGTAAACAAAGTGAGTCAACAGGTGATTTGCACAGATTTTAGTAATGGTAA